>JAPKZB010000048.1 GCA_026393985.1 Acidobacteriota bacterium
CAACGGCGCCAAAAGCCGCGGTCCGAAAACACCCACCGGCAAATACATCAGTTCACTCAACTCCATCGTCACCGGCGAAAACCTCGGCAAGCTCGAAGCGGACCTGCCCTCCTGCATGCAAAGCCTCACCATCGAAGATAAAGCCGTCTACCGGCGCCTGCTCCAAATCAACACCCGGCACATGCAGCCCCAGTCGGAAGCCGAACTCGAAGCCATTCGCCACCTCGCCTTCCATCAGTTCGAACTCAAACGGCTCGAACGCATCCAGGAAACCCTGCGCCAGATCGACCAGGACAAAGTCCGCGAGCGGCATCCCGACTGCGACGAACTCGAACGCGAAGCCCACGGATATAAAATCGGCATCGCCGACGATAAGGTCTATCGCACGCTCAATCGAGACCGTCGCTCCCACGAAATCTCGGTCATCCACTATCAGAAGGTCTTCCGGACCCTGCGGCGCGATACCCCTCTCGTGCCGCCCGAACCCGTCAGCGTCGCCGCTGAAATGCAGCCCGACGAGCCGGAACTCCCGTCGCCGGCCGTCGTCAATCAGGCCCTGCAGCACGCCGCCCGCGCCGAAAGCGAACCCAGCTTTGCTCTCGCCCCATGGATCCGCAGGTTCCTGCAGGATAGGGACTTAATGGAAAAAGTGGCCCGCCGCGACAATCGCGAATTAGTCGACGGTCGCCTCGTCATCCCGCGGCTGCCGCGCGCCGCCTGAGCCCAATACCGTTTGGGGAGCCACCCTAGCGCGACCGCGTTTTCCCCTCATCTCCGGAAAAACGCCGCCCATGCGACGGAATTTTCGCCGGCGAGGAACGTCCGCTCCCCTGTACCGGCTAACCCACCAACCTTCACGCGATTGCTGCCTCCGGGAATCGGATCCCGCGCCTCCCGCGCCGTCACTCCACCACCACGTCCCGCACCTTCGTCCACCGCGCCCGCCCCGCCGGACCCTCTACCTCGAGCGTCACCACATACTCACCCGCCTTCCCGTACTCGTGCACCGGATGCGCCTGCTCCGATGTCTCGCCGTCTCCGAAGCTCCACCGCGCGGGCAGCTGCGGCCGCCACTCCGGCTCCAGCGACTCCGCCGAATCCCCGTAAGCCCCGCACCGCACCACCCGCAACCCCTCTCCCTCGCCCTCCCGTCCGTCCCGCCCCTCGTACGGCTACGGCCGCAGCAGCGACCAACACCACTCCGCCACGTTCCCCGCCAAATCAAGAAAGCCCCCCGCGGCGCATACGCCCCCATCTCCCGAAACGGCCCCGCCCCCGTCTTCGCATTCACCCGCCGCACATACTCCCGCGCCTCCTCCCAACTGATCCAATACACCGGCAGCCGCGCCCCTTTCACCGCGCTCCGGTTCTCCATCCTCGCCCACTCCCACTCCCCCTGCGTCCCCTCCGTCCCCCCCCAAAAAAACGGCTCCACATAAACCTCATGCACCGGACCCGCTCCTCGCCCCCCCGGCACCAGCCGCATCTCCAGCCCCAACCCCTTCACCCGCACCCGCCGCGCCAACCCGGACTCGCCATCAAACTCCGCCCCGGCTATCTCCAGTCCCGCCACCCGTCTCTCCCCCGCTACCATCGCCGCCCGCTTCGCCGGCGCCTGCGGATTCGTCAACGCATGCGCATGGTGACAGCTCGCGCACGCCTCCCGCCGCCCCGTCTTCGGACAGCCCGCCCCGTGGCACGCCGCGCAGTTCGGCCCCGCCCACCCGTGCTTGGCCGCCACGCTCCACTCGAGCACCTGCGCCACGCGGCACCGCGCGCAAACACCCGCCTCCTTCAGTTGCGGGGCCTGCGCCCAGGCCCCACTCAGCGCCAAAACTAACCCTGCCAGCGCTCGTCCAGCCAGCGATAATGTCCCGGCAGCCATTGTCCCTCCGTCACGGCCGCCCCGCGGCTCAGCTCCAGTTGCCGCCGCAGCCCGGCAAAGTTATCTTCAAGCGTCGCGTCTTCAAGCATCCCCGGCATCGCCGCCATCAGAAACGGCCGCGAGTACACAAACCGCAGCGCCGCCTGGCACAACGTCTCCTCCGGCATCTGCTCAAGACTCCGCGTCAGGTCCGCCACCACCGCCGGCAGCAGCGGCCGGTACTTGGCCTGGTACAACTGCACAAAATCCCGCTCCGGCTGCGCCCCCCCCAGCGCCCGCGGATCCAGCTTAACAATCGACCCCGCCGCCAGCGGCTTAATCGCAATCAGCCCCACGCCCCGCCGCGCCGCCTCCGGCAAAAACTCTCCGTAGTCGGCCCGCGCGTGGATGAAGTTATACGGGAACATGACGTAATCAATGCCCTCGAGCTCCCGCACCGCGCTGAGCATCATTCCCTCGTCGTGCGCCGAAATGCCGATGGCCCGGACCTGCCCCGCCTCTTTGGCTTTCCGCAGCACCTCCCAATCGGCCAGCGCCTTCCCGTCGACGGCCTTGCCTTCGCTCAGGTAGATCCGGTAAAGATCCACGTGCCCGAACAGCTTGGCCGCC
>JAPKZB010000078.1 GCA_026393985.1 Acidobacteriota bacterium
CTGGCGGCTGCAGCAACACGTCCGCCCCGGGCCACAATAACCCCATAGGCCAATCGTTCGACGTCACCTTTGATCTCCTATTCCGCCACTCCTGCGGCGTCCTCTCCAAACTCCTCTTCGGCGACGTCGTCGATTGGCCCAACGTCGAACTCTCCGAAGCGAGTCCGTTGTGCGCGGTTCCTCAGAAGTAAAATACCAGCCCCAATCCGTTCAACAGGTCGACCAGCCTCGCCACCTCCTTTTAGCGGCGACGGCTCCTTTCTGGTGAATGCCGCAAACATCGGGGCCCAAGTCGCCACCCCGCAATCACACTGGTCTACGGTCCGGACGCTAGACGGAACCGCTACTTCAGCGCCTCGTTGATCTCGATGTCCCGCTTCAGAACGTCACTGAGAAGCTCCGCAAGGCCAACGCCCTTGCGTTCGGCCTTCTCTGAAAAATACTCCCAAACACTCTTTTCAATCGAGGCAGGCAGAAACACGGTTGCTTCAGCGGCAATATGATGGCGGCCGCGCGTGGCCTTGCCGAAGTCGATCTCCACCGGCATTTCCTCGTCCTTAGGTTGGTTAGTCATTGGTTTTCTCTGTAGTAACCAGTCTCCGTGGCCGTCGACCGGCGGGCGCTGATGAGCCGAATCTTGACCAGGCAGCTTTCCGTCTCCGTCCACAGATAGGCTACCGACATAGGTATCCCATTCCGCGCCAGCCCGATCGAGAACCAGCGTTCCTCAGACTCGCTGTGATCTGTATCGGCGACGGTGAGAATGCGGGGATCGCTAAAAATGGAAGACGCCAACTCAAAGGACACGCCGTGCTTGCGAAGATTAGCCGCTGCCTTCGCCTCATCCCATTCAAACTGGAACTGTTGTCCATCCAAGCCGATGCTCCAGTACCATGCTATACCCGTTCCAAGCGCACAGGCCGGGCAGGCACGGCACCAAAGGGCGAGGAACTCGCCCCTCCCGCCGGGCCGAAGCGAGTCCGTTGTGCGCGGTTTCAAAAAAAGCGCACAGGCCGCGCAGGCACGGCACCAAAGGGCGAGGAACTCGCCCCTCCTGCCGGGCCGAAGCGAGTCCGTTGTGCGCGGTTTCAAAAAAAGCGCACGGGCCGCGCAGGCCCGGCACCAACGGGCGAGGAACTCGCCCCTCCCGCCGGGCTGAAGCGAGTCCGTTGTGCGCGGTTTCAAAAAGAGCCGGCTTGACGCCGCCCCCAACGGAGGCGTCCAGCCCTGAGGAACCATCGAACCAGCCTTCCCGAGTTCCATCCCAACCACCGGAATCACCCGCCACCCCACCAAACCCGCCGCGGCGTCCCGGGGCCTCGAGCCCCGGGCCACCGCCCGCCAAAACCACCGTTTCCCTCCCCCCGCCAACTAGCCGTTCACAACCAATTACGAAAAATCTTCATTCCCCCCTATCCCACTCATTCCAAACCACCTAACCCCAATTCCCCACCTCCCCGAACCCCCGCCCTAAACCGGGTTACCCCTCACCCATCCCTCACAATCTCCCATGAGAGTCGTCTCATGGAAAACCACGAACCAAACACTCAAAAAAAATCACGCGCGGAACAGGCCCGTCTCAACGGCGCCAAGTCCAAAGGCCCCGTCACCGAGGCCGGTCGCCAACGCTCCCAGCAAGGTCCCCGCAAGCACGGCCGCTATGCCCGCTCGGAAGCCAAAGGCGTTTCGTTCCTCCTCCGCAACGAAGATCCCGAACAGTTCGCACTCTTCCGCCAGGGCTGGCTCGCCCTGTTCGATCCCCAGTGCGACGCCGAACAGGAGTTCCTCGACGGCTTCATCTCGAACGAATGGCGGCTCATCCGCTCCCAGGCCGCGGAAACCGCCCTGCTCAACGAAGAAATGCGCCAGCGCAAAGCCGCCGTCGATCCCGGCATCCAGCACCTGTCGGCCGGCGTACGGGAACAAACCCGTCTCGGCTTGGCCGTCGCCGGGGCCTATACCAACTCGCGAGCCGCCGAAGCCCTCGATCGCAAAATCAACCACCTGCAAAACGCTCGGCTCTCCACCTTGCAGGCGTGGGCGCTCGTGCGCGCGCACGTCACGCGCGCGCAAGGAAGAACCCAGGAAACTGTTGATCCCAAATAACTTATCGGTTCGGTTCTCTCTCTTACCGATCCCGCTAGAACCCAAATAGAACCCAACTGGAACCCAAACAGAACCCAACCGGAACCAAAACCATGTCTCTCTGGAGCTTCTTCGAACCCGCGGACGACCCGGCCGATGCCGTCTTCGGCTCGCTCATCCGGGCGCCGGATCCCGAGCCTGCCATCTCGGCCGATCCGGCGGACCTGGCCCGCCAACTCCTCAGCTTTCCGCTCGATTCCGTGCAACTGGAAATCCTGCGGTCCCCGGCGCAATACATCGCCCTGTGCTGCCACCGTCAGTGGGGTAAAACGCAATGCGCCGCGCTCAAAGCGGTCCATCTGGCGCTCCGGCAGCCCGGCGCGGAAATCATCCTGGTCGCCCCGTCGCTGCGCCAGTCCGGGGCCCTGTTGCGCGCCATGTTCGGCTTCCTGAACACGCTCAAAATCAACGTCAAGTCCGACGGGCTCAACCGGCTCTCCATGCTGCTGCCCAACGGCTCCCGCATCGTGGCCATTCCCAATGCAAGCGATACCGTCCGCGGCTTCTCGAACGTCAGCCTCGTCATCATCGACGAAGCCGCTTACGTCCGCGACGAAACCTATCGTGCCGTCTTCCCGTTTCTGGCCGCGTCCCGGGGCAAACTGCTCCTGCTCAGCACCCCGCATGGCCAGCACGGCTTCTTCTATCGCGCCGTGCACGAGCCGGAAAACAACTTCGTCCGCTACCTCGTCCGGGCCTCGGAATCCGGCCGGTTAACCCCCAAATTTCTCGCCATGGCCCGGCTCGAACTCGGCGACTCCTACGCCCAGGAGTTCGAATGCAGCTTCACCATGGGCGAAGAGCAAATCTTCGATCGCAGCCTCATCGACCAGGCGCTCGATCCCATCATCCAGGCTTTTCGCTAACCCCCAAATCTCATGCTGCGACCACAGATTCCCGATTGCACCCAGCACTACTTCCTCGGGCTCGACCTCGGCAAGCGCGTCGATCGCTCCGCGCTCGCCGTTCTCGAGCTCCAATGGGAGAACCACGGCTTCGATTACGCCTGGCACGTACCCATTCGCCGGCCCGTCGTCCGGCTCATTCGCGCCGAACGCTTTCCGCTCGGCATGCCCTATCTCGACCTGCCGCCCATTCTCGCGGATGTGCTCCGCCGGCTCGCGCGTCTGCCGCTGCTGCCGGGTAACGCGCCCCAAGCCTACCGGCAGGACCTCGTCGTCGATGCGGCCAACGCCGGCGCCTTCCTGCTCGAAATCCTGCAAAAGCAGCGGCTGCCGGCCACGCTGGTGCCCGTCTCCATCACGGGCGGCGAGCAGGAAAATCGGCTCGCCGGCGGCATCTGGTCCGTCCCGCGGCCCATCCTGTTTTCCAATCTCCGCATGCTTTTCGAAGCCGGCACCCTGCGCATCGCCCAGGACCTACCGGGCTATCGCACCCTCGTCGAAGAACTGCTGTCGGCCAAGGCGTCCGGCCCGCAGCGCGCTCACGACGACGTAGCCATCGCCGTAGCTCTCGGCGCTTGGCGCGCTGCGCGCGAAATCCCGCAGTTGCGCCAGCCGCATCCCCAACGGGTTACGGCCACTAAGTTTCTGGTCAATCCAGGTCAACAAGTCATCTAAGTTGGAAATATGCGTTTGACTCTTCTGGTCATCACCGCCATCACGTTACTCTCGGCGCAGTCCACCGATGGACTTATCTCCGGCGCCGTCCGGGATCCCAGCGGCGCCATCATCTCCGGCGCCCGGCTCGAAATCCGCAACGCCAACACCGGCGTCACCACCCGCGCGGAAAGCAACGCCCAGGGCATCTACTCCTTCCCTGCCCTCGCGGTCGGCCAGTATCGCATCACGGCCACCCATCCGGGCTTTCAAACCAGCGTCCTTGAAAACATCCGCCTCGACGTCGGCGCGCGCCTCGCACTCGACTTCACGCTCCCTGTCGCCGCCGCCGGCCAAAGCGTCGAAGTCGTCGCCGAAGCCAAACTCGATCTCGCCTACGCCACCTCCTCGGTCGGCGGCGTCCTCACCGAAAAGAAAATCCTCGACCTGCCGCTCACCAGCCGCAACGCGATTCTCTTCGCCACCACCCAAGCCGGCACCTTCGGCGACTACTTCAGCGGCGCCCGCATCGGCACCCTCAATATCCAGGTCGACGGCGTCAACATCCAGGACGCCCGCATCAACCAGGGCCGTTCCACCCCGTTCTTTCTCTCCACCGACCGCGTCGCCGAGTTCCGCGTCGTCACCTCGCCCGCCGACGCTGAATACGGCCGCGGCAGCGGACAAATCCAGATGATCACCCGCTCCGGCACCAACGATCTCCACGGCAGCCTCTTCGAGTTCCATCGCAATACCGTCCTCAACGCCAACACCTGGTTCAATAACTTCCAGGGCAGCAACGCTAACAGCCAGCCCATCGCGCCCCGCAACTTCCTCATCCGCAACCAGTACGGCGCCCGCGCCGGCGGACCCGTCGTCCTCCCCAAACTCTACAAAGGCAAAAACCGGACCTTCTTCCACCTCCTCTGGGAAGCCGAACGCATCGCCCAGCGCAATCGCGTCACCCGCACCGTCTATACCGAATCCGCCCGCCGCGGCCTCTACCGCTTCTTCCCGGGCGCGCAAAACGCCAACGCCACCGCCAATATCCCCGTCGTCGACTTCCAGGGCAACCCGGTCGCCCCGCGTACCGCCACCGGCCCCTTAAGCAGCGTCAACGTCTACTCGGTAGATCCCCTGCGCAGCCGCCCCGACCCGAGCGGCGCCGTCCAGCAGATGCTCGGCCTCATGCCCCTGCCCAACGTCTTCAACGTGGGCGACGGCCTCAACACCGCCGGCTACGCCTGGATCCAGCCCGCCAGTTCCCGCCGCGATCAGTACAACCTCAAACTCGATCACAACTTCAACGACCGCCATCGCCTCAGCTTCAGTTGGAACCGCGAAGACAGCCTCAGCCTCAACGGCTTCCAAAGCCAGCGCTTCCCCAACGCGCCCGGCGGCAACGTCGACTCCCCCGATAGCGTCTACAGCCTCAAACTCTTCTCCATCCTGCGCCCGAACCTCCTCAACGAGTTCACAGTCGGCGCCCTGCGCAGCCGCTCCCGCAGCCTCGCGCCCTGGGAGGTGCCCGGCGGTCTCGCCGCCCTGCCCAAAATCAACGGCCAGCCGTACCTGATCGACCTGCTCACGGTCACCGACCCCATCCTCGTCGATAACGACCCCCAGGGCCGCATCTCGCCCAACTATCAGTGGAGCGACACCATCTCCTGGCTCAAAGGCAAACACAACATCCGCGCCGGCGGCGGCGTCTGGTTCGTCTCCTCGAACGGTTTCAACTCCTTCGATGTCATGCCCCGCGTCGTCCTCGGCAACGGCATCCAGCCCGTCCAGAACATGGGCACCGTCGCCGGCCTCGGCGTCAATCGCGGCGGCGCCGAAAACCTGCTCAATAACCTGGCCGGCTCTATCAGCACCGTCTCCCAGGCCGTGAACGCGCCCGGCGGGTCCAACCCGCAGTTCCTGCCCGGCGAATATAAACAGCGCACCTGGAAAAACCAGGAGTACTTCCTCTTCTTCAAAGACGACTACCGCCTGTCGAAAAACACGACCCTCAACCTTGGCCTCCGCTACGAGTACTTCAGTGTTCCCTACGACCCCAACGGCAAAACCGCCGGACTCGCCGGCGGCGGCGGCTCCCTCTTCGGCATCTCCGGCCGCGACTACTCCGCCATGTTCCGCCCCGGCGCCGCCGGCGGCGCCCTCACGCAGGTCGAACTCATCGGACCCGGCTCGGCCAATCCCTCGCGCCAGCTCTTCCGCCCGGACCGCAACAACCTCTCCCCGCACGTCGGCCTCAGTTGGGCCCCCTCCTGGCTCGGCGCCAATAAGACCATCCTGCGCCTCGGCTACAGCATGGGCTATGAACGCACGGCCCTCCGCCTCATCGACGTCGTCAGCGGCGACCAGCCCGGCCTGCGCGAACTCGTCGTCCAGCGCCCCGGCGCCTATACGCCCCTCGGCGCGCTATCGCTCCCGCTCCGGCCCAACGGCCGCCCCCTCGATACCGTCCCCTTCACCGACCGCGCCCAAACCGTCCGCGGCTTTGAAGACAACCTCCGCACGCCCTACGTGCAGAACTTCAACGTGAGCCTCCAGCGCTCGCTACCCGCCAGCCTCCTGCTCGACGTCCGCTACGTCGGTAACAAAGGCACGCGCCTCATGCGCACTACCAACCTGAACGAAGTGAACGTCTTTGAAAACGGCCTGCTCGACGCCTTCCTCAGCGCCCAGCGCGGCGGCGAATCCCCGCTGCTCGACCGCATCTTCCAGCCCCTGCGCGGCACCGCCTCCGGCGCCACCTTCGCCCGCACCAACGCCACGCTCCAATCTCATCTCGCCAATAACAACGTCGGCTCCTTCGCCAACTTCATCAACACGCAAAACGTCGGCGGCCGCAACGGCGGGCTGCTCCCGCTCGCCGGCCTGCCCGAAAACTTCTTCGTCGTCAATCCCCAGTTCTCCGGCGCCCAACTGGTCGGCAACTACGCCAACTCTAGCTACCACTCCTTCCAGGTCGATCTGTCGAAGCGCTTTTCAAACGGCGTCTCGATGCAGATGAACTACACCTGGGCCAAAGCCCTCGGCGAAGAGGAAGGCGCCGGCGAGAGCCTCCTCGACAGCTACCGCACCAACCGCAACCGCCGCCTCGACAAGCGCCAGCTCTCCTTCGGCGCGCCCCATGTCTTCCGCTCCAACTGGATCTGGAATCTCCCCATTGGGCCCAAGCGCCGCCTGCTCGGCAACACCCGCGGCTGGGCCGGCCGCCTGCTCGAAAACTGGCAGGTCGGAGCACTCTATAACGTCTTCTCAGGCACCCCCATGAGTTGGGAGAGCGAGATCGCCTCCTTCAGCCAGGTGTCCGACGATACGAGCGTCGATACCATCGCCGGCGTCGCGCGGCAGGGCCAGGTCACCAAACGCGGCAACGGCGTCTTCTTCTACCCCGGCTACACCGTCGGGCCGGACCCGCAGGTCCGCCGGCTCACCACCGCCGGGGGCGTCCAACAGCGCAGCACCCTGCTGGCCGTCTTCGATGCGAGCGGCCGCCCCATCGCCACCAATCCCGCGCCGGGCACGCTCGGCGCCCTGCAGCCGCGCTTCTTCTACGGACCCGGCTACTTCGCCTTCGATCTCAACCTGCTGAAGACCTTCACCATCCGCGAAGGCATCCAGTTCCAGCTCGGCGTCACCGCCGATAACATCACGAATACCCCCGCCTTCGACGATCCCGATATCGTCATCAACTCGCCCACCTTCGGCCAGATCAGCGGCGCCGACGGCAACCGCATCGTCATTCTCAGCGGCCGCCTGACGTTCTAGAAGTGAAACCGGAAACCGTGCGCCCCGCTCCGGGCGTAATAAGCCTTCGTGTCGTGGCTCACGCCCAGCAGAATCTCATACTCATGCGGAATCCCCCGCGCCCGCAGCCAAGGATGCAGCGCCTCGGAGTCCTCAAACGCGACATCCTTGCTACCAATCACCAGCCGGATCCGCAGCTCGCCCAACCGGGCCGAGTTGTGATGCGCCAGCTCAAACACATCATCATCGGCTGACCACCACTGCTGCAGCTTGGCAATCCACGCCTGCTGCTCGACCGAGATGCCGGGGAAGTAACCATCAAGCGGAAGCCGCTTATACGACCCCGCGTAAGCGACCACGGAGTGAAACAGCTCCGGATACTTGAAGGCCAGCTTCAGCGCCCCGTTGGCGCCCATCGACATCCCTTCCAGACTCCGGCCGGCCGGCGTCGCAATCGTGCGGAACGTCGCATCGATATGCGGAATCAGCTCCCGGATAATCATCGTCTCCGGCATCACGTTCTGCGGCTTCCAGTCGCGATACTCAGTCCGGCGGCCCCCGTTCGGAAACACGAGGATCGCCGACTCGGTCAGCCCGGCGGCGATCGCCTTCTGATACTCCTCGGCCACCCAGAGCGTCGAGGACTCGTTACCGCCCGCCCCGTGCAGCCAATAGATCACCGGATAGCGCTTCCCGGAGCTCTCATACTCCGGCGGCAGATAAACGTTATACCCCACATCGCGCTGCATCGACGCGCTGCGCAAAACAAGGTGCTGCACCCCCGCAGGCTTCGCCGCCGGCGGATTCACCCAGTTGATATCGAAAACCAAAGGCTGCCGCTCGGCGAGCAGCGGCAGAGCCAGAAAAGGAAGAAAAGCAAAAAGGAGCTTCACGGCCCCTGAGTATATCCCAAGCGCCAATGTCTCTTTTCCGAATCGAAACGCGCTTAACCCGACATGTCCCCTGCAACCACCAAACACACCCGCCACTCGCGCGACCAATACTACGTTGTCGGCGAAGGCACCTTCCGCATGAACCCGGACGGCACGGCCAGCCGTACCGAATCGGTGACCGCGCCGCCGAACGAGTTTCCTTTCTCCCGCCTCGGGCCGAAAGGAACGGGCCTCGATCTCGCGCTCGCCGAGGCGGTCGCCGTCGCGATGACGGGCGTCCCCCAACAGGTGGAGGACACCTCTCTGCCCGCCGGGTACACCTACGTCGGGCAGTTCGTCGACCACGACCTGACCCGCATGACCGGCACCAACGGCAACCCGGTATCCCAGCGTTCCCCGCTGCTGGATCTCGACGTTCTCTATGGCGATGGCCCGGGCAGCCAGGCGCACGGAAGTTTCTACGACGGCATCCGCCTGCGGCTGGGCACTACCCAGGCGTCGCCGACGAACAATGTACCGAACGCCGACAATGATCTCGAAGGCTTTGACCTGCCCCGTAACGCGGCCGGCGCCACACCGGCCGAAAAACAGTTGGCCCTGATTCCGGACCTGCGCAACGATGAGATTCTCATCGTTGCGCAGACCCACCTGGCGTTCATGCGTTTCCACAACCGGGTAGCGGACACGTTCGGCCCGCGCGCGACCTTCAAAAAAGTTCGGACTAAGGTGGTGAAGCACTATCAGTGGATGCTGCGGACGGACTTTCTGCCGCGGCTCGTCGAAGGCTCGATCGTCGAAGACGTGTTCCAGCATGGCCGTCGGTTCTTCGAGCCCCAAGCGAGCCGGACGCAAACGCCGACGATGCCGCTTGAGTTCTCCGTGGCGGCCTTCCGGCTGGGTCACAGCATGATCCGCGACAACTATCAGTGGAACCGGGTGTTCAAGAGTCCGGGGCCGGATGTATTGGCTCCGGGGTCGCTGGCATTGCTATTCCGCTTCTCAGGCACGAGCGGAACCCTGCCGCCGCCGCATCACCGGCTGCCCTCCAACTGGGTGGCGGACTTCCGCCGGCTGTTCCGCTTCAGCGCCGCCGGACGGCCCGACCTGGCCGTGGCCGACAGCGAATTCAACCCCGCGATGCGGATCGATGCGAGCATGGTAGACCCGCTGAGGAACCTGCCGGCCGGCTCTTTCGGACCGCCCGACGCCCCGGCGCCGCCGGCCATTGAGCGGAACCTCGCCTTCCGCAATCTGCGGCGCGCCAACATGGTGCAGCTCGCCAGCGGGCAGCAGATGGCGACGATGATGGGAGTCCCCGCCTTGAGCGCGGAGCAGATTCTGCGCGGAGGGGGCGGGGCGACGCCCGACCTCCGCACCTTGACGCCCGCACAACAGACGGAGTTGACAACAAACACACCACTCTGGCTGTACATCCTACGGGAAGCGGAGATCAACGGCGGGAAGCTGACAGGGGTGGGCGGACGGATCGTGGCAGAGGTCTTCCACCGGGCCATCGAGGCCAGCCGCGACTCCATTTTGCGCGACCGGCGATTTCGTCCTACGCTCGGGCCGAATCAGAGCACATTCCGGATGACCGACCTGCTGCTGTTCGCCTACGAGGGCCGGGCCGATTGGCTGAACCCGATGGGCTGAAGCCGGGGTTCGCCCGGCGTCGCGCAACTTCGCTACGCTGGAAGACACCCATGCGCAGGATCCTGTTTCCTTTACTTCTGGCCGGCTCGCTGTGGGCCGGCGATACGATCGAAGCCTTCGGCAAGACCTGGTCGGTACCGATCGCGGCCGACTGGGAGTTCGCCGATAACATCCTGAGCTTGAAGGTCGGCCGACCCCAGACGGCGCCGCGCCGGCCCAAGCAGTTCGCTCTGCTCGAAGAGGGCCCCTTCGACAAAGTCACCATCGAGGTAGAAGCCCGCCGCATCCAAGGCTCACTCATTCTCGTCTACGCCTGGCGCGACGACGCCCACTTCAATTACGCTCACCTGTCGGTGGACGCGCCGGCCAAGCAGCCGGTCCACAACGGCATTTTTCACGTCTACGGCGGAGACCGTGTCCGCGTCAGTCCGGAGGAGGGGCCGGGCAGCCTGCCCGACACGAACTGGCACAAGGTGAAGCTGGTCTGGTCCGGGAAAAGCGGCGAGGTTAAGGTGACCGTGGACGGTCAGACGACGGGGGCGCTGCGCGGGATGGATCTCAGCATCAAGTCGGGCAAGATCGGGCTAGGATCCTTCTTCGATACCGCCCAGTTCCGCAACCTGAAAGTGATTCACGGGTCCTGAGCCGTGGCCTAAGCCCGGATTAGTCCGGATGGCGCCACTAATATATTGCTTGGCCCGACTTACTGCTTCGGGTAAACCGAGGCCATGGGCGAGGAGCGCCGTAATTGCCGCTGAGTAAGTGCAGCCGGTGCCGTGCGTGTGCGCAGTATCATAACGCTCGCCGGGGTACCAGCGGGCTTGGCCATCGCTCCAGAGCAGGTCGGCGGCCTCGCCTGCAAGGTGACCGCCCTTGAGCAGCACCGCCCGGGCGGGGATGCGGCGGGCGGCTTCGAGCATGGCCGCGCGGTCTCCAATCGCGAGGCCGGTGAGCGCTTCGGCCTCGGGCAGGTTCGGGGTGACTAAGGCCGCCACTGGGAACAGGTCGTCGCGGAGGGCAGCGACGGCGGCGGGGGCCAGGAGGGGGGCGCCGTGTTTGGACACCATGACGGGGTCGACGACCAGAGGCCCGCGGACGGCGCGGGCGACGGCGCGGATGATTTCGGCGTTGCCGAGGGCGCCGGTCTTGGTGGCGGCGACGGGCAGATCGGAGAGGACGGCTTCGATCTGCCGGGTGACAAGCTCCGGATCGAGGCATTCCACGCGGGAAACGCCGACCGTGTTCTGCACGGTAATCAGAGTCAACACCGCCGCGCCGTAGACGCGGTGCTGGTGAAAGGTTTTCAGATCGGCCTGGATACCGGCTCCGCCGCTGGGGTCGGAGCCGGCTATGGTTAAAGCAACTCGCATGGGGGCACAACGTTAGGGAACACTGAGTTTACCAACCTCGGTACGGCCGACAGCGTTCGCCATGGCGACCGTCACGGAACTGACGAGGCTGGCATCTCCGGCCACGGGGAAGACGGCCCTGATGCGGAACAGGCCGCCGAGGGTGCTGGTTTGGTAGTAGTTCCGCCATTCGTTTTCGGGCGTGACGGTGAAGGCGGAGCCGAGGGGATTGCCTGCTTTGTCGGCGAACTGGAAGCTTAGCGAGGCGGCGCCGCGAGAGTTATCGAAGCCGCTGAGGGCGACGACGAGGGTGGAGCCTTCGCGGGTGGCGCGGGCTTCGTCGACCGCTACAGGTTGGAAGAGGGTGACGAACTCGCGTTGGACCTGGCGGCCCGGGGTTTTGACGAGGAGTCGGATGGTGCCGGCGAGGGTGCCGGTTTGGAGCACGATCTCGTCGCTATCGTCAAAGCGGGCGAGGCGGGCGCCGGCGGGGACGGAGAAGTTGGCGAGGCGGCCGGTGGTGAGGCGGACGGCGGGGTCGTCGCCGCTGAACTCGAGTTCGAGGGTTCCGGCGGCGGGGGAGGCGGCGGGTTCGGCGAACTCGATGCGGAGCCGGACCTGCTGGCCGCTGGTGACGGTGGCCGCGTCGGTGAGGATGCGGGCTTCGGAGAGGCGCGGGAGGGTGCCGGTGACGCGGAGTTGGAAGCTGCGGCCGGCCACGGAAAGGGTGCCGGTGCGGAGGCCGGGGGTGGAGGGGGTGGCGGTGAGGCGGAGGGCGAGTTCGGCGCCGGGGTCGAGGAGGAAGGGGAGAGGAACGGGGTTGGCGAAGGCGAAGTCGGTGGAGAGGGAGGGGATGGTGAGCGGGCGAGAGGTGCGGTTTTGGAGGAGGACGGTGGTGGCGGCCGGGGAGCCGACTTCGGCCGAGCCGAGGTCGATGATGCCGCCCTGAAACAGCGTTTGGCCCTGATGGACCACCGAGGCGGCGGCGAGGCCGGAGCCGCGAAGGATGACGCTGGAGGCGCCGGCGGAGAGGTTGGCGCTGAAGCTGCCTTCGGCTTCGGGCAGGAAGCGGACGGTGAAGTCGCCGGAGGGCTGGATATTGCGGACGGCGAAGCCGACGCCGGCCACCGCGAGGTTGGCGCCGGCGGGGGCGCGGAAGCGGACGTCGAGGGGGTCGCCGGGGTTGGTCGAGCCGAGGGAGTAACTGGCGCCGGCGGGGCGGAAGCCATCGGGGGTTTCGACGAGAATCTGCGCGGAGGCGGCGAGGGCGGTGCAGAGGAGGAGGCTATTGATTCTGAGCATCTTCGGCCTCCGGGATAACAAAGCGGGCCTCGCGGCCGGGGGTGGTACGAACGGCGTAGCTGCGGCCGCGGAGGCGGACGTGGTACCAGTCGGGGGCGAGGGCTTCGGCGTCGGGTTCGGGAAGGGTGAATTCGGTTTCGTCGACGGCGATGTTGCGGAGCGAGGCGCCGTCCCATCGATAGGCGACATTTTGTTCTGTCAGCCAGGCGGTGGTGGGGCTGAAGCGGGCGGGGCCGGGGGGGAGGTGGGCGACGGTGTCGCCGGCGGCGTCGAGACGTTCGATGGCGGCTTCGGTACGGAGCCAGCCGCCGTCGCCGAACCAGGCGAAGGCGAGGACGCCAGTGCGGACGGGGGCGCCGGGGACGAAACTGCCGGCGATGCCGTAGAGCGGGCGGACCCGGTTCTGCGGATCCCGCCAGAACCCGAGGCGGGGGGCGTCAATCTGGCCGACCGCGAACGAACAGAGACAGAAGAAGAAGAGAACGAGGTTTCTCATGGCTTTCCGATGGCGATGCTGGGAGGTCCGATGGATACGGAGGGCAGGGTGGCCGCGGCCGGGGGCGGGGCGCCAGGGGCAGCCGGGGCGCGGGCGCCGCGGCTGGCTGCGGCGGCGACGCCTCCGGCCGCGGCGCCGCCGATCAGCGCCGCCAGGACGGCCCATTTGCGGCGGGCGGGGCCGATTTTGATCTGGGGCAGGACGCTCGATCCGGATCTGTAAGGGGCCGGCGGCTCGGTTCCACTCGATGCCGCGGACGGCCACGCGGCCGTCGGGGCCGGAGGCGGCGAGTTCGGTGCGTAAGCCGGTGGCGAACAGGCCGCTGGGCCCCTCGTCGGGGAGGCGGAAACTGACCGAGGCGCCCGGGACGGGGCGGCCGCTTTCGTCGGTGATCCGTACCACGAGGGGCTGAGAGGCCCGGGTGCTGATGGTGTGAACTGCTCCTTCTCCTTCGATCACCCGGATCTGCAACAGAGCCGGATCCTGGCCAAACAAGGCCGTATGGGCTGCAAGGCAGGCCGTTAACACGCCTGCCACAGCGCGACGCCGTGGATACCGCATTCCTGAAAAGAGTGTTATTCGGTAGTGTTCTGCGCCGCAGCGGCCGGAGCGAGAGGAGCTTCGCCGAGGGAGACCACCCGGAGAAGTACGGCCGTGACGTTGTCCGGCGCGCCCGCTTTTTTAGCTGCTTCGATCAGAGTCTTACCTTTGTCTTCTAGTGCAGTTTCGGTCCGGAAAACTCTCTCAATTTCTTCGTCGGAGACGACGCCATGCAAACCATCGCTGCATAGGAGGATCTGCATGGCTTCGGCGAGTTCGACGCGATAGGAGTGGACGCGGAGCTGTTCGCTGACGCCGATGGCCATGGTGAGGACATGGCGCATGGGGTGGAGTTTGAGCTGAGCCTCTTCGATGCCGAGTTTGCGGCCGACTTCCTGGACCCAGGTCTGGTCTTCGGTTAAGGGAGTTAGCGTATTGTTATGAAAGACATAGGCGCGGCTGTCGCCGACGCTGGCGATGAAGAGTTCGCTACCGGCGTCGAGGGCGGCGACGAGGGTGGTGCCCATGCCGTCGAGGGCGCTATCGCGGCTGGCTTCTTCGAGAACCCGGCGATTGGCTTCGGCAAAGGCGGTCGGGAGCAGATTGACGTCGCATTTGCCCGTACGCCAGACGTATTCGCCGACGGTTTCGGCGGCGAGTTGGGAGGCGCATTCGCCGGCGGCGGCTCCGCCCATGCCATCGGCAACGAGGAAGAGCCCGAGGGCGGGTGCCAGGAGATAGTAATCCTCGTTGTTGCTGCGGACACAACCAGGGTCAGAGAGGCCGAAGGCTTCGAGCATGAACTTTTTGATTATATGTCAGAACGCTTACACGGTAGCCTCGGCGTACTGACACGCGACTCCTTATTGGCCAACGCGAAAACGGGGTTGGAAATCCCTCAAAGAACATTTTCAAAGAACAATGCGGATTCCCAGTTGCAAGACGCGGCCGTCGTTGAGGGTGTTCGTGATCTTACCAAATGCCGGGCTGGTGACGTTGCGCTGGGGTTCATCGAACTGGGGGGTGTTGGTGGCGTTGTAGGCTTCGGCGCGGAACTGGAGGGAGCCATCGCGGGGGAGCTTCCAGTTGCGTTGGAGGGCGGCGTTCCAATTGAAGATACCGCCTTTGCGGAAGGTGCCGCGGCCGAGGTTGCCGCGGTCTTCGCCGACGGGGATATAGCTAAACCGTTCGCGGCGGAGGATGAGTGGGGCGGTGTCGGGGTTGCCGATGGTGCGGCCGAGGATGGAGGGGTCAAGGATATTGGGCCGTTCGCCGCCGGAGCCGTCGACGTTGCCGATGTTGGGGGCGTCGGAGCCGATGAAGAGCGTGAGCGGGGTGCCGGTTTTGAGGGTGCCGACGCCGCTGAGTTGTAGGCCGTAGGGGAGGTCGTAGACGGTTTGGAGGGAGAGGGCGTGGGTGGAGTCGAAGTTGCTGAGGCCTTTGCGGTCGGCGAGCATGTTGAACATGGACTGGGGCCGGGCGTTGAGCATGTCTTTATTGGCGGCGGTGGCGGTGTAGTCCGAGCCGTTGTCGAGCCCTTTGCCGAAGGTGTAGACGGCGCTGACGAGGAGCCCGCGGCGGGAGGGGAGGTCGATGGCGGCCTGGGCGCCGTCATACCAGGCGGTGCCGGCGTTGACAACGCGGCGGAGTTCGTTGATGGAGGGGTCTGGACGGCGCTGGTCGATGTTGCCGGTGGTGGGGGCGATGCCGGGGACGAAGACGGCGCGATTTTCGACGAAGGCGTAGGGCAGTTTGAAGCTGCGGCTGCCGATGTAGCCGAGGCGGAGCTGGGTGTTGTTGGTCCAGCGGCGTTCGAGGCGGAGGCTGTACTGGTGGGCGTAGGCGGAGACGAGGCCGGGGTCGAGGGTGTGGAGGGAGGGCTTGAAGTTGGTGGCGGTGGTAAGCGGGTTGAGCAGGTCGGGGTTTTGCAGGAAGATGTATTGGGCGTTGGGCGGGTTGTTGCGGACTTGGCCGTAGGCGACGGGCGGGACGGGGGAGAAGGAGACGGCGTACATGGCGCGGACGGTCCAGGTGTTGGTGGCGCGCCAAGCGAGGGAGAAGCGGGGGGCGAGGTTGTTGCAGTCGCAGGGGTAGGGGATGGGTTCGCGGTTGTTGACTTCGTAGGGGGCGCCGTCGGGGCTGTAGCGAAGGCCGAGATAGAGTTGGAGGCGGGGGTGGAGCTGGGAGCGGAGGGCGAGATAGGCTTGGCCGGACCAGTTGCGGAAGCCGCGGGCGACGCTGCCGAGGGTGATTTCGTAGTTGGTGGGGTCGCCGTAGCGGAGGTTTTCGATGGCGGTGCGGCCGAAGTTATTGGCGAACTGGTAGTAGCCGCGGAGGTTGTTGGCTTCGATGCCGTTGAGCTGGTAGCGGGTGGCGTCGCCGCCGAAGGTGAGGGTGTGGCGGCCCATGATTTTCTGGCCGCCGAAGCCGTAGCGGAAGGAGTTCTGGGCGCGGTCGACGGGGAAGGTGCTGTCGGGTCCGAGCTCTTCGATTTGATAGCCGAAGCGGACGCGGGGGCCGACGGCGCCGGGGGGGCTGACCAGGAGGGAGACGTTGCGCTGGACGGTGATGCCGGCCTGGAGGTTGAGGGTGGAAGACGGGGCGCGGCGCCAGGTGAGGCGGGCGGTGTGGTTCGAGAGAGTGGTATCGGGGTTTTGGCCGGCGACGAGTTGGAAGGCCTTGATTTGCTGATGGCCGCGGCTGTAGAAGCCGGAGAGGTCATTTTTACCCAGGCGATTATCGAGGCGGAGGTCGAGGTCGGTGGAGTCGATGCGCTGGGGGGAGTTGGTGTTGAGGGCGCGGGGGTCGAAGTCGAGGCGGTTGGGCGGCTCGGCGGGGTAGGCGGCGAAGATGCGGTTGATCCACGCGCGTTTGGCGGGGTCGGGGGTGAGGGGGGAGCGTTCGGAGAGAAGGGGGACGAGGACGTTGCCGTTGACCATGCCGCGGACGGCGCGCTGGCCGAGGTTGACGGTAAGGTTGCCGAGGGTGCCGAGGGAGCCGGTGAGGCGGCCGCCGAAGGCGTTCTGGCGGCTGGGTTTAACGCCGCCGACCTGGAAGAAGGCGCGGGCGTTGAAGGCGCTGTTCTGGTGGCGGTGGTAGAGTTCGCCGTGCCAGTTAGCGATTTTGGCGGGCGGGGGGAGGAAGGGTTGGGCGCTATTGGGATTACCCTGTTCGCCGGCGAAGGTGCTGACTTCGACGGGCGATTCGGTGAGGATCTGGACGCGGTTGCCGAGGCGGACGTTGGCTTCCTTGGCGGCGTTGGTATCCATGAGATAGACGGCGACGTTTTCGTTGCGCATGGCTTCGGTGCGAAGCCGGGGGGCGGGTTTGGGGGGAGCGGGGGTGGGTTGGGGCGGGTCGGCGGCCCTGAGGGTGAGGGTGAGGGTGAGGAGAAGAGAGACTGGACGCATTATTTCTTGTCGAAGATGGACTTGAGCTGGAGGAAGGCCGCTTCCTGATACTGCTCCTTGATTCGTTCGAGGCCTTCGGTGCGGGCGTCGCCGGGGCGGGCGGGTTCCTTTTTTAGGCAGCGGCCGAGGAGGGAGATGGCCTGGGCGTCAGAGGGGACGCGGTCGAGCGCGGCGCGAAAGCGTTCGGCGGCGACTTCGAAGTTGCCGATTTTCCAGAGGGCGTAGCCGGCGTTGAAGTGATAGTCGGGGTCGGACTGGTCGCCTTCGAGGGCTTTGAGGAAGCTATCGAGGGCGAGGGAGGGGCTGCGGCGCATTTGGGCGGCGCCGAGGTTGTTGTAGACCTCGTTAAGGGGGACGGTGGAGGCGACGAGTTGGAAGGCCTGTTCGGCGGCGGGGTAGTCGGCGAGACGGTATTTGCAGATGCCGAGGTAGAAGTTGGCTTTGCGGTAGTGAAAGTCGGTGGAACGGACGCGCTGGAACCAGAGGGCGGCTTCGCGGAAGGCGTCCTGTTCCCAATGATAGAGGCCGAGTTGGAAGCAGGGTGGGGAGAAGTTGGCATCGAGGCGGGCGGCGTGGGTGAAGAAGCGGTGTTGGGCGGCGGGGTCGGTGGCGAGGAGGCCGCGGACGTAGTTTTCAAGGGCGTCGATGCGGGTGCGGGTGCGTTTGGCGAGAAACTGCTGTTCGTCGAGGCGGGCATCGGGGAGGAGTTCGACGAGGGTGCGGTAGCAGAGGCGGTTTTGGAGGGAGGCGAGGTCTTCCAGGGGGCCGGTTTCGACGAGTTCGTCGCTTTGGCGGAGGCGGCGGAGGTCGAGCACGCGGGCGCGGATGACGATGGTGGATTTGGCCGGGGCGGTTTGGCGGGTGACTTCGAAGCTGCCGTAGACGACGTGGTGGGCGTCGAGTTCGTCGCCGATTTTGACGACGGAGGCGCGGGTGAGGAGGGCGTAGGGGCGAATGCCGAGTCGGGTGTAGGCTTCGGTGCGGTCGCTGCGATCGAGGACGAGCAGGCCTTCGCCCGAGACCGCTTCGTGGACCATTTCGGCGATGCTTTCCCCGATCCAATCGAGGTTCTGATCACCCTGGTTTTTGTCCCGGGACAGATTAGAAAACGGGAGGACGACAGAAGAGGCGGCGAACAGAGACGAGAGGGACGCGAGCAGGAGGGCTGAAAAGATCAGACAGCGCTGCATCCCTCTCAGTATAGCTTTGGGGGGCTAGTTCAGCACTAGTTTGGTGTTGGTGCCGCCGATGCGGATTTCGTTGACGGTGAGCTGGCCGTCGCCATTGGCGTAGCGGACGGAGGTGGATTTGTACTTGGCGTCGACCTGTTCGGACTTGACGCTGGCTTCGATGGTTTTCCTGCCGTCCCGGATGATCATTTTATCGCCGTCGACCTTGACGCGGTAGGCGCCGGGCTTGAGCTGGGCGCCGGCGATGTGGGCGGGCTCATAGAAGGTGACGGTGAAATCGGAGACGCCGGCGAAGGCGGAAGATAACATCAATGCAAACATAGCAACTAACTTCATGGGATTACCTGGCTCCTGAATTGACTTTCGAGATAGATGGTTGGGCCTGCTTGACTCATGGCACGACCCGGTATGCCTATCTATACGAAGGAGCGCAGGAAATGTTCCGTGGCGCGGAAGGATTTTTCGACAATTTCCGGCTGCGGGCCAAAGCCGGGGAGCCAGACGACGCCGGGTTCGGCGCGGAACCAGGTGAGCTGACGTTTGGCGTACTGGCGGGTTTTGGTTTGCATTTCGGCGAGGGCGGCGGGCGCGGGGAGGCGGCCGGCGAGAACATCGACGGCCTGTTTGTAACCAAGGGCGGCGAAGGGTTTGGCGGAGGGGGGATAGAGGGTGAGTAAGTGGGCGGTTTCTTCGACGAGGCCGGCCTGCCACATGCGGAGGCAACGGGCGTCGAGATTGGCGTAGAGTAAGTGGCGGGGAGGATCGAGACCGAGTTGGAGGGTGCGGTAGCCGGTGAGGGCGTCGAGGCCCTGAGCAAAGACATCGGCCGAGGGCTGGCCGGTGAGGAGGCGGATTTCGAGGGCGCGGAGGGTTTTGTTGCGGTCGTTGGGGTGGATGCGGGCGGCGGCGGCGGGATCGAGGCGGGCGAGGAGGCGGTGGAGGCGGGGGCGTTGGGCGAGGCGGGCGCGGAGGGCGGGGGAGGCGGGGGGGCCTGGGGAGAGGCCGCGGAGGAGGGCGAGGTCAAAGAGATGGTGGGGGGGGGATTGGCGGTCGGCGGCGGGGAGTTTGGCGGTGCCGATGTCGAAGCCGCGGAAGACCTGGAGGGAGTCGGCGTTGAGGATTTCGCCGTCGAAGCGGCGGGCGAGGGCGAGGGCGAGATCGCTTTTGCCGGAGCCGGTGGGGCCGACAATTGTGAGGAGGGGGGCGAGGGCGGACACGATTCCAGTGTAGGTTCGAAACCCTTTGCTCGGCCGGGGAATCCATTCGGGCAGGTATATACTAAGAGGCAGAAAGCAGGCAGGATGCGTCTTATTCAGCGTTATTTCATGACTTTGGCCGGGCTATCGGTCGCTGTGTCCGCGTATGGGCAGGGTGTGCCGGGGGCCGGACCGCGGCGGATCGAGAACCGCGGCGGGTCCTACTACAACTACGCAATGGGGCATCTGTACGCCGATCTGGCGCAGACCTACGGCAATCGGGCCGAATACCTGAATAAGGCGATTGAATTCTTCAAGGCCGCGATGAAGGAGGACCCTTCGGCGGCGTTTTTGGCCGAGGAGATGTCGGACCTTTATATCCAGGCCGGGCGACTGCGGGAGGCGGTGTCGGAGTCCGAGTCGGCGATCAAGGCCAACCCGAACGATCTGACGGCGCGGCGCATTCTGGGCCGGATCTTTTCGCGGCTGGTGGGCGATCCGCAGACGCGTGGCTTGAACGGGGAGATGCTGAAGCGGGCCACCGAGCAGTACGGAAAGATTACGGAGCTGGACGCCGAGGATGCCGAAAGCTGGATGATGCTGGGGCGGCTGCACAAGATTGCGCAGAATTCGGTGGACGCCAAGATTGCTTACGAAAAGGCACTGGCGCTGGACCCGGAGAACGTGGACGCGTTGAGCGGCCTGGCGCTGGTGCTGGCGGATGTGGGGGATACGGCCAAGGCGGCGGAGTTGTTAAGGAAAGTGGCGGAGAAGAGCCCGAATCTGCGGACGTTGACGGCGCTGGCGCAGGCCTACGAGCAGATGCGGGATTTCGGCATGGCGAGCGAGACGCTGCGGAAGGCGCTCGAGATGCAGCCGGAGAACCTGGACATTAAGAAAGACTTTGCGAACTCGCTGGTGATGGCGGACAAGGTGGACGAGGCGCTGCGCACCTACGAGGAGCTGGTGAAGGAAGACCCGAAGGACGGGTTGAGCTACTTGCGGCTGTCACAGATTTACCGGCAGAAGGGGCAGGTGGATAAGGCGTGGACGGCGAGCAACGCGGCCAAGCGGATTGATCCGACCAATCTGGAGATCCGCTACAACGAAGTGAACCTGTACGAGGGACAGGGCAAGTATGCCGAGGCGATTGCGGCGTTGAAGGACGTGCTGGGGCAGTCGCTGCGGGGTTCGAGCGCGGGGGAGAAGAACAACCGGGCGATGTTGCTCGAGCGGTTGGGTCTGCTGTACCGGGGTAACGATCAGCCGGCTGAGGCGGTGGAGCAGTTTACAGAGATGGCGGCGCTCGATAAAGACTTGGCGGCGCGGAGCGCGGCGCAGGTGGTGGACACGTGGCGGCAGGCGCGGCAGTATCCGAAGGCGATTGCGGCGGCCGATGAGGCGTTGCAGAAGTTTCCGGACGACCGGATGATCCGGATTGTGCGGGCGAGCGCGCTGGCCGAGTCGGGGAGGGCGGACGAGGCGGTAGCGGACTTGAAGAAGATGCTGGGCGGCAAGGCGGACCGCGAGACGCATCTGCAGCTGGCGCAGCTCTACGACAAGGCCAAGAACTACGGGGAGATGGGCAAGAGCCTCGATGCGGCCGAGGGGCTGTCGAAGACCGATGAAGAGCGGGAGGCGGTCTGGTTCAGCCGGGGCGCGATGCTTGAGAAGCAGAAGAAGTTTGAAGAGGCCGAACGGGAGTTTCGCAAGGTGCTGGCGATCAGCCCGAACAATCCCGGGGCTTTGAACTATCTGGGCTACATGCTGGCGGACCGAAACGTCCGGGTGGGCGAGGCGGAGAAGATGATCGCCAAGGCGCTTGAACAGGAGCCGAACAACGGGGCGTACCTCGATAGCCTGGGCTGGGCGCAGTACCGGCTGGGCAAATACGAGGAGGCGCTGGCGAGCTTGCTGCGTTCGGCGTCGCTCACGCAGAGGGACTCGACGATTCATGATCATCTAGGCGATGTATATTTCAAGCTGAACAAGGTGAAGGAGGCCATCGCCGCATGGGAGAAGTCGATCAAGGAATGGGAAGCGAGCGCACCGAGCGAACGCGAGAACGTGGACATTACGAAGGTGCAGAAGAAGCTCGAAAGCGCCAAGGCCAAGGTGGCGCGCGAAAAGTAATTGGCCTGCTGGCGGCCGCCTTGCCTCTGCTGGCGCAGGGGCAAGGGCCGGAGTGGCGTCACTGGGGTGGGGACGCGGGCGGACAGAAGTACTCGCCGCTGCGGCAGATCCACCGGGGGAACGTGGCCAAGCTGAAGGTGTCATGGACGTACCGGACGGGGGAGATCAGCGACGGGAGCATGTCTCCGTCGCGGAGCGCGTTTGAGACGACGCCGCTGTATGTGGACGGGGTGTTGTATGTGACGACGCCCTTCAACCGGCTGGTGGCGCTGGAGGCGGAGACGGGGAAGGAGAGGTGGGCTTTTGATCCGAAACTGGACCGGACGAAGCCGCTGAACCTGTTCATCAGCCGGGGGGCTTCGTATTGGACCGACGGAAAGACGCGGCGGATTTTTTACGGGACGCAGGGGGGTAGGCTGTATTCGGTGGACGCGGCGACGGGGAAGCCGGATGCGGAGTTCGGGGAGGGGGGATCGATCGACCTGCGGATGGGGGTGGCGGAGGCGTGGCCGGACAAGGGCTACGGGATGACATCGCCTCCGGCGGTCTATCGGAACGTGGTGATTTGCGGGGCGTGGACGGCGGACGGAGAGCCGCAGGGTCCGGCGGGGGACATCCGCGGGTTCGACGCGCGGACGGGGAAGCTGCTGTGGACCTTTCACACCGTGCCGCGGGCGGGCGAGTTCGGCTATGAGACCTGGCCGGCGGGGGCGGGCAAGGACCGGGCGGCGGTGAACGCCTGGAGCGTACTGAGCGTGGATACGGAGCGGGGTATGGTGTTTGTGCCGCTGACTTCGCCCGCCTACGACTACTACGGAGGGGACCGGAGGGGCGATGGGCTGTTCGGCGATTCGGTGGTGGCGCTCGATGCGATGACGGGTAAGCGGGTGTGGCATTTCCAGACGATTCACCACAACATTTGGGACTATGACCTGCCGGCGCAGCCGAACCTGGTGACGGTGCGGCACGGGGGGCGGATGGTGCCGGCGGTGGCGCAGGTGACCAAGACCGGGTTCGTTTTTCTGCTGGACCGGGCAACGGGTAAGCCGCTGTTTCCGGTGGAGGAGCGGGCGGTTCCGGCGAGCGGGGTGCCGGGGGAATGGGCGTCGCCGACGCAGCCGGTGCCGGTGAAGCCGCCGCCGTTTACGCGGCAGTTGATGAAGGCGGAGGAGTTGACGACGGTGACGCCGGAGTCGCGGAAGTTCTGCGAGGAGATCGTCAAGGGCGCGAAGTTTGGCGGGTTGTACACGCCGATTGGGCTGGAGCGGACGATTCTATTTCCGGGCACGAACGGGGGGACGAACTGGGGCGGGGCGTCGTTTGACCCGGCGACGCGGACGCTGTATGTGAACTCGATGGACGTGGGGATGACATTTCAGATGGAGAAGCGGCCGGAGGGGGCGGTGGTTCCGTACCGGGCGCGGGGGGCGCGGACGCCGAATTCGCGTTTTTGGGACAACAATCTGTACTCGTGCCAGCAGCCGCCGTGGGGGAGTTTGACGGCGATTGATCTGGACACGGGAACGTTCCGGTGGCGGGTGGTGCTGGGCGAGTACGAGGAGCTGACCAGGCGGGGGGTGGCGAAGACGGGAACGCCGAACCTGGGCGGGTCGCTCGTGACGGCGGGGGGATTGCTGTTTATTGCGGCGACCAACGATGGGCGCTTCCGGGCGTTTGATAAAGACTCGGGGCAACAGCTTTGGGAGACGCGGCTGCCGGCGAGCGGACACGCCAATCCGATGACGTTCGCCGGGCCGCAATCGAAGCGGCAGTTTGTAGTGATTGCGGCGGGCGGGGGGAACAAGTACAGCACCACTTTCGCCGATGCGCTGGTGGCGTTTGCCCTGGAGTAGGGAGATACTGAACACTATGCGGAAACAATGGATGACGTGGGCAATGGTCCTGGCCGGTGCGGGCGACGCGACCGCGGCGGAGCGGTATGGCAAGGGCTTGACGTTGAGCCAGCCGACGCCGGTGGCGACGATTCTGGCCAGCCCCGAGCAGTATGTGGGCAAGACGGTGCAGGTACGCGGGAAGGTGACCGAGGTTTGCACCATGATGGGCTGCTGGATGCAGGTGGTGGACCAGAAGAACGGCATGCGGATCAAGGTGAATGACGGGGAGATGGTGTTTCCGCGGACGGCGGTGGGCAAGACGGCGACGGCCGAAGGGGTGCTGAAGAAGCTGGTGCTGAGCAAAGAGCAGGCGGTGGCGCGGGCGCGGCACGAGGCCGAGGAGCAGGGGCGGAAGTTCGACCCGGCGTCGGTGAAGAGTGGGTTGGTGATCTACCAGGTTCAGGGAACCGGAGCGTTGGTGGGCGAATAATGCAGCGCAGAAGACTGTTGTGGATGGCGGGAGCGGCCGCCGGGAGCGTGTTTGGCCAGGCGGCGGCGCCGGTGGGGCGGCCCCGGTGCAAGCTGGTGCTGGCGATTACGGTGGACCAGTTCCGGTATGACTATCTGACGCGGTTCCGGAGCGAGTACACGGGCGGGATTGCGCGGTTGCTGACGCAGGGGGCGGTGTTTACCAATGCGTTTTATGAGCATACGCCGACCGTAACGGCGGTGGGCCACGCGACGATTCTGAGCGGGGCGAGTCCGGCGCTGTCCGGAATTGTGGGTAACGACTGGTGGGACCGGGAGTTGAACCGGGAGGTAACGAGCGTCTTTGACCCGAAGGCCAAGACGCTGGGGGCGCCCGAGCGGGCGGCGGCTTCGCCGCACCGGCTGCTGGTTTCAAGCATTGGCGATGAGATCAAGATGTCGGGCAAGGGGGAGAGCCGGACGATCGGGATATCGGTGAAGGACCGGGGGGCGATTCTGCCAGCCGGGCGGATGGGGGACGCGGCGTACTGGTTCGATAACGAATCGGGCAAGTTCGTTTCGAGCACCTGGTATCAGAAGGCGCTGCCGGAATGGGTGGAGTCGTTCAACGGCCGGAAGCCGGGGGAGAAGTTTTTGGGCGCCGAATGGAAGGCCGGCGCCGTGCTGCTCAAGAAGATGCCGGCCAAGGCCGACACGATGTTCTACTCGAACATGGAGGCAAGCCCGTTTGGTAACGACCTGCTTGAGGAGTTCACCGAGGCGGCGATTGAGAACGAGAAGTTAGGCCAGCATGCGGGCGTGGACGTGCTGGCGGTGAGTTTTTCGTGCAACGACTATGTCGGCCACGCTGAGGGGCCGGATTCTCCGCATGCGCACGATATGTGTGTGCGGACCGATGCGATGCTGGCGAAGCTGTTTGCGTTTCTCGACAGAAAGATCGGGATGCGGAACGTGCTGGTGACGTTCACGGCCGACCACGGCGTGGCGCCGGTGCCGGAGGTGAATACGGCGCGTAAGATGCCGGGGGCGCGGCTGAAGGACCGGGAGATCGGGGCGGCGATCGAAGAGGCGTTGAGCGCGCGGTACGGGGCCGGGAAATGGCTCGTGCAGGCCAAGTCGCCGTATGTTCCGTATTTGAACTATGAGTTGTTGTCGGCGCGGCGGATTCCGGCGGGGGAGGCGCGGCAGGTGGCGGCGGAGGCGGTGCGGAACCTGGCGGGGATTGCCCGCGTCTACACAAAAGACCAAATGATAGCCGGCATTGCGATCACCGATTTTGTGGCCCGCCGGGTGCATAACGGGTACTACGCGGGGCGGGGTCCGGACCTGGTGGTGGTGACCGAACCGTATGCGATGTATGCGGCGCGCGGAACCACGCACGGGGCGCCGTACCACTATGATGCGCAGGTGCCGGTGATTCTGATGGGGCCCGGGGTGAAGGCGGGCCGCTACCACCGGGCGGCGGCGGTGAACGACATTGCACCGACCCTGGCGACACTGCTCGATGTGGCGATGCCGAGCGGTAACATGGGCCGGACGTTGGACGAGTGTTTGGCGTATTGAAACGGCTGGCTGTGGTAGGCTAGCAGATAGCTTAAAAAGGGAGTTCGATCAAGATTTATGTTTATCCGTTCGCTGCTTTTGCCGGCCCTACTGCTTGCCGGCGCCACGGTTGCTTCGGCGCAGATGAAAGTTGCGATTATCAACCTGCAGAAGGCTGTTCTCGACACGGCGGAGTTGACCAAGGCGCAAAAGGATCTGGAAGCGAAGTTTAAGCCGCGCCAGGATCAGATGGAGGCGATTCAGAAGGAGCTGCAGCAGATTCAGACGCAACTGCAAACGATGCAGGGCAAGCTGACACCGGCGGCTGAGCAGGAGTTGACCGTGCGCGGTCAGCGACGGCAGCGCGAATTGCAGCGGATGACGGAAGATCTGCAGGGTGATGTGGACCGGGAGCGGCAGGATGTGTTGGGCCGGAGCGCCAAGCGGATGGAAGATGTGGTGAAGAAGGTTTCCGAAGCGGGCGGCTACGATGTGGTAATCGACGTCACGAACGCGGTTTTCTTCAAGCCGGCGTTGGAGATTACCAAGCTGGCGACCGAGGAATATAACAAAGCTTATCCGGTGCAGTAGGTCTTTGGTTTCAGAGGGGGTTCGGAGGGGATTCCGATGGGCAGCTATCTCGAGAATTTTGGCGTTCAAGACGCAAAGCGGGAAGGGCTGATCAAGTGGGTGGCCGCGGGCTTGCTTGCGGTGGCGGTCACCTCCGGGCTGTTGTGGTTCCTGTTCCGGAACTACAAAGAAGAGTCGCGGGTCAGAGAGTTTGTGACCGCGCTCGAACGCAAGGAATATAAGGCGGCGCACGCGTTGTGGGGATGCACGGACGCCACGCCTTGCCGGGATTACGGCATGCCGCGGTTTCTTGAGGACTGGGGCGAGCAGGCGGGCGCGGTGGCGCGGGGGAGCGTCAAGAGCTGCGAAGGCGGCATCATCCAGACGGTGACGGTGAAGGGCAAAGAGACGCTGCTTTACGTGGACCGGGAGACGCTGTTGATTGGTTTTTCGCCGTGGCCGGTTTGTACGCCGCGCGTTAAGATGTAGCGTTGGTGATGTGGGCGAGGTGATGGGCGCCGTGCCAGGCGTAGAGGGCGAGGGTCTCTTCGAGTCGGCGGGGGCCGAGTTCGGGGTGGACGAAGGTGCGCTGCCACTGTTCCCTTGAGAGCGACTCGAGCAGGATTACCCAGCGCACGTGCAGGGCGGAGAGCAGGACGAGAGAGAGATCGACTTCGGCGTGGGCGGCGTCGGCGAGTTCGGCCCAGCGGGCTTCGTCGTAGGGTTTGATGATGGGGGCGTCTTCGGTGAGCGCCAGACGGAAGCGGATATAGCTGTTCATGTGGCTATCGGCCACGTGATGGATGGTCTGCCGGAGGGTCCAGCCGCCGGGGCGGTACGGGGTGGCGAGTTGGGTATCGGTCAGCGGGGCGACGGCAGCGCGGAGCTGGCCCGGGAAGTCGGCGAGGGAGTTGATCCACTGGCGGCGATCTTCGGGGGTGATGTGGGTGGGCCACTCGAAGCGGCCGAGGGGGTATTGGAGATTGGGATTGGGGGTCAAGTGGGTTGGTTGATCATGAAGTTTGCAACTTGCAGAAAGAAGGGACGAAGGATGGCTTCGGCCTCCGGAGGGAGGGCAGCGGCGGCGAAGGCGTTGTGTATAAGGGTGAGCCAGCGGTCGCGGGCGGCGGCATCGATGCGATAGGGGGCGTGGCGCATGCGGAGGCGGGGGTGGCCGCGTTGTTCGATGTAGCGCGGGGGACCGCCGAAGCGGCCGATGAGGAAGTCGCGGAGACGTTGTTCAGCGCCGGGGAGATCGTCGGCGGGATACATGGGGCCGAGGAGATCGTCGGTGGGAATCTGAGCGTAGAAGGCAGCGACGAGGCGGGCGAAGCCATCTTCGCCGATCGCGTCGTAGAGCTGCATTTCGTTGAGATTCATACGGTTTGCTGGAGGTAGAAGTAGAACAGGTCGGTGGCGGGCGGGACGTGGCCGAGTTGGCGGAGCATGGCCATGACCTGGCCCCGGTGGAGGGTGGCGTGGTTGACGACGTGGAGGAGGATCTTCCACCGGGCGATGGTGAAGGTGTCGCCGTTGAGGCGGCGGGAGGTGAGTTGGCGGTCGAGGTCGGCTTCGGCCTCAACGTAGGCTTTAAGGCCGGCGAGCACGGGCGGCCAATGCTCTTTGAGCTGTTCGAGAGTGGGGCCGGGGGCGGGGTCGGCGAAATCGATCTGGCGGCCTTCGAGCCGGGCGAGCCAAGTTCTATCGGCGTAGTAGATATGCTGGAGGGTGATGAGGACGGAGGAGTGGGAGACCTGCAGGTCGCGGGTGAGTTCGGCGGAAGAGAGGCGGGAGGCGGCGTCTAGCAGCTTGGAGGTTGCCCAGAGGCTGTAGTCGAGATGAATGAGAAGGGTGGCTTTCGATTCCATAAAAGAGAAGCCGGGGTTGAAAGGAGATCAGCCCCGGCGGATTTTCGGTTGCAGCGAAGAAGCTAGCGGGCGGCGAGCAGCGCGCGGAGATGGCGGGCGCGTTCCGGAGAGCGAAGTTGCCGCAGGGCCTTGGCTTCAATCTGGCGGATGCGTTCGCGGGTGACGTCGAACTCCTGGCCGATCTCTTCGAGGGTATGCTCCCGTTCGCAGCCGATGCCAAAGCGGAGGCGGATTACCTTCTCCTCTTTCGGGGAGAGAGTTTTGAGGATATTGGCGGTCTCGTCGCGAACGTTCGCCTCGATGACGGAGTCGACCGGAGAGCCGACCCAGCGGTCCTCGATCAGATCGCCGAGAGCGGATTCGCCATCGCGGCCGACCGGAGTTTCGAGAGAAACGGGGTCGCGGGAGATGGTTTTCAGCTTTTGGACTTTTTCAACCGGAATATCCATGCGGCGGCTGATTTCGTCATTTGTAGGAGCCCGGCCAAGCTCTTTTTCCAGTTCGCGGGTGGCGCGTAGGAACTTGTTCATCGACTCGTTCATGTGCACCGGGATGCGGATGGTGCGGGACTGATCGGCGATGGCGCGGGTGATGGCTTGGCGGATCCACCAGGTGGCGTAGGTGGAGAACTTGTAGCCGCGGCGGTATTCGAACTTGTCGGCGGCGCGCATGAGGCCGATGTTGCCCTCCTGAATGAGATCCAGGAGATGGAGGCCTCGGTTGACGTATTTCTTGGCAACGGAGACGACGAGACGGAGGTTCGCTTCGACGAGGTCCTTTTTCGCTCGTTCGGCTTCGATTTCGCCATGACGAATGATGGCCGTCGTGTGGCGCAGGTCAGAGAGCGAGGCACCGGCCACTGTTTCGCGGCGTTTCACCTCCTTCTTCAGTTCCCGGATGCGATTGGCGTATTCTGGCTTCTTGCGTTCTTCGAGGCGGTGGAGTTCGGCTTCGAGATGGATGATCTCGTCTACGGTTTTGTCGATCTCCTGGGCGAACTGTCGCCAGCGGGAGGGATAGAAAGGAATGGCACGGATGGCGAGACTGGTTTCAACTCTGGAGCGAGCCCACCGCATGACCATTTTCCGGCGGGCCTTGCGAACCGCGGGATCTTTCAGTTCGGCAGCCTTGAGCGGCGACAGACCTTCGACCTTCTCAGCGTTTTGCTGCTGCTTTTTGTAGAGGGTAGCGAAGTTGACAAAACGATCGAGGGCTTCCTTGCGCATTTTGGCATCGGCTGGGGTGCCCTCTTCGGTTTCGCCGAGGTCGACGAAATTGTCGACTTCCTGCTCTTCTTTGCGCAGCGCTTCGGCAAACTCGATAACGCGGTGTTGGACGACGGCCGACCGGCTGATGGCGCGCAACATACGAAGCTTGCCCCGTTCCATGCGACGGGCAAGCTCTACTTCGCCCTCGCGGGTTAACAGAGGGACGGCACCCATTTCCCGAAGATAGACGCGAACAGGGTCATCGGTATAAATTGATTCTTCGGGCGCTACCTGGCCCGGGAATTCATCGCCATCGTGTACTTCCTCCGGGTGGAAGAAGTTTGCTTCTTCGTCAAAAGGAAGCCCGAGGGGCTCGGCTGTGTCAGCAGAATACTGGTCTTCGAAGTGATCCATCTAGAGTCACTCTCCTGTGGAGGGCATTGCCACGAACTTTCGGTGGTAAAAAACGGTCAGAAACGCAAACGAACCCGTCAGGAGTGCCAGTTGGCATTGTATCACTGCCTTTAACCCGTTTGAAAGACCAAAATTGCGGCCTCTTCGACCCGGCCCTACACATTGATAGAGATGCGCGCCAGGGTGGAGGGTTTCAGTTCAATTTCTGGGGCGGATTCTCAGGCGGATCCCTTACTGATGAGAGCGGCGGTTACGGAGCAGGTTTTGGAGCTCGCTGAGGAAGGCCTGTTCGTCCTGAAAGTCGCGATAGACGGAGGCGAAGCGGACGTAGGCGATCTTGTCGAGCTGGCGGAGTTCGTCCATGAGAACTTCTCCTACTGTTGTAGTCGACAGTTCTCGTTCCGGGCTATCGGCGATCCGGCTTTCGATGTGGTCGACGATGGCGGCCAGTTTAGAGATGGGGATGGGCCTCTTTTCGCAGGCCTTGATGAGGCCATTCAGAACCTTCTGGCGTTCGAATTTCTCGCGACGGCCGTCTTTTTTCACCACCATATAGGGGATTTCGTCGATTTTCTCGTAGGTCGTGAAGCGGCGTTCACAAGCCAGGCACTGGCGGCGGCGACGGATGGCATCGCCTTCTTTACTTTCGCGGGAGTCGATGACCTTATCTTCGGAGTGGGAACAAAAAGGACACTTCATGGGGCGATCTCGGAGTCGATTTTCTTGAGGGCCCCCCAGGAGAGGCCTTGGCGGGCGGCGAGGAGCAGACCGAACGGGACAACTACTACCCATGTAGCAACCCAGCAGGCCATGGCGATTCCCATCGCGGCGGCGGCGCTGACCGCAAACAGTTGGGAGAACACGAGGAAGCCGACAATTTGCGTGCCGCCTCCGATTCCCGGAATTTGGACGATTCCACCGAAGGAGACGAAGCCCAGGTAGACGATGACATCGATTCCGGAGAGGGATTCGGTTTGCGGAAAGGCCCAGAGGATGCAGATGCAGGCGCCGAGAATGGTGGCCCATTCGAGGATGGTGTAAACGACGATGAGCGCGATGTCGGCGGGGCGGCCGCAGGAGGCCAGTCCGGTGGCGAAGTTGGTGAGGGCGCCGCCGATTTTGGCCTGGACCGAGGGCGGGAGGAAGGCGAGGGAGTCGCGGAGGCGGTTGGCGAGGATGTCGCCGCCGAGGGCGGCGGTGGCGAGAATGATCAGGCAAGCTGTGCCGAGGAGCGTGATGAGGAAGCCACCGGTTTGCAGGACCCATTGGAGAGCGGGGCCGACGGGGCGGCCCGCGGGATTGAAGGCGGCCAGACCGATGCCAAACAGGATGAGGACGGCGAGCAGGTCGTAGACGCGTTCGAGGAACCAGGCGGCCATTTGGGACGGGAGCGGGACGTTTTCCGAACGGGCGATGAGGTAGGGCCGGACGAGTTCGCCGGGGCGACCGAACAGGACGATGGCGGTGAAGCCGATGAAGGTATTGCTGAGAATGCGCCGGAGCGAGGAGTTTGCCGTCACGGGCCGAAGCATGACCTGCCAGCGGAGGGCGCGGATGAGATAACTGGCCACGACGATGGCGGCGCCGGGCGTCATCCACCGCCAGTCGATTTGGCTATAGACTTGAGCGAGGGCCACCCAATCGAAGGCAGCCAGGCGCTGCCAGGAAAACCAGAGGAGGATGGGTAGGAGCAGGACGGCCCCGCCGAGGATCCAGCGGCGGTATTTAGGCAAGGAGAGGGACTCCAGCAAAACGGTGGCTACAATTCTTGAGCTTTCGCACTTCGGCCGAACTTATTATGCCAGATCTGCGTACTTGTTTCCGACGACCCGGCAACGGGCAGACGATAGGAGACAGGGCAAGGCGAAATGGCACCGGCTGCTACAGTTGAGTACAGGATTTGGGCGGCCGCTCAAGGCTTGACGCCCCCACTCGGCGGGAATCATCGCTTGGACCAAAGTTTCGACCTCGATTTACGGCTGGTGGAGCGCTGTCTGGCAGGAGATGAGGCAGCCTGGGAGGACCTTGTCAAAGTGCACTCGCGCCGGGTGTACGCGATCTGCTACCGTTTTACCGGTACCGATAGTGAAGCACAAGATTTGACGCAGGAGGTTTTTCTGCGGCTCTTCAAAACGCTCCGGATGTTTCGCGCCGGGGAGGGTTCACTTACGGTTTGGCTGACGCGAATGACGCGAAATCTGTTGATTGACAACTATCGGCGGACGAAATTGAACCGGGTGACGGATTCGATTGAGGACCGGCTGCCGATGCTCGAGGCGAGCGCGGCGGGTCAGGGCGCACGGGCCGATGGGTTGCTGGCCGGCCGGGAGGCGAGTGAACTACTGCAGGGAGCATTGCAGAAGCTGTCGCCCGAGTTGCGCGAGACGGTGATTTTGCGGGATCTCGAGGAGTTGGACTATAAAGAGATTGCGGCGGTTTTGAACGTTCCGGAGGGCACGGTGAAATCGCGGTTGAACCGGGGGCGGGCCGAACTGGCCCGGCTGCTGAAGAGGCATCAGGTGGCACTGGTATGAAACTGAACTGCGCCGAATTCGAAATCCTGCTCTGTGACGCGGTGGACGGCCAGTTGCGCGGCGAGGCGCAGGCGGCGTTTGCGGCCCACCGGGACAGTTGTGCGGCCTGCCGGGAGTACGCGGCGGAGGTGTTGGGCGCGGCGGCGTTTCTGGAGCGGGTGGCCACGGTGGAACCGCCCAAAGAGCTGATTACCAAAATCTTGTACGATCTTCCCGGGGGTGCCGCGCCACGGGCGGGCGGGGCTGGTGGGCTGCGCGGGTTTTTCAACCGCTGGCTCGGGCCGGTGCTGGCGCCGAAACTGGCGATGGGAATGGCGATGACGGTGCTGTCGCTCTCGATGTTGGCGAGCGTGTTTAAAGTTCCGCTGCGGCCGCTGAGCGCGGCGGACCTGGACCCGGTGAAGATTGTAGCGAGCGTGGAAGATCAGGCGCACCGCTCCTGGAACCGGGCGGTGAAGTACTACGAAAACCTGCGGCTGGTTTTTGAGATTCAGAGCCGGCTGCAGGAGTGGACCGAGCAGGAAGAGATGGAACGGCAGAACGAGTTGCGGAGGCAGACCGAGCGGCTTTCCGTGCCCTCCCCGACGCCCGCCCAGGGCCCGCAGCCCAAGCAGTAGCAGGAGTATTGAGAACCATGACGACCGAACAGAACGTACCACCACCCCCAGTGCCCGCCGGCTATTGCAGGATTTGCGGGACTCCGCTCTCCGCCGAAGCGCAGAAAGTCGCCTTCGGTACGGTGTACTGTGCCGAGCATCTGCCGGCCGCGGAAACGACCGGGTCGCCCTGGACGGCGCCGCCGACGGTGCCGCCCCCGGTTCCGGCCGCGGGGAACCAGAGCGGATCGCCGGGGTTGGCTTTCCTGGTGGGTCTGTTGCCGGGGGTGGGCGCGATTTACAATGCGCAGTACGCCAAAGGGCTGGTGCACGTGTTGATTTTCGGCATGCTGATCAGCTTGTTGAACTCGCGCAGCGTGGGCGATTTCGAGCCGCTGTTTGTGATGTTGCTTACGGCGTGGGTGTTCTACCAGGCGTTTGAGGCCTATCACACGGCGCGGCGGCGACAGACGGGCGAGGCGGTGGACGAGTTCTCCGGACTGGTGACAGTGCAGGCGGGGCAGGGCGGGTTTCCGGTCGGTCCGGTGGTATTGATCGGCCTGGGGGTGATCTTTCTGCTCCACAACTTTGAGCTGCTGCGGTTGGCCGACCTCTTCAAATTCTGGCCGCTTGGCTTGATCGGGGCTGGGGTATTGATGCTCTATCGCAGGCTGCGGCCGGAGCCCGGCCCGCAGAGTGAGGAGGCCCGCCGTGAACAGTAATCTCTTTCGGGCGGTTCGGGGGCCGCTTCTGTTGATCGCCGTGGGGGTTCTGTTTGCCATGGATCAGGCAGGAACCGTACGGATTGGACAGTCGTGGCCGGCACTGCTGGTGGTGGTGGGGCTGTTGAAATTGATGGAGCAGTTGACGGCGGCACCGCCGGCGGCGGGGGGGAACTGAACCATGCGCCGTCCCTCTCTGGTTGGCCCGATCATATTGATCGCCATTGGGTTGCTGTTCCTACTGCGGAACTTCCTGCCCGGACTCCAGTTGCTCGAACTGTTGAGCCGCTACTGGCCCTACGCGCTGATTGTCTGGGGCGTGGTACACCTGATCGAGGTGCTATTCGACCACCGGTCGGGGCCAGGGGCAGGACGCAAGGGTGTGTCGGGCGGCGAATGGGTGCTGGTGGCGCTGGTTTGCGTGGCGGGTTCGGGGCTGTTTTGGGGCCGGCAGCAGGCCAGCGTGTGGAGCAACCGAATTTCGGTGGGCGCCTGGGAGCTGTTCGGGGAATCCTATGAATATCCGGTAGACGGAGCGATAGCGGCGGGCAGGACGCCGCGGGTGCTGATTGAGAATGCGCGGGGAGACACGCGCATAACCGGGAGCGACACCGAGCAGGTGCGGGTGACCGGGACCAAGAGCATCCGAGCGATGAGCCGGGAGGCGGCCGACCGGGATGACCGGGCTTCGACGGTGCAGATTACTCGGGAGGGGGAGACGATTGTGATCCGCTCGACTCTCGACCGGAGCGGCAGCGGGCCGCAGGGGCGCACCAACCTCGAAATTCAGATTCCGCGGGGCGCGCGTGTCGAGACGAGGGGCCGCTACGGGGATTTTGACGTCGACAACGTGGACGGTGACGTGGAGGTCAGCAGCGAGAACGCGGGGGTCCGGCTGGCGAACGTAGGGGGGAATGTCCGCATTGACCTCCGCCGGAGCGATATTGTTCGGGCGGTCGGGGTGAAGGGCAATGTGGAAGTGAAGGGCCGGGGCGATGATGTGGAGTTGGACAACATCGGAGGGATAGTCCTGGTGAGCGGCAGCTACTCGGGCGATGTCGAGTTCCGGAGGATTGCTCGGCAGTTGCGGTTTGTAAGTCAGACGACCAACCTGCAGGTGGAGAAGGTGGCGGGCACGCTGCGGCTGGTCGGCGGCGAAATGACCGGCAGCGATGTGACTGGTCCGCTGACGCTGCGGGCGAAGTCGAAAGACGTGGAGTTGAACGGGTTTTCGGACGGGGTCGAGTTGAATGTGGACCGGGGCGACATTACGCTGCAGCCCGGCACCGGCGTCGTCGGGAAGGTGTCGGCCGTGACGCGAGCGGGGGACGTCGAGCTGATTCTGCCGGCGGCGGCGAAGTTCACGTTGGAGGCCAGGACGCGGCGAGGTGATCTGACCAATGACTACGGCACGCCGCTACGGGAGACGAGCGAGGGGCGGGGCGGGAGTTTGGAGGGGAGCGTCGGGGCCGGCCCACGGCTGGTGCTGGAGACGGACCGCGGCGACATCCGCGTGCGGAAGGGCGAGGGACGGCCGGCTCCGGTTGAGGTGGAGAAGCCGCTCGAGCCGGCGCCGCCGACGCCCCCGCGCACCCCGCTTCCTTTGGAGCGGAGTGTGCAGTAGACTGGCGGGCGATGCTGCGACGCAATTTGTTGTTTTTGAGCGGAGCCGGACTGCTGGCTCAGGATAAGGTGGACCTGGCCATTGGCAAATGGCGTTATCTGCGGGAAATCTCGAGTTACGAGTCCGGGCCCGGGCCGAAGGAGTCCCAGCGGCAGTGGGTGCGGGACGGGGACGGGGTGCGGTTCCTGCACGATGGCACCAACATGGACGGCACGCCGTTCCATACCGAGTTCCGCGCCAAGTACGATGGCAAGCAGTATCCGTTCACAGGCGGCACCTTATACAACTCCGTGGCGCTGACCTGGCGGAGCCCGAAACGGGTGGATCAGGTATTCGAACTCGACGGGAAGGTGACGGTGCGGACGACGCGGACGATTTCGCCGGACGGGAAGCGGATGTCGATCATCGCGCGGGGAACGCTGCCGACGGGCAAGTCGTTTGTCAACCGGATGGTGTACGAGCGGGTGAAGTAGTCAGGGTTTCGCCGGATCCGGCTTTATGGGATCGGGTTTGGCGGGATCTGGCTTGGCCGCGTCGACTACCGGCGGCCGGCGCCGGCGCGGCGCGCGGGGCACGGGCTTGGCGCTCGCCAGAGTCGTCATGGTTTCAAGCAGGGCGGTCTTCTGCGCGGGGTCGATCTGCAGCAGGTGGTGCTGCCCAGCACCAGCCTTCCAGACGAGGGTGTGGCGGGGTGAGAGCGTGGCCAAGCCGGGAGCGGAGAGCGTGAAATACGGCTCCTGCTTGACGGCGGCGAGGACGGCGGCGACGGCGGCGGTGGGGGCGTCGTAGGGCATCGGCCGCGCGGCGCGGTAGGCGTCGGCGATGGGATGGGTCTCCGACCAGGCGAAGTTGGTTTCTAGCGCGGCGGCGGGGAATGACGATGTAAAGGGGAGCGGGCCATTCGGCGAGCAACTTTTGCGCCGCGGCGGGGTCGGTGCCCAGCCGGTCCGGGGCCCAGACGAGGGCGCGGGTTTTCTGTTTGATCAGCTCTTTGGCGCCGGGCAGGCTGAGGACGCCGGCAAGGTTGTTGGCGGGGCCGGCGAGGACGGTAACGCAGTTCTGATCATACTGCGACGTGTAGGCGTTGCGGAGGACGGCGTGGACATCGGCCGTGTCGTTCAACTGCAGGATGCCGTGGTTGTACACGGGCTTGCCTTCGGGGTTTTTGCGGCCGAGGACGGCGTCGAGCAGCGGAGTGGATTCGGGGGATTTGCCGGCGATGGACATGCCGACGGGTAAGCCGCGGCCGACGGCGCCGAAGTCGGCGCTGACGGTGCCGGCATAGAAGCGGGCGATGACCTCGGCCATGGCGGCCGAGGTGAGGCAGTGTTTCGAGACCGTAGTAGCGACGACGCGGCACTCGTTCTTGCCATCCATTCCGTAGAGGACGGCCAAGGCGAGTACGGCGTCGACGGTGTTACCGAGGTCGGCGTCGAAGATGACGCCCAGGGGAGGCTTGGCCGCGCCGATGGCTTGCATGGAGGATTAGCTCAGGTTCAGTCCGTCGAGACGGCCGGTAGACTCGCCGAAGTGTTCGACGTTGACGCCCATGCGGTCCATCATGGTGAGGTACATGTTCGAGATGGGGGTCTCTTTGCGGTAGACGATCCGGCGGCCGGTTTTGAACGCGCCGCCCGCTTTACCGAACATGAGGGTGGGCAGGTCTTCGTGGTTGTGCCGGTTACCGTCGGAGAGGCCGGCGCCGTAGACGATCATCGAGTTATCGAGCACGTTCGAATCGCCTTCTTTGGCGGCCTTCAGCTTCTCGAGCCAGCCGGCGAACTGCTTGACGTGATAGGTGTTGATCTGGGCGACCTTCTCGATCGAGGCCGGGTTGAACAGATGGTGGGTGAGCGGGTGATGGCCGTCGGAGATACCGATTTCGCGGTAGGAGCGCGAGGTACCTTCGCGGGTGACGAGAAAGGTGACAACACGGGTCATGTCGGCCTGGAAGGCGACGGTGATCATATCCGTCATGAGCTTGAAGTGCTCGGCGAAGTCGGCCGGGATGCCGTAGGGCCTTTCGATGCCGGGGTCGATTTGCGCAGTATCGTTTTCAGCCTTTTCGAGCTGCTTTTCGATGGCGCGGATGGAGGAGAGATATTCGTCGAGCTTGCGGCGGTCGGTGGGGCCGAGGTTGGACTGGAGCTTACGGGTATCGTCGGTGACGAAGTCGATAATGCTGCGGCGGAACTTGCCCTGGCGGGCGCGGGCTTCGGGGCTGAGGATCTGGCCGGTGCCGAAGAGGCGTTCAAAGAGCGCGCGCGGGTTGAGGATGGGCGGCATGGGCTGCGTTTCGCTGCGCCAAGCGAGGTTGTTGGTGTAGGCGCAGGAGTAGCCCGAGTCGCAGTCGCCGGCCTGGCGGCCGTCTTCGAGGCCGACTTCAAGCGAGGCGAAGCGGGTCTGGCTGCCGACTTTGTTGGCGACGATCTGGTCGCAGGTGATGCCGGCTTTGATGTCGACGGCCGTTTTGCGGGGCTGAATGCCGCTGAGGTAGCCGCCGCAGCAGCGGCCGTGGTCGCCGGCGCCGTCGAGCAGGGCGCGGCCGCCGTTGTGGGTCAAGTTGCCGAGGTGGAGCATGTCGCCCTGGAAGCCGTCGAGCGGCTTGAGGAGGCGGGGCAGTTCGCCGAGCTGGCCTTCGGCCACGTTCCAGAGCTTATGGTCAACGATGCCGTTGGGCACGTAGACAAAGGCCATGCGCACGGGCTTTTTGCCGGGCAGCTGGCTCGAGGCGAGGGCGGGGGCCATGGCGTCCATGGCCGGGAGGGCGATGGCGGCGCCGAGGCCGCGGAGGAGAGTGCGACGGGGAAGGGCTTTGCGGGTGATCATCGGGTGGCTACCTGGGAGCTGGATTTTTCGCGGGGTGTTTCGCCGCGGCGCATCTGGAATGGCAGACTGTGAACAATCTCTTTGACGAGCGCCTGGAAGGGGTAGTTGGCGGGCTCGATCGCTTTCGTGATCGTCTCGACAGTCCTTCGATCATATCGCTCAAGACCGCGGCCGAGGGCGTAGGTCAACATCTTTTCGGTGACGCAGCGGGCGAAGTCGGGGAGTTCGGCCTGCAGGACGGTGCGCATTTGCGCGGGGTCCTGGAACGATTTGCCATTGGGCATGGTGCCGGAGGTGTCGAGGTCGAACTTGCCGTCTCTGGTGCGCCAGGTGCCGATGCCGTCGTAGTTTTCGAGGCCAAAGCCGAGGACGTCCATGCGGTTGTGGCAGGAGGCGCAGGTGGGGTTGGTGCGATGCTTCTCCATCTGCTGGCGGAGCGAGCCGGCGGTGGCCATCTTCTCTTCGTCGAGGGCGGGGACATCGGGCGGCGGGGCCGGGGGCGGGGCGCCGAGAATGTTCTGCAGGATGTACTTACCGCGGATGACGGGCGAGGTGCGGGTGGGGTAGCTCGAGACGGTGAGGACGCTGGCGTGGGAGAGGATGCCGCCCCGCTGCGGGGTGGCCAACTCCACGCGGCGGAAGGCGGGGCCGGTGACCCCGTCGATGCCGTAGTGCTTGGCGAGAGTTTCGTTCAGGAACGTGAAGCGGGCGTCGAGGAACTCGGCCATCGGCCGGTTTTCAGTGAGCATGGCTTCAAAGAAGAGCCGGGTTTCGGCCTTCATGGCGTCGCGCAGTTCGGGGTTCCAGGCGGGGAACTTGCCGGGGTCCGGCTTGACGCTATCGAGATTACGAATTTCAAGCCACTGGCCGGCGAAGTTTTCGGCCAGCGCCGAGGCCTTGGGGTCGGCGAGCATCCGCTGAATCTGCGCGTTGAGCGCGGGGCGGAGTTTGTTGGTTTCGGCCAGGCGGAGCAGCTCTTCGTCGGGCATGGAGCTCCAGAGGAAGTAGCTGAGGCGGGAGGCGAGTTCGAGTTCGGTAACCGGGCGGGGGGTGACGGGGTCGGAGTCGCGCTCGACGCGGAACAGGAAGTGGGGCGAGACGAGGGCGGCCTGGATGGCGAGTTGGAGGCCCTGTTCGGTGGAAAGTCCTTCCTGGCGGGCGAGGCCGACAAAGCGGGTGAGCTTGGCCACTTCGTCCTTGGCGACGGGACGGCGGTAGGCGCGGCGGGCGAGATTAGCCAGGATACTTTCGAGGCAGGCGTCGCCAGAGTTGGGATCGCAGGTAAGGAGCTTTTTCCGGCTCGGGCGTTCGGTTTTCGCTGGGAAGGGGCCAATGAAGAGGATGGAATCGAGCCATTTGTTCTTCTTGTTGTTGTAGGCGTCCTTATCGGAGAGATCCTTGACGAAAGGGTCGTCGATAAAGCCGGCGCGGAAGACGTGGTCGCCTTCGGGCAGCAGGAGCCGCATCTCCTCCTCTGAGTAGGGGTTGAAGTAGACGAGCTTCGATGGCTTCGTTTCGGCGGTGATGGTGTGGAGGAGTTTGCCGTCCATCCAGAGGCCGAGCTTGACGGGCGGGGCGTCGGCCGAGCGTTCGCCGGGCAGGCCAAAGCGGATGGTGTACTCGCCTTCGAAATCGACGCGGTGGCTGGCTTCGATGGTGCTGCGGTCGATGCGGCGAATGGCCTTATCGCGATTGTGATACAGCTTTTCGACGGGCTTGGGCAGGGGGTCGGCGCCGATGGCGCGGGCGGCGATGCGTTCGGCGGCGTTGAGGTACTTCTCCATCAGGATGGGCGAGATGGTGAGGACGTCGCCGATGTTATCGAAGCCGTGGCCGGAATCGTCGGTGGGAAAGTCGCGGTCGGCGCGGAAGTCAACGCCGAGCAGGTCGCGGATGGTGTTGGTGTACTCGTTGCGGTTGAGGCGGCGGGCGGTGACGCGGCCGGGGTCGGGCTTGACGAGTTTGTCGGCGCGGGCGAATTCGGCCGTGACGAAGGCCATCAGCTCTTCGGCCTGGATCGGCGTTGGCCGGGGCATGCCTTTGGGCGGCATTTCGCCGGTGCGGATTTTCTGAATAATCCGCTCCCAATCGTCGCGATTGGAGGCGAGGCTGGCCGGATTTTGAAACGGCACGATGTTCAAGCCGCCGGCGGCGGACCGATCGTTGTGGCAGCCGACACAGGATTGGTTGATGACGGGCTGCACGGAGCGCTCAAAGCTGGGGGTTTGGCCCAGGGCGGCGGCGGCGAACAGGCTCAACGGGAGGGCGGAAAGACGCATCGTTACCCTCAGGATAACGTTTTTAAACCGCCCGGCGTTACCGCGCGAGCGGAAACGAGAAAGGAAAGAGTGGCTGGGAGACAGGGATTCGAACCCCGATAGGCAGAGTCAGAGTCTGCAGTCCTACCATTAGACGATCTCCCAGTAGCAGGCGTCTCTTCAGTTTACTACGAAGCCAGCTCCAGCACCAAGTCGCGACCGTAGATTTGCAGGAAGATATCGGCGACGCGCTCTCCGGCCCAGAGTTCGAGGTTGATGTTGCCCTCTTCTTCCAGCAGGATGGTGACGGTTTTCGGGGTAATCTGGACGCGGGCGGATTCGGCGTGATGGTCTGGGCTGCCGGCGAGACTGTCGGCGAGGCGGACGATGGGGACGAGGCAGAGGACCGTTTTTTTGACGGCGGCGGTGAGGTCCTGGAAGAAGCCGTGGCGGGCGCTGGGCATGGACTTGCGGTGGAATCGGCACAGGAGGGCGATGGTGAGGCGCTCTTCGTTGGTGAAGGCGGGCAGATCGCCGTTGGCCACCAGGTAGTAGCTGTGTTTGTGGTGCGCCATATCACTGACGTAGTGGCCGGAGTCGAGGAGGTAGGCGGCAGCTTCGAGGAGCCGACCGGCGGCGGCGGGCAGTTGGTGGAGCGGTTGGAGGCCGACAAAGAGCGAGTTGGCGAGGCGGGCCGTTTGGCGGGCGTGCTTCATGTCGACGGCGTAGCGGCGGGCCATGGCTTCGATCACCTGGCGCTGCTCCTTGCTCATCCGCGTGAGGTCACTGCCGCTGCGGCGTTCAGCGAGGTCGGCGATGATGCCATCGCGAACGCCGGCGGCGGAGTAGAAGACCTCGCCTTGCCCGTAGGCCTTCAGGATCCGGTGGAGGACGCTGATGCCGGCGATGATGATTTCGGCGCGGCGGGGCCCAATGCCGGGGACTTTGCGCCGCGCGGCCAGAGGGGAGTTGGCGAGGAAGTTTTCGAGTTCGCCAATATCGGCGGTGCGGGCAGAAAGGCGGTCGGCTTGGTCGCGCTCCTTGCGGGCTATTTTGTTCAGGGCGCTAACGACGGCGGCGGCGGTTGAGGAGGTGGCGATGGCGCGGTCGAAGGGTCCGGGACCGGTGCGTTTCAAGGCGGGGGCGAGTTTTTCGTCGATGTAGGCAGAGAGGCGTTCGCGCTGTTCGCGGGCCGGGGGGTCGGCATCGAGGAACATTTCGGTGAGGCGGACGGCGCCGAGGGGGCGAGAGATGGCGCTTTCGAGCTTTCCTCCGTCGGAGACGATCACTTCGGCGCTGCCGCCGCCGATATCGATGAGCAGAACGCGTTGGTCCGGGTGGGGCCAGACGGCATGGACGCCGGCGTGGATGAGGCGCGACTCTTCGAGGCCGGAGATGATTTCGACCGGGGCGCCGAGGGCCTGACTGGCGCGGTAGAGAAACTCTTCCTGGTTACGGGCATCGCGGACGGCGCTGGTGGCGACGGCGCGCACGCCGGTGGCGCCGAGGCGATGATAGGTATCGGCAAAGCGGGCGAGCGTGCGGACGAGCAGTTCCATGGCCTCTTTGGAGATGGCGCCTTCGGTGAAGACGCTGGTGCCGAGGCGGGTGACCTCGCGTTCGGCGGCGAGCATTTTCACGGGTTCGCCCGGGTTGACCTCGGCTACGGCGAGGCGGGTGGAGTTGCTTCCAATATCAATGGCGGCGTAGCGGGGCATGGCTCCCCTTCATGATAAGGGGGGGATGGCGTACGGATATAATTGTGCGAGCTGATTTGCATGCAATTACTGACGCCGAATCGATTCAAGGGCAAGCTGATTATCGTCGAAGGGATTGATGGCTCCGGGAAGTCCACGCAATTGGCGTTGCTCAGTCAGTGGCTGCGGGCGCAGGGCCTGGCGGTGGCTTTTAGCGAATGGAACTCTTCGCCCCTGGTGCGGGATACAACGCGACGGGGCAAGAAGAAGATGATGTTTACCCCGACGACCTTCAGCCTGATCCACGCCACGGACTTTGCCGACCGGCAGGAGCGCTACATCATTCCTCTCTTGAAGGCCGGGGCGGTGGTCTGCGCCGACCGGTTTGCCTATACCGCCTTTGCCCGGGACGTGGTACGCGGGGTGTCGCCGCGCTGGGTGCGGAATCTCTACCGTTTCGCCATTCAGCCCAATCTGGCATTCTATTTCCGGGTGCCGCTTGAAGTGGCGCTCGGCCGCATTCTGGGCGGGCGGGATTCGATCAAGTACTACGAAGCGGGAATGGACTTGAATCTCTCGAAGCGAGTGGAGGAGTCCTTTCGCATCTTTCAGGGCCGGATTCTCGAGCAGTATGAGGCAATGATCGAGGAGATGGGGTTTCATGTCATCGACGCCTCGCGGTCGATTGAGGAGCAGCAGTTTCAGATGCGCCGGATTGTGATGGAGCATTTGGGCGACGCCGTCGCCAGCGGACAGATTTTGAATCAGGAGGGCACGGCCCATGTTTTCGAAGCAGCCACTCCAGTTCTATAGCGAGCCACTTCCGGGGGTGGACACCTCCGAGTTGCAGGGCAAGTTGATCGTCGTCGAAGGTCCGGATGCGGTGGGCCGCAGCACGCAGGTGGCCCGTTTGAAGGCCTGGCTTGAGCAGCAGGGCCACGCGGTGCTCGATACGGGCATGGCGCGGAGCGCGCTGGCGGGTAAGGGGATCGCGCAGGCCAAAGAGGGGCACACGCTGGGTTCGGTGACGATGACGCTGTTCTACGCCACTGACTTTGCGGATCGCCTGGAAAACGAGATTATTCCGGCTTTGCGGGCCGGATTTGTCGTGTTGACCGACCGGTACATTTTTTCGCTGATGGCGCGCGGCATTGCGCGGGGCGAGGACAGTTCGTGGATGGAAAAGGTAGCCGGCTTCGCCCTCGTGCCCCATGCGGTTTACTACCTGCGGGCGGAGGTGCCGACGCTGATTACCCGGACCGTGATGGGCCGCGGGCAGTTCGACTTCTGGGAAAGCGGCATGGACATGCGCTTTGGCCCGGACATGTACGACAGCTTCGTGCGCTACCAGGCGCGGGTGATCCGGGCGCTCGACCGGATGTCGATGCGATACGGATTCGTCACGGTGGACGCGGCCAAGCCGGCCGACACGATTTTTCGAGAGTTGCAGCGGCATATCGCCGGGCACTTTGCCCCGAAAAAACGGCCCTCACGGAAGGCGACTTAATGCTGGCGGGGATTTTTCTGTCGATTCCGTGCCCGGACGTGGTGGAGATGGCGAGCCTGGCCGGCTGGGACTTTGTAGTGATCGACACCGAACACGGGGCGATGGGGACCCCGCAGTTGCCGAACATGCTGCGGGCGGCGCGGGTGCCGGCGATTGTGCGGGTGGCAGGGCGAGCGGATGTGCTGCAGGGGGCGCTCGACGCGGGGGCCGATGGGGTGCTGGTGCCGCAGATCCATACGGCGGAGGAGGCGGCGGCGGTGGTGTCGGCGAGCCGGTTTCATCCGCGGGGCAAGCGCGGGTTGAACGGATTCGTGCGGGCGGCGGGCTACTCGCTGGTGCCGCTCGAGGAGTATATCGAACGGCCGGTGCGGGTGGTGATTCAGATTGAAACCATCGGGGCGCTGGCGGCGGTGGAGACGATTGCGGGGCTGCCGGGCGTGGATGAGCTGTTCATCGGGCCGTATGATCTTTCGCAGGCGCTGGGCCGGCCGGGCGATGTGATGCACGCCGAGGTACTGGGCGCGGGGCAGCGGGTGGTCAACGCCGCCCATGCCGCGGGCATCGCCGTGAGCGCGTTCGCCAATAGCCGCGAGGCCGCCGACCGCTGGCGGGAGATGGGGGTGGACCGGCTGATGTACTCGGCCGACGCCAACATTCTGGCGCAGGCGCTGCGGCGGGTACGCGACGAGTTGCGCTAAGCGGCCGGGAAGTACCGGCCCTTGGGAAAAAGGGAAACGATGGCGACCACGGTGGCGTCGATCTTCGTGGTCAGCTTCCACTGGGGGCAGCCGGCGCCGGGGGGATACTGGTGATCGTTGTCGAGAGAGGCATTGTGGCCGATAGCCGGGAAGACTTTAACCAGGCGGTCGCCGCCGGTGGCGGCAAAAGAAGCCGCGGCCATTTGCGTTACCTTGTTGACATCGATGCCCGTGGGAGGCGTGGCCCGATGGTCGGCGACCTGGGAGTAGCCGGCGAGGCTGAACTCGCCGGGCTGGGGCACACGATCCAGCTTCAGAAAGGTCGCCCCGTTGGCGAGACGACCGGGATGATAACCGAGGATTTTTTCAATCTCCTCGAGAGTGCGCCCTTTGAGGAATTTTTCTTTGGTGACGTAGCCGGAGACTTGGGTCTTTGCGCCGAGAGAGAGTGTCATACCCTAACTAACGCGGAAGTCAGTAGCCTTTCCCCTTATCGACAACGTTCATTAACTCCATGCCGAGCGAGTAGCGGCGAAGGTTTTCGCTGAACAGGTCGACGAGGCGGCGCTGGCGGTCGGGGCCCCAGCCGGAGGTGTGGGCGGTCATGACGACGTTGGGGGCATCGAAGATGGGATGGTCGGCCGGGGGAGGCTCCTGCGGGAAAACGTCGAGACCGGCGCCGCCGATCCAGCCTTCCTTGAGCGCTTTGACGAGCGCCATATCGTCAAACAGTTCGCCGCGGCTCATGCCGAGGAAGATGGCGTGTTTCTGCATTTTGCGGAAGACGCCTTCGTTGAACATGCGGCGGGTCTTCGGGGTAGAGGGCGCGGCGCTGACGAGGACGTCGACGCGCGGGACCATCTCCATGAACCACGACGGGTCGTGCAGCTCTTCGACCCATTCGGGCTTGTGCATGGGCTTGGCGTCGGTGGCGAGCACTTTCATGTCGAAGCCGAAGTGGGCGCGGCGGCCGATCTCATAGCCGATGCCGCCGAAGCCGACCAGGCCGATGGTGCGGCCGCCGAGCTCCCAATGGTCGGGGCTCTTGACGGTGCCGACGGGCTTCATCTGCCGCTTGGCGAACTGAGGCATGTAGTACTTGGTGATGCCGCGCGTGAGGCAGAGCAGCAGGCCCATGGCGGTTTCGGCGATGCCGGGGGCGAAGATGCGGGCCATGTTGGTGAACAGGATGGGGCTGGCCATGAACTTCGGGTCGGCGCTTTCCACTCCGGCGCCCGGGGACTGGACCCACTTCACTTTCGGGGCGAAATCGAGGTCGGCGCCGGAGAGGCCGCCGTAGACGATGTCGGCGTCGCGGAGCTCTTTGCGAAAGGCTTCGCGGTCTTTGGCGACGACGATGCGGATGGGTACGGCCTTGCCCTGGGTGAGCTTGGCGAGTTCGGCGGGTTCGAACTCCACGGTGCTGAGAACTTTCAACGGGCCGGTCTGCGCCGCCGCGATCTGGGGAGCGGCCGCGAGGCCGGAGGCTTGGAGCACTGTACGCCGGGTAATCATGTGTGTTGTTCTATCACAATGAGTCTTCCTATTTGGAGCAGGGGCGCGCAGGCGATGGGGGCGCTGCTCATTAGCCTGGCGGGAGGGTTGCTCCCCGCCCAGGTGACCACAAAGGTCGATTTGCACGCCGAGCGCCTCGGGGCCGTTTCGCGGCAGATCTGGGAGTTGGCCGAGGTCGGCTATAAGGAGCAGAAAAGCTCGGCCCTGCTGCAGGAGGAGCTCCGGCGGGCCGGGTTCTCCGTCGAGTCCGGCACCGGCGGCATCCCCACCGCCTTCGTCGCCACCTATGGCACGGGCAAACCGGTGATCGGTCTGATGGCCGAATACGACGCGCTGCCCGGCCTGTCGCAGGAGGACACGCCGCAACGCGCCCCGCGCCAAGCCAACGCCCCCGGCCACGGCTGCGGTCATAACCTGCTCGGCGCCGGCGCCGTGCTCGCCGCCATCGCCCTCAAAGAGCAGGGCTTCCGCGGCACCTTGAAGGTATTCGGCACCCCGGCCGAAGAGGGCGGCGGCGGCAAGGTCTACATGATCCGCGCCGGTGCCTTCGCCGGCGTCGACGCCGTACTCGCCTGGCACCCCGGCGACGCCAACCAGGCCAGCCTGCGCACCACGCTCGCCAACATCACCGCCAAGTTCCGCTTCCGCGGCGTGGCCGCCCACGCGGCCGTGAACCCGGAGCAGGGCCGCTCCGCGCTCGACGCCGTCATGCTCTTCAATCACGCCATCGACCTGCTGCGCGAACACGTGCCGCAGGAGACCCGCCTGCACTACATCATCACGCAGGGCGGCGTGGCGCCTAACGTTGTGCCCGACTTCGCGGAAGTCTATGTCTACGCCCGCCACCCTTCGATGAAGGTGCTCGACAACGTCTGGTCCCGCATCGAAAAGGCCGCCGCCGGCGCCGCGCTCGCCACCGAGACCCGCCAGGAGATGGCAATCCAGTCCGCCGTCTACAACATGCTCCCCAACGATACCCTCGCCGCGCTCTACGACCGGCACCTGCGGGTGCTCGGCGGTATCCAATACGGCGCCGGAGAAAAGGAGTTCGCCGCGAAGCTGCGCACCACGCTGTTCGCCGAACCGGAGCTGGCGCTGGGCAGCGAGGCGCGGATTCAACCCATCGCGCAAGGGGCCGGCGCCGGGTCCACCGACGCCGCGGACGTCTCCTGGGTGGTGCCCACCTCCGAACTCAGCGTCGCCACTTTCGCCCCGGGCATCCCCTTTCACTCCTGGCAATCGACCGCCTGCGCCGGCATGAGCATCGGCCGCAAAGGCATGGTGCTCGCCGCCAAGGTGCTGGCCCTGACGGCGATGGACCTCTTTACCGAACCCGCGCAGTTGGCGGCGGCCCGCCAGGCCTTCGACCAGCGCCGCGCCGGCTTTGCCTACCAGTCGCGCCTGCCGCAGGACGCCAAGCCGCCGCTGAACTACCGCGACAGCAAGTGATCGGCCCGCGCGGCAAAGGCGCGCAGCCCGCGAACGGTCGACGCATCGTCAAACTGCGCACCGAGCCGCGTGGCCGCGCCTTCAAAATTCGCGAGGCGTTCGCGCACCGCCGGCAGATGGTCGGCGTAGAACTCCATCAAGGTCGCATAGCGCGAAACCAACTGCGCCGGATGGATATCCCAGCTCTGGTAGAACCCCTCGCTCAACGAACGCAGGATGTCCTCGCGATGACGCGTCCACCCGGCTTGCGGATCCGCGCCCACGGGCAGCAGCTTGGTGGGGCCGTCAACGACGGGCTTACCCGTCAGCAGCATCTGCAGGCGGACGCTGGTGCAGGCCGGATGATGCAGGTGCTGAAAGGCGGCCGGGATGCCGAGCGAAGCCAGCAGGTCGTAGGGGCCCAGATGGAGACTATCGGCCAGAATCTCAGGCAGATGGCGCAGCACGGGCGCGGTTTCAATCAGCGCTTCCACATGCGCGCCGGGGCAGGCGGCGGCCACTTGCGCGACCTCATCCGGATGCTCCACCTTCGGCACCGTGACCCGAAAGCCGGGCGGCACGGCGCCCGCGCTATCGAGGAAGATCTCAAGCGTCCGCAGCCCGTGCCGCTTGATGCGGATGCCGACGGCGGGCAGCCCCGTGCCGGCGGCGACGATCCGGCCGCAGCGGCGGGCATCGGCGTCCTCTTCGGCCGGCGGGCGGTCGCCGTAGCCGTCTTCAAAGTCGATGCGGTAGTCTTCGACTGGCTCGGCCTTCAGCTTCGCTGCAATCTGATCGCGGAACGGCGAGGAGAAACCGGCAAGCGCGCGCAGGGCCACGCCGCCGATTTTCTCCGCGATATCGGGCCGGAACAGATGAGCCCCGCCGTAGAAGACATGCACCGGCTGGGTCATTTGGTGGGGTTCGCCAGCGGATAGGTCAACGTTTCCCGTAGCCAATCGGCATTCTCGCGCACGGCCTCGCGCAGCTTGCCGACCAGGGCTTCGCGCTGGTCGAACAGCCGGTAGCCTTCGCGCGAACGCAGGTAGCCGCGGGCCTCCGGGTGCCGCTCAAACAGGGTCGCTTCGCCGAGTTCGTCCCGCAGGCGCTCGAACTTCGCGCGGCGGTCGAGCAGAGCCTTGATGAGAAACGGGACGACCATCGAATAGTCGCCCTGCATGCTTTCGGTCGACTGCTGATAGGTTTCGCGATCGACCTTACCCCAGGTGACGGCTTCGGCCGGCGGGCAGCTCGACAGGCTGCCGTCGGTGACCGGCGCCGAGGTGATCTGCACGTCGAACTCGTAGCCGCGGACATCGGGCAGGCCAAGAATCTGGCCGAGCGCCGGCTCCGGCTGCAGGTTGTAGTTCTTGGGCACGCCGCCGCCAAGCATGAACGTGGCGAGCGACTTGGCTTCGGTATCAAAGAGGCCCCAGCGATGGTAGGCGCAGGCTTCAAAGACTTCGGCGTGGAGGTCGAGGTCGAAGCCGTAGGAGGGGATCAGCCCGGCCTCGCGCATGGCCCACAGCTTCATCGAATTGAGAAACACGCTGCCGTCGCCGGGCGCGCCAACAAAGACCGGAATCGCCATCTCGTGGCACTTGGCGAGCAGCCCCGGCTCGACGCCGTTGCGCTCTTCAATCGCCTGGTACCAGCGGCCGAGCTTGTTGCGCATCTCGGTGCCGGTCATCTTCTTCTGGAAGTCGGGATGGTTGAGCAGCGCGGTCAGAAAGCGGTCCTGGTCGAGCAGCACGTCCTCTTCGAAGGCCATGTCGGTAACGCGGATGGTCTTGTCATCGCGCAACGCGCCATCGTCGCCGAAGATAGGCACTTCAAAGACCGGATCCTTGCGGCCGTCGAGCGAGCGGTGGCCGTCGTGATAGCAGACGGCGTCGGTGGTGGACAGGTAGGCGACCCAGCCGGTTTCGAGCAGCGGAATCAGCCACGCCTGGTGCTGGCCGGAGACGGTGACCGGTCCGGCGATGGCGAGCGTGAGCGGGCAGCCCTGGCCGATGGCGCGGTCGAGGATTTCGTAGATGCGGCGCAGGTAGGCGCCGCCAAAGGCCGGCAGACAGTGCCGGAACAGTTCATCGAGAGAGTTGACTTCGTCGACGCGCCGGACGCGGACAGTGCGGCGTTGGGAATCGTGATGGTTCATGCCAGCTTCTATTGTCCCCTCTTTATTGAGCGGAGGTGGCCTGATGCTCCGGCCGGTCGCGTTCGATGTAGGGGATGCCCTGCTGCATCCATTTCGGCTTGGGTTCGTTTCGCAAAAAGTGGTTGAAGAACTGAAAAAGGCGCAGGGCGTAGTCCATCTGGTTGGCGCGTTTGCGGATGCCGTGGGGTTCGCCGTTGTAGTTGAAGAAGTAGGCTTCCTTGTTCAGGCGGCGAAGGGCGAGGAAGAACTCGATGCCCTGGGTCCAGGGGACGGCGTCGTCGGCGTCGTTGTGCAGCATGAGCAGGGGCGTTTCGACGCGGTCGGCGGAGAAAACCGGCGAGTTTTCGAGGAAGCGGAGCGGATACTGCCACGGGGAGCCGCCAATGCGGCTCTGCGCGCGTTCGTACTGAAACTGGCGCGGGATACCGGTGCCGTAGCGGATGCCGGAGTAGGCGGCGAACATGTTGCCGACGAGCGCGCCGGGGGCGGCAGCGCGGAAGCGGTTGGTTTTCGTGACGATGTAGGCGATCTGGTAGCCGCCCCAGGAGTGGCCCTGGATGCCGATGCGGGCCTCGTCGATGTAGCCCGAGTCGACCACCTTCTGCACGGCGGGCAGCACGGCGTTCATGGCGCTCTGGCCGGGGTAGCCGATGGTGTAAGCGATATCGGGCAGCAGGACGACGTAGCCGTTCGAGGCATAGACGGCGGGGTTAACGCGGTGGCTGGGGGCGGGGTCGTAAAAGGTGTGGAGGGTTTGGGAGAGGCGCTCGTAGAGGTAGACGAGCAGGGGGTATTTTTTGGCGGGATCGAAGCCGGGCGGCTTGATGAGGACGCTGTGGAGCGGCACGCCGTTCAGGTTGGTGAAGGGCATCAGTTCGGCCGAGCCCCAGGCGAGTTGGGATTGCTGCGGGTTGGCGCGGGTGACCTTGTCGAGTTTCGTGAAGGTGGAGTTGGTAATGAGCAGGTCGGGGTACTCGGTGAAGGTGCTGGCCGAGAGCAGGAGGACGTCGGCGTCCTTGGCCTGCACGGGGGCGCGGAAGTTTTTGGCGGCCAGGAGGATTTTGCGCGGCGGGGCATCGCCGGCGAAGGAGTCGCGATAGAAGCCGGTCTGGCGGGTGCGTTCGCTTTCGGCGCGGAGGAGGAGGGGTTCGGCGGGGTCGAGGTGGCGACGGCGCGGGTCCGTGCGGAGACGGACGAGGCGAAACTGGAACTGCTGTTTGCGGCCTTCGCCCTCGGTCAGGTTGCGGGCGGGGGCGCCGGGCGAGAGCGCCCAGAGGTCGTAGCGGTCGTAGACGAGGAAGTGGCGGCTGTCGGCGGTCCAGCCGGCTTGGCCGTAGCTGGTGGGGCTGCCGGGGGTGTCGTGAAGTTCGTTGTGGAAGGCGACGGGCAGACTGCCGGTGAGGTTGGTGACCGTTTTCGTGGCCGTGCTGAGGACCCACCAATGGCCGCCGGCATAGTAGGCGGCGTGCTTGCCGTCGGGCGAGAGCGTCGGGGTGCCGGCGGCGCGCTGGACCATGCGGGTGCGTTCGCCGGTGGTGGTGTTGAGCAGCCAGAAATCGCTGCGCCGGTCGCTATAGTCGTTCTCGCGGCGGTAGGGCTGGTCGTCGACGCCGATGGCGACAAGGCCATCTTCGCTGGGGGTGACGTCGAGCAGGTCGGGGGTGGCGAGTTGGACGAACTGTTTGGCGGCAATGTGGAAGACAGCGCGGTAGCTGCGGTTGCGCTCCTGCTCGGCGCGGGCTTTTTGGATGGTGGGAACGCGGTCGTCCTGATAGTGCCAGAGGTCGAAGACGGCTTTGTCTTCAGCCGAGTCTGCGGCGGGGCGTTTGGGGCGCGCGGGGGTGGTGTTGAAGAAGACGCGGGCGCCATCGCGGGAGAACTGCAGGTTGGCGCGGTCGCTGATACTGGCGCGGTGCCATTCGGCGGCCGTCGCCTCGCCGCGCTTCCAGCCGAAGAGGGCTTGTTTGGTGACGAAGGCGAGTTGGGTTTGGGCTTCGTCCCAGGTGAGTTTGGCGTAGGCACCGGGGGCGGCGGTGAGGGTCTGGAGCTCGGGGGTGAGGAGTTGGACGGCGTCCTTGGTGATGAAGGCGAGGAGTTGGCCGTCGCGCGTGAAGGAGTATTCGGTGACGCCGGCGAACTTGCGTTCGGTGTGGGCGGGCAGGGCGCGGACGACGAGTTCGGTGGCACCTTTGCCGGAGCGGCGGTAGGCGATGGCGTTGGTAACGTCTTCGGGGAAGGCGAAGCTTTGCACGTCGTCGATGCGGGTGACTTGGCCAGAGGGGACTTCGACAAGGACGAGGCCGTTCGGCGGCGCCGGCTTCTTGTCCCGTTTGGCCTGCTGCGTGGCGGCCTTCGGCGGATAGCTCGTCAGGAAGAGGTAGCGGCCATCGGCGCTGAAGTCGATGCGCGGGCCGGCGGTGGCTGTGGGTGCGTCCTCACCTTCGCCATCAGTGGCGGGAGGGGGCATGGCGCCGATGGGGATGCGGGTCTCGCGGCCGGAGGCGAGTTCGCGGAGAACGGCTGCGCCGTCGCCGGACTGCGGCAGGAGGGCGTAGGCGAGATAGCGGCCATCGCGGGAGAGCGTTTGGCTTTGAATTGACCGCCAGGAGTCGAAATCGGAAAAAGCAATGGGGCGGGGGGCTTGCGCGGCAACGGGAACGAAGCCACACAAAACGGCGCAGACGGCTCGGAGAAGACCCATTCAGGTACGATACACCGGCTCAAGGAGGGAGTTCTTCATGATATGCTCAGGTCAATTCCAGGAGGTCGTAATGATATCCCGTATCTTGCTCTCGGCTCTGTTAGCCGCCGTGGCTTGCTTTGGCCAAGCCGAAAGAGGAACTTTTAATGGTTCCGTGATTGACTCTTCCGGCGCGGCCGTGGCCGGCGCCAACGTGAAGATTTTCAACATGGCGACCGGCGTTGAGTTGAACGCCGCTTCGACGGAAGCCGGCGTCTTCCGCGCCCCTTCGCTGTCTCCGGGCACCTACCGCATCACCGTCTCGGCGCCCGGCTTCAAGACGGCCGTCCGCCAGAACATCGTTCTGGCCGTGGCGCAGACCCTCACCGTCGACTTCACGCTCGAGGTCGGCAACCTGAGCGAATCGGTCACCATTACCGCCGAAACGCCGCTGCTTGAAACCGGCACGGCCGAGATCGGCTCCTACGTCACCAAGAAAGAGTTCGACGATTGGCCCATCGCCGTGGGCGGCGGCCGTCGGCAGATTCAGCAGTTCATCTTTACGTCGCTGCCCGGCACGACCGGCGGCACCTGGCAGGGGTCGATCAACGGCGGCCAGAACTACTCCCACGAGATTCTGATCGACGGCATCTCCGTCGGTCGCATGGACCTCGCCGGCGGCGCCAACAGCGAGTTCAGCCCGTCGTCGGAGTCTATTTCCGAGTTCAAGCTGCAGACCGGCACCGTGTCGGCGCAGTACTCGGGTGGCCAGACGTCTGTTGCCAACTTCGCCACCAAGTCCGGCACGAACGAGTTGCACGGGTCGGCCTACTACTATGGCCAGAACGACGCCCTGCGCGCTAATTCGTTCAACTCGAACGCCTCGAACGTTCGCCGGCAGCCCTTCAAGCAGCACAACTACGGCTACTCGATCGGCGGCCCGGTGATCATTCCCAAGCTCTACAACGGCAAGAACCGCACGTTCTTTTTCCACAACTTTGAGCGGACGACGACGAAGGACTACAACCAGTCCGGCTTTTCGACGCTGCCGATGCCCGAGTTCCAGCAGGGCGACTTCAGCCGGATCCTGAACGCCGGTTTCACGGGCAATCCCATCTCGGGAACCAACGTCGGCACCGACGCCCTCGGCCGGCCCGTGATCGGCGGCGCGATTTATGACCCGCGCTCGGCCCGTCAGGTCGGCAACACCTGGGTGCGCGACATCTTCCCCGGCAACATCATCCCGCGCACGCGGTTTAGCCCCGTCTCGCAGAAGATCATCGACGTGGCCACCATCGACAAGCCGCAGTTCGACACGATGCTCAACAACATCCCCGCCCTCGGCGCCTGCTGCCCCGAGTTCCGCGAGCGCATGCTGACCTTCAAGGGCGACCATAACCTGAACGAGCGCCACCGCATCAGCGGCATGGTGAACCGCAACTTCCGCGTCCGCAACAACTCCATTGCCGGCCGGTGGGGCGGGCCTCCCGGATCGCCCACCAACGTCTACCAGAACCAGGACACCCCGGGCACCATGGTCCGCGGCGCCTATGACTTCACGCTGCGGCCCACGCTGCTTGGCCGCCTGAACCTCGGCTACAACCGCTTCGGCAACATCAACGAAAGCGTCTTCGTCGACCAGGACTGGCCCGCCAAGATCGGCTTGCAGAACGTGCCGGGCGTCCACTTCCCCGCCCTGAACTTCGCCGGCCTGCCCTTCCAGGGCGGCGGCATCGGTGCCGGCGGCCGCCTCGGCTCCAACAGCCGCGGCGCCAGCTTCAACGGCTCTACCATCATCCAGACCGACTTCACCAAAGTCAGCGGCAAGCACAATTACAAATTCGGCTTTGAAAACCGCCGCTACTACTACAACACCCGCAGCAAGTCCGGCTCCGGCGACTTCAACTTCTCGCCCAACCAGACCGCCCTGCCCGGCTTCATCAATCAGACCGGCCATAGCTTCGCCAGCTTCCTGCTTGGCGACTACGCCTCCACCAGCCGCGGCATTGTAGCCATGAACCCCGGTCACCGCTGGCGCACCGCCGGCTTCTACTTCCAGGACGACTGGAAGGTGTCCCGCAAGCTGACCCTCAACGTCGGTCTCCGCTGGGAGATGATCGGCGGCCTGATCGAAGTGGCCGGCCGGATGTCCGCCATCGACTTTGCCACGCCGAACCCCGGCGCCGGCAATCGCCCGGGCGCGCTTGTCTTCGCCGAAGACCGCAACCGCAAAGGCTTCCAGGACAACTACTACAAGCAGATCTCGCCCAAGTTCGGTTTCGCCTACGCCATGACCGACAGGCTCGTCTTCCGCGGCGGCTACGGGATCAACAACACCCCGGCCATCTCGAACGGCTTCGGCTTCGGCGGCACGCTCGGCTACAACGGCAGCATTGTCGTCAACAACGGCAACACCTCCGTTCCCTTTGCCGAGGCTCCCATCGGCAACCTGTCGACCCCCTACCCGAACTTCACCGGAACCTTACCAAACAAACTCGCCACCCTCGCCAACGGCCAGGGCATCGACTACTACAGCACGCAAGGCAACCGCCTGCCCTACGTCCAGAACTGGAACTTCGGCTTCCAGTACCAGCTCCCGGCCAGCACGGTGCTCGAACTCAACTACGTCGGCAACAAGGGCACCCGTCTGATTGCCAAGGGCTTCGAACAGCCCAACAACCTGCCCTTCTCGGTCACCCAGCAATTTGGCGACATCCTGCCCCGGCCGTGGAGCTCCTCGAGCCCCATTCCGCAGCCGTTCCCCGGCTTCGCGGGCACCAACCTCCAAGCGCTGCGCCCGTATCCGCAGTTCACGGGCATCAACAGCATCTTCCCGAATATGGGCTCATCGTCGTACCATTCCATGCAGCTCCAGGTTACCCGGCACTTTAAGAAAGGCTTGGCCATCCTGGGCGCCTATACCTGGTCGAAGGCGATCGGCCTCGCCGACAACGCTATCGACGCCGAAGGTGTGGCCGACGTGTTCAACCGCAACCTCGACCGGTCCATCACCAACTACCACTACCCGCATGTGGCCAAGTTGAGCTGGATCTACGAACTCCCGGTCGGCAAAGGCCGCGCCCTGAATACGAACGGGGTGCTCGACGCCCTGGTCGGCGGCTGGCAGTTGAGCGGCATCCAGAACTGGCGCAGCGGCAACCCGGTTTCGATCAGCACCGGCGGCATCAATCTGCCTACTGGCAACTCGGTCCGTCCGGACCTGGTAACCGGGGTGCCGATCGTCCTCAACGCCGATGCCCCCATCAACTTCCGCGGCATCAACGGCGGTACGGCCTACCTCAACCGCGCGGCGTTCGCCAATCCTCCGGTCTTCACCGGCGGCCAGAACGTCGTGCAGCGGCTCGGCACCGTGGGCCCGTTCCTGCCCAACATCCGCGACCGTCACCTCGTCAGCTTCGACGCCAGCATCCAGAAGTTCTTCAAGTTCGATGAGGTGCGGAACATCCAGCTCCGCGGCACGTTCCTGAACGCCTTCAACTGGGCCGGCATCGGCGGCTTGAACACCAACATCACCAGCCCCTTCTTCGGCCAGTACACCGGCCAGCAGTTGGGTCCGCGGAACATCGAACTCGCCCTGCGCTTTACTTTCTAAGTGCGCCGGCTGTTCCTCCTGTCCGTCTTCACTGCCCGGGTCTTCGCGGACCCGGGCAGTGCTGTTTGCAGCCCCTGCCACGCCGAGATCGTCGAACGCTTCTCCCGCTCCCGCATGGCCCGCACCGCGGCGGCGGAATCGCCCGGAAACTGGTCGCTCGGCTCCGGCGCCATCGGCAAGAGCTATATAACATTTCTCGACAACTTCCTCGTCCAGTCGCCCCGCTCCTACTTCACCGCCACGCGCTCCTACGGCCTCTCCCCCGGCTTCCCCAACGCCCAAACCTTCCGCCCCGTCGAAGAGCCCTGCCTGCAGTGCCACGCCTCCGGCGTCCAACTCGTCAAAGGCACCCAGAACCAATACCCCAACCCGCCCTTCACCCAACCCGGCGTCACCTGCCAGCGCTGCCACGGCCCCGCCGCCCACCACTCCGTCAACCCCGCCAAACTCCCGCCCGAACGCCGCGACAACGTCTGCGAACAGTGCCACCTCACCGGCGCCGCCAAGGTCACCCGGGCCGGCCGCAATCCCTACGACTACCAGCCCGGCGACCGCCTCGGCGACTTCGTCTCCATCTTCGTCAGCGGCGCCCAAACCAACGCCACCGGCCACGCCGAACAGCTCGCCGAAAGCGCCTGCAAGCAAGGGGCCGGCGACAGGCTCTGGTGCGTCACCTGCCACGATCCCCACGGCGGCCGCAAGACCAACACCTGCCAGGGCTGTCACACCCCGGACCGCTGCCATCGCGGCCCCCAGTGCGAAAGCTGCCACATGCCCAAGGCCGCCAGCAAAGACGCCCATGTCGCCTTCACCAACCACCGCATCGGCCGCCCCGCCCCGCCGCCGCGCCCGCTCCGCCTGTTCTGGAACGCGCCCATCCCGCCCCGCGACCTCGCCCTCGCCCAACCCTCCATCCCCCGCCTCGAACGCGTCGAACCGAAAGACGCTGCCGTGCTCACCCAACTCGGCCAGCTCTACGACCAGGCCGGCCGCGGCGCCGACGCCGTCCGCGTCTACCGCGAAGCGCTCCGGCTGAACCCGGCCGAACCCACCGCCGCCGCCAACCTCGCCATCTACGAGGCCCAACGCGGCGAAACGGCCGCCGCCGAAGCCAGCTGGCAGGACGTCTTCGCCCGCTACCCCGGCCTGCCCGGCCCGGGGCTCAATCTCGCCGCCTCCCAACTCCGGCGCGGCGACCGCCCGGCGGCCATCGCCACCCTCCGCCGCCTGCTCCGCTTCCACCCCGGCCACGCCCAGGCCCGGGAGATTCTCAACCGGCTCACCCGCTAAGCCTGCTACCTTGGAAGTTCGGATGATTGCGTTCTCCAACCTCAACAAGCAGTACGGCAAGCAACTCGTTTTTGTCGACGCCAACTTCCAATTGAACCCCGGCGAAAAGGTCGGCCTGGTCGGCCCTAACGGCGCCGGCAAGACCACCCTGTTCCGCATGATCATCGGCGAGGAGGCTCCCGACGAAGGCGATGTCACCGTGCCGAAGAGGCTCACCATCGGCTACTTCCGCCAGGACGTCGAAGAGATGCAGGGCCGCTCAGTGCTCATGGAAGCCATCGCCGGTTCCGGCCGCGTTGGCGAACTGCACCATGAACTCGAACTCCTCCAGCAGGCCCTCGAAGACCCCGCCCGCTTCGACGAGATGGACAAGATCCTCGAACGCTTCGGCGAAGTGCAGGAAGAGTACGAACACCTCAACGGCTACACGCTCGAAGCCCAGGCCCGCGAAGTGCTCCATGGCCTCAGCTTCAAGGACGATCAGATTGACGGCGACGTCGGCGCGCTCTCGGGCGGCTGGAAGATGCGCGTCGCCCTCGCCCGCGTGCTGCTCGGCCGCCCCGATGTCCTGCTGATGGACGAGCCCACCAACCACCTTGACCTCGAATCAATCCTCTGGCTCGAAACGTTCCTCCGCAACTATCAGGGCTCGCTGCTGATGACCTCGCATGACCGCGAGTTCATGAACCGGCTCGTCGCGAAAATCGCCGAAATCGACTCGGGCGAAATCAACGTCTACTCCGGCAACTACGACTTCTACGAGCGCGAACGCGCCATCCGCGAATCGAACCAGCAGGCCGCCTTCGCCCGGCAGCAGGCCATGCTCGCCAAAGAGCAGCGCTTCATTGAACGCTTCAAAACGCACGCCGCCAAGGCCGCCCAGGTGCAGAGCCGCATCAAGGCGCTCGACAAGATCGACAAGATTGAACTGCCCAAGAAGCGGCAGGTGGTCAAGTTCGAATTCCGCGCGCCGTCCCGCTCGGGTGACCAGGTGGCGGTGATTGAAGAGATCCACAAAGCCTACGGCAGCCGCGTCATCTACGACGGGCTCAACCTCACCATCCGCCGCGGCGAACGCTGGGCCGTCATGGGCCGCAACGGCGCCGGCAAGACCACGCTGCTCAAGATGATCGCCGGGGCCACCAACCCCGACGCCGGCGCCATCCGCCTCGGCGCCAGCCTGCAGATGGGCTACTTCGCCCAGCAGTCGCTCGACGTGCTCGACCCCGAACTCACCATCTTCGAGCAGCTCCAGAAAGACTTTCCTCTCGATTCCATTGGCTCGTTGCGTTCGCTCGCCGGTGCGTTTCAGTTCTCGGGCGAAGACGTCGACAAGCGCATCCGCGCCCTTTCGGGCGGCGAGAAGTCTCGCCTGGCCATGGCCCGCATGCTCTTCCACCCGCCGAACTTTCTCGTGCTCGACGAGCCGACCAACCACCTCGACCTGGCGACCAAAGAGATGCTCGTCGAAGCGCTGGCGGAGTTTGAAGGCACGATGATCTTCGTCTCGCACGACCGCACGTTCCTGCGCGGCCTCGGCACGCGCGTCCTCGAACTCGGCGGCGAAACCGGCACCGAACGCGTGCCCCGCGTCTATCCGGGTACCTACGTCGAGTACGTGCAGGCGCTCGGCCACGAAGCGCCGGGCATCTACAGCTAGTTAGTTCGTCCGCACCGCGACGAGGGTGGACGCGTCAAAGGGGCCCGCATCGAGGCCCACGTCCACCTTCACGTCAATGTTCTTGCAGATGGACGGCGTGCACGCCTGCCCCTTCACGCCCACCTTGCCCACGGCGCCTTCGCGCTTCACCGGCGCGGCAAACAGCGCTTCGCCCTCGAACCCCCAGGTGAAGATGCGCAGTTCGGGCTTCGAGAAATCCTGGGGCGCGGTCTGCTTCCAGGGCCCGGTCACCGTCAGCCCTTCGCCCACGGTCACCTTCGTCGGCAGGTCCGCGCTCAGCGCCTTTTTGCCTTTCAACGCCTCCACGGCCCGCACGGCGTTGTCCATCGCGAACGTGTGCCAGCCCTTACCCAGCTTTACGCGCACCACAAGTTGGTCGCCCGCCAGGCGCGCGTCGTAGGTCGCGCACACCTCGTCATCCACCATCACCTGCACGGGCGCACCCCAACCCGTCGCCAACAGAACCAAGCTCAGTAGTTTCATTTTCGAAAGCTCATCTGCATCGTCTTCAGCGGCATCTCAATCCGCTTGCCGCCCCGCAGCACTTCGAGCGTGGCCGCATCGCCGGGCGTCTTGCGCAGGATCAAATACAACGAAGCCGTATGCGCATCCGGATCCACCCGCTTGCCGTCGATGCCGGCAATCACATCGTCCTCCTGCAGGCCGTGCAGCTCCATGGTCCGCGCCGTGCTCGATACGTATTTGACGCGGCTGGCAAAGCCCTCCGCCGGCAACCCCAGCTCCTGCTTTTCGGCCGCGCTCAGCGGCCGGTCGTCGAAGTAGAAGCGCGGCTCCACGCTCGACTGGCGGAACTTGGTCTCCGACCACCACCACTGCGGCGGCAACGCGATCGTCACATCCACCATCTTCCCGCCCCGGTCGACGGTCAGGTGCGCTTCCCGCGCCTTCCGCGGCGTCTCATTGAAACGGTGCTGCACGTCAGCGAAGGTCCACACCACTTTGCCTTCCCACTGCGCGATGCGGTCGCCCGGCTGCACGCCGGCGGCCGCGGCAGCGCCGGTTGACTCTTTGATCACCAGCCCCTGCGGCACATCGAGAAAGAGGCCCACGCGCTTCAGATCCGGCGACCGGTACAGGTGCGTGATCTTATCGAGCGTCCCGTCCTGCTGGCGGTGCAGGTTCTGGTAGTCGCCAATCAGATGGCACTCGACGCACTGGTTCCGCGCGAAGGTCCGCTCGACGAGCAGCGAATAGTTCTTCGGGAAATCGGGCTTCGGCCGCGGCGGCGCCGGCGGGCGGTGGGCGTGCAGTTCCAGCCCCTTGGCCGCGGCCAGCGTCAGGCTTTCCAGGTTCAGATAGGTGTCCGGCGAAGCGTTGTCCCGCCCGCCGTAGCGCAGGTAGATCTGTTCGTCAGCGTTGAGCAGATAGAAGTAGATCGTGTTGTTCCGGTCGTGTTCAAAAAGACCAATATCGATCGTATCCATGCGGATAATGCGCACGGTAACGAACTGCCGAAGCAGTTTGCCGAGGGGCGAATCTTTCGGTGACAGCACAACCTGTGCGTCAAATGTTCGGCCGTTCGTTCAAGGTTCGCAGCGAAACTCGAGGAAAATCGGTTTGCCGGTCGCCTTCGCCATTTTCAAGGCTTCCCCATAGTTGTCGAGCCAGACGATATCATCGTCTTGGGCCGCGGCCAGCGCGGCCAAACCGATAAGAAGCAGCAAAACCCGCATAATCCCCACATTGTAGCAACATGCCTATTCGCCTCTCCGCCTTTCCCAAGTGCTATCTGGACGCCATCGCCGGCGAAAAGCCCACGATGACCGTCTTTGACTGGATCGCCATGGCGCGCGACCTCGACGCCGACGGCCTTGAAATGTACGACGGCTTCTTCACCTCGCTCGAACCGGTCTACCTCGATTCGATCGGCGAGGCCATCTCCACCGCCGGCTTCGACATGCCGATGCTGTGCTGCTCGCCGGACTTCACCAACCCCGACGCCGATGCCCGCCAGCGCGCCGTCGACCGCGAAGCCGCCATGATCGCCGTCACGCGCCGCCTCGGCGGCCCAGGCGCCGTCTGCCGCGTCCTCAGCGGCCAGCGCTACCCCGGCCTCGCCCGCGAACAGGGCCTGCATTGGGTGGTCGAATGCATCGAGTCGCTGCTGCCGGTCGCCCGCGAGCACGGCATCATCCTCGGCCTGGAAAACCACTACAAAGACGGCTTCTGGCGCTACCCCGAGTTCGCCCAGAAAAAGGACGTCTTCCTCGAACTCCTCGCCCTCATCAACGACACAGAGAACTTCGGCGTCCAGTACGATCCCTCGAACGCCCTTGTCGCCGGCGACGATCCCATCGAGTTGCTTGAACTCGTCGCCCCGCGCGTCGTCTCCATGCACGCCAGCGACCGCTACCTCGTCCCTGGCGCTTCGCTCGAAGACCTGCGCCAATCCGACGGCACGCTCGGCTACTCGCCCAACCTCCGCCACGGCGTCACCGGCCAGGGTCTCAACGACTATCACGAGATTTTCCGCATCCTCGCCGCCCACAACTACAACGGCTGGATCAGCCTTGAAGACGGCATGAACGGCATGGACGAAATGGTGGCCTCGCTCGCCTTCCTGCGCCGCATGAGCGCGCAGTACTTCCCGGAGGCGAACTAAGATGCACACCGGCATGCGCACCGGCCTCGTCGGCTGCGGCAAGGTGGGCCACCTGCACGCCGCCGCGCTCTCGGAACTCAGCACCTTCACCGGCGTCTGCGACCACGACCCCGCACGCGCCGCCGCCTTCGCCGCGCAGTACGGCGCCACGCCCTACGCCGATCTCGAAACGATGCTTGGCGCCGTCGACGCCATCGTCATCTGCACGCCGCATCCGCTCCACGCCGCCCCCGCGCTGCCGGCGCTCGAACGCGGCATCCACGTGCTCGTCGAAAAGCCGCTCGCCGCCACCGTCGACGATTGCGACCGCATGCTCGAAGCCGCCGTGCGCGGCCGCGCCCGCCTCGGCGTCGTCAGCCAGCGCCGCTTCTTTGAGCCTGTCCTGGCGATGAAGGCCGCCATCGCCGCCGGCAAGATCGGCCAGCCTATCCTCGGCACCGTCGCCATGTTCAGCTGGCGCGACGAGGCCTACTACCGCTCCGACCCGTGGCGCGGCAAATGGTCCACCGAAGGCGGCGGCGTGCTGATCAATCAAGCCCCCCACCACCTCGACATCCTGCAGTGGATGATGGGCCCCATGCGCGAGGTCTCCGGCGAATGGAGCAACCTGAACCATCCCTACGTCGAGGTTGAAGACACGGCCCTTGCCAATGTCCGCTTCGCGAACGGTGGCCTCGGCAACATCGTCTGCAGCCTCTCGCAGAATCCGGGCATTCATACGAAAATCCACATTCACGGCAAGAACGGCTACTCGGTCGGCACCCAGACCGACGGCGGCGCCACCTTCATCGCCGGCATGTCCGGCTCCGCGCTCGAACCGGCCTTCAACGACCTGTGGACCATCCCCGGCGAGACCGCGCCCACCTACAACGCCCCGGCCGATCCCATCCCGCACTACCACCGGCTCCAGGTGAAAGACTTCCTCGAGGCCATCGACGAGAACCGCCCCTTCGTCTCCCCGGCCGAAGACGGCCGCGCCGTGGTCGCCCTCATCCAGGGCATCTACCGTTCGAGCCGCGAACGCCGTCCCGTCGCGTTATGAGACTTGTTATGAGATACGATACCGCCGTGCGCCCTACCCTTCTCGCCCTCCTCGCCACCGCCGCTCTCGCGCAGGAGTTCCACCTCAAAGACGGCGACCGTGTCGTCTTCTTCGGGGACTCCATCACCGACCAGCGGCTCTACACGACCTTCACGGAGACCTTCACCGTCACCCGCTTCCCCGGCCGCAAGATCACCTTCACCCACTCCGGCTGGGGCGGCGACCGCGTCACCGGCGGCGCCGGCGGCGGCATTGCTGAACGCCTCTCCCGCGACGTATTCGCCTACCAGCCCACCGTTGTCTCCATCATGCTCGGCATGAACGACGGCCGCGTCCGCCCCTACGAACAGCAGATCTTCGACACGTATGCCAACGGCTACGGGAACATCATTAAAGAGTTGAAAGCCAAGGCCCCCGGCGTCCGCATCACGGCCATCCAGCCTTCGCCCTACGACGACGTTACCTACGAGCCCCGCTTCCCCGGCGGCTACAACGCCGTCCTGCTGCGCTTTGCTGACTTCCTCGGCCAACTGGCCAAAGACCAGCAGCTCACCGTCGCCGATCTCAACCGCCCCGTCACCGCCATGCTCGCCAAGGCCAAGGCCACCGACCCCAAGCTCTCCCAGCGGATCATCCCGGACCGCGTCCACCCCGGCCCCGCCGGACACCTCATCATGGCCGGCGGTCTGCTCGCCGGCTGGAGCGCGCCCAGCCTCGTTTCAGCCGTCACCATCGACGCCAAATCCCAAACCGTCACCGCCGCGGCCAACGCCAAAGTCACCAATCTCGCCAGGCTCTCCTGGACCCAACTCGATAGCGCCCTTCCCTTCCCCGTCGAGATGGCCGACCCCACCATGGCCCTGGCCGTCAACTCCGCGGACTTCGTCGAACGCTTCAACCAGCAGACGCTCAAGATCACCGGCCTCCCCGCCGGCCCGCACACTCTCCGCATCGATGGCAGCGAAGTCGCCACCCGTACCGCTGCCGAATGGGCCGCCGGCGTCAACCTCGCCTCGCTCCGCACCCCCATGTGGGCGCAGGCCGCCGAGGTGCACGCCCTCACGCTCCGCCGCGCAAACGTCCACAACACGCGCTGGCGCAACCTGCAGGTGCCGCTCAGCCAGGACGGCCTCGCCGGCCTCGCCAAGGCTAACGAAGCCATCGACGCGCTCACCGCCGAGCTCACCGCCAAGCAGCGCGCCGCCGCCCAACCCGTTCCGCATCAGTTCGAACTCGTCGCCGGCCCTTCGGCCTTCCGGCCGCTGTGGAACGGCCGTGACCTCACCGGCTGGCACATCAGCCAGGTCAACCACCACGGCAACACGCAGGGCTGGAAGGTGGAAGACGGCGCCCTGACCGGCACGCAGGACCGGCCCGGCCACGGCGGTATTCTCCTCACCGACCGCCCCTACAAAAACTTCGAAATCAGCCTTGAAGTCAACCCCACTTACGGCTGCGACGGCGGCCTGTTTCTCCGCGCCAACGAGAAAGGGCAGGCCTATCAGGTGCTGCTCGACTACCTCGACGGCGGCGCCATCGGCGGCATCTACGGCGAACGTCTGCAGGGCGTCACCACCTTCGTGCCCCGCTGGCAGCTCTGGTATCGCAACGCCGATTGGAACCATCTGCGCGCCCGGATTGAAGGCGACACGCCGCGCATCCGCGTCTGGCTGAACGGCATTCTGATCACCGACTTCACCGACACGGCCAACCATCTCGCCGACGGCGCCACCAGCGGCATGGTCGCCGTGCAGGTGCACGCCGGCAATCGCTGGGTGCCCGGCGGCAAGCAGCGCTTCCGCAACCTCATGATCCGCGAGTTACCGAACTAAGCGGACTCCGCCACTGGACGCAGGTGACGCCGCGTCACCTCGTCCAATTCCTGCAAGCGGCGCCAGAATCCGGCCAGTTGATCGAGCGGCAGCGCATTTGCCCCATCCGACAGCGCCCGTTCCGGCGCCTCGTGCACCTCGACAAAGATGCCGTCCACGCCCACGGCCACCGCTGCCCGCGCCAGCGGCTCAATGAACTCGGGCTGTCCGCCGCTGCCCTCCCCCGCCACGCCCGGCAGCTGCACGCTGTGCGTGGCGTCAAAGATCACCGGCCAGCCAAAGCTGCGCATCACGACGAGGCCGCGCATATCGACAACCAGGTTGTTGTAGCCGAACGAGGTGCCGCGCTCGGTGAGAATGATGTTGTTGTTGCCCGTCGAGGCAACCTTCTCGGCCGCCAGGCGTATATCCCACGGCGAAACAAACTGCCCCTTTTTGATGTTCACCACCCGGCCCGACCGCCCCGCTTCGAGCAGCAGATCCGTCTGCCGGCACAAGAACGCCGGAATCTGAAGAATGTCGCAGACCTCGGCGGCCGGCCCCACTTGCCACGGCTCGTGGACGTCGGTCAAAATGCGGTAGCCCCGGCGCTTCAACTGCAGCAGCATCCGCATGCCCTCGGCAAAGCCCGGCCCGCGGTAGGAATGCACGCTCGACCGGTTGGCCTTGTCGAAAGAGGCCTTGAAGACGAAATCCGGCGAGACCGATTCGATACTCTCGGCGAGAAAGTATAGATGCTCTTCGCTTTCGATGACGCAGGGGCCGGCAATCAGGTCGAGCGACTCATTGGGCATGCATCAGCTCCGCGCTCCGGCCAATGCGGCGGAGATGCTCCTCGTAAGAAGCGCCCACAAAGGCGGTGAACAGTGGATGCGGTTCGAGGGGCTTGGACTTCAACTCCGGATGAAACTGGCAGCCGAGATACCACGGATGGTGTTTGATCTCGCAGATCTCGACGTAAATGCCGTCCGGCGTCTGGCCCGTCAACTGCAGCCCGCCCTCGGTCAACACCTTCTCAAAATCCCGGTTGAACTCATAGCGATGCCGGTGCCGCTCGCTCACCAGCTCCTGCCCGTAGGCCTCGCGGGCAAAGCTGCCGGGTGCGAGGCGGCAGGGATAGGCGCCGAGGCGCATCGTCCCTCCCAACTCATCAATGCCCTTCAACTCACGAAGCTTGTAGATGACGCGGTGCGGTGTCGAGGGTTCAAATTCGGTCGAGTCCGCCAGCGGCATGCCGCACACATTGCGGGCGTACTCAATCACCATGGTCTGCATGCCGAGGCAGATGCCAAAGTACGGCACCTTGTTTTCGCGTGCATAGCGGATGGCGTTCAGCATCCCCTCCACGCCGCGCTTGCCGAAGCCCCCCGGCACCAAAATGCCGTCAAACTGCTTCAGCGTCTCGGCGCAGCCGGGCCACGTCAGGGTCTCGGCCTCAATCCAGTGGATGTTCACCTTCAGCCGCCGGGCGAGGCCCCCGTGCAGCAGCGCTTCCTTCAGGCTCTTGTAGCTGTCCTCGTACTCGACGTACTTACCCACCAGGCCGATGTTCACTTCATCCACGGTGTTCTGCATGCGGTCGAGCATTTCGGTCCAGCGAGCCAGATCCCGCGGCGGGGCGTTCTCCATGCGGAACTGGTGCAGGATGATCTCATCGACGCCCTGCTCGGCGAACATCAGCGGCACTTCGTAGATCGTCTTGGCGTCCGAGGCGCTGATCACCGCCCGCGGCTCCACATCGCAAAACAGCGCGATCTTCTCTTTGACATCGGCGCCCAGCGGCCGCTCGCTGCGGCAGACCAGAATATCCGGCTGCACGCCGATCGCCCGCAGCTCCTTCACGCTGTGCTGCGTCGGCTTGGTCTTCAACTCGTGCGCCGCCGCAATCCACGGCACCAGGCTCACATGCACGAAGATCGTATTGTCCCGGCCCTTTTCATGGCGCACCTGCCGGATGGCTTCAAGAAACGGCAGCGACTCAATGTCGCCCACCGTGCCCCCGATCTCGACAATGACCACATCGACGTCCGGCGACACGCGCTCAATGCCGGCCTTGATTTCGTTGGTGACGTGCGGGATCACCTGCACGGTCTTGCCGAGGTAGTCGCCCCGGCGCTCCCGGCTGATGATGGTCTCATAGATCCGGCCCGAAGTCAGGTTATTGGCCTGCGTCAGCGGCGCGTGGGTGAACCGCTCATAGTGGCCGAGGTCGAGGTCGGTCTCGGCGCCGTCGTCGGTGACGAACACCTCGCCGTGCTGATAGGGGCTCATCGTCCCCGGGTCAACGTTCAAATAAGGATCAAACTTTTGCAGCGTGACGCGCAACCCGCGGCTTTCGAGCAGGCAACCAATGGATGCCGCGGCAATCCCCTTCCCGAGAGAACTCACCACGCCACCCGTCACGAAAATGTATTTGGCCATAGAAAATTAAGAGAGAGTGCCCAGATGCCTCTGGACGCGAGCAAGGTCTTCCGGGGTATCTACCCCCAAGGATTCGTACTCCGTTTCAGCAACGTGAATGGCAAAGCCATTCTCGAGCGCCCGCAACTGTTCGAGTCGCTCGGCCTGTTCCAACGGGCCCACCGGCAGCCCGGAGTAGCCGAGCAGAAACTCCCGCCGGTAGACATACAGCCCGATGTGCTTAAAATAATCCACCGCGCCGCCCCGGTTGAACGGGATCGGACTGCGCGAAAAGTAAAGGGCAAAGCCCCGGCGGTCGGTGACGACTTTGACGACGTTCGGATTGGTGATTTCGTCAAGGCGCTCGATGCGGCGCTTGAGCGTCGCCATCTGCGCCTCGGGGTTTTCGAGCAGACTCTCGACGGCCACGGCAATGGCGCCCGGGTCAATCAGCGGCTCATCACCCTGAATGTTCACGACAATCTCCTGCGGATGGCCGGCGGCCACCTCCGCCACGCGGTCGGTGCCGGAGAGATGGGTAGAGGCGGTCATCCGAACCGGGGCTCCAAACGTGCGGCAAGCGGCGGCGATCGCCTCATCGTCGGTGGCGATGACGACCTCATCGAGGGAAGAACAGCGGCAGGCGCGTTCATAAACGTGCTGCAGCATCGGCTTGCCGTCCAGAGGGACGAGGGGCTTCCCTGGAAATCGCGTAGAGGCCAGGCGCGCCGGAATAATTCCTATAACTCTGGCGGGCACAATAGATGGTAACACGCACTCTGGTGATAAGATTTCGTCATGGCAAATCGCTGCCTCGGCTTCGCGCTCGCTCTGCTTCCGGCGCTCTGCGCCGCCGCGCCCTCCGATTTTTTCGAACAACGTATCCGCCCGCTCTTCGTCAAGCGCTGCCAGGGCTGCCACCCCATCGCCAAGCTATCGAGCGCCGCCGTTGTCGCCGGCAATCCCGAAGCCAGCGTGCTGTATCAAGCGGTCGCCCGCACCCACGCCACCCTGCAGATGCCGCCCACCGGCAAGCTGCCCGACGCCGAAATAGCCGACCTCGCCCAATGGATTCGCGAAGGCGCCGTCGTCCCGGCCGCGCCGCCCCCGGGCAAGCCCTCCACCTGGGCGTTCCAGCCGCTCCCCCCGGCCGCCCCCGTCGATATCGACGCCCAACTGGCCAAATTGCGAAACGAAGCCAAGCTCACCCCCAACCCCCGCGCCGAGAAACGCACCCTGCTCCGCCGCGTCACCTACGACCTCACCGGCCTGCCCCCCACCCCCGCCGAACTCGCCGCCTTCGAAGCCGACCGCTCCCCCCAGGCCTTCGCCAAGGTCGTCGATCGCCTGCTCGCCTCGCCCCACTACGGCGAACGTTGGGCCCGCCACTGGCTCGACCTCGCCCGCTACGCTGACGGCCAGCTCGGCGCGAGCAGCGACACTCCCTACGCGAACGCCCACCGCTACCGCGACTGGGTCATCAACGCCCTCAACGCCGACCGCCCCTATAACGAGTTCGCCCGCGCCCAGATCGCCGCCGACGCCCACCCCGGCAACCCCGCCGACCTCGCCGCCCTCGGCTTCCAGGCCCTCGGCCACGGCGCCAACGACCAGCTCGACGTCACCACCCGCACCTTCCTCGGCCTCACCGTCGCCTGCGCCCAGTGCCACGACCATAAGTACGACCCCATCCCCACTAAAGACTACTACTCCCTCCTCGGCGTCTTCAAGAGCAGCAAGAGCCACGAATATCCCCTCGCCGACGAAGCCATCGTCAAAGCCTACCAGGACCACAAAAAACGCATCGACGACGCCAAGTTCGCCCTCGACCGCTTCGTGCAACTGCAGGCCGCCGACCTCGCCGAACTCCTCGCCCGGCAGACCGCCCAGTACATGACCGCCAAGACCGCCGACGGCCTCGACCCCGAGATCTTCGCCCGCTGGCAGGCCTATCTGAAGAACCCGGCCAAGGACCACCCGTTTCTTGAAAACACCACGCCCGAAAAGTTCCAGGCGCTCGTCAATCGCGTCTTCGCCGACCGCCGCGGCATGGAGGAGCGCAACTTCGTTAAACTCGGCGGCACCAAGGGCCTCCGTGACGAATCCACCCGCCAGTGGACCAACCTCGAATCGCTGCCCATTCTCGAGTACTACCTCTGGCGCGACCTCGCCTCGGATCCCTACAAGAAGGACTTCTTCTCCTTCGGCGGCGGCATCTACTATTTCGGCGAAAAGGAGATCGACCGCTGGCTCTCCCCGCTCTGGAAGGCCGAACACGACCGCCTGCGCAGCGAACTCAAAGAACTCCAGGACACCCTGCCCGCACAGTACCCGTTTCTCCACTCGCTCAAGGATGCCGACAAGCCCGCCAACGCCAAGGTAGCCATCCGCGGCGACGAACAGAACCTGGGCGAAGAGGTGCCGCGCCGCTTCCTGAGCGCGCTGTGCGAAAACGAACCCAGACCGTTCACCCAGGGCAGCGGCCGCGCCGAACTCGCCGATGCCATTCTCAGCCATCCCCTGGCTGCCCGCGTGATCGTCAATCGCGTCTGGCAGGGGCACTTCGGCGCGGGCATCGTCGCCAGCCCCTCCAACTTCGGCCAGCTCGGCGAACGCCCCACCCACCCGGCGCTACTCGACGCCCTCGCCGCCGGCTTCGTCGCGGACGGATGGAGCCTCAAGCGGCTCCACCGCCGCATTCTGCTCTCGGAGGCTTACGCGATGAGCTCCTCCTACTCGGCCGCCAACGCGCAGATCGACCCCGAAAACAAGCTGCTCTGGCGGGCGAACCTGAAGCCCCGGCTCGACGCCGAATCGCTTCGCGACAGCCTCCTCGCCGTCTCCGGCCAGCTCGACGGCAGCGCCGGCGGCCCCGCCCAGCCCCTCACCGACGATTTCCGCCGCCGCGCCGTCTATGGCTACGTCGGCCGCACGAAGCCAGACCCCAGCTTGGCGCTGTTCGACTTCCCCAATCCCAACAACCCGGCCGAAAAACGCACGACCACGCTCGGCCCCCTGCAGCGGCTCTACTTCCTGAACAACTCCTTCGTCACCCGGCAGGCCGCAGCCCTGACGCAGCGCCTCTCGGGCGACGATCGCGCCAAGATCCAACAGCTCCACGAGATCCTCTACCTCCGCGCTCCGCGCGCCGAAGAGGTGACCATGGGCCTGCAATTCCTGCAGCAGAGCGGCGGCGCCTGGCCGCAGTACGCGCAGGTCCTCCTGACGGCAACCGAATTCACGGCGGTGAACTAATCATGCTTCGCAGAGATATTTTGAAAGGCATCGGCGGCAGCCTCGGCATGCTGGGCATGGCCCACGCCGCGGCGCCCGGCCCTCACTTCGCGCCCAAGGCCAAGCGGATCATCTTCCTGTTCCTCAACGGCGGCATGTCGCAGGTGGACACCTTCGACCCCAAGCCCGTGCTCGACCAGCGCGACGGCGAACCCATGCCCGGCCCCAAGCTGCAGACGGACCGCGCCGCCGGCAACCTGATGAAGTCGCCATTCCGCTTCGCCCGCCACGGGCAGAGCGGCCTGCCGGTGAGCGAGATCTTCCCGCAGCTGGCCAAGCGCGCCGATGATCTGTGCGTCATCCGCTCGATGTACTCGGACAACGGCAACCACGGCCCGTCGCTGCTCATGATGAACTGCGGCCACAACCTGCCCGGGCGCCCGGCCATGGGTTCGTGGCTCACCTACGGCCTCGGCACGGACAACCGCAACCTGCCGGGCTTCGTCGTGCTCTGCCCCGGCTATCCGGTGCTCGGCCCGCAGCTGTGGGACTCGGCCTTCCTCCCCGCCACCTACCAGGGCACCCACCTGCTGACGAAGGAGAGCGGCCCCGAGAAGATCCTCCAGAACATCCGCAACGCCAAGCTCTCGCTCGGCGAGCAGGAGCGGCAGCTGGCGCTGCTCGACCGGCTCAACGCCGGCTACCTGCAGCAACTCGGCCACGAGCCGCAGATGGAAGCGAGCATTGCGTCGATGGAGGTCGCCTTCCGCATGCAGACCGAGGCGCCGGAGATCTTCAACATCAGCAGCGAGCCGGAGCATGTGCGCGCCCGCTACGGCGACCACGAGTTCGGCCGCGGCTGTCTGATGGCCCTACGCTTGGCCGAAAAAGGCGTCCGCATGGTGCAGGTCTACTTCGGCAACTTCCAGCCGTGGGACAGCCACGACGATATCCGCGTGCACTCCAAGCTGGCGCAGGCCGCCGATGGGCCCATCGCGGCTCTCCTCGAAGACCTCAAGCAGCGCGGCCTGTTTGAAGATACGCTCGTCGTCATCGGCAGCGAGTTCGGCCGGACGCCGATGATTCAGAACAGCGGCCTCGAACGCGTCGGCAACGGGCGCGACCATAACGTCCACGGCTTCACGACGGTGCTCGCCGGCGGCGGCGTCAAAGGCGGCATGGCCTACGGCGCCACCGACGACTTCGGCTATAAGGCCGTCGAGAACAAGGTGCACGTCCACGACCTGCAGGCGACCATTCTGCACCTGATGGGCCTCGACCACACCCGGCTCACCTACCGCTATAGCGGGCGGGACTACCGGCTTACCGACGTGGGCGGCCACGTCGTTAAGCCGGTGCTCGCCTGACCGGCGCGGCCTACCGGTAGAACGGCTGGCCCTTCAGCCAGCGCGGCCCATACTGCAGCGGCGGCGCGCCCACTTCGTGCGCGCCGAGGTCCGGGGCCTTGCCGACGAAGTTTTCGTTCACCGTCGGAATGACGATGCCCGCATCGACGGCCCGGCTGCCGGGCTTCAGCTTCAGGTTGATGTCCATGGCGTGATAGACGTCAAAGCGCTTGGCCGGATCCGGCGGACGCAGGTTTTCGAAGATATCGAAGTCCACTTCGATGCTGTGCGCCTCCTGCCCCGTGGCGGCCTTGTAGTCGGCCAGGGTGGCGAATGATTTCCAGTCTTCGGCCTTCGGCTCGTAGACGCGCTGGCCGGCCGGCGGGGCAAACCAGCTGTACTGACTGGCGATGCCCTTGTTGGGCCGGTAGCCATTGTAGTCCGAGGTGTTGGTGGAGACCGCGTTGGCCAACCGTAGAATGCCGCGGTCCGGCGTATCGCGGCCGAGATAAAGGTTGTTGCGGAAGTGCATGTTCGACGAGGGATCGCCAATCAGGTTCTCGCCGATGATCGTGTTGTGATAGACGAACAGGCCGGCGGGTTTGGCCGAGAACTTGAAGGCCACGCCGCTCGGCGTATGGTAGAGCGTGTTGCGGATGAAGTAGACCGGCCCGCCGAAGACGGGCTGCGAGCTGAAGCCGCCCTGCGCCGAATTGGTGCCCCGGTTGTTGAACACCCGGACGTTATGGACGCCGCCGTCGGTTTCGACGTAGTCGTCGTTGAACAGGTGCAGGTCGTTGTTGTAGATGTCGATCGCGGAGGCGCGCATGTCCGGGTCCTTGGGCGGGGTGCCGTAGGTGGAGATGCCGATGGCGTCGTGGAAGTAGGCGATGGCGTTGTGCGCGATCACGTGGCCCTGGCCGTAGACTTTGATGGCGTAGTAGCTCACCATGCGGTGCGACTTGAAGGGCGGTTCAACCCACTGGTTGCCTCCCGGTTCGCGCTGGCGGCCGCCCCAGCCGATCAGGCGGAAGCGGTCGTCGCGGCCGATGAACAGGTTGTCGGCGATGTAGAAGTCGTTTGAACCGGCGAACTCGGTCCAGACGCCGAAGCCGATGTTTTCAAAGCGGCAGTTCTTGACGGTGAGGCCGACGGCGCCGGTCACCTCTTTCTGCCCGGCGAAGATCGCCACGTCGGTATTGCGGAAGGTCAAGCCGTCAAAGATGTGATAGCGCGAGGCCATGACGTCGAACAGGCGATGGTTGCTGTCACCGTCGAAGATCACTTCGCCGTCGCCGGCGGCCTTGATGGTGATGGGCTTTTCGGGGGTGCCTTTGAGCGTCAGCGACATGGAGCCGTCAAAGGGCGCCATCATGGGGTCGACGTAGTCGAGGCGCTCGGGGCGATAGAGGCCGGAGTGGACGAGCAGCGTATCGCCGGGCTGGGCGCGGCGCTCCCAGACGACGGACCAGTCGCCGAGGCCGGCGCCGTAGTAGGCCTGCAGAATGCCGGTAAAGGAAGGCTGCTGCCGCGGGCCGAAGTAGTCGGGCGGATAGACGTGCAGGGTGCGGCCGCGCTTGTAGGGCTGGGGCTCGGTGCGGGTGCGGACCTTGACGACCTGCGTGGTTTGGCCGGTGACGCCGTCCGGGTCAGTCATCACGAAGCGGCACTCGTACTCGGTGCCGGGGGTGAGGTTCAGGATGCTGCCGGCAAAGCCGTGCGGGACGGTGTAGTCCAGATTCTCTTTGCGGCGATAGACGTTTTCGCCGCCGATGCGCACGAGCGGCATGCCCTTTTTCCAGTTCGCTTCGCCCACGGGGCGGTACTCCACCGAGACGGCGGCGTTACGGTTTTCGTCGCCGGTGATGGGCCATTCAAAGCCCAGGTTCAGCAGCGTCGGATGTTCAACGTGAAACTTGCCGGCTTCGGTAGCGTTCTGTGCGAACATATTGGCCGCGGCAAGAGAAAGTAATGTCAGATAACGAATGCCCATACGTGGGGCGATTATATCGACTTACGAGGAGCAATCGACCAGGATCTTCATGACGTCGGCTCCCTGCTCCATTTCGAGCAGCCCCTTTTCGACCTGGTCGAGCGGGTAGACGTTGGTGATGAGACGGCGGAACGGAACTTCGCCGGCGGCGAGCAGCGCAATGGCTTCGTCAAAATCCTCGGGCTCGTAGACGCGGGTGCCGATCATCTCCTGCTCTTTCCAGAACATTTTATGCAGGTCCACGGGGACCGGCTTCGGGAAGACGGCGACGATGACGATGCGCGCCCGGACGCGGCCCAACTTCGTCATCAACTCCGCGCCCGGCGCGGAACCCGAAACTTCAAAGACCACGTCGGCGCCATCGCCGGCCGTCTCGGCGGCCACGTAAGCCGGGACGTCGGTAGAGCGGGGATCGAGCACCGTAAGGCCCATCTCCCGCAGCAGGCGGATGCGGAAGGGGTTGATCTCGGTAACCACAACGCGGGCGCCGTGCTGCCGGGCCACCAGCGCCACCAGCGCGCCAATGGGGCCGCCGCCGAGGACGACGGCGAACTCACCGGGGGCGACGCGGCCGAGGCGGACATCGTGGCAGGCGACGGCGATGGGTTCAATCAGCGCGGCGTCGAGCAAGGGCAGATCATCGGGCAGCGCGTGCAGGGTGTGCGCCGGCACCGTCCAGAGGCCCTGCATGGCGCCGGGGGCGTCGATGCCGATGAACTGGAGTTTGGGGCAGACGTGGGAGTGGCCGCGCCGGCAGGTGGGGCAGACGCCGCAGGGCGCGAGCGGCCGGACGGTAACGCGGTCGCCGGGCGCCCAGCGGTCGACGCCGGCGCCGACGGCGGTGATGGTGCCCGAACTTTCGTGGCCGATCACCTGCGGGAGCTTGACCCGGTGGTCCATGTTGCCGTGGAACAGATGGAGGTCGGTACCGCAGATCCCGCAATGGGAGACCTGGATCTGGACCTCGCCCGGGGCGGGGGCGACGGGGGCGCAGGGAGCGACGGAGATTGTCCGGTTACTTAAATATTGGGCAGCGCGAAACATCGCCTTAGTATCCGTCGTCTTTCGGGAATGGTCAAACAACTCCTCGTAGCGTTTACGCTTCTGGCTACCTCTTTGGTGGCCGCAGATGTGACAGGTAAGTGGTCGGCGCAGGTGCCGGGCCGCGGTGGGGAAACCCGGGAACAGATCTACAACCTCAAAGCCAACGGCGCTGAGCTGACGGGTACGGTTGAGGGTATGGGCGAGCCGGCCCCGATTGCGGACGGCAAGGTGGACGGCGACAACGTTTCGTTCACGATGACGCGGGAATTCAATGGCAACCAGATGAAGTGGACGTTTACGGGGACCGTGGCGGGCGATGAGATGAAGCTGAAGCGGGCCGGGGGACGGGGCGAGCCGCGGGAGTTTACCGCCAAGCGGGTGAAGTAGTTTTTTGCGCCGGGTGCGTTGGCCATCGTCTGGACGGCGCACCCGGCCTGATGCGTTCGCGCCGCATGCGGGGGGAGCGACGGGGCGGAGAAGAGGACGGGGCCGGACTGTCGGTGGACGCCAGACTGGCGTAGGACAGGGCCGGGGAAGCGTGGCGGCCCATGAGGCCGACATCGTAGCCCGGCGGATGCGGCGGAGCCGTGGGGGATGCGCCGCTACGCGATCAGTTCCCGCAACACCGTGCCGTGGACGTCGGTGAGCCGCCGGTCGATGCCGTTGTGGCGATAACTTAGCCGCGTGTGATCGATGCCGAGCAGATGAAGCATCGTGGCGTGGAGGTCATAACAATAGACTGGCTTTTCGACGGCCTTGTACGACCATTCGTCGGTCGCCCCGTAGCTCACCCCGCCGCGGAAACCGCCGCCGGCGAGCCAACTGGTGAACCCCGCCGGGTTGTGGTCGCGGCCCAGGCTGCCCTGGCTGCAGGGCATGCGGCCGAACTCGGTGGTCCAGTGGACGATGGTATCGTCGAGCAGTCCGCGCGACTTGAGATCGCGGAGTAAGCCCGCCAAGGGGCGGTCGAGCGAGCGGCCCAACTCGCCGTGATCTTTGGCCAGGTTCTCGTGGCTGTCCCAGTTACGGCGGGGAAAGCCGTTGTCGGCCCCGCTCCAGATCTGCACGAAGCGGACGCCGCGTTCGACGAGCCGGCGCGCCACCAGGCAGCGTTCGCCCATCTCCGCCGTCGCGGGATCATCCACGCCATAAAGCTTGCGCGTCGCCGGGGACTCGCCGGCCGTGGCGAGCACCTCCGGGGCGCTCATCTGCAGCCGCGCGGCCATGGTGTAGGAGGCGATGCGGGCTTCGAGCAGCGAGTCGCCGGGGTGCGTCGTCAGATGCTGCCGGTTCACACGGTCGAGTAGCGCCAGGCCCTCCCGCTCGCTCTCCGGGCTGATGTAGCCGGCCTGCTTGGGCGCCGCCAGATCATAGATGGGCTGCGGCGTGCCGACGCGGACCGTGGTCGCCTGGTGCGCCGCGGGCAGAAAGCCGGCCGACCAGTTGCCCGGGCCGTTCGGCGGCACGCCGCGGTGATCGGGCAGGACGATGAACTTCGGCAGATTGTCGTTCAGGGTGCCGAGCGCGTAGGAGAGCCACGCGCCGGCGCTGGGGAAGCCGGGCAGAATAAAGCCCGTATTCTGCATGAAGGTGGCGGGGCCGTGGATGTTCGACTTCGATTGCAGCGAGTGGACAAAGGCGATGTCGTCAACACACTGGGCAATCTCCGGGAACAGATCGCTGACCCATTTGCCGGACTGTCCGTAGCGCTTCCACGCCCAAGGGCTGGGCATGACCACGCCGGGGTTGCTCTGGAAGAGTTCGACCTTTTCGCCCGGGTCCCAGGGCTGGCCGGCCTTTTCGATCAGCCGGGGCTTGTAGTCGAAGCTGTCGCACTGGCTGGCGGCACCCGAAAGAAAGATCTGGATGACGCGTTTGGCGCGCGGGGTGTGGTGGGGCGCGCCGCCCTCCTGCCCCAGCATCTGCGCCAGCGCCAAACCGCCAAACGAACCCAACAGATCCCGTCTCCGCATCGTCAACCTCAATCTACGAACAAAAACTCGTTGGTATTCAGCAGGACCCGGGCCAGATTGGCTAGACCGTGGCGGGCGCCGTAGGCCGCCTCTTCAGTCGACAGGCGGCGGCCGAGGACGAGACGGCCCAAACGATCGCCGTCGTTGGCCGCGCGGGCCGCCAGGTGCTCCGCCATGCGGACCATGAACCGGTTGTTCCACATCGCCAGCGCCTGAATGGCCGTGAGGGTCGTCGAGCGTTTCGGCGTGAGCAGCGAGGGGTCCGGGCAGTCGAGGCGCTCCATGAACGGGTCTGGCGCGCTCCGGACGAGGAAGCGATAGATGCTTCGGCGGTAGCCGCCGGGGGCATCGGGGTCGAAGGAGGCGTAGTCGTAGACGGGCGAGTGGTCGTCTTTGAAGCCAAACTGGCGGACGGCGGGGCCGCCCATGGTGAGGTCGAGCTTGCCGGCGGCGAGCAGGACGGAGTCGCGGACGCTTTCGGCGTCGAGGCGGGTACGATTCATGCGCCAGAGGAGGCGGTTGCCGGCGTCGAGCTTGGCGGGGGCGTCGCGGTGGGTGGAGCTTTGGCGGTAAGTGGCGCTGAGGACGAGCAGGCGATGCAGCTGCTTGAGCGAACCCTTGGCTTCGTCGCGGAACCAGACGGCGAGCCAATCTAGGAGTTCGGGATGCGAGGGGAGCGAGCCCATGCGGCCGAAGTCGTTGGGCGTGTCCACCAGGCCGGCGCCGAAGTGATAGTGCCAGACGCGATTGACGATGGAGCGCCAGGTGAGCGCGTTGCGGTCGCTGGCGATCCATTCGGCCAGGGCGGCGCGGCGTTGGCCCTCTTCCGCGTGCAGATCCGGGAAGGTCACCGCCACACCGGGCACGGAGCGGAGGGCGGCCGGGGTGGCGAGGGCACCGGGGGCGCTGAGGTTGCCGCGGTCGAGGATGTGCACCGGGCGGGGGGTGAGCGCAGGGCGGAAGGCGCCGGCGCGGGGGAAATAGGCGGCGCCGGAGTAGACGAGTTGGGGGGCGGGCAGGGCGGCCAGGCGGGCGTCGAGAGCGGTGAGCTCTTTTTGTCCGGCGGTGATGGCGGCCAGAGTCTCGGCACCGGCCAGGGCGTCGACCATCTTTTGGCGGGTGGCGCGGTCGGCCGTGCGGCGAGTTTCGAGGCGGAGCTTTTCGGCGGCTTCGGCGGGGGTTTTGGGGGTGCCGAGGTGGGCGATGAGCAGGCCGGCGTCCTGGATGCGGATGTCGAGGGCGGTGAGTTCGGGGCTCGAGGCGAACTCGACGCGGTCGAGGTGGGGCTGCAGGCGGCGCTGGACAGCGAGTTTTTCCTGGAGGAGCGCACGGCGGGCCGTGGAGACGGCGGGGTCGGCGTCGTAGGGGCGGTCGGCGCGATCGATGCCGGCGAAGACGGCCTGGAGGTTGTAGTAGTCGGCCTGGGGGATGGGGTCGAACTTGTGGTCGTGGCAGCGGGCGCAGTGGGCGGTGAGACTGACGAAAGTGGAGATGGTGGTGGCGACCATGTCGTCGCGGTCGAGCAGGCGGGTGAGGTTTTTGTTGGCGGTGCCCTCTTTGAGCTCCTGGTGGCCGACGAAGTCCCAGGGGCCGGCGGCGAGGAAGCCGGTGAGGGGGAAGGCGTGGGGTTCGTTGGGGTAGAGGACATCGCCGGCGAGCTGGGCGCGGACGAAGCGGGGGTAGGGGAGATCTTCGTTGAAGGCGCGGATGACGGCGTCGCGGTAGGGCCAGGCGTGGGGGCGGGGCTTGTCCTTGTCGTAGCCGTGGGAGTCGCCATAGTGGACGACGTCGAGCCAGTGGCGGGCCCAGCGTTCGCCGTAGCGGGGGGAGGCGAGGAGACGATCGACGAGGCGTTCGTAGGCGCGGGGATCGGGGTCGGCAGCGAAGGTGTCAGACTCTTCGGGGGTGGGCGGGAGGCCGTGGAGATCGTAGGTGAGGCGGCGAATGAGGGTGCGGCGGTCGGCTTCGGGGGAGGGGGTGAGGCCGGCGGCTTGGAGTTTGGCGTGGACGAACTGGTCTACCGAGCCGGGTTTCGGCGGGGGCAGAGGCCGGAGCGACCACCAGGTGGCGGCTTCGCCGGCGGAATCGTCGGAGGCGCCCTGTTCGACCCAGCGGCGGAGGAGGGCGACCTCTGGGGAGGTAAGGGGCGGCCCGGCCTTCGGCATGCGAGGGCGTTCGCCGGTAAGCGTTTGGAGCAGGAGCCCGGAGCGGGCGGCGGCGGCGATACTGGTGGCCGTTTCGGCGATGAAGCCGCCCGAGGGGTTACCAGCCTGGTGGCAGGCCACGCAGCGCTGTTGCAGCACGGGAGCGATATCCCGGCGGTAGCTAACCGGTTGGGCCACCAGCGGGCCGGCCGCGAGGGCGAGCAGCAGACAAGCCTTCATCACGGCTACCAGGATATCAGGCTAGCTACAGACGCCTGCCATCCGGGCCCCAGCCGCTGACGCAGAAATTGGAGGCGCGGGGGGCCTGGTAGCGGACCTGTTGGAGTTCAGGCGTGGCGAGTTTGCGGTGGCCCTGGAGGCGGGATTCGAGGGCGAAATCGAGAATACCGCTCGACAGCAGGGTGCGTTCGACGGGGTAGGGGGCGCGGCCGGTGATAAACATCTCCTCGATCTTCTGCACGAGGCAGCCGAAGTGATGGTACGGGGGGCCATCCTGGAGCTTCATCAGGGTGGAAATGGGTTCGTTTCGTCCGGCGACATCGACGGCGACCGTGAAGTCTTCGACCGCGCCCGTGAGCAGGAAGGCGGCAGCGAGGAGGCCATCGGCATATTCGACGACGAAGACGGCCGGGGAGGGGACGATTTTCCTCAGCTCGCCCGGCTTGCGGGTTTCGCTGTGGGCGATGGCGCGGTCAAACAGTTTCTGCGCCCAGGCGTTGGTGGCGAGAAAGTTCCAGCAGGCCTCGCCTTCGAGACATTGGACACTTTTGACGCCCGTTTCGCCGCCGGCGCGGCGTTCGGTCATTGCCTGCAACGCGTCGAGCACGTGGAAGCCGTAGATGTCGAGCCCGCTGTAGGAGATCGCGACCGCGTAGCGCTGCTTTTCGCCCCACGGGGCATCGACACCGGGCTTGCGGAAGGCGACCGGGGCCGAGGAGCCGGCGAGCATGGGGAACTTCAACTCACGCGAGATCTCCACCATACGTTTGGCCTGGCGGAAGCTCCAGGATAGATGTTTGTCGTTGAAGACCGGCACGGCGCGGCCGGCTTGCCGGAAGACGTCGGTAATCTTCAGGAACATCTCGAAGCGGGGGTAGAGCTTCTGCTCTTTGTCGTTGGAGGGGTAGTCGCCGTGTTCGCCAATCAGCAGGACGCCATCGACGGCGAGTTGCGTGCCGCCGAGCGTGAGCGCTTCGGCAACGGTGCGGTAGATGGGGACATTGAACTTCCTGGCACGCTCCCGGCTCATGTCTTTGGTCGGGACCTGCTCAGTGAACAGGGAGACGATGCGGGATTGGGGGTAGGGCGGGCGCTCGTCCTGGTTGAAGCCTTCGAGGTACTTGCCGACGATGACGTCGGCGTGGGACATGCGGCGGTACTCGGTAACGATGGCCGCAATCCGGCGGGGCGGGGTCTGGGCGGGAACAGAGGCGGCGGCGGCACTGGCCAGGAAGAGTCTTCTTTGCATGGGGAGAAAGGGAAACGGCCTATTCCGGATGGGAAAGGCCGTTGGTTGAAGTTATGGGAAGCAAAACTAGTGTTTTGCGGGAGCCGCCGCTGTGGGTGCGGCCGCCGGGGCAGCCGTGGGCGGAGGATCGACTTTGCGCAGACCCGTGGGGTAGACGCGTTCGCGGCTGCCGAGGTCGATCATGCAGAAGCCCAGCAGGATCCCCAGGAAGATGAGGGAACTGACAAAGATGATCGAGTTGAGCGCCTTGTCGTGCCGGAGGTGCATGAAGATCAGGGCGACCAGAGATGCCTTTACGGTCGCAATTAGCATGGCGATGATGATGTTTACCGTCGACGAGCCGAAATCAACATAAGCCGCGCCGACGGTGACTCCGGTCAGGATCAATAGGGCGATCAGCGTGAGCAGGTACGGAAGAGGGGAGTGGGAGGTGTGGTGCGCTTGTTCGCTCATGAGAATCCTAGCTGACGAGATAGAGAAGGGGGAAAAGGTAGATCCAGATCAGGTCGACCAAGTGCCAGTAGAGACCGATCAAGTCCACCGGGGTGTAGTAGGCGCTTGAAAAGTCACCGCGGTTGGCCCGGATCATAATCCAGGTGATCAGAATGATACCGATCAGCACGTGGAAGCCATGGATGCCCGTCATGGCGAAGTAGAAGCCGAAGAACATCGCCTGCTGGGGAGGGCCACCAATATCGGCAAGGTTGAAGAAACGGCCGGGGAGCAAACCATCGTGGAACTTGTGGGAGTACTCGAAGTATTTGACGACGAGGAAGGCGAAGGCAAAGCCGAGGGTCAGGCCCAGGTTGAGAACCGTCTTCGATTTCTCGTCGGTCGAGGCATAGTGAACCGCCATTACCATCGTAAAGGAGGAACAAAGGAGGAAAACCGTGTTCACCGCGCCGAGAACCCGGTCGAGATGATGGTGACCGGCGACCCAGGCCTCCGGATAGACCCCCTGCATGAGGCCGAATCCGACGAAGAGGCCGCCGAACATCAGGATCTCCGTGGCCAAAAAAAGCCACATGCCGATCTTCGACGTATCGAGTTGTTGTTCGGCGGTAGCGAAGTGATGCTGGCGGAACCGGTGTTCCGCCACATCATGCGTAGAATGACTCAATCGTTCCTCCCCTGTCCCATCGGGCGGTAGTAATCGTACGGCCCACCACCGACGGACGGGACTTCGTGGAAATTGTGGGTAATCGGCGGCGAAGAGGTCTGCCACTCCAACGTCCGGCTATGCCAGGGGTTGGCCGGAGCATCCATTTTCTTGCGCAGCGAAGCGAACAGGTAACCCGCCATGATCAGAAAGCCGAGGCCCAGGATCCACGATCCGACAGTAGATGCCTGGTGCAGGAACTGGAACTCCGGCAGGTAGTTGTAGTAACGACGGGGCATCCCGCGGCTGCCCAACACGAACTGCGGCAGGAACGTCGCGTTAAAGCCAATGAACACCAGGGCGCAGGCAACGCGGGCGGCGGATTCACTGTACATGCGTCCGAACATCTTCGGCCACCAGTAGTGCAGACCGCCGAGGAAGGCGATGACCGTCGACCCCATCATCACGTAGTGGAAGTGGGCCACCACGAAATAGGTATCGTGCAGGTGGATGTCAACTGATACGGCGCCCAGGAAGATACCAGTCAGACCGCCGATGCCAAACAGCAGAAGGAAGCTCAACGCGTACAGCATCGGGGCATTGAAGGCAACCGATCCTTTGTACATTGTAACGATCCAGTTAAAGGTTTTGATGGCGGACGGAACCGCCACAAAGAAGGTGATGAAGGAGAAGATCGCCGAGGCCAGTTGGGACTGACCGGAGGTGAACATGTGGTGTCCCCAAACGATGAATGACACCAGAGCAATCGCTACCGAGGAGAAGGCTATAGCCCGGTAGCCGAAGATCGTCTTCTGCGAGAAGGTCGGGATGATTTCGGAGATGATCGCCATACCCGGCAGAATCATGATATAGACGGCCGGATGGGAGTAGAACCAGAAGAAGTGCTGGAAGAGGACGGGATCCCCGCCCAGCTTCGGGTCAAAGATACCGATACCGAAAGTGCGCTCCATGAGAAGCAGCAACAAGGTGATGGCCAACACGGGGGTAGCAAGCACCTGGATGAGCGCCGTAGCGTAGATGCCCCAGCAGAAGAGCGGCATATCGAACCAGCCCATGCCCGGGGCGCGCAGTTTGTGAATGGTCGCGACGAAGTTCACCCCCGTAAGAATCGAGCTGAAGCCAAGCACGAAGACTGCGAACGTCATCAAGGCTACGCTGCCATCCGTGGTCGTCGAGTAGGGCGTGTAGAACGTCCACCCGGTGTCGACGCCGCCGGTCACCATGGCGGTGATGGCGATCAAAGCGCCGACCATGTAGATATACCAACTGAACAGGTTCAGTTTCGGGAAAGCGACGTCTTTGGCGCCCAGCATTAAAGGCAGTACGAAGTTAGCGAGCGCGGCGGGTACCGATGGAATGATGAAGAGAAAAACCATGATCGCGCCGTGCAGGGTGAAGACCTTGTTGTAGGTCTCCGCAGACATGATGGTCTGTTTCGGCGTGAGCAGTTCGAGGCGAATCATCATGGCGAAGACGCCGCCAAGGAAGAACATGAACAGGATCGCCCAAAGGTACATGATGCCGATCCGCTTGTGGTCTACTGTCGTCAGCCAGGATTTCAGGCCTTTGCCGTCGTGTAGATAATCCACGTCATGGTGATCGGCGTGGCCGCTGATGTGTGGTGAAGTAATAATGTCAGCCATGTGAAACCCCCTTCGTTTATTTCAATTCCTTGATGTAAGCAATGATACCCCGCATCTCCGGGATTCTGAGCAGCCCCTGGAAGGTCGGCATCACCGGCTCGTAACCGGCCACGATGCGGGCCTGCGGATTATTGATCGATTCGGCGATGTAGTTGTCATCGACGGTGACAGTCGAACCGTCGGTGAACTTTTCCAGGCGCCCGTAGAGACCTTTGAAGGACGGGCCGGTGTTTTTGCTTCCGTCGATGCTGTGGCAGGAATTGCAGCCCTTGTTCTCGTAGACCAGTTTGCCAACCTCAACGGGGGCCATCGTCTGCAGTTCGGGGTCACCTTCGAGCAGCCATTTCTCGTAGACCTCCGGAGAGTCGACAAAGAGATTCGCCATCATGTCGGAGTGCGATTTCCCACAGTACTCCGCGCAGAATACCTGGTGCCGACCGGGGACGGTCGGTGTGAAGGTCAGGTCGACGAAGCGCCCCGGTATCACGTCGGTCTTCTGACGCATCGAGGGGATGTAGAAGTCATGCAGAACATCTTCGCTCGTCAGGATCAACTTTACCGGACGGTTTACCGGCACGTGCAGATTGCCGATAGTCCGGGTGCCGTCGGCATATTCAAAGGCCCAGAGCCATTTTTTACCCGTCACGTGGATCTCTATGGCGTCGTTTGGCGCAACGCTGGCGCGTACGTAGTCATTGAACCCCCAAAAGAAGATGCCCATGACGATAATCAGGGGCACGATACTCCAGAGGAGTTCGAGAGTCAGGTTGTGTGCAATATTTGGCGTAAGCACGCCCTCTTTACGCCTCCGGTACTTCCAGGCGAGATAGACAGTCAAAAACACAATAAGTGCGAAGAAAAATACGCTCAGCCACACCAGAAACATGTAGAGAACGTCAACGTCGTTGGCGTACGCGCTTCCCTGTGGGCCAAGCATCCAATGCCTGATGGAATCCATGTTGCCTTCCTTATAATGAAACCGGCCCCGCTGGGGGCGACTGCTTAAGGTCTTCCCGCTCCTTGCGCCAGAAGCGCAGAAGGGAAGCGCCTAGAATGAACACCGTGAGCGCCCCGCCGCCTCGCATGATGTTGCGGGCAAACAGGACATAACTTTTTGCCTGAGGGTCGTACTGGAAACAGTAGAGAAGCAGATGTTCCCCGGTAGAACGCATCTTTCCGTCGCGGGCCTCAGTCAAACCCATCCGGAGATCAAACGCCTTGTACTTGATGCCGTAGAGGTACCGGGCAATCTTGCCTTCCGGCGTGAGCAGGATCAGAGCCGCGCTGTGCGCGTACTGCTGCCGATCCTTGTCCCACCGGTAATGGAAGCCGGCCTGCTCTGCCAGCTTACGCGCGTTATCGTTGTAGTCGGACAGAAAGTGCCAGCCCGGAGCCGGCCGGTCGAAGCTGATCAACTGGGTCTGCTTTTTGGCGGCGGCAAGGGGGTACATCTCGCGAGGGTCGATGGAGATGGTAACGATTTCGTACTCTTTGCCCGGGGTCCAGGGAAGTTCCCGGATGCTCGAAGTCAGACCGTTCATCACGAGGCTGCACAGCATTGGACAGGAGTAGTAGACGAAGTTCAGGACGACGGGGCGGTCCTGCCGCAGGAAGCTGGACAAGGATACCGGACGGCCGTTTTCGGCAATGAACTCGAGGTTTCCGTCAAGCACCGCGCCGAGGCGCTCCTCCACCCCAACGCCGTTCAGTTCCTGGGGAACGGAGGCGTTACCCTCGACAATCGCGAGGGCGAAGAGTGCGGAGATGAGGAGGCGGGCAAGCATACGATTCACAGAAACAAATTTACTTGGCGGGTGCGGGCGGATTGGCCGGGGAGGTAGCAGCCGGGGCAGCATCTTCGGGCTTCTTGACGGGATAGGGAGTCACGGGGAACTTCCAATTTCCGCCCGGAGCGGCTTCGACCACAACCAGCGCCATCGCCTTATCGATCGGCAGTCTCACTGTACCAGCGGCCTTGTTGAGCCTGCCGTAAGTATTGAGCTGCTGCGACTCCCGAGTTTGCAGGTCGAGATAATCCTTCGAAACAGGTTCCAACTGGATTCGCTCAACGGCCGCATCGCGGAAACTATTGTAGTAGATGGCGCAACCGATACAAACCGCTACAATAAAACCAACAATCGCTACCGTCACCACCAGAACGGGAACGGTTTGCACCTCCGTCCGGTCAAAACCAAGTTCAGCGACCTCTTCCGGGGTCAGGTTCTTGGGAGTGTTAGACATTCTGGAACTCCAATCCTTTTTCGAGTCGAGGATCGCCGACCGCCACAATCGGGGCCGACTTCAGCCGCCACCAGAAACCTAGAGCCAGCGTGCTCATGACGGCGATGAAACAGGCTGCATCCATCCAATGAGGGGCGACGCCCGCCTTGGCGAAGTTTGGCATGACCAGCCAGTAGACATCGACATAGTGCATGCAGAGAATCCAAACGGTCACAAACCGCAGTACGTTCAGGCTGCGTTTGCTGGCGCGCGCCAGCAGAACGAGGAAAGTAGCGGCAAAGTGCCCGAGGAGGAGTATGGCGCTGACCGTCTCCCACGTGCCCGTCCGGCGGACCTTGAAGAAAATAGTCTCTTCGGGCAGGTTGGCATACCAGATCAACATGTACTGGGAGAAGGCAACGTAGGCCCAGAAGACCGTGAGGGCGAACATCCATTTCCCCATGTCATGGTAATGTTCCACCGTGACCGAGTTGGCCAGAATCCCATTCGCGCGAAAGCGGAGCAGCGTGAAGGTCAGGATGGCAAAGAAAGCCCACATACCTCCGGCAAGGCAGTACACGCCAAAAATCGTCGAGTACCAGTGGGGCTGCAGAGACATGACCCAATCGACGCTCGCCAGCGAGGCGGACAGAAAGAAAAGCAACATGCCCGGAGCGGAGATGCGCTCGCTCTTGAAGGTTAAGTTCAGGTCCTTCGAGCGATCCTGGGCCCGCGACCAGCTCGACAGGCGCCACGCCCAGAAGCTCCAGATCGCAAAATAGATGGCCGCCCGGATGTAGAAGGCCGTCGGGTTAAGGAAGGCCTCTTTTTTCTTAAGCAGGGCATCGGTTTCCATGATTCCCGGATGCGACCACTCGTACAACTCATGAAGGCCAAAGGCGACCGGCAGGAAAAGCAGCGCGAGAACCGGCATCGACATCATGATGTTTTCCATCAACCGGCGCAGCGGAACGCTCCATGCCGCTCCGGTCAGATGCTGAATCATTGTAAACAGGGCGGCGCCAACCGCAATGCCCGTACCGAAGAAAAAGGCCACTAGGTAGGAGGGAAAGAACTGCTTGTGGTCGACGCTGTAGCCCGCCAACGCCGCTACCCAACCGAGGACGAAGACGCCGAGGATGATGTTCCGACCCTTCTCCCAGGTAGCGGCCGGGAGTTCGTAACTGTCTTTCGGAACGGCGTGATGGTGATGTTTGCTCATGTTGCGACTCGTGGTCCTCGATTAATTCAGTTGAGCCCGGAGATTTTCCGGCACGTCTTCTTTGGTTCCGCTGTTGGCCCGGTGCAGCGCACGGAGGTAGGCTACGATCGCCCAGCGGTCGTGATCGCTGGTCTGGGTGCGGTAACCCATCATCGTCCGGCGACCCTCGCTGGCGACCGAGTACAGCTCCCCGTCATTCATCTGCTGCACGCGCGGCTCGATCAGGTTGGCCGGCTGGAAGGCCGCGCCAGCGCGAATGCCGACGATCCCCTTGCCGTCTCCAACGCGAGAGTGACACGGCGCGCAGTAGGTATTGAACTTGAGCTGGCCCTGAGCAAGCAACTCGGGCGTGACCGGCTCCTGGTTCTTACCCACATATTGGGAGGCGACCACCCCCCACCGGTAGGCGTCGTCACCGCCGAGTTGGCCAATCGCCACCGTACCCTCGGGCGGACGACGGCTGGAGCGCTTGTCAGCAAACAGCGGACTCTGCTGCTGCGCCTTGTACTTGGGCTGCGCCTTCATATCATCCCAGATCTGCAACGGGGGCGTATCCCGGCTGGGGCTGAGGCATCCAGTTAGCAACAGGCTGCCGGCCAGCGGCAGGAGAAACAAAATACGGGAGCGCATTATGCCTCGACGACCTCCAACTTCTCGGCTCCCAGGGAGGCGAGGAAATCTTTTGTGGCGTTGGCGTCAAACCTTTTGTCGGAAGCCTCGATCACCAGCAGAAAACGGTCATCGGAAGAACCGGCCACGCCCGAGTAGTTGAAAATCGGATGGCTGAGGCGCGGCAAACCGTTCAACCCTAGCATGCCGAAGACCGCAGCGAAGGCCGAGAGAAGAACAGTCAACTCGAACATGACCGGAAAGCCGAATTCAAAAGCGAACAACGGCTTGCCACTGATGACCAGTGGGTAGGCAATCGTGCCCGTCCACCACTGCAGGAGAACGGCAGTGGTGAAACCCGTCGCGCTGCCACAAAGTACGATGTAGCCGAGAATCGAGGGCTTGGCGCCCATCGCCTCGTCAATGCCGTGGATCGGGAAGGGGGTATAGGCTTCCATCTTGGTATACCCTTGCGCCCGGGCGGCCTTCACTGCATCGAGCAGAGTATCCGGGGAGGAGAAGTCGGCAACGACGCCGTGTATGGAGGAGTGATCAGCCATGGCGTTCCTTAGTGGGCCCGGACGGACTCGGGCGATCCGGCCGTCGTCGCGGGGAGATAGTGCTTTTCGTGTTCGGTCTGGATCATCATGCCCTTCACTTCGCTTACCGCGATGATCGGCAGGAACCGGGTAAAGAAGACAAACAGGGTGATGAACAGCCCAAATGTGCCAAAGAAGGTGAGAATATCGACAATTGTCGGCCGGAAGTAGCCCCAGGAAGCGGGAAGATAATCGCGGTGCAAGCTGGTGGCGATAATCACGAAACGTTCGAACCACATCCCGATGTTCACGAAGATCGAAAGAACAAACATGAACGGGATGTTGGTCCGCAGCTTCTTAAACCAGAAGAACTGGGGCGAGATGACGTTACAGGAGACCATCGACCAGTAGGCCCAGGCGTAAGGGCCCATGGCGCGGTTGATGAAGGTGAAGCGCTCGTATTCGTTGCCGGAGTACCACGCGATAAAGAATTCGGTGGCGTAGGCGTAACCGACAATGGTTCCTGTTGCCAGGATCACCTTATTCATGTTCTCAAGGTGGGTCATGGTCACGAGGTGTTCGACCTTGAAGACCCAGCGGGCGATCACCATGAGCGTGATCACCATCGCAAAGCCGGAGAAGATGGCGCCGGCGACGAAGTAGGGTGGGAAAATGGTGGTATGCCAGCCCGGGATGATGGAAACCGCGAAGTCGAAGGAAACAATCGTGTGCACGGAGAGCACGAGCGGGGTTGACAGACCGGCCAGGATCATATACGCCTTTTCGTAGTTCTTCCAGTGCGTCGCCGAACCGCGCCAACCGAGCGAGGCGATGCCGTAAATCGTGTGCCGGAGCTTGGTGGTTGCCCGGTCGCGGATGATGGCCAAGTCCGGGATCAGGCCGACATACCAGAACATGGCCGACACAGTGGCATAGGTGGAGACCGCGAAGACGTCCCACAGCAGCGGACTGCGGAAGTTTTGCCACATGGCCAGATCCGCGTTCGGAATCGGGAACAGCCAGTAGGCCCGCCACGGACGGCCGACGTGCACCAGAGGATAGATGCCGGCGCAGGCCACGGCAAACAGCGTCATCGCCTCGGCGAAACGGTTGATCGAGGTGCGCCACTTTTGCCGGAAGAGAAACAGAATGGCCGAGATCAGGGTGCCCGCGTGACCGATACCGATCCAGAAGACGAAGTTGGTAATGTCCCAACCCCAACCGACCGGGTTGTTGTTACCCCATACACCGACGCCGGTGGCGACGAGATAGGCCAGCATGGAGCCAAGCAGGAGAGTGATGCTCCCGCTGATGGCGAGAGCGATGTACCAGTTGCGGTGCGTCTCCAGTTCGGTATGGATGCTCACCGCCTCGGTGACATCGTGGAGCGAGGGCTGGCCAGTGACCAGCGGAGGACTTAACTGTTCAACAGCTTTGGGATCGAATGCTAGGTCAGCCATTAAGCAAGCTCCGGATTGGGATTGCGCACCTTCGCCAGGTAGGTAGTGCGCGGCTTGACATTGAGTTCATGAAGAAGTGTGTAGTTCCGATTGTTCTTCTTCATTTTGGAAACGGCACTGTCCGGGTCGTTGAGGTTCCCGAAAGAGATTGCTTCCGCCGGACAGGTCTGCTGGCACGCCGTCAAGACATCGCCATCCTGAATCGGCTTGCGGCCATTTACTTTGTGCGCGATTTTCACTTCCTGAATACGCTGCACGCAGTAGTTGCACTTTTCCATGACGCCGCGCATGCGAACCGTGACATCGGGGTTGAAGACCATCTTGCCGACCTCTTCGAGGTCCTTGTGCCAGTTGAAGTAGTTGAAACGGCGTACTTTGTACGGGCAGTTGTTGGCGCAATACCGGGTGCCGACGCAGCGGTTGTAGGCCATGTCGTTCAGGCCTTCCGGGCTGTGGACCGTCGCCGCTACCGGGCACACCGATTCGCAGGGAGCGTTTTCGCACTGCTGGCAGGCCATCGGCTGGTGCACAACCTCCGGATCCTCCTCAGTACCGGTAAAGTACCGGTCCAGACGAATCCAGTGCATCTCACGGCCCTTGGCTACCTGATCGCGCCCGACCACCGGAATATTGTTTTCCGACTGGCAGGCGACCAAGCAGGCGTTGCAGCCGATACAGGACTGCAGGTCGACGACCATCCCCCACTGGTTGCCCTTCGAATAATCGTAGGAGTCAAACAATTGGAACAGCTCGACGTGGGCATCTTCGTGCGTGGCGAAGTGCGCCTCTTGTTTATATTCGGCCACCGTCGATTCGCGAACCACGGGCCGGCCGGCCTGGTCGTGATGCTCCTGCGTAGTAACGAGCGTGTAGGTTCGAGGCGACTTTGTAATCGTAACGCCCGTGCCGAAGCCCATGGCATCCGCGGTGCGGAGCAGGTAGGCGTTGTAGCCCACCCCGGTTCCGACCCGGCCTACCGAGGTCCGGCCGTAGCCGAGCGCGAGGGTGACAGAGTTGTCCGCGTGGCCCGGTTGGACCAGAACAGGAGCCTCCACCTTGCGGCCACCGCGCTCGACCACAATCACCGAGCCTTCTTCGAGCTTCAGTTCTTTCGCGGTTCTGGGGCTTACGAGGGCGGGGTTGTCCCAAACGATCTTGGTCATGGGCTCGGGCGCTTCCTGGAGCCACGCGTTGTTGGCGTAGCGTCCGTCGAAGGTGCTGGCCGAAGGAGCAAAGACCACCTCCATTCCCGGGGCGGCTTTCGGAGCAGACGCAAGCGCTGACTCGACGGCCTTTGCGTTCAACGCCGGTTTGACGGCCGCCGGCTGAGAACCGGCGATCAGACCGTCGTGCAGAGCCTGACGCCAAGCCGCATCGGCGAGCTTGGCGTTAGCTTTGACCTGTTCGTAAGCGCTCGTGGGTACCCCGAGCACCAGCGAAACGACCTCAATCGCCGACTTGGTCTTAAAGATGGGCTCAATGAGAGGCTGCTGCAGCGAGATGGTGCCATCGGAGGCAATGGCATCGCCCCAGCTCTCTAGAGCATGGGACTCCGGCAGATGCCAGGTGGCGGAGACGGCCGTCTCATCTACTTCACTGCCCAGGTGGATGGTCGTTGCTACGGACTTGAATTTGGCGGCGAATTCGAGATCCGCAGGCGCGTTATAAACCGGGTTAGCGCCGACCACAACCAGCGTCTTCACCTGCCCGGCGCCGATCTCTTTGGCCAGTTCGGTGATGCCGAACGCCGAGGATTCGCGGCCCGGGCGTGTATACATAACGGTCTCGCCGATGTTGCCGAGCGCCTGATTGATCGCAGCGGCCAAGGCATGGACCGCAGCCGGCTGCCGGGGACCCGCCAGAACCGCCGAGCGGCCCTTGTGCGCCAACAGGTCTTTGGCCAGAGCGGCGATTAACTTGTCGGACTGCCCGAGAATCTTCAGCCCCTGCGGTAGCGCCCCGACTTCGCGAGCGAGGTCGGCGGCAAAAGCCTGCACATCGGCGGCGCGAAGCCGCAAGCGATGGTCGGCCTGCGCCCCGGTAAGGGTAAAGTTGTTTTCGACGACGTAGAGCCGGTTTACGCCGGCGGCGGCGTGAGCAGCGGCAGCGGTCTTCGGCGGCTCGGCTTTGGGCTCTTCCGTTTTGTGCTCCGCAGCTTTATGTTCCGCAGACTGGTGCGCATCGGCATTATGCCCTGCCGCGGCGTGTCCTTCGCCGTGACCAGCACTGTGACCGGCCGGTACGCCCGCATCGACCGCCTTACGCCGCTTCGCGAAATCGCGGATCACATTCAGGCCCGGGTTATCCAACTGGAGGAAGTCACAATCGAGTGAGAGGACTACATCTGCTTTCAGCAGGTTGAACTGCGGGCGAAGCCGTTCGCCAAAGGCGACTTCGGACCCAGCAAGGGCCGCATCCTCATTGATGGCCTCGTATTCGATCCATTTGGCCTTGGGGTGCTTGGCCAGCAGGCTCGCGCGCAGCGCGCCCAACGTCGGCGACAAAACTACGCCCGACAGGACCCGGACGCCCTCGCCATCGGCCACGAAGGTGGCTTTGGCTGCCGCCTCGAAGGCTTCCCACGTGCTCGTCTTGCCTTTCTCGAGAACCTTCTGCGACCGGTCCGGGTCGTACAGGTTCAGAATGGAAGCCTGCGCCCAGGCGTTGGCCGAACCCTTCGAAACCGGGTGGTTCCGGTTTCCTTCAATCTTTACCGGGCGTCCGTCGATGGCTTCCACCACCAAAGGTTGCGCCTGGCCCGCCACGTTCATCACCGTTGCGTAGTGCTGCGGAGCGCCGTGCACCAGCCCTTCGACGCCTTTGGCATAGGGCAGGATCTTTTCAACCGGCCGCCGGCACGCCGTCAACCCGGCCAGCCCCATCGAGGCAGCCATGAGCTGCATGAAGCGGCGACGCGAGCCGGAATCGAGCAGTTCCGTCGCTCCCTCGGGGAACTCCTGACCGAGCCACTCCTTAAATTTCGGCGTAGCCACCAGTTCGTTCAAACTGCGCCAGAACTTCTTTCCGGTCTGGTTTCCAATCCCTTCGATCTGAATCATCGATGACACCCTGAGCAGTTCACGGGCGGATTAATGCCCTTCTTTGCAATGATTTCGCGGCCAAGGGCAACAGGATCACCCTCGGGCTTCCAATCGAGTTTCGTTACAAACTGCGTCGGCCGCAGATTGGGCGCGGGGTTACGGTGACATTCCAGACACCAGCTCATCGCCAGCGTCTGCACCTGCTTTACCTCCACCATCTGGTCAATCCGGCCATGACAGCTCACGCAGCTCACCCCGGCATTGGTGTGAGCGCTGTGGTTGAAAAAGACGTAATCCGGTAGCCGGTGCACCTTAACCCAGGGCACCGATTCTCCACTCGCCCAACTGGCCCGCACGGGTTCGAGTACCAGGCTCTTCTCTTTGACCTTCGAGTGGCAGTTCATGCAGGTCTGCGTCGGGGGAATCGACGCGTAGGCGGCCTTCAAGACCGAGGTGTGGCAATAGGTACAATCCATACCCATATTGCCCGCATGGAGCTTGTGGCTGTATGGCACGGGCTGTTGAGGCTGGTACCCAGGCTCGAGAGTAGTCGGCAGCGTCGCATAGTACAAAGTACTAGCGCCACCAATCACCCCGAGACCGGCCATCACCAAAACAGTTCGCAGGATGCGATCTGATTTCTTGGAAAACTTGAGTCCCATGGTCGTTATAGCAACTCCTGAAAGGCCGGGTGGTCTTTACGACGGACCGGAAGCAAATTCCTCGACGTATCGCAGCCGGGATTGCGGAAGGGGTTTAAGCGCGTCACAACTCTCCCTCTCTACGTCTACCATAGCGACACCACTTCTGCAATATCGGCAAAAATTCCAGTTTGACAGGAATTTTTTTCGCCAGACCCTCGCTATGGCGCCCAACGCTGGAAAAATGCATAAACTTGTTCAAGGATGAGTTCATGCTGGAAAATTCGCGTCCCCGAGGTTCGCACCCCCGGCTATCTGGGGCGCCGATTCGGCAACCTCCAACTGCGCCTCAAGCTCATTCTCCTGCACAATCTGTTTTTTCTGGTACTATCGGGCGGCGTCTATTTTACCGTCTTCCCCTTACTGGAGCAACGGGTGCAGGACGACCTGGCCCGGGAGGTCGCCCTGTGTCTGGTGCTGCTGGAAGCCGAAACCCCGTGGACGGGGGCCGCAGCCGTCTCGATTCTGCCGCGCTACTCCTATCGAGAAGGTAGCGCCCAGGAACTGGAAATCTCCTCCGATCTGCGCCGGCAACTCGACCGGCAGCCGGGAGTGAACATCACCGGCCCGGCCCAGCCAGGCACTCTGGCCGGGACAGTGATCTATCGGCGCTTAGCCTCCCGAGAAACATACCGGAAAATCCGGATGCCGTATGTCTACTACGAGCGCTCGCTCGACCGGGTCCGCTTTGCCCTCTTTGCGGTGCTGGGCATCATCTACGTCCTCGCGATTGTGCTGCTCGAGTCGGTGATCATGCCGCTCTACGTTTACCGTCCGCTCCACGCCATGCTGAACGCCGACGTAGCATCGCAGACCGGCGACCGGGCGCACGAGATTATCCCCGCCGACTTTATTCCGGGAGATGAGATCGGGCAGATCATGCGCTCCCGCAACCGCACCGTGGCCGAGTTACGACGGCAGGAGGACGAGCTCGAGCATGCGTTAGACCGCCTGGAAAGCGCCAAGCGGAAGATGGCGGATCAGGACCGGCTGGTGAGCCTGGGCATGCTGAGCGCGGGCGTGGCGCACGAGCTGAATACGCCGCTGGCGGTGCTGCAGGGCTCGATTGAAAAGCTGCTCGAAACGGTACCGGAGCCGGCCACGCAGGAGCGGCTGCGGCGGATGCAGAGGGTGGCGGCGCGGCTGAAGACGATCAGCGAAGGGCTCCTTGATTTCTCGCGCGTGCGACGCGAGCAGAAGCAGGAGGTCTCGATGCACGAACTCGTCGAGGAGGCCTGGGAGTTGGTCTCACTCGATGAGAAGGCCGCGCAGACGATTTTTGACAATCGAACGGCGCTGGAGTGCCGGGTCTATGGCAATGCCGACCGCTTGATGCAGGTGTTCGTCAACCTCCTGCGCAACGCGCTGCAGGCGGTGCCGGCCGGCGCGGGCCGGATTGCCGTGCAGACCACGCTCGACATCGACGACGCCGAACGGTGGTGGACGATCGCGGTGGAGGATAACGGCCCGGGTATACCGCCCGATGTGCTGCCGGATATCTTCGAGGCATTCATCTCCACCAAGCTCGACTCGAAGGGCACCGGCCTCGGCCTGACCGTCTCGGAGGGGATCATCCAACAGCACGGCGGCAGCATCAGCGCCGCCAACCGGCCCGGCGGGGGCGCGCGCCTGGCGATTCGCCTGCCGGAGGCGCCCGTAACCGTCGCCACAGAAGCGGTGGAAGGAGGCAACGTCTATGCCCGTTGAGGCTCCCGGCACGGACCTCAAGATCGAGATCGCCATCCTCGATGACGATCTGGACTTTCGCAACTACATGGAGGATTTCCTCACCGACGAGGGCATCTACAACGTCCGGCTGTTTGCCCACCCGGACGACCTGTTTGCCGCCAACGAGCAGAACCTCGCCGACATCGTGCTACTCGACATGAAGATGGGCGACTTCCAGGGCGACCAGGTGCTCGAACACCTGCATACACGCTGGCCCGGGCTTTGCGTGATCGTTGTCACCGGCTACCCCTCGCTCGAAGATATGCGGCTGACCTTCAAGATGAACGTGTTCGACTACCTGTCGAAACCGTTCTCGCTGGCGCAGTTGCGGCAGACCCTCAAGAACGCTATTGAAACCTTCGGCCTCGGCAAGACGCCGCAGGACCGGTTACGGGAGCGGCTCGGGCACCGCATCAAAGTCCTGCGCGTGGAGCGGGACTGGTCGCTCAAGGACCTGGCCGCCACCACCAAGCTGAGCGTCTCGCAGATCAGCGCCATTGAACGCGGCACGCACCTGCCGAGCATGGAGAGCCTGCTGGCCATCTCGCGGGCCTTTGACAAGAAACCGTCCGAACTTCTGGAAGCGATCGACTTTTGAAATATTTTCTTACGCTGTTTTTCCCCTGCGTTCTCTGGGCGCAGAAGCCCGAGGCGGGCGATGCGCAAAAGCGCGTTGAACTGAACCTGCTCGGCAAAGAGGACGCGGCCAAAGGCGAAAGCCGCCGCAACGAAAACATACAGTTCAACCTGGTGGACAACAACGCCCTGAAAGAGCTGAACGTCCGGCTGGGGGCAACGGCGACGCTCGTCGAGGAGTTCCGGGCCGATCGCGGCTACTTCGGCGCCGAGTTCGGCACCCCGGCCCCCGGGCCGATTGCGCTGGCGGCGCAGCGCCGGGCCGGCTGGCACGGCAATCTCTTCGCCAACCATCAGAACAGCGTCTTTTCCGCGCGCGCCTTTTTCCAGGTCGGCGATGTCAAGCCGGCGCGGGAGAACCGCTACGGCTTCCAGAGCGGCGGCAGCCCCTGGCGCGGTGGCTTCGTTTCGCTACAAGGCTCGCAGGAGAAGCTGCGCGGACAGGTGAACGGCAACGTGCTGGTACCCTATGCCGGCGAACGCACGGCGCTGGCGACGGACCCGGCTGTGCGGGCGCTGGTGCAGCGCTACCTGGACGCTTTCGGCCCCGAGCTGCCCAATCGGGGCAATGGTACGCGGCAGTTGAACACCAACGCCCCCCAGCGCATCGACAGCAACGACGGCAGCCTCCGCCTCGAGCAGGACCTGACGGCGAAGGATCGCCTGTTTGCCCACTACCAGTACACGAGCCAAACCGTCGATGCGTTTCAACTGATCGCGGGGCAGAACCCGGACACGACCACGCGGTCCCACCGGGCGCGCCTGACGTGGAACCGGGGCGGGAGGCTGCTACTGACCTCGAGCTTCGACCGCATCGGCTCGCTGCTGGTGCCGGAGCCGAACGCCGTGGGCCCGATGATTTCGACCGCCGGGTTGACCACGCTGGGGCCGCTCGGCGCTATCCCGATCGACCGCGCGCAGAACAGCTACCGGCAGGAGGCGCAGTACACCGCCACCTACGGACGGCATACCCTCAACCTGGGCGGCGGGCTTACCCGCCGGCAGTTCAACGGCCAGGAGACCGACTCGCACCGCGGCTACCTCTCGTTTTCAAACGACTTCGGCCGGACGGGGATTGAGAACATGCGGCTGGGCACGCCGTCGCAGTATCTGGTGGCGGTGGGCGATATCCACCGCGGGTTCCGGCAGACGCTGGGCGTGCTGTACGCGCAGGATTCCTGGAAGGTCAACACCAATCTCACGCTCCAGTTGGGTTTGCGCTGGGAGATGGTGGGCCGCCCCACCGAGGTCAACCGCCGCAATGAGATCCCCTACGACGCGGACTGGAACAACGTGGCGCCGCGCGCGGGCTTTGCCTGGCGGCTGCCGAAAGGCGCCGGGGTGCTGCGCGGGGCCGCCGGGGTTCATTTTGGTGAGATCCTGCCGGTCTCCTACTCGCAGATTCGCTTTTCCCCGCCCCTGAGCGTCAAGCTGGTGATCCTTGCTCCGAGCCTTCTCAATCCGCTGGCCGGCAGTGGCGTTGCGCCCAAAGGCAATCTGTATCTGATCGATCGCGAGCTGGCGACGCCTTATCACTACCAGTACAACTTCAGTTGGGAGCGGGCGCTCGGCGCGGGATGGCGGCTGCAGGCCGGCTACGCCGGGAGCCGCGCGCATAAGCTGCCGATCATGTGGTACACCAACCGCGCCCACCCCACGCCCGGCATTCCGCTCACCACGGCCACGATCAACGAACGGCGGCCCATCGCCAATCTGGCCGATGTCCGCCTCGTGCTGAACGGCTCGCGCGGCTACTTCGACGCCGGACGGCTCACCGTGGTCGCCCCGCGCGTCAAGCGCTTCACCGTCGATGCCGCCTACTGGTTCAGCAAGGCGCTCGACCTCGGCGCCGACTATACCAATACGGCCTACGACGCCGACTCGCGCCTGTCCCGCAGCCAGAGCGAGTACGAAACGCACAGCGACCGGAAAGGCCGCAGCCAGTTCGACCAGCCCCACGCCTTCCTGGCCCGGGTCGGCTACGATCTGCCCCGGGGCTGGAACGTGAGCACGGTGGCGCTGCTCAAGCAGGGGACGCCCCTCAACCTGACCACCCTCGACGGACCCGGCTTCGGCAACGTCGACGGCAACGGCGGGGACCGGCCCAATCTGCTCGACCCCACGATTCTGGGCCGCAGCTACGGCAACCCCGATACGTCGGTGGCGCGCCTGCCGCGGACGGCCTTCCGCTACATCGCGCCGGGCGCCGAGACGGGCAACCTGGGGGCGAACGTTTTCCGCAAAGGCGCGATTCGCAACGTGAACGCGGCCCTGGCCAAGACGTGGCAACTGCCCCGCGACATGAAACTGCTCCTGCGGGCCGAATCAATCAATCTGCTCAACACGCCGCAGTTTGCCGAGCCGGGCAGCGTGCTGGGGACACCGGAGTTTGGCTTCATCACCAACACGCTGAACGATGGCCGGACGTTTCGGTTCAACTTAGGGCTGCAGTGGTAGCAGGCCGATCTCGCGCAGCCAGCCAAAGCTGTCCGTGAGAGCCCGGTCGATCTCGGCGGGCGTGGCCGTGTAGCCGGGGACGACGAAGGCGTGCTGGGAGCCGGGATAGAGAATCACCTTCGACCGCCGGTGTGCCCGCGCGAAGCGCTCGGACTCGGTGAAGGGCACGACGGTATCGTTGCGGCCGTGCAGGAGCAGGGCGGGCGGCGTCCGAGCGTCGATGGCGAACAGCGGGGACAGGCGCCGGGCTTCGGCCGGCGAGGCTGTGCGGTCCACCCACTTGCCGGTGAGATCGGGGACGGGATTAAAGGCCACGATGGCGTTAGCACGCTCCCGGGTGACGGTGCCGAGGGCGAGCGCGAGGTGCCCTCCAGCGCTGTCTCCGGCGGCGACGACGCGCTGTGGGTCCACGCCCAACTCGACGGCGTTCTTGCGGATCCAGACGAGGGCGGCTTCCACGTCTGCAACGGCCGGGGCCACCGAGCCCAGGCGGTACTGCACCGTGAAGCCGATCGCCCCCTGCGCGGCGCTGTACTCGGCCGCGGGCAGGAACATCTCCGGACGGCCGCCAGTCCAGCCGCCGCCGTGGATCCAGAGCACGGCGGGCCGCGGGAGCGCGCCGCGGCGGCCGACCATCGTCAGCTTCAGGCCGGGCTTGTACTCAAAAGTCTGCGCCTTCTGCATCTCCCAGGGGTCGGCGGCGAGGCCGTTCTGATCCCAGACCACGCGCCCGGCGCGGAGGGTGAGTTCGCATTGCAATAACTGCGTGCCGCTGATTTTCGAGCCGCCGACATCGAGGAAGCCGTACTGTCCTTTATCGAGCCGGAGCAGGGCGACATCGGCTTCGGCGCCGGGCGTCAGGTGACCAAGCGCGGGGCGCCGGATCGCCTGCGCCGGGGCCCAGGTGGAGGCGCGGATCACGTCCACGAGCGGCATGTTCATGTTGAGAAATTTCGACATGGTGGCGAGCATGTTCTTCATGCCGCCGTTGGCGCTGCCGACGTGGAGGTCGGTCGAGATCGTGTCGGGCGCGAAGCCCTGGCGCATGGCGGGGACGGCCCATTGAAACAGCAGCGAGCCCGAGCCGTGACCCACGTCAAAGAGAATGCCGCGTTCGCGCGCCGCGCGGTAGTGCGGCCGCAGCTTGCCGTCTTGATCGAGCACGGGATCAAAGGGCCGGTACATATGCGTGTAGATATCGCCGGGGCGGAGCTTGTCGAGAAAGAGATCGCGGTGCGGCCGTTCGATGTGGATGACGCCGAAGTCAACCATCACAGGCAGCTTGGCGAGGCCGGCCGCCTGCACGGCGCGGTCGACGGCAAACCAGTCCGGCGCCATCCAGTGGGCGGTCTTGATGCCGACAATCAGATCCGGGTTAGCGGCGGCCATGCGGGCGGCCTCTTCCGGATCGAAGTCGGCCGGGTCCTGCTCGTTGCGGCCGCCCATGCCGCCGGCGACGATGTTGAGAAAGGCCAGGACGCGGGTGGCGGCGGAGCGGATCAGCCGGTCGCGGAAATCCGGGAAGTTGCGCCAGCCGGAGCTGCCGGCATCGACCAGGGTGGTGACGCCGGCGCGGAAGCTGTGCATGTCGGCGGGGACGGATTGATCGCCGCCGGCCAGCACCTGCCCGTTGGGGCCGGTATAGACGTGGGCGTGCATGTCGATGAGGCCGGGGACGACGTAGAGGCCGCGGGCTTCGACCACCCGTTTGGCTTGGGCGCGCGGGATATCGGCGGCGACAGCGGCGATTCGGCCGTTGTGGATGGCGACGTCGCGGACGGCGTTGAGCTGGTTTTTGGGATCGATGACGGTGCCGCCTTTGAGCAGCAGGTCATAAGCGGGTTCGGCGCCGGTGTCGAAGACGGCCAGCACGGGGAGATGGTCGCTCGGGTAGCGGCCGACGTTGTTACGGGTAATGGCGTCGACGCGTTTGACCTTCCACTGGGGAGCGCGGAAGAGAATCCAATCGATACGGTTGGGGCCGACGGTTCCTTTGAATCCGTGGAAGGTGCCTTCGGGGCCGCTGGTGGCGGCGGCGGCGGACTTGGCATCGGTGAGGGTGGCGGTGAGAATGCGGTAGGCCTCGCTGCCGGGGGCGGTGTTGAAATCGCCGGTGAGGACGAAGGGCGAGGCCAGGCCGAGGCGGGAGGCGATGAGTTTGGCCGAGGCGACGCGGGCCGCTTCATCGAGCTGGCCGCGGTGGGCGAAGTGGGTGTTGAAGTAAGTGAACTTTTGGCGAGTGGCGAGGTCGGTGAAGATGGCCCAGGTGACCATGCGCGGCAGCGACATGTTCCAGGAGCTTGAGCCGGGGACCTCCGGCGTCGCGGAGAGCCAGAAGTTGCCGGAGTCTTCAAGGCGCAGCCGGGAGGTTTTGTAGAACACGCCCATGTGTTCGTCCTCTTTGTTGCCGCGGCGGCTGAGGCCGAACCAAGCGTATTCGGGGAGCTTTTCAACGATGTACTGGCCCTGCGCGTAGAACAGCTCCTGCGTGCCCATCACATCGGGGGCGGCCTCGCGGATGGTGTCGACGAGAAGGTCGCGCCGGTTTTCCCAGACATCGGGACCGTCGCCCGGATTGGGGTAGCGCACGTTGAACGTCATCACGCGCAACTCGGCGGCGAGCAGCGGCAGGGCGGCGAACAGGAGCAGGAGACGCATAAGAGGAAAGATCTATTCGCGGCCGGGGAGCGGGAGCACGGCGCCGGTGATCTCGGCGCCGGCGTCACTGGCGAGCCAGACGAGCAGGCTGGCGACGTTGGCGGGCTGCACCCAGCGGGTGGAGTCGTAGTCGGGCATGGCGGTGCGGTTGGCGTGAGTGTCCATGGTGCCGGGGGCGACGATGTTGGCGCGAATGCGGGCGTCGCGGTTTTCGACGGCGATGGTTTGGATAAGCGAGATGAGAGCGGCTTTAGCGGCGGCGTAGGCGCCCAGGGTGGGCACGGCGTTGATGGCGGCCGGGCTGCCGATGGCGAGAAAGGCGCCGCGTTTGGCGGCGCGCATGCCGGGCAGCACGGCGCGGGCCAGATGGATGGCCGGGCGGAGATTGACGGCGAACATCTTGTCCCAGGTCTCGTCGCTCGTCTGTTCCAGGCGCAACCCGCCGGCAAAGCCGCCGACCAGATGCACGACGGCGTCGATGCGGCCGTGCAGGAGCATCGTATCTTTGACGAGCTCTTCGACTGCGGCGAAATCTTCGAGGGCGACGGCGACGTGGGTCAGGGCCGGGTGTTCCGGGCTCTTCGAGCGGGGCACGCGATCCACCCCAACCACGCGGGCGCCAGCTTCGAGAAACGCCTTGGTGACGGGGATGCCCAGGCCGCCGCTGGCGCCGGTGATGATGACGACCTTACCGTCGAGGTTAAGAGAGAGCATAGGGTTCGAACTCCTAGGTTACCTGCTTGATCTCGACGTACTGCACGCCGAGCTCTTCCCCGTTGATCCGGAGCACGGGTTCGAGGCGCCCCGGACCCACCGGCAGACGCAGGCCGGAGAAGCGGACGGTGCGGGCGCCGGCGGCAAACGCGGCGGACTGCTCGAGGCTGCCGAGTTTGAAGACCGCCGTGCCGGCCGCGGCGGCGGGAGCAAAGAGCAGGTCGACATCGTAGGAGGCCGCGCGAAGCACTTCCACCTCCCAATAGCCGATGCCCTTGGCCTCCCAACTGGCGCGCGGCCCGCGCCAATCCTGGCGCGTGAGCAGCGTCGGGTTCTCGCCGGGATAGCCGATGGCGAGACGGGGCGGGGCGTAGCCGCCGCGCGAGGCCGCTACGCTGCGGAACCACGCTTCGGTCTCGCCCCGCAGGCGGGCCACCACGTCGGGATGCCGGGCGGCGACGTTGTTGGCTTCAGCCGGGTCGGCGTCCATATCGTAGAGTTCGACGCCGTTGACGAGCTTCCAGCGCTGCGTGCGCACGGCGTGGGAGCGGAACAGTTCCGGCGTGTCGCCGCGGTGCCACTGCGTGTGAATGCTGCGGTCCTTCCAGCCGGCGGACTTGCCTTCGAGCAGGGGCAGCAGGCTGCGGCCATCGAGCGGCACTTTGGGCAGCGGGACGCCTGCGGCGGCGATCAGGGTGGGCAGCAGGTCGAGGTGCGAGGCGATGCGATCGATCGTGAGGCCGGGCTTGACGCGGGCGGGCCACTGCAGGAAGCAGGGTACGCGGATGCCGCCCTGATAGACGGTGGTCTTCAGGCCACGCATGCCACCGTTGAAGCGGGGCTGCTGCGGGCCGTTATCGCTGAGAAAGACGACGATGGTGTTGTCCCGCAGTTGGAGCCGCGTCAGTTGTTCCTGCAGCTTTCCCACGTTCTCGTCGACGTTCTGGAGCATGCCGTAGATCTTGGCCGTGACGTCATCGAGGCCCTTGGCTTTGTAGGGCTGGCTGTACTTCTCTTCGATCTGCAGCGGGGTGTGCGGGGCGTTGGTCGGGAGGTAGATGAAGAATGGCTTCGTTTTGTTCTTTTCGATGAACTGCATCGTCTCCCGGAAGAAGATGTCGGTGCAGTAGCCTTGGGCCTTCTCGTACTTGCCGTTCCGGCGGAGGACGGGATTGAAGTAGGACTGGCCGGGCGGCGGGTCGCCGGGTTGGGCGAGGCCACCGCCGTTGATGACGAGCGCTTCATCGAAGCCCTGGTCGCCGGGGCGGAGGGGGTAATTGTCGCCGAGGTGCCATTTGCCGAAGATCGCGGTGCGGTAGCCGGCGGCGCGGAGCGTCTCGGCGATGGTGACCTCTTTCGTGTCCATGAGGGCGCGGCCGAGGTAGGTGTCAACGACGCCCGTGCGGTAGTTGTAGCGGCCGGTCAGCAGGCCGGCGCGCGTGGGGGCGCAGACGGGGCAGACCTGAAACTGGGTGAACTGCGCGCCTTGGTTGGCGAGGGAGTCCATGTGGGGCGTGGCGAGGTCGCGGTTGCCATGCAGCGAAAGATCGCCGTAGCCCTGGTCGTCGGTGATGATGACGATGATGTTGGGCCGGGCGCGGGGGGCGGCCGTGGCCGCGGCGGCAGGGGCGACGGAGGCAGCGGCGAGGAATTGACGGCGGTTCAGCATTGCCCCGCCAGCATATCAAGGCAGGCGGTAGCGGAACAGTCGGCTGGGATCGTCCTCGGGGAGAAGATAGAGAACGCCGTCGCGGAGGGCCATGCCCTCGTTCGAGAAGCGGACGCCACGGTCGGTAAGGCCCGTGGTGATGAACTTTTCGACGGCCAGGGTTTCCGGGTCGAGCCACTCGATGGCCCCGGCCGTGCGGCTCTTGACGCCGTTGCCGACGAGGCGGCCGCCGGTGGCTTTGAGATCCTGGAAGCCGGTGCCGGTGGGGTTGGGCCGCTGGTCGAGTAGCGTCCCGTCGGGGCGCCAGCGGTAGAGCAGGCGCGCGTCCCAGTTGCCGCCCCAGAGCACGCCGTCGGCGATGGCCACGCAGCCGATGTGATCCGGCACGGCGAACTGGGCTTCGAGCGCGAGGGTCATTTTGTTGCGCTTCTGCACCCGGGCGCTCGACTCCCGGCGGTACTCGGCTACCGGCACCCACAGGGAGCCGCCGGCCAGCTGCAGGCCGCCGGGGTGGTAACGTTCGCCGTCCTGCACTTCGACCGTGGCGAGGCGCTCGCCGGTCTTCCAGTTGTACCGGGAGAGGTAGCCTTTGCGGGTCGCCTTCTCGACGGCCGAGACCCAGAGGAAGTCGCCTTCGACGTCGATGCCCTGGACGTGGTGGGTAGGACCAGTCAAGTGGGTGACACCGAGCAGGGTCAGCGATGCGAGTTCAGCGAGCATTACTCAATTCTAATCGGCGACTCGTCGGGATCCTCGGGCATTTGCGCGAGCGACCGGAACGTGACCGCGAGCAGGACCGGGGCGACGACGGTGGTCATGACGGCCATCACGACGACGACGCCATACGTCGCCTTGCTGACGATACCCATCGCGGCGCCCAACTGCGCCACCACCATGCCCACCTCGCCCCGCGGCACCATGCCGGCGCCGATGCGCCGCGCATCGGGCCAGCCCAGCGAGAGCGCGCCGAGGCCGCAGCCGAGGAGCTTGGACACAATCGCGGCCACCGTGATGACGGCGGCCAGGGTCAGCGTGCGGGGATCCCGGAGCACGTTCACGTCGAGCGCCAGGCCGATGCCGGCGAGGAAAAACGGCACAAGCAACTCGGTAACCCCCTGCGCCAGATCCTGCACGCGATGGGAGACCGTTTCGGCGAGCGCGACTCCCGCCAGAAAGGCCCCGATAATTGCGGCCACCCCGGCATAGCTCGCAAAGACGGCCAGCGCGAACAGCAGAATCATCGCCAGCGAAAACTGCGATTCGCCGCCGCGCAGCCGCCGGTCGATACCGGGTAGCACCCGGCCAACGGTCCGGCTACCGAAACTCAGCACGAAAAGAGTAAAGCCGATGGAGAGGCCGGCGGTGGTGGTGAGTTGCAGGACATCGAAACTGCCCCGCGCCATGCTCGAGACAACGGCCAGGACGATGAGTCCGAGAATGTCATCGATTACGGCGGCCGCCAGAATGATGCGGCTGGCCCGCACGTTGAGCAGGCCCTTGGCGGCCAGCACCTGCGCGGTGATGCCCACGGACGTGGCGACCATCGCGGCGCCGACAAACAGCGCTTCAATCTGATTGGACCCGTAGTAGACATAGATCGCGTAGCCCATGGCAAAGGGCAGCAGCACCCCGAGCAGCGCCACGATGGAAGCCACGCGGCCCACTTTAAACAGGTCCGAGGCCTTCACCTCAAGACCCACGCGGAAGAGCAGAAACATCACCCCGAGGTCAGAAAACTGCGTGATCTGGCTCGGCTCCACCCAGTTCAGGACGCTTGCGCCGAGCAGCACCCCGGCCAGAATCTGGCCGACGATGCCGGGCAGGCCGCAACGCTCGCAGATCTCGCCCAGAATTTTCGCCGTGCCGAAGACGAGGAGCATCGCCAGCGGCAGTTGGGAGCCGGCGTGCTCACTCATCGAGCACGCATCCAGGCGACAAAGGCCCGGGCATAGCGGTCCAGATTCTCTTCCGAGCCGCCGCCGAGCAGCGGCGAACACATCTCATAAGCCACGCCCCCAGTGTATCCGGCCTGGACGGCGGCGCCGAAAAACGCCCGGTAGTCGATGAAGCCTTCGCCAAACGGCACGGCCTGCACATACGGGGTGGCCGGGACGTAGTTGACGAGCGCCGGTTCGTAGCGATGGCGGGGGCGGCGGACGTAGTCGGCCACGGTGGTGTGGGCCATCCAGGGCGCCAGCGAGGCGGCCGCGGCGGCGAGGTCATCACCATGCAGCGCCGGGGCCCAGGCGTCGAAACCGGCCTTCATGTGGGGATCGTTCACCTCGCTGAGCAGATCGCGAAAGCTCTCCCAACCGGCGGCGACATCGTGGTGGTTCTGCAGCAGGAGGGTGACGCCGCAACGTCCCGCCCGGCGGGCGCATTCACCGAGGGCATCGACAATCATGCGCCACTGCGCGGAGAAGGGGGCCGCCGGGTGTTCGTACCCCGTGAAGATCCGGACGTAGGGAGCGCCCAGATCGGCGCCGAGTTGCGCGAGCGCTTCGACGTAGTGAATCTGCATCTCCCGCTGCGGGACTTCGGCGTGTTCGAGGTCGGCCGTGAAGTTGGTGTAGCCGGCCAGGACGTTGTGCCGCAGCCCGGCGGCGGCGAGATGGTCGCGGAGTTGGCGGCGGCGGGCAGCGTCGAAATCAAGCGGACTCAGGTGGGGCCGCTTGGCCATGAGCATGACTCCATCGAAATCCAAACTGGCCGCTTTGCCGGCAAACTGCTCGACGGAAAGGGCGGCCTGCCCCCAGGAACCGGAATAGCTGACCGAGTGAAGAAGAAGGGGCAGAGTCGACATGATGCGTAATTAGCTATACTCTATAGCACTTTCCTCATGGCGGCCGCATATCTTCGAATTCACCAGGCGATCTCCGAGCAGATCCGCGCGGGCAAGCTCCAACCTGGTGATAAACTTCCGTCCGAACGCGACCTGGCCGCCAGGTTCGGCGTCAGCCTGATGACGGCTCGCCATGCGGTTTCGATGCTGCAGCAGGAAGGCTGCGTGATCCGGCGGGTGGGGTCCGGGACGTTCGTCGCGCCGGCTACCTCCGGCGGGCAGCGGCTGCGGGATCCGCATGAGCTGTGCAGCAGCCGGCTGGTGGGGCGATTGGCGGCCGTGCAGCTTTTGGCCGAAGGGGCGCTGCTGCCGCAACCGATGGACGGGCAGGCTTGTGGCGTGGTTAGCCGGGTCTGGACGTCCGGAGCGGTACGGGTGATCGAGGAGCAGATTTGGATTCCCGCCGGTAACGAAAAGGATCTGCGCAAGCTGGGCGCCACGCCGCTACTGGCTTGGCTGACCGTAGACGGCCTGTTTGCCCGGGAGACGATTGAGGCGGTAGTCGTGCACGGGTCCTCGATGCTGCGCATCACCCACACCCTCTACGACGGGAGCCAGCGGGCGGTGGCGCACCGGGTGGCGTTGTGTTTGGGCGACCGGATACGGGTGCAGCGGATCATTCAGCGCTAAGGTTTTTGTGCAGACCTTGGGGACTGAGACTTTGCGGCTCAGATTTTGCCTTGTGGAGCCGATACGGATCCTATGGATGAGAATCCCCCGAAGGAACGCCGGCGCCGGCCCCGCTTGCCCGCCCGGGCGTCGATGCAAGTCCAGCTTTGGCTGCAACTGCCCAATGGGAAGTGGCAGAAGCTGTCGGCGGCGGTGGAGAACTTTTCGCAGAGCGGCCTCGGGGTTCTGGTGCACGCGGAGCTGGAGACCGGACAGACCGTGCTCGTCGAGGGAGCGCCAGCCAGCGTGGCCTCCGGGCCGGGCCGTCCGCACGGGATCGTCAGTTGGGTCAATCCGGCGGGAAATGCGTTTCGGGCCGGCATCTCGTTTGAATTGAGTTCGCCGGGAGGTCCCTCGATCGGGAACCCTTACGCCGTGAACTCCTCCGACGAAGAGCTGGACTACTACGAGTTCCTGCAGATTCACCCGAAAGCGGAGCCGGATACCATCCACCGGGTCTACGGGATTCTGGCCAAACGCTTTCATCCGGAGAACCAGGACACGGGGAGCGAACAGCTTTTCAAGGCCCTGGTGACCGCCTACCGGGTGCTCGGCGACCCGGTGCGCCGGGCCGCGTACGACGTCGAACGGGGGCGGGCGCAGAAGCGGCAATGGCGGGTTTTCAGCCCGGAATCGGCTTCCGGCGGGGTGGAGGCCGAACGCGAACAGCGGCAGGCCGTGCTGGCCATGCTCTACGTCAAGCGGATGCGGGAGACCCACAACCCCGGGGTTCACATTCAGGAATTTGAGGAAATCCTGGGCATTCCCCGTGAGCATCTGGAGTTTACCCTCTGGTATCTGCGGAAGCAGGGTTTTGTAGTCCGCACCCACCATGGCCGGTATGCCATCACTGTCAAAGGGGTTGACCGGGCCGAGGAGTGGGGCGCAACGCCCCGACCGGCTGCGTCGTACCTGACACCGGAGCTCTGCTTTCGGTAGGTGTACTGCCCGAGGGGTTGCCAAAGGTAACCAGGTGCTGGCCGCGCGGCAGCAGCACGGTAAATCGGCCCGGGCCGCTGTCGAGGATCAGCGGCGCGGCCTCCATGCCGTCGATCTCGACGATGGCCGGACGCAGATTCAGCACGGCGATCGCCCGCCCGGCGCTGGCGTAGGCCAGGTCCACCGAACCACCCCGCACCGCCGCCGTCTTCAGGTCGCCGTTAAAGTCGAGCACGCGGAACGGCAGCGTGGCCGTGGACGGTTCGATGGCCACCGGGCCCGGCGGCAGCCAGAGCGTTCGCTCGTCGGCCACCGGCCACAAACGACCGTTCACGATAGCCGCCCCCTGCCAGGGGATTCCCACGCCGCGCGGCGATTCGATCACCAGACGATTGGCGACGTACTCCACCCGGTCCACGGTGGCCGCCGCGGAGGCCAGCAGCGGCAGATCCTGGGGCAGGATGGAATTCTCAAAGTACAGCGCCACGCGGGCGAAGGCTTTGGCCGAGAGATTCACCAGTTGGAACAGCTCGGTGCCGGTCTGCTGTTTGGTGGGGTAAACATCCTGGTAGCGTTCGACGATGTTGATGTCGATGGCCAGCTTCTCGCGATGCGTCGTCAGCGGATTATACTTCTCGGCAATCTGCGGGTAGCGCTGCGGACCGAGATGCCAGATCGTCGCGGGGTCTTCAATGAGGAAGGTGAAATCGTGGCTGTCGAGCAGCGGCAGCAGGCGGCCGGCATCGGCGCCGATCAGCTCCCGCATGCGGGTATCAAACCGGTCGTCGACGTGAGTCAGCACGATGTCGAGATGCGGCTTCTGCCGCCGTTCGGCCTCCAGGCGCCCCAGCCACTCCTCTTGCATCTGCTTGGCCAGATGGGCCCGAAAGTCGAGCAAGGCCGGTCGCAGTTCGTGTTTGCGGTCCTTGACGATGGCCAGCGGATCGACGCCGTGCTCGCGCGTAAACGCGGCGCGGGCGTTGTCGTTGAAGGGGGTGAAGCGGGCCGGATTGTCGATGCCTTCGAGCGATTCAAAGTACAGCTCGGCCAGATTGACGCCGTCCCAGTCGAAGCGGCGGACAAGTCCGGAGAGCCCGGCGGCGACGGCCCGCGCGCAGTCGGGGTTCTGCAGGTTCATCAGCTTGCGCCAGTCGAGGTGAGCGTCCTGCAGCAGGGCGGTCTTTTCGCGCCACTCGGGATGCTGCTGCCAGAACTGCTCGCTGACGTGCGGCAGTTCGACCCAGGCATAGACGAGGATCGCCCGACGGTGACAGGCTTCAATCAGCTTGCGCAGATACTCGTCGCGGCCGGCGTCCGGTTCGTGATAGTGCCAGGCGGCCACGTGCAGGGCGCCGATGCCGGCCCGCCGCCAGCGTTCGGCAAAGTAGTCCGGGTCGACGCGCAAGCGGTAGCTGGAATCAAAGAAAGCCCAAAGCCGGCCGCTGCGGTAGGGCGGCTGCAAACCCAGGTCGGCCAGCGCCTGCAGGGCGTAGGGGAATCGTTCATGACCCAGCTTGCCGGGGCCGACGGCCAGCCACAACACCGCTCCGGCGCCGTGGCGGAGTCCGGCCATCAGCGGCGCTTTCGTCCAACGCTCGTGCGTATAGACTTTGGCCGCGGCCGGAAGGGTGAACCGGGGCAGGTCGAGCGACTGCTGCCAGATGATGGGCAGTTGGGGGTCGGCCGCGTCTACGACGCTGCGGGTGGAAGTCAGCGGCCGGCTGGCCACGATGCCCAGTGCCTCGGCCAAAGGGCTATCGCCTTCGATCACGACCAGGGCGCCTGCGGCGATGCGGGATAGCCAGGTGGCCGGGTCCGCCGTGGTTCCGGCCGGCAGCACCAGCAGACGGGCAGGCCCGTCCGCCGCCGAGGTCAGACCGATTGAGGTGAGCACAGCAGGCCAGGAGGTGGGCTCATCGCCGACGACGTGAAATGCGTACTGCAGTTCAGGGCGGGCGGCCCCCAGCATCCCCGCCGCGAAGAGAAGACTAACGAGTAATCGCATACCAGAACCCCGCACGGATATCGAGATAATTGGGACGGCGCGGGTTGCCGGTGTTCACCAGGTGAACGCCGCGCAGTGCCTGGACGGTAAAGAGCATCGACGGCGGCATGGCCGCCCAGCGGAAACGGACCCCCGGACCGGCCTCGGCCGTGTTGGCCCAATACTGGCGCTTGACGTCGGCATTCAGGTTCATCGACCAGAACAGCTGCGTCCGGAAGGTATTGTCATCCTCACCGCCGCCGAAGTTCCGGCCGAACTTGTTCTGCGACTGAAAGATGGTGTTGTGGTCAAACCGGCTCACGTAGACGGCGTCGTTGCCGGTTTCGGCAAACCAGCCGGGCTTGCTGTTCAGAATGGTGGGACCGTAGAAGCGGGTCAGGCTGAGCCCGGCCCGGTAGTCCGGCATGGCGCGCGGAATGTCGGAGCGGCGGATGTAACTCAGCGCCGTGCCGGCTTCGGCCCAGGCGAACAGGCCGCGGTGGACGGGCGTCGCCACGCCGAGGCCGACGATGAGGGCGCTTTCTGAGAAATACATGGGGCTGGCCGCGGTCATCTGCGCCCGGTCGAGGCGGCCGCTGCGGGTATCGCCGACAAAACGGGCGGAAAAGTAAGGCTGAAGGGGACCTTTCACCTTCCATGCGGTCTTCAGTTGGCCGTAGGCGAACACATCCTGCCAGCGGGAACTGAACAGGGGGAACAGCCAGAAGGTGGTCTGCAGCCGGGCGCTGGCCGACCGGAGGTTTTCGTAGGCCTTGTTGGCTTCGAGGGCGACCTTGGGATCGGGACTGCGGCGGGCGAGGTCGAACCAGCGGACGGCGACCTGATCCTGCCGGGTGATGTTATGGGCCCAGCCGAGCTTCAACATGACGTCGAAATCGAGGGGGTCGGTTTCGTGAGCGATCGCCAGGTATTTGAGGGCGTCGCGCAGATATCCCTTTTCGAGCGACCGCTGCGCCAACTCCTTGGCCTCGATTCGGCGGGCGGCCTGCGGCGTTTCGGGCCTTTTGCGGAGGCTGCGGGGTAGCTTCAACACCTCGCGTACGCGGTCGGCCAGTTCGCCTTCGTCGCCCTTGAGGACGAGGTCGAGCAGCGGCATGGCTCCGGTTAAATCGTTGCGGTTCAGACGAAGAAAACCGAGTTGCGCGGTAGAGAGCAGATCCTCGGGCGCATTGGTGACAATGCGGCGGAACTCGTCTTCGGCTTCGGCCTTGTTGCCCATTTCGAGGAGAAGATAAGCCAGTTCCCGGCGGAGTTCGATGTTGTTCTCATCGAGCGCCAGCGCCTGGCGGAACTCATAGACGTAGGGATAACGGGCCGGCAGCAGTTCGCGGGCCGCTTCGGCGACGCGCGGTTCGGCGCCCCGGCTGGCGGCCAGGAGCGCGGCGAAGGCATCTTCGTTGCGCCCCAGCGCCTTCCACACCCGGCCGAGGTCCAGTAGAAAGGCGCGGATGGTAGGCTTCAGCCGCCAGGCTCGTTCAAAGTGTTTGGCGGCGAGAGCGAGTTCATCGCGCTGCTCGGCCAGTTTGGCGAGCTCTTCGTGGCCGGAGTAGCTATCCGGCAGCTCGGCCACGGCTTGCTTCCAGCGGGCGATGCCGGTGCGGAGAGGCAGGTCGATGTTCTCATAGGCCTGCGCGGCGGTTTCGCGGCTGGCCGGGTCGTCTGCTTTGCGGATTCGGTCGAAGACGCGGCGGGCGGCGATGGTCTCCCTGGTTTCGTGGGCGAGGAAGGCGTATTCGAGCGCGACGTGATGGTCGGCCGGGTCGAGCTCCATGGCGCGGCGAAACTGGTCCCGCGCGGCCACGGTTTTTCCGATCTTCAGCAGGGTGTAGGCGAGATCCTTGCGAATGGCGGCCCGGTCGGGCGCCAGATGGACCGCCTGGTCAAAGAGGCGGACGGCCTCGTCGAACTGCCGCTCCCGGAGCGCGGCGTAGGCTTTCTCGAGAACGGGGTAGGACGAATCCGCGGCGGGGGCGCCGAACAGGGCGGCCAGCCAAAGAATGATTACTCTTGTTTGCACGGCTTCTTGTGCCGTAGTGTCGCCGTTGCCGCAATTCTCTCAGGCAATAATGAGGGTATGAGCTTTTCGGGTGTCGATTACTTCCTCGTGGATTCTGCGCTTAACGAGGAGGAGTTGCTGGTCCGCCGGTCGACGCGCGAGTTCGTTGAGGCGCGGGTGGTTCCCGTCATCAAAGAGGCCTATAACGAAGGGCGCTTCCCGTTGGACCTCGTACCCGAGTTGGGACGCATGGGCTTTTTCGGCGCCAATCTGTCCGGCTACGGGTGCGCCGGGATGAGTAATGTTGAGTACGGCCTGGTGATGCAGGAGCTCGAACGGGCCGACTCCGGCCTGCGCTCTTTCGTCAGCGTGCAGGGCGCGCTGGTCATGTACCCGATCCACGCCTACGGCACCGCGGAGCAGAAGCAACATTGGCTGCGGCGGCTGGCGACCGGCGAGGCGATTGGCTGCTTCGGGCTGACGGAGCCGGATTTCGGTTCAAACCCAAGCGGCATGAAGACGCGCGCCCGGCAGGACGGCGCCGATTGGATTCTCGACGGCGAAAAGACCTGGATCACGAATGGTTCGCTGGCCGATGTCGCTCTCGTGTGGGCCCGTACGCCGGAGGGCATCCGGGGTTTCCTGGTGGAGCGGGGGACGCCCGGGTTCACCACGGCCGATCTCCACGGCAAGCTCTCGATGCGGGCGTCGGTGACATCGTCTCTATCGTTCGCGAATTGCCGCGTGCCGGCGACGGCGCTGCTGCCCGAGGCGAAAGGATTGAAAGCCGCGCTTGCGTGCCTGACGCAAGCGCGCTTCGGCATCGGGTGGGGCGTGCTCGGTGCCGCCATGGAGTGCTACGAAGTGGCTCGTCAATACGTCATTCTTCGTAAGCAGTTCGACGACCGGCCGCTCGCCTCTCATCAATTGGTACAGGAGAAACTGGCCAACATGATCACTGAGATCACCAAAGGTCAACTGCTCGCCCTGCACGCAGGCCGACTCAAAGACCGGGGTAAACTCGACCCCGCCCAGGTCTCAATGCTCAAACGGAACAACGTCGCCATCGCGCTTGACTGCGCCCGCGCCGCCCGCGACCTGCTCGGCGCCAACGGGATCATGGACGACTATCCGATCATGCGGCACCTGTGCAACCTCGAAACGGTGAAGACCTACGAGGGAACAGACCATATTCATGCCCTGGTCATCGGAGAACGGGTAACCGGTGTTGCGGCTTACCGTTAGGTGGCCTATACTGATTTGAGGTAGTTCGTTTCATGCCGATACTCTTCTACTTTTTGACGGCGATTCACGTTATCGTCTGCCTTTTCTTAATCATTGTCGTGCTGCTGCAGAGCGGCAAGGCGGCTGATTTGGCGGGGGCGTTTGGAGGTATGGGTTCGCAGACTGTTTTCGGTCCGCGGGGCGCGGCTACTGTGTTGACGAAGGCGACCACCATTGCGGCCGGCGTCTTCTTGTTTACTTCGCTTTCTCTCTCCGTGCTTTCCACACGGAGTGGAGGTACCGGTTCCAAGTCGGTTCTTGAAACCACGAAGGATCCGGCCGCGGCAACGGCCCAGCCTGGCCAGCCGGCTGCTCCGGTTCCCGGCGCCGAGCCGAAAGTGGAGCTGTTTAACGAGCAGGGCCAGAAGGTGGGTGAGAAGAAGTTGGATCTCACGAACCCGAACGCTCCGGTCGAGAAGAAGAAGTAAATACGGTTGGAGTTCTCCCCACTGCGGAGGTGGCGGAATTGGCAGACGCACTAGCTTGAGGTGCTAGCGGGTAACACCGTAGGGGTTCAAGTCCCCTCCTCCGCACCATTTTTTGAAGAAAGCCATCCCCCATGGGTTGGCTTTTCTCTTTTGGGTACTGTCGAGCCAACTGCGTTTTCCGTCCAGGGACCTGCATTTGACCCCAAAAGTAGGAACGGGGGGTTGTACACTGGAGAGGAACCATGCTTTTTCGACTTTGGGCTGGCCTTCTGTTGTTCGCCTGGACCATGCTGGCAGCCGGTGAGCTTTCCGGGCGGCGCGCTCCGGGTTTTGCTCTACCCGATCTGAACCTGAACTACCACGACCTCGCCGACCTGCGCGGCCGCGTTGTGCTGATCGAGATCATGCAGACCACCTGCCCGCACTGCAAAGCTCTTTCGGCCAACCTCGAGAAGGCCAAGCAGAAATTCGGCGACCGGATTGCTGTTCTATATATTGTTAATCCGCCCGATAATCAGCGAACGGTACAGGGCTACATCGCCGAGACCGCCATCAAATCGCCCGTCCTTTTTGACTGTGGGCAGGTAAGCGCATCGTATTTGATGATTACGCCGCAGCGGCCCTCCATCAGCGTTCCGCACCTATTCGTCATCGATCAGAACGGCTACATCCGCAATGATTTCGGCCACTCCGAGGCCAACAAAAGCATCCTCGAAGGAAGCGGTCTTGAATCGGAAATCGCCAAAGTGCTGAATGCGCGTTCCGTTCCGACCAAACCTTCCGTTTCTCCCCAAAGGTAACCCGTCCAAAATTCGATAAGCTGTCAGAGACTCTCACCGGCATGCCTGCAGACACACTCACCCTTACCGACAACCGAACCGCGAAAACCTACGAAGTGGCCATCAAAGACGGCGCCATCAAGGCCACCGATCTGCGCCAGATCAAGGTCGACGCCGATGATTTCGGCCTGATGACCTACGATCCCGCCTTCATGAACACCGCGGCCTGCAAGAGCCGGATTACCTTCATCGATGGCGATAAGGGGATCCTGAACTATCGCGGCTACCCCATTGATCAGTTGGGTGAAGGCTCCTACGTCGAAACCGCCTACCTGCTCCTCCACGGCGAACTGCCCAACGCCGCGCAGCTGGCCGACTTCAGCGCCGCCCTGCTTGCGCGCGTCGAAGTCCCCGCCTTTTTTGACAACTTCTTCCATGCCTTTGAGCAGTCGGCCCACACGATGTCGATGTGGATGGCCGGTCTGGCCGCGCTCTCGGCGGCTTACCCCGGTGCCCGTAAGGTACTCGACCCGGCCTCCCGCCACGAGTACACGCTGCGCGGCATCGCGCAGGTGCTGACCCTGGCCGCCTACGCGCACCGTCGCGCGCAGGGGCTGCCCATCGTCAAGCCCAAGGCCGGCCTCGGACTCGTCGAAAACTTCCTGCACATGCTCTTTGACCGCGAACCGGATCCGGTTCTGGTCAAGGCGCTCGATGTGCTCTTCATCCTTCACGCCGACCACGAGCAGAACTGTTCGACGTCGACCATGCGTCTGGTAGGCAGCTCACAGGTGGACCCGTTCACCGCCCTCGCCGCCGCCTCCGGTGCTTTGTTCGGCCCCCTCCATGGCGGGGCGAACGAAGCGGTTCTCAAAATGCTCCGCCACATTGAAAGCGTCGAGAACATTCCGGCGTTTATCGAAGGCGTGAAGAAGGGCGAAGGCCGGCTGATGGGCTTTGGCCACCGCGTTTATAAGAATTACGACCCCCGAGCCCGCATCGTCAAGCAGACCGCCGATGCGGTCTTCGCCGTCACCGGCAAGAACCCGCTGCTCGATGTCGCCGTCGAACTCGAACGCATCGCCTTGAGCGACGAATACTTCATCAAACGACGCCTTTACCCCAACGTCGACTTCTATTCCGGCCTGATCTACGAGGCCATGGGTTTCCCGGTGGAGATGTTCACCGTGCTGTTCGGAGTCGCCCGTACCTCCGGATGGCTCTCCCAATGGGAGGAGTTAATCTGTGATGACGATCAGAAGATTGGCCGCCCGCGGCAGCTCTATCTCGGCGAAGCGAGGCGCGACTACGTACCTCTCGAAAACCGCGGTTAGCGCGCTGTTTTTTGTTCTCTGGCCAGCTCTGGCAAGCGAGCTGCACACGGCGGCTCGCGCCGGGGACGCGCAACGGGTTCGGGAACTGCTGCGGTCGGGCATCCCGGTCTCCTCGCCGGACATGCTCGGCGGCACGGCCCTACACGACGCCTCCTGGAGTGGTCACCGCGAGGTCATCGAAACGCTCCTGGCCGCGGGCGCTGACGTCAACGCCCGCCATGTCGAAGGCGGCTCTACGCCTCTCCACTACGCCATCATCACCAACCGCGGCCCCATCGTCAGCCTCCTGCTCGACCGCGGCGCCGACCTCACCGCCCGCGACCGCGCCGGATCTACCGTCCTACACCTGGCCGCCAACCGCGGCTATGAAGAGCTGGTCGCCTTTCTGATCGCCCGCGGCGCCAAGATCGACGTCGTCGATGAAAGCGGCGTTACCCCGCTCGAAGAGGCCTCCTGGAAGGGCCAGACGACCATCGTCGCCCTGCTGCTCCAGCACGGCGCCACCCCCCAGCGTCCGAACGCCACCTCCCGCGCCACGCCCCTCCACGTCGCCGCTCAGAAGGGGCACGCCGAAGTCGTCCGCCTTCTCCTCGCCGCCGGCGCCCCCGTCAACCTGCCCAACGGCGAAGGCGCCCTGCCGCTCGACCTCGCGCTTGGCGGCCGCAAACTCGCCGCCGCCGATGCCCTGCTCGCCCACGGCGTCCAACTCACCAAGGTGCAAATTCGCCTGGAGGCCGCCGTGGTCGCCGGCCATGCCGATCTCGTCCAATGGCTCCTCGCCCACGGCGGCAGCGCCAACACCGCCACCGCGCAGGGCTCCACGCCGCTGCACGACGCCGCTCTCAAAGGCCACCTCGACGTTCTCCAGCTGCTCCTCGCCGCCGGCGCGCCCGTTTCGACGCTCAACGCCGCCGGCGCCAGTGCCCTGCACGACGCTGCTCTGGCCGGCCGTCGCGACGCTGCCGCCCTGCTGCTCGACCGTGGCGCCGCCCTCAACCTGCAGGACAAAGAGTCCGGCGCCACGCCCCTGTTCCTGGCCGCCTCCTGGGGGCGCCTCCCGGTGGTCGAACTGCTGCTCGAACGCGGCGCCAACCGCCTGTTGCGAAACAAGGCGGGCAAAACACCCCGCGAAATCGCCGTTGAAAACGGTTATACCGAACTCGCCGCGCTACTCTAACTCCCCAAGGACCCTCATGCTGCCTGATCCCGAACTCCTCCCCATGCTTAAGGAACGCGTCTTCAGCGCCCTGCTCGGCGACGTGCTCGACAAGATGGGCTTCCTCCACCAGTTCCTTCCCCCGAGCGTCCGCCCTCTGCGCGACGACATGCTGCTCGCCGGCCGCGCGATGCCGGTGCTTGAAATCACCCTGCCCGAAGATGTCGCCCCCGGCCGTAAACCCTTCGGCCTCATGCTTGAAGCCCTCGACGACCTCAAGCCCCACGAAGTCTACATCGCCGCCGCCGGGCACCCCCCCTACGCGCTCTGGGGCGAACTCATGTCTACCCGCGCCCGCCACCTCGGCGCCGCCGGTGCGGTCATGGACGGCTACTCCCGCGATACGGCCGGCGTTCTCGCCGTCGGCCTCCCGGTCTTCTCCACCGGCGCCTACGCGCAGGACCAGGGCCCCCGCGGCGAAGTCGCCGATTTCCGTGTGCCGGTCCACTTCGGCCGTGTCACCGTCCACCCGGGCGACCTGATCTTCGGCGACCGCGATGGCGTCCTGGTCATCCCCAGGGCGGCCGAAGAGGAGTGCATCCGCCGGGCTCTTGAAAAGCTCGCAGGCGAAAACCTCGTCCGCGTCGCCATCGAAAACGGCATGAGCACCGTCGACGCCTTCGCCAAACACGGAGTCATGTAGCGTTGCCCTTCCTCATCCTCGGCGCCGGCTTCACGGGCGAACGCGTTGCCCGCCGCCTGGAAGCCGCCGGCCACGCCGTCTTGCGCACCAATTCCCGCAACCTCCCGCTACCCGATGTCTCGCTGCTCGAAACCCTGCCCGGCGACGATTGGACGGTTCTCCATTCCATCCCCGCCATCCGCACCGCGGAAGGCGCCTGGGAGGCTACGCCGATGCTGGTGGCCGCCCTCCGTGGTAAGGTCCGGCGGATGGTTTATCTCTCCACCACCGGCGTCTACGGCGAAGCCCGCGAGGTGGATGAGACCACCCCGGTGCAGGCCCGCACGCCGCGCGAAACGCTCCGCGTAGAAGCCGAACGCGCCGTCGCCGCGGGCCCCTGGTCAAGCTGCATCCTCCGGCCCGCCGCCATCTACGGCCCGGGGCGCGGCGCCCACGTCTCCCTCCGCGAGGGCAAATGGAAAATCGGCGGGGAAGGCGCCAACTTCGTCTCCCGCATCCACGTCGACGACCTCGCCACCCACGCCGTCGCCACGCTCCTCGGCGACCTCACCGGCGCCTGGCCCGTCGCCGACGAAGAGCCCTGCACCACCCTCGCCATTACCGAGTTCTGCTGCGCGCTCCTCGGCCTGCCCCTCCCCCCGGCCGTCCCCCCCGGCGCCCTCGATGAAACCCGCCGGGCCGACCGCCGCGTCAACGGCGCCGCCGTCCGCGCCCGGCTCGGCATCACCCTCGAATATCCTAGCTACCGGACCGGCATCCCGGCATCCTTCAAGGAAGAACATGACAGATCAAAAATTTGATGCGTTTCTGCTCGTCGGCTTCGGCGGACCCGAGAAGAGAGAGGACGTCATTCCGTTCCTTGAAAACGTTCTGCGCGGCCGCAACGTCCCGCACGAACGGATGCTCGAAGTCGCCGAGCACTACTATCACTTCGACGGCGTCAGCCCCATCAACGGCCACTGCCGCGAACTGCTCGCTGCCGTGAAGGAGAATTTCGCAGCCCACGGCCTCACGCTCCCGCTCTACTGGGGCAACCGCAACTGGGACCCTTACCTCACCGACACCGTCGCCGCCATGAAGGCCGACGGCGTACGGCGCGCCCTCGCCTTCCCCACCTCCGCCTTCAGCTCCTACAGCGGCTGCCGCCAGTATCGCGAGAACATCGCCGATGCCGTCGCCGCCGTCGGCGATATCGAAATCACCACCATCCGCCGCTTCTTCAACCATCCGGGCTTCATCGAAGTGATGATCGAAAGCGCCCGCGCCGCCGCTGCTTCCCTGCCCGGCGCCAAGCTGCTGTTCACCGCCCACAGCATCCCCAACGCGATGGCCGACACCTGCTCCTACGCCGGCCAGTTGCGCGAAGCCTGCCGGCTGGTGGCCGAAGGCGCCGGCATCGCCTCCTGGGAGTTGGCCTACCAGAGCCGCAGCGGACCGCCCACGCAGCCCTGGCTCGAGCCCGACATTCTCGACGCGCTCCGCGCCGAAAAAGCGGCCGGCACCGCGGCCGTCATCGTCCAACCGATTGGATTCATCAGCGACCACATGGAGGTGATGTTCGACCTCGACTACGAAGCCAAGCACCTGGCCGAAGAGTTGGAGTTGCCGTTCCTCCGCGCGGCCACGGCCGGGACCCATCCCCGCTTCGTCGCCATGGTCCGTGAACTGGTCAACGAGTACCTCCACGGGGCGCCGCCGCTCTCGATCGGCCTGCTCCCGCCCCGCCCCAGCGTCTGCCCCATCGATTGCTGCCCGCGCCCGGCGGGCCGGCCCGGCGCCCGCTAACCGGGCCGCCGGGTTTTTGGCCCCCTACTCGGGCAGCCCCAAGCTGAACAAAACGCCGGAGGCGGAAACGGCCACAAACTGTTTGCCGTCGACGGCGTAACTCATGGGCGAAGAAGCGATGGGGCCTCCCGTCTGCATCGTCCACAGCGGCCGCGCGGTCTTCGCGTCGAGGGCAATCAGATTGCCCTCGGCCGAGGCCGCCAGCAGCAGCCCCGTCGAGGTAGCCAGCACCCCCGCGGCCAGCGAACCGCGGGAGAGCTTGTAATCCCACTTGACTTCGCCGGTCACGGTATCAATCGCTTTGATGCCCGTCAGCACCGGGTCGCCGGTCGGCATCGAACGGCCGCCCCAAAATGCCTTGCCAGGCTCATAAGTGGACGGCTCGCGCAGATAGCGCTGCGGCGCATCGGCGTAGACGACGTAGAGCCAGCCGGTCTTCGGGTCATACGAGGGCGACTGCCAGTTGGTGCCGCCCACCAGGCTCGGGGCCACCACGCGGCCTTCGGGCGTGGCATTGGAGCCCGGGCGGACGATGGGCCGGCCGTCGGGCTGGAAGCCATCGTTCCAGGTTTGCGAGACATAGGGCTTGCCGAGCAGCAGCTTGCCGTTGGTGCGGTCGAGCACGTAAAAGATGCCGTTGCGGTTGGTCTGCACGAGCAACTTCTGCGCGCCGCGGTTGATCAGCACCAGGTCCTGATTGGCGTCCCAGTCGTGGCTGTCGTTGGGGGTGAACTGGTAGTGCCATTTCCGCTGGCCGGTGGCGGGGTCGAGCGCCACCACCGAGCAGGAGAACAGATTGTCGCCCTTGCGAACCTCGGCGTCCATGTCGGGTCCGGGGTTGCCGGTGGCCCAGTAGAGGGTGTCGAGTTCAGGGTCGTAGGAGCCGGTGAGCCAGGTGCCGCTGCCGCCGCGCTTCCAGCTATCGCCTTTCCATGTCTCGTTGCCGAACTCGCCGGGGCCGGGCGTCGTGTAAAAGCGCCAGAGGCGGCGGCCGGTCCGCGGATCGTAGGCGTCGAGGAAGCCGCGGATACCGTGCTCGCCGCCGGCCACGCCGACGATGATCTTGTCCTTGATCGCCAAGGGGGCCGCCGTCACCGAATAGCCTTCCATCGTGTCGGCCACCTGCGTCTCCCACAGCGGCAGTCCGGTCCGCGCGTCGAGGGCCACCAGGGCGGCATCGAGCGTGCCGACAAACACGCGGTTGCCCAGCACGGCGACGCCGCGGTTGAAACGGTTGCTTTCAAACGGATTCACTACTCTTTGTTTGCGCTCGTACCGCCAGATCTCCATTCCGGTGCGGGCGTCGAGGGCAAATACCTGGCCGGGCATCCCGGAGGTGTACATCACGCCGTCGATGACGAGCGGGGTCGATTGCAGCAGCGTGTCGCCGGGCATCTGCGCCGCCCACTTGGTCTGCAGATTCTTCACGTTGGCCGGGGTAATCTGCGCGAGCGTCGTGAAGTGGGTACCCTGGTAGTCGCCCCAGTAGGTGAGCCAGTTCTGGGGTTCGGCGGCGGCGTTGCGCAAACGTTCAAACGTCAGCCCACCGGCGAGCGGGACCTGGCTCGTCTTCGTGAGATCGCGGGCCACGTTCGACTTAAGGAACGCGATCAGGTCCGTGGTCTCGGCCGGGGTAAGCTTCGCCGGTGGCATGAAGGAGCCGGGGACCGTGGTGACGGTGACCTTCCGCTTGTCGAGCAGATGGAGTTTACCGGTGGTCTCGGCCAGATGCAGCGTGAAGGTGTCCTGATTGCGGATGATGCCCCGCAGGGTGCGGCCGTCCGGGAGTTGGACGGTCGTGATGGACGGGCCAACCGTCCGCCGCCCGCGGGCGCGGCCCACCGAGGCGGGGTCCAGAAGCTTCTGCCGGATGGTCGCGGCGGGCAGGGCCGCGGCGGCCGACAGGTCGGGCGCGAAGATGCCGCCGCGCGCGTTCACAGCGTGGCACCGTTCGCAGCCCGCGCGCCCGAAAAAGAGCGCCTCGCCGGCGGCGGGGTTGCCCGGGACCGTTTCGGCCGACCGCGCGCCGGTATCGGCCAGGCTGCGGAGGTAGCTGACCATCGACCAGATCTGTTCGGCCTTCAGCCCTCCGAAGGGCGGCATCTGCGTCCCCTTGAGGCCGTTACGAATGTTGAGGAACAGTTCGCCATCCTTCGAGCCGTGTTTGAAAACGCCGGTCGAGAGCGCCGGGCCGCGTTCGCTACCCGCGGCGTTGCCCCCGTGGCAGGCCTGGCAGGTCTGTTCGTAGAGGCGTTTGCCCGCGGCGATCGCCTCCGGCTTGCCGGCCAGCGGGTTCTTTTCATTCTCGGGGATGTGCTCCTGAGCGGAGACCACAGCAGCGGCAAACAGTGCCAGGACGATGCAACGCATGGACTCCATTATCACTCCCACGGTCTGGATATAATGCGCTGTGCTCAAAAATACCCTCTTCCTCATCGCCCTCACGGCCGCCGCCCAGGAGGTCCATCCGGACCGGCGAGTGACGTTCTCTCTCGAGGCGCCCCAAGCCCGGGAGGTGACCTTCTTCGGCGATTGGATGAAGGCCGGCGCCAAGGAGCCGATGACCAAGGACTCGAAGGGCATGTGGCGCGTCACCGTCGGGCCGCTCGACCCGAACATCTATATTTACAGCTTCACGGTCGACGGCGTCACCATCGCCGACCCGGTGAACCCGCGCGTCAAGCTGCGCGCGCGCACCTCGGCCAGCCTGGTCGAAGTACCCGCCGAGTCACCGCTGCCCTGGCAGGCGCGCGAGGTGCCGCACGGCGCCGTCGAGATCAACTGGCAGCACGCCAAGGCCATCGGCAACGAGGCGCGGGCCTTCTGGGTCTACACGCCCCCCGGCTATGCGCAATCAAAAAAGAAGTACCCCGTGCTGTACCTGTTCCACGGCTCAAACGACACGGCGGGCGGCTGGGTGCTCGTGGGGCACGCCAACTTCATCCTCGACAATCTCATCGCGGCCGGCCAGGCCACGCCCATGATCGTCGTCATGCCCTTCGGCCATGCCGTGCCGTTCGGCTCTCCGCGCGAGGTGCAAGCCAAAAACGTAACGGTGTTTGAAGACTACCTGCTGCGCGACGTCATGCCCACCGTCGAGGCGAAGTATCGTGTCACCAAAGAACGCGCTATTGCAGGCCTTTCGATGGGCGGCGGGCAGTCGATCCACATCGGCCTGCGCCATCCAGAGATGTTTTCCGCCCTCGGCGCCTTTAGCGCCGCCCTGCCGGACAACGCCGCGGCGCTGCTGGCTGCCGCGCCGCCGAAGCTGTTTTGGTTCGCCTGCGGCCGGCAGGACTTTCTGCTCGAACGCAACCGGGCCTTCGATAAACTGCTGACCGAACGCAACGTCCGGCACGTTTACCGCGAGACGGAGGGGCCACACTTATAGCGTGTGGCGCCAGTATCTGGCCGAGTTCGTGCCGTTGCTGTTCCGCTAAGCCGGCTACTTCTTCTTGATCTCAATCACCGGCGAGGCGATGGACTCGGCCGGTTCAAACAACCCAAACGAGAAGACCGCGCTCGCCGACGCGATCGCGACGTACTGCTTGCCGTCGATCGAATAGACCACGGGCGATGCCGTCAACATCTCGCCGACGTTGAAGTGCCAGAGGTGCTTGCCGTTCTTGGCGTCGAGCGCCAGCACGTTACCATCGTCGTCCCCGCTGAAGATGATGCCGCCGGCTGTCGAGACCGTGCCGGTCCACATGCGGCCGAGACCCGTCATGGGGTACTCCCAGACGCGCAGGCCCGTCTTCGGGTTGAGCGCGCGCAGGATCACCTGGCCGCCCTCTTCGGTCGCCCCGCCGCCCGAAAAGTTCTTCATCGGCTGCGGCTGCTGCGAGGACCGGAAGTACATGCCGCACTGCTCGAGCGTCAGCACATAGAGCAGGCCGGTGCCGGGGTTGTAGGACTGGCCCATCCAGTTGGTCGCGCCCTTCACGCTCGGGCAGATCCAGCGGCCTTCGGCGCTCGGCTCGATATTCGGCAGTTCGATCGGGCGCCCCTTGGCGTCGATGCCCTTGGCCCAGGTGACCTTATCGATCAGCGGGGTGGCGCGGAGGAACTCGCCCGTCACCCGGTCGAGGGCATAGAAGAAGCCGTTGCGATTGGCGTGGAGCACCGCCTTGCGCGGCTTGCCCGCAATCTCGGTATCGAGCAGCACCGGCCAGCTTTGCGCGTCCCAGTCATGCGTATCGTGCGGCGTGAATTGGAAGTACCACTTCATCTTGCCGGTATCGAGATCAAGGGCCAGCAGCGAGCAGGAGTAGAGATTGTCGCCCGGACGCACGCTGCCGTTGTAGTCCGGCCAGGGGTTGCCGGTCGTCCAGTAGAGCGTGTTCAGCTCGGGGTCATAGGTGCCGGACAGCCACGTGGCGCCGCCGCCCCAGTCGATCAGGTCGCCCCAGGTCTCCGAACCCTTTTCGCCTTTGGCCGGGATGGTGTAGGTCTTCCAAAGCTCCTCGCCCGTATCGGCCGACAGCGCCATGAGAAAGCCACGCATGCCGCCATCGCCGCCGGAGCTGCCGACGATGACCTTGCCCTTGGCGATGACGGGCGCCGAAGTGGACGTGGTGCCTTTGGCGACATCGGCATACTGCTTGTTAAAAATCAGCGCGCCGGTGTGGCGGTTGAGCGCCACCAGGTAGTTGTCGGTGGTCGTGAAGTAGACCTTGTCCTGCCAGATGGCCGCGCCGCGGTTGGCGCCGTTGGCTTTGGCGCGCGGGTCGGCGTAGCGCCAGATGAGCCGGCCGGTGCGGCCGTCTACCGCGTAGATCGAATTCGGTGCCGTGACGTAGAGCACACCCTGGTAGACAATCGGCGAACTCTGCAGTCCGCGCGCGCCAGGGACGTGGTAGACCCACTTGGGCACCACGTTGCGGACGTTGGCGGCGTTGATCTGCTGCAGCGGACTGTAGCGCCAACCCGAGTAGGTTCCGGCGTAGGTAAGCCAGTTCTCGCCGGCGCCTTTGGCAATCTCTTCGTGGCTGACCTGCGCCACGGCGGAGCCGGTCAGCAGGAGAGCGAACAGGACGGGGCGGATCATTGCGCGGACTCCTTGCTGCGGATATCCTGCTTGGCAAGGTAGGCGAGCAGGTCGCGGAGTTCGGTGCGGGAAAGACGCTTGGCGAAGTCGGTGGGCATGGGGGTGGTGTCGGAGATGGTCAGTTTTTTAACGTCGCGCATTTGAATCAGGTGGAGCGCGCCTTTGGTGTCGACCAGTTGGAGCGAGTAGTTGCTGCGGTTCTTGGCGACGCCTTCGAGCTTCTGGCCGTTCTTGAGTTCGACGGTGGCCGCTTCGTTGCCGAGGTAGTAAAGGTCCTTGGCCGGTTCAACGACGGATTCGCGAATCACCGCCAGCGGACGGCTGCCGCCGATGTTCGACAGATCCGGGCCCATGCTGCCGCCCTGTCCGCGGATGGAATGGCAATTGGCGCAGCCCGCCTTGGCACCCCAGTAGATGGCTTTACCGGCCGCCGGGTCGCCGGGCACGGGGTTGGTGCTCGCCGGGCCGGTCAGCGAGTGGATGAAGGCGACGAGGTTCCAGGTCTGGTCGTCGGGGAGCTTGGTGGCCGGCATGTCGGCCACGCCGTTGCGGATCACCGAAAAAATGTTTTCATCGCTGAGCGGATGCCACAGCGAGCGGCGCACCAGGTTGGGGCCGCGCGCGCCGCCGCCGCCGTCGGGGCCGTGGCACCCCGCGCAGGAACCCATGAAGAGCTTGGTGCCGGCGGCGATGGCCTCGGGGTTGCCGATGGCGGGATTCTTGGAGTCGCTCAGGTACATCCCATGCTGCGCCAGCACGGGGAGAGCAAACAGAGCTGCGGCGAATGGAGTTGCGGCAAAGACACGCATAGTGACCCTAGTCTATGCCAGTCGGTGCATTGGAATCACCTGGGTGGTGTAAAAGCACCAAAATCGGGCAATTTCGACGGGTTTTCGCCGTGGCCCCCTACTTGCAGAAGCAGCAGCCGAGGTAACACCAACATGAAAACCCTTCTGATCGGTCTTGTCTTCGGCCTCGCCCTCAGCGCCCAACCCTACGCGGGCCGCGGCGGGTCCGGCTTCGATCACGGCTACGGCCCGGCGGCCGCGGCTGACAACTTCGCTGCCCGTATCGCGTTTGGCGAACGCACCGGCCGCCTGACGCCGCGTGAAGCACGCCGCTTGTGGGAGATGGAGCGCCATCTGCAGCGCGAAATCGGCCGGGCCTCCCGCTTCGGCTTCTCCCGCGGCGAACGCGAACGGATCGCCCGGCTGTCGGCACAACTCGATGCCGCCATCGCCCGGCAGATGCGCGACGGCGACCGCCGCTGGCGCTAACACTCCGGCGCGGGGAGTGCTGTAGGCTGAGGAAATGCCCCATCTCCAAGCCGGCACTGGCCGTAGCGACATCACCCCCGCGCCGGGGACACCCCAAGGCATCTGGGGCGCGCAACTGCATCAGCGCGGCGCCGGCGCCGACATGCCGCTCTACGCCACGGCCCTCGCCCTTTCCGACGGCGCCACCACCGCGCTGCTGATCGACGTCGACGTCATCGGCTTCAACGAAGAGTGGGCCACCCGCGTTACCACCGCCGTTGCCGAGCTCACCGGCCTACCCGCCGCCGCCATCCGCGTGGCCGCCTCGCACACCCACTCCGGACCCAAAACGCTTCGCCTCGAAGTCGTCTCCGAAGGCCTCGACATGGGCCTCGAATACCTTGAAACCCTGCCCCGCCGCATCGCCGGCGCCGGCTGGCAGGCGCTGCGCAATCTGCGCCCCGTGCGCGTAGCGGCCGGCGAAGGCGCCTGCGCCATCAACGTCAACCGGCGGCTTACCCTCGACAACGGCCGCGTCGTCGTCGGCCGCAACTGGCAGGCCCCCGTAGACCGCACCGTGCGCGTCATCCGCTTCGACGACCTCGACGAGCAGCCGGTGGCCGTCATCGTCCACTACGCCTGCCACCCCACCATCATGGCCTGGGATAACGAGTGGTTCACTCCCGACTTCCCCGGCGTCGTCCGCGAGGTCGTCGAACGCGACCTCGGCGGCCACTGTCTCTTTCTCCAAGGCGCCGCCGGATCCGTCGGACCCATCCTCGGCTTCACCGGCGACCGCGCCGTCTACCGCCGCCTCGGCCGCATCCTGGGCCTCGAAGCCGCCAAGGTCGCGCTGTCCATCGACACCCGCCAGCGCACCGAACGCTTCGTCGGGGTCATGGAATCCGGAGCGCCCATCGCCCTCTACGACGAGGTGCCAACCCCGGACGCCCCCGTCCCCTTCACCATGCGCTGCCGCACGCTCCGCCTGCCGGCCAACGAGTTCCCACCCCACGCCGAACTCGTCGAAGCGGTCACCCAACTCCGCGCCGCGCTCGACGCCGCCCGCGCCGCTGGCAGCGGCGTCCGCGAAGCCACCGCGGCTCTCACCCGCGCCACGATGAAAGAAGAGCGCGCCCGCATGGTGCGCGGCCAAGCCTTCGTCGAACGCCAATTGCAGGTCCTCCGCCTCGGCGACATCGTCCTCGTCTCCATGCAGGACGAGCCGTTCGGCGAAATCGGCGACCGCATCGTCGCCGGCAGCCCGTTCCGCCACACGCTCGTCTCCGGCTACTCCAACGGCACCTTCGGCTACATGCCCACCCGCGCCGCCTTCGCCGAAGGCGGCTACGAGGTCGACACGGCGCTCTACGGCCCCGCCACCGAAGACCTCGTCGTCGAAGCGGCCCTGGCCCTGCTAGGAGAGCTCGACCCGCCCGGCGTAGCGCCGTGCCAGCACACTGCAAACGAATAGCTGAATCTGGTGGTAAACGATGATCGGCAGCAGGATCGGCCCCAGACTCGCCGAGCCGGCAAAGATCAACTTCGCCATCGGCGCACCCGACGCCAGCGTCTTCTTCGATCCGCACAGCACGGCGACAATCTCATCGGGAACGTTAAAGCGCAGCACCCGCGCCAGCGTGGTCGTCAGCGCCAGTACGAAAGCCAGCAGAGCCGAAGTCGCCAGCACCGTCAGCGCCAGAACGCCCGGGCCATAGGTGGTCCACAGCCCCGCGTTCACCGAATCCGAAAACGCGGCAAACACCAGCAGCAGGATGATGCACTTGTCCGAGATCGCCGTGTACTTCTTGTACCGGCCGAAAAACTTGCCGGCGAACGGGCGCAGCAGTTGCCCGAGCGCAAACGGCAGCAGCAGCAGCGTGGCGACCTTCGTCACCGTCTGGCCCAGCGGCGGCGCCTGCCCCGTCGTCTGCGCCACCAGGCTCACCAGGGCCGGCGTAACCACCACACCCAATAAGCTCGATAGCGTGGCGTTGAAGATCGCGGCCGGAACGTTGCCGCGCGCTATGGCCGTCATCGCCACCGACGACGAAATCGTCGACGGCAAAGCGCAAAGATAGAAAAAGCCGAGCAGCAGATCCGCCGGCAGCCACGGCCCGGCCACCGCCCGGAACGGCAGAAACAGCAGTGGAAACAGAACGAAGGTCGAAAGCTGCACCAGCAGATGCAGCCGCCAGTTCACCAGGCCCGTGCGCAGGCTCTCCACGGAAAGGTTCACGCCGTAGAGGAAAAAGATGGCAAAGATGCCGTAGTCAGAAAGCGTGTTGGCATGAATCGCCCCGGCCCAGTGCGGAAAGAGGCTGGCCAGGGTGACCATGGTGAGGATGGCCCAGAGGAACCAGTCAGAGAGGATTTGCATATGATTAACGGAAGTGCAATTTTTGGCGCTGCTGCGGCAGAACCCAAATTATCGCTCGCTCTGGGTGGGCCAGTTGGTGAGCGAGACGGGCTACCATTTCAATTCCATCGCGGCGCTGTCCTTATCGCTGCATCTTACCGGGTCCGGGTCCACCGTCGGAGCCGTCATGATTGCGCGGACGCTGCCCGCCATTCTGGTGGCGCCCATCGCCGGGGTCTACCTCGACCGCCTCGACCGGCGCCGCGTCATGCTGGCCAGCGAACTGTTCCGGGCGCTGATTGCGCTGGGCTTTCTGCTCCTACTGCAGTGGCCCGTTACAGCGCTGCTCTACGGCCTGAGCGCGCTGCTGATGGTGGCGACGCCGTTCTTCACCGCCGGCCGCTCCTCGATTCTACCGGACCTCGCCACCGGCGAAGAGCTGCACACGGCCAACGCCATGACGCAAACCACCTCGTGGCTCACGCTCTCTTTCGGCACCATGCTCGGCGGAGCGGCCGTCGCCGCCTTCGGCTACGGCCCGGCTTTCGTCTTTAACGCCAGCGCGTTTCTATTCAGCGCCTGGTCCATTTCACGGCTGGTTGGCTCGTTCCGCGTGTTGCGGGAGCCCGGGCAGCCCGACCACGGCGTCAGCGAGTTCCGGGAGGGTCTCCAACTGCTCTGGCGGACACCGTTGCTGCTGGCCATTGCCTTAGCGGGAGTGGGCTGGGCCTCCGGCGGCGGGGCGGCGCAGATTCTGTTCACGCTGTTCGGGGAGGTGGTTTTCCGGGCCGGTCCGGCGGGGGTGGGGATCATTTGGGGCTTCGCCGGCGTGGGCCTCGTGCTGGGGGGCTTTGTCGGTCTCCGCGCCGGCCGGGAGCTCAGCTTCGAACAGTACAAGTGGGCCATTGCCTCGTGTTTCTTCGTAATCGGCGGGGCCTACATGGCCTTTACGCAGATGGAATCCATAGCGAGCGCGGTTTTCTTCATCACGCTGTCACGCATTGCCATGGGCGCCAACAATGTGTTGAATCGGAGCATGCTGCTGCACCATGTGCCGGAGGCGTACCGCGGGAGGGTCTTTGCCACGGTAGAGATGCTCATGAACGTGTCGATGATGGTGTCGATGACGGTGGCGGCGCTGGCCGTGGACCGGTATCCGGTCCGGCTGGTGGGACTGGTGGCCGGCGGGATGACGGCGCTCACCGCGGTGCTCTGGACATGGGCGAATCTGGCCGGGAAGCTGCGGGCGATGCCGGTCCCGTCCTGGAAGGATTAACCCGCAATCCGAACCCGGGTATGCTCGTTGATCACCTGCCGAAGCTGCTCCAGCAGAACCGGCTTGGTCATATGGCCGCTCATGCCTGCCTCCAAACCCTTGGCACGATCCGATTCCATGGCATGCGCCGGCAAAGCCACGATAGGGGGAGCGACCGCTCCCAGCTTTTCCAGAATCTGCCGCGTGGCTCCGTAACCGTCCAGCACCGGCATCTGGCAATCCATCAACACCAGATCGAACCGTTCCCGCTCGCAGGCCTCCACCGCCTCCTGCCCGTTGTGAGCCACGCTAGCCTCCAGGCTCAGCTTCCCGAGAAGTCCCAGGACCACCCTTTGATCGACGTTGCGGTCCACCGCGGCAGCCTCAACGGAAACGTCGAACCCTTCCCGGGCACGCTCGGGCAGCCGATCGTCCCGCCCATCACCCCGGCCAGGCGCCGGCAGATAGCCAGGCCCAGGCCCGTCCCCCCGTACAGCCGCGTAGTCAACGAGTCCACCTGCACGAAGTTCTGAAACAGCAGCGGCAGCTCGTCGGCCGGAATCCCAATGCCGCTGGCCTCCACCGCCAGTTCGACCATCGTCTCCTGCCAGTCGACCCGCCTCTCCACCCACCCGGTCGGCGTAAACTTGATCGCATTGCTCAGCAGGTTCAGCAGAATCCGGCGAATCCGCGCCGGGTCACCCTCCATCCGATGCACCACGTTCCCAAGCCAGCTCTGTTGCCCGCCAGCAACTCAGCCAAACCCAACACCCCGTTCATCGGCGTCCGCAACTCGTGGCTCATCGTGGCGAGAAACTCCGATTTCACCGCCGCGGCCGACTCGACAGCCGCTCTGGCCGCCTCCAACTCCCGCGTCCGCTCCGCCACGTGCGCCTCCAGTTCCGCTGTCCGGAGAGCGGTCTGCCGGGACCGGTTCCGGATCAGGAGCGCCAGCAGGCTCATCAGAAATACCCGGGACAGTACCCCCAGGGAGACAGGTAAAGGCGCGGAGGAATGCGCCCGGCCAGCAACCTCTCCCGCATCCCCGCCTCGTCGGCCCACGAACTCCGCAACCGGAAAAGGTAATCCCCCGGCGCCAGATTGCTGTACTGAGTCGACCGGCGCGTCCCGGCCGGCTGCCACCCCGGACCAATCCCTTCGAGCCAGTACTCCACCCTCACCGGCCGGGGACTCGATATCGTAAACGCGTCAAAGGCGATCTCAATCTGGCTCACCCCGGACGGCAACTCCGCCAGACCAGCCACGGGAACCTCCTGCCCCGCCGCCCTCAGCGACTGAATCAACGGCGTCGGCCCAAACGCGGGCGCCGCAATCTGACGCGGCTCAATTGCCATCGCCCCTACGAGGCAAACAGAATCCCCCCCGGCCAGTGCCGCCCCACTCTGGCCCTGCGATATCCCAAAGTTCAGAGTCCGCAGCCCATCGGCATGGGTCAACCGGAGTTCCGCATCGCGTTCCCCTGCCAGCCGCCGCGCCGGATCAATACGAACAATCCCCCGGGGCGTACCAGCCCATAACCTCCCGTCGCCATCTTCAATCAGCGAGAAGATCCGGTCATCGGGCAGACCACGCCGGCTCCACTCCCCCCGCCCCGCAAACGCCCACAAACCCATCCGGTCCGATCCCCAAAGCTCCCCCGCCGGCCTCCCGCGGCGAACCCTGCTCATAAAGCCCGGAACTCCGCGCCACCAGCACGCCCCGCCGCGGCATCCGGAATCGCCATCAGCCGGTCGCCCGCCAGCTGCAGCGCGCTGACCGCATCCCCCGTCAGCGTGCCGATCCACAGCGCTCACTCCCGATCCCCGCCCAATGCCGTCACGATTGCGTTCTCAAAGTTCGGAGGAAACTCGAGCAACTCGATCTAGCCCCCGCGCAGCCGCCCCACACTCCCCCGCCGTTCCACTAAACCGGCTCAACCCATCGCCATGTCCAATCCACAGATACCCGTCCAGCGATTCCGCCAGCCCCGTAATCCTCTCCTCCGGAATCCCCTGCGCCCAGTTCCAGTGCTCCACCACATACTGCCGTGCCGGCCCCCCCCTGGGCCAGCCCGAAAGCCAGACTCTACCAGAGCAACAGAAAGATCAACGGTCCAATCCGGTAAGCTTCTCGGCCGCACGGCCAGAAATCCCAATCCACAAGCTACGTGTATCGGCGGGAGAGCAGGAAGCAAGAGACCAGAATCACCAGTTCGGCCAACTACGATAAAATCAAGCGGCCATGATCCGCAGCGCCCTTCTCCCCCTCGCCCTCGCGTGTGCCCTCTCCGCGCTAGCCCAACAACCCCCTCCCTCCTACAAAAAATACTGCGCCGCCTGCCACGCCGACTCCGCCACCGGCACCGACCGCGGCCCCAATCTCATCGACACCCGCTCCCTCCGCTCCCGCTCCCTCACCCAAATTCGCGACCTCATCCGCAACGGCACCAAAGGCGGCATGCCCGCCTTCCCCCTCCCCGCCGCCGAACTCGACTCCCTCGCCGCCGCCGTCCACTCCTGGAACGCCTCCGCCTTCGACGCCCACCCCCCCGGCGACCCCGCCGCCGGCCGCCAACTCTTCGCCCAACAGTGCCAAAACTGCCACACCGTCGCCGGCCAGGGCGGTGCCAACGGCCCCGACCTCTCCGCCGCCGGCCGCGAACTCACCATCAAAGAGCTCGACGAAACCCTCACCAACCCCTCCTCCCGCAAAGGCCAGCGCAACGGCGCCACCTGCCCCAGCTGGGCCTTCTGCCCCGACGACCCCTGGGCCGTCGTCACCGCCCGCCTCCGCAACGGCCAATCCCTCCGCGGCTTCGCCCGCAGCCGCGGCCAACACGACCTCCAACTCCAAACCCTCAACGGCAAAATCGTCTCCCTCACCACCGCCGACTACTCCAAACTCGACTTCGAAAAATCCTCCCTCATGCCCGCCTTCAGCGGCGACGCCAGCCAGCGCCAGAACCTCATCGCCTACCTCAGCACCCTCGGTGGCATCGCCCCCGGCCCCGTCTCCGGCCCCGTTCCCCCCGCCACCCCCGCCGAAATGCAGCGCGTCCAGCAGCCCGCCCCCGGCCAATGGCCCGGCTACCACGGCCTCCCCTCCGGCAACCGTCACAGCTCCCTCACCGAGATCCACCCCGGCAACGCCGCCAACCTCCAATCCGCCTGGACCTACTCCCTTCCCCACCTTGGCCTCCAGACCACCCCCCTCGTCGCCGACGGCATCATGTACGTCACCGCACCCAACCAGGTCTGCGCCCTCGACGCCCGCACCGGCCGCGAAATCTGGTGCTACCTCCGCTCCCGCACCCAAGCCACCACCATCTCCGGCGACGCCGCCAAAGGCGCCCAACGCGGCGTCGCCCTCCTCGGCGACCGCGTCTTTTTCCTCACCGACGACGCCCACATGATCGCCCTCCACCGCCTCACCGGCGCCCTCCTCTGGCAGGTCTACATGCCCACCCCCGGCTCCCCCGGCGCCTACGGTGCCACTGCCGCTCCCCTCGTCGTCGGCGACCTCGTCATCGGCGGCGTCGGCGGCGGCGATGCCCCCCTGCTCGGCTTCATCGCCGCCTACCGCGCCACCACCGGCGAAGAGGTCTGGCGCTTCCGTACCATCCCCCCCCGCGGCGAAAAGGGCTCGGAAACCTGGGGCGGCAAAGCCATCAACTACGGCGGAGGCGCCACCTGGTTCACCGGCTCCTACGACCCCGAAACCGCCACCCTCTACTGGCCCACCGGCAACCCCTACCCCGACACCGACGGCACCGACCGCGCCGGCGACAACCTCTACACCGACTCCGTCGTCGCCCTCGACGCCAAAACCGGCAAACTCAAATGGCACTTCCAGTTCACCCCCCACGACCTCTGGGACTGGGACGCCACCGAACCCCTCCTCCTCGTCGATACCAGGTTCCAGGGCCGCGACCGCAAACTCCTCCTCCAGGCCAACCGCAACGGCTTCTTCTACGTCCTCGACCGCCTCACCGGCGAGTTCCTCCTCGGCAAACCCTTCGTCGAACGCCTCACCTGGGCCTCCGGCCTCGATCCCAAAGGACGCCCCATCCTCACCGCCAACAGCAAACCCACCCCCGGCGGCACCAAAACCTGCCCCGCCGTCCGCGGCGCCACCAACTGGTACTCGACTGCCTTCAATCCCGACACCCGCCTCTTCTACGTCATGGCCGTCGAAGACTGTAACCTCTACCGCCAGGCCGGCAGCTGGTTCGTCCCCTACAACGACCCCGCCAACCCCCCCGTCAAACTCCTCCGCGCCCTCGATATCGAAACCGGCAAAATCGTCTGGGAGGTCCCCCAAACCGGCGCCCCCGAAAGCAACTACTCGGGCGTCCTCTCCACCGCCGGCGGGCTGCTCTTCTACGGCGAATCCGGCGGCACCTTCGCCGCCGCCGACGCCAAAACCGGCAAAACCCTCTGGCACTTCAACACCGGCCAGGCCTGGAAGGCATCCCCCATGACCTACACTGTCGACGGCAAACAGTACGTCGCCATCGCCGGCGGCGGCAACATCTTCGCCTTCACCCTCCGGCCCTGAACCCGGCCGCCCCGCTACCCCAGGGCGGCCGGATCAGAATCCCGCCGACTAACTAAACCGCCCGCGTCAACACCCGGTTCAGCCGTTGGACGAACGCGCCCGGATCTTCAAGCGCAATGCCCTCAACCAGCAGCGCCTGATCGAGCAACAGAAACGCCGCATCATCCACCAGCGAATCGTCGCTCGCCGCCAGCAGCTTCTTGACAATCTCGTGGTCCGGATTGATCTCCAGAATCGGCTTGCCCTCGGGCATCTCCTTCTGACCCATCGCCCGCAGCATCTGCCGCATCTGCAGCGACGGCTCCTCCTCATCAGAAACAATGCACGATGGACTATCGGCCAACCGCGCCGACTGCCGCACGTCTTTCACCTTCTCCCCCAAAACCCTCTTCAGCTTCTCGAGCAGCGGCGTCAACGCCTCGCGCTTCTCCTCGGCCGTCTCGTCCTTCAGATCATCGCCCGACGAAGCCTTGTTCACCGACTTCAACTCGACGTCCTGATACTTCTCAATCCGCGAGAAGATAAACTCGTCGATCTCATCCGCCAGGATGACCACTTCGATGTCTTTCTTCTTGTAGATCTCAAGCAGCGGCGAATTCCGCAACTGCGTCGCGTTCTGCCCCGTGATGAAGTAAATCCCCTTCTGCCCCTCCTGCATCCGGCCCTTCACCTCGGCCAGACTCGTCCAGGCATCGCTCTTGGTCGTCTTCACCCGGATCAGATCGAGCAGCGTTTCTTCGTTGGCGTGATCGCTGTACAACCCTTCCTTGAGCGGGCGGTTAAACTCTTCAATGAACTTCGTATACTGCTCCGGATTGTCCACCGCCAGCGACTTCAACTCCGACAGAATCTTCTTCACGCTCGCCGTCCGGATCGCCGTCAACACCCGGTTCTGCTGCAGAATCTCGCGGCTCACGTTCAGCGGCAGATCTTCGCTGTCGATAATGCCCCGCACAAAGCGCAGATAGGTCGGCAGCAGCTCTTTCGAGTCGTCCATGATGAAGACGCGCCGCACATACAGCTTCACCCCCGGCCGGTAGTCCGCCTGATAGAGGTCAAACGGCGCCTTCGACGGAATGTAGAACAGCGTCGTGTATTCCATCGTGCCTTCGGCCTTGGTGTGGAACCAGCACAGCGGATCCTCCCAATCGCCCGAAACCGACTTGTACAGCTCTTTGTAGTCTTCGTCTTTCAGCTCGTTCTTCGGCCGCTTCCACAGCGCGCTCGCCGCGTTCACCTGCTTGGTCGTCCGCTTCTTGACCGACTTCTTCTCCGCCTCGTCCCACTCATTCTCGTCCGCCGTCAGGAAGATCGGAAAAGCGATATGGTTCGAATACTTCTTGACGATCTCGCGCAGCTTCCAGCTATTGGCGTACTCCTTGCCCTCGGTATGGAAGTGCAGAATCACGGTCGTGCCGCTCTTGTCCCGCTCGGCCGGTTCGAGCTCATAACCCGACTTGCCATCGCTCGTCCAGCGCCAAGCCTTCTCTTCACCGGCCTTCCGCGAGATGACTTCCACCTTGTCCGCCACGATAAAGGCGCTGTAAAAACCCACGCCGAACTGCCCAATCAGGTTCGAATCTTTCTTGGCGTCACCCGAAAGGTTCGCCAGAAAGTTCTTCGTTCCCGACCGCGCAATCGTACCCAGATGCGAGACCAGATCTTCATCGTTCATCCCGATACCCGTATCGGCAATCTGCAGCGTCCCCGCCGCCTCGTCCAGTTCGAGGTCGATCCGCGGATCAAACGGCATCGACTTATACGGCTCCTCGGTCAGTGACAAATACTTCAGCTTGTCCAAAGCATCCGAGGCGTTCGAGACTAATTCTCTGAGAAAAATCTCCTGATGCGAGTACAAAGAATGTATGATCAGCTGCAAAAGCTGGCTGACTTCAGTTTGAAATTCACGTTGTGCCATGGTTGTTCAATCCAATGAATAAATGTGCCCGCGCTCAAGGCTGCCTGTACGATTCGACCATGCAGGAAACCACCCCGGACCAACCCCGGGAAATGGACGTTCAGCGCATGCTCCTATCGTAACCAATTCAGGCATAATGCAGGCATGGTCCCCGCCCCTCCCGCCATCGCCTCCCTCACCCGGCCCACCGAAAACCTTTTCACCTACTACGTCCTCCGCGCCCTCGCCACGCTCCCCGCCCTCCCCATCACCCTCCCCCTCCTCTACTTCCGCCACCACACCATGCGCTACGAGTTCAGCCCGGAAGGGATCCGCATGAGTTGGGGCGTCCTGTTCCGCCACGAAATCGTCCTGAACTACGCCCGCATCCAGGACATTCACCTGCGCTCAAACGCCATCGAACGCTGGCTCGGCCTCGCCCGCATCGAAATCCAAACCGCCAGCGGCTCAAGCAGCGCCGAAATGGTCCTCGAAGGCATCCCCGACCCCGCCGCCATGCGCGACTTCCTCTACGACCGCATGCGCGGCGCTTCCACCCCCACCGCCGACCCCAACGCCAGCCTCGCCGCCATCCTCCACGAAATCGCCGCCGAAATGCGCGCCCTCCGCCTCGCCCTCACCCCGGAAGGCCCCCCGCTCCATCCCCATGGTTAATGCCATCGAACAACTCCTCCTCGGCTGGCTCCGCGTCCCCCCGGAGCCGGCCCCGCCCGAAGGCGCCCCCGGCTCCCTGCTCCTGTTTCGCGCCGGCCGCAACTACTGGCGCTGGCGTCTGCTCTGCTGGGCCGGCGCCCAGGCCGCCCTCCTGCTCCTCGTCCTCCTACCCCTGCTCGCCCTGCTCCTCCGCCGACCGCACCCCCTTCTGGCCGGCCTCACCACCCTGCTGCTCCTCCTCTACCCCCTCCAGGCCCTCTTCACCTACTTCGCCCAACGGCTCGACTACCGTCTCCGCTGGTACATCGTCACCGACCGCAGCCTCCGCATCCGCGCCGGCCTCTGGTCCGTCTCCGAAACCACCATGACTTTCGCCAACATCCAGGACCTCCGCATCACCGCCGGCCCCCTCCAGGGCGCCCTCGGACTCGCCGACCTCGAAGTCAGCAGCGCCGGCGGCTCCGTCTCCAAAGAACCCGGCGCCAGCCCCACCCACCTCGCCCGCTTCGCCGGCATCGACAACGCCGAAGCCCTCCGCGACCTCCTCCTCGCACGCCTCAAACACTACCGCGACTCCGGCCTCGGCGACCGCCCCGAAACCGCCCCCCTCACCGCCGAAGCCGCCGCCCGCGAACTCCTCGCCGAAACCCGCGCCCTCCGCGCCGCCCTCTACCCGAAAACCTCCTCATAAAGCCCCACAATCTCCTCCCGCGTCGGCACCCGCGGATTATTCCCCGGCGACCCCGACTCAAGCGCATCCGCCGCCATCTGCCCCATCACCGCCCGAAACGCCCCCGCCTCCACCCCGTACTCCCGCAGCGTCGGCACCCGCAAATCCCGGTTGAACGCCTCAAGCGCCCCCACCACATCCTCGCCCAACCCCGTATGCGCCGCAAACGCCCGATACCGCTCCGGCGCCCCCGGCAAACTGAACCGCGTCACCGCCGGCAGCAGCATCGCGTTCGACAACCCGTGCGGAATATGAAAGTACGCCCCCAACGGCCGCGACATCCCGTGCACCAGCGCCACGCTCGCGTTCGAAAACGCCATGCCCCCCAGCATTGCCCCCGTCATCATCGCCTCCTTCGCCGCCCGGTCCCCCGCGTCCGCCCACGCCCGCCGCAGGTGCGGCACAATCAACGCCCCCGCCTGCAGCGCAATGGCGTCGGAAAACGCGCTCGCCTTCCGCGACACATACGCCTCCAGCGCGTGCGTCAGCGAATCAATCCCCACCGCCGCCGTCAACCCCTGCGGCATCGACAACGACAACTCGTAATCCACCAGCGCCACCGCCGGCAGCAGATGCCCATCCAGAATCATCATCTTCACGTTCCGCGCCCGGTCCGTGATAATCGTAATCCGCGTCGCCTCGCTCCCCGTCCCCGCCGTCGAAGGGATCGCAATCAGCGGCAGCCCCGGCGCCGGAATCTTGTGGTACCCCATGTACTGCGCAAGCGGCCCCGCGTTCGTCCCCAGAATCGCCATCGCCTTGGCCGCGTCAATCGCCGAACCCCCGCCCAGCGCCACCAACCCATCGCCCCCGTGCGCCCGCAGCGCCGCCAACCCCTGCTCCACCACCTCCAGATCCGGATCCGGCGTCACCCCCGCAAACTCCGCCACCGGCAGCGCCTCCCGCAGCGCCCGCGCCGCCGCGCTCTCCCGCAGATAGGGATCCACCACCAGCAGCGGCCGCCGGATCCCCAGCCGCCGGCACTCCGCCGCTGCCCCGAGCGACGCCCCCGCCCCAATCTGTATCGTCGGTGGTAACTGCAGCTTTACGACCATCGCGTCAACGTTACCTTCGTTCGTGTGTAGAACTGAATCCCCTCGTTCCCCTGCACATGCAGGTCTCCAAAGAAACTCTCGTTCCACCCCGCGAACGGAAACAGCGCCATCGGCGCGGGCACCCCAATGTTCACCCCGATCATCCCGCAGTTCACGTTCCGCGCAAATTTCCGCGCCGCCCCGCCCGACCGCGTATAAATCACCGCCCCGTTCCCGTACGGCGACTCGTTCGCCCGCGCAATCGCCCCGTCCAGATCCTCCTCCCGCAGCAGCGTCAACACCGGTCCAAACACCTCATCCCGCAACAAGCCCGACTCCGCCCCCACCCCCGAAACAATACTCGGCCCCACAAAATAACCCTCGGCCGGCCGCGCGTGCCGCCGCCCGTCCACCAGCATCTCCACCCCCTGCGCCTCCCCCATCGCCAAATACCGCCGCACCCGCTCCTCCGCCGTCCCGTCAATCACCGGCCCCATCCCCACCGCCGCCCCCTCATCCGTCGCCCCCACCGCCATCGTCTCGGCCAACCCCCGCAGCCGCTCCGTAATCGGCTCCGCCGCCCGCCCCGCCACCACCGCTACGCTCCCCGCCATGCACCGCTGCCCCGCGCACCCGAACGACGACGACAAAATCGCCTCCGCCGCCAGATCCATATCCGCGTCCGGCATCACAATCATGAAGTTCTTCGCCCCGCCCGCCGCCTGCACCCGCTTCCCGTTCGCCGTCCCCCGCCGGTACACCTCCCGCGCCACCGGCGTCGACCCCACAAAGCTCACCGCCGCAATCCCCGGATGATCCAAAATCGCGTGCACCGTCTCCACCCCGCCGTGCACCAGGTTCAACACCCCCGGCGGCAGCCCCGCCTCCACCAGCAGTTCCACCAGCCGCGCCGCCGTCAACGGCACCTTCGGCGACGGCTTAAACACAAACGTGTTCCCGCACGCCAGCGCCAGCGGAATCATCCACAGCGGAATCATCGCCGGAAAATTATACGGCGTAATCCCCGCGCAAACCCCCACCGGAAACCGCTCCGCCTCCCCGTCAATGTTCCGCGCCACCTGCCCCAGCTTCTGCCCCATCAGCAGCGATGGAATCCCACACGCCAGGTCCACCACATCCAGCCCCCGCCGCAAATCCCCCTGCGCCTCGACGAGCGTCTTGCCGTGCTCCCGGCAAATCAGCAGCGCAATCTCGGCGAACTTCTCCTCGAGCAGCGCCTTGTAGCGGAACAGAATCCGCGCCCGGTCCCCCGGCGGCGTCTCCCCCCACCCCGCCAGCGCCCCCCGTGCCGCCGTCACCGCCGCATCCACATCCGCCGCGCTCCCCACCGGGCACCGCGCAATCTCCACCCCCCGCGAAGGGTTCATCACCGCCGTCCATTCCGCCGCCGCGCTCGGCGTCCATCGATTCGCAATCAGATTCTCAAGCATCCGTCTGCCAGCGTAACGCAACCCGCTCGGGCGAAACTAGAAAGCAATGCGCAGCGTACAGATCTTCGGCGTCAAAAACTCCCAACCCACCCGGGCCGCCGAACGCTTCTTCAAGGAGCGGAGCATCACTATCCACTTCGTCGACCTCAAACTCAAACCCATGGCCCCCGGCGAGATCAAACGTTTCATCGACCGCTTCACCCTTCCGAATCTCCTCGATCGCGAAGGCAAAGCCTTTGAAAAGGCCGGCCTCAAATACCTCAAGCAGTCCGACGCCGAACTGCTCCTCAAAATCGAACGGGAGCCGCTCCTGCTCCGGCTCCCGTTCGTTCGCTTTGACAAAAAGATCAGCATCGGCCCCGACGAAGCCGCCTGGAAATCGATGCTCGACTAACCCAGGCTCGACTAGGGCACGCAAGCCTGCGTCAACGTATTCGCCCGCGTCCCATCATTGCCAACGCCCCGCAGCAGTTCGTCGAACGTCTGCAGCGGCACGCCCGATCCCGTCGCGCCCACCGCCGGAATCAGAGCAAACCGGTCCGCCGCGCTCGACGCAAACCGCCCGTCCTTGCTGTCCTTGACGAGCGTCCCCGCCGCCGACTCCTCATGGCCCACCGCCACGCACAGCGACGGATGGTCAAACGGCGCCCGTTGGAAGCGCACCCGGTCATCCGTCAGCGCCTTCAAAAACGCCACCACCGCCGTCCGCTCCTGCGGGCTCAGCCGGATCCGCCCCATCCCCGGTCCCAGGTTCCCATCGGCCGGGAAATCCCCGTTCCGTCCGTAAAACTCCAACACCTGCTCAAGCGTCGCCTGGCTCCCGTCGTGGAAGAAAGGCCCCGTGAACTCCACGTTCCGCAGCCCCGGCGTCTTGAACATGCCGTTCGCGCTTGCCGCGCCGCGGGTAATCTGACTCGCCAAAGCCGCCGGCAAATTCCCCAACCCCCGATCGTCCGCAATCGGCGTCACCCCAATTCGAAAAAATCCACCCCGGCGAACGTTCTCCGTCCAGGAGGCCGCCGTGAATTCCGCCCCCGCGTGGCATCCGGCGCAGGACCCGGAATTCGGCGCGTCAAACGTCTGCAGCCCCTGCCGCTCCAACGGCGACAACGCTCCCGCGACTCCTTCAAGCGAGCGATCGAGCGGCGAGTCATTCGACACCAACGTGGACAAATACGCCTGAATCGCCAACCCCCAGTACAAAGAGAAGTTCGCCTCCATCTGGTTCTGTGTGCCGCTCACCGGCGCCTGCCAATAGGCCGGATCAATCGCCGCCTCAATCAGCGTCCGGTAGCTAAGATCCACCACCAGCCCGTTGCCGGAAGCGTTCGCTACTGGCCCCAACACACTATCGGTCACCGCCACCCGCTGCCGCCCCAGCGGCCGCAACGCCAGCAGTTTCCGCCCCACCAGCCCGAAGCTCCTGCCCTCGTACGACATCTCGATCGGGTTCAACACCGGACCTACCGCCAGCGATGCCAAACTCGAGTTCTGCAGCCGTACCACCTCGCGCACCAGCCGGCCATTCCGCCACGCCTGCACCGCTGCGGCCGGATCCGCCTCTCCCAACTCCGACACCCCGTTGAACACCGGGCTCGCCCGCCCGTCCCAGAACTGCCGCACGTTGAACACCGCATTAATCACGCTCGGCGTGTTTCGCGACGTCACCTGCCGCGTCAGCAGCCCGTTCTTGTTGAACCGGCTCGTCACTAAGTCCGCCCCATTCTCATCAGCCGCCCCCGGCGTGACGTTCAAGAACCGCCGCGCCATCACCCCCGCGCTTCCCGCCACCATCGGCGGGCCACTCACCACCCCCGCCCGGTGAAACGGGAACTCTCCCGCCGTCAGCATCCGGTTCGGTGAGGTCAACGCCGTCGTCGCGCTGTGCGGCGGAGCCAACTGGTTCTGCCTCCGGTGGTCCGCCCCGGCGTGGAAGTGGCACGACGCACAAGCCGTCTTCCCGTCGCTGCCCGCCTGCACATCCCAGAAGAACACCTTGCCCAGGGCGATCAACGCCTGCTGATTCCGGACATACTGGCCCACGCCCGGCACCGCGGGTACCGGTACCTGCTTCAGCGACCGAAGACCCGGAAGCGGCAGTGGTGCCGTTGGCGGCGGGGGAGGAGGCGGGGGAGGCGGCCCCGGCGGTTGCGCGCTCGCCATCGCCGTAAGTAGAAGAAAAAATAGGGAAGTTCGGGCCGCCCTGGCCGGGCGCCTACTTGGCTTCTTGTCAAAGAACATATTCCCGCAGTGTGACTTTCGGTCCGGTATGGAGCAATGGGCACTTGGTACGGCTAAGGTTCTAAAACCAAGTCTCCGGAAAACCTTAGCCGTCTCCTCCGTGGCCCGCCCGCCTCCCCTAAGGCACACACCCCTCGGTCAACGTATTCGCCCGCGAACCGTCATTCCCAATCCCCCGCAGCAGCTCGTCGAACGTCTGCAGCGGCACGCCCGCCCCCTCGCTCCCCACCGCCGGAATCAGCGCCCACCGGTCCACCGCGCTCGACGCAAACCGCCCGTCGGTCGTATCCGCCGCCAGCACCCCCGCCGCCGGCTCTTCGTGCCCCGTCGAAACGCACAGCGACGGATGGTCAAACGGCGCCCGTTGATACTTCACCCGGTCATCCGTCAGCGCCTTCAAAAACGCCACCACCGCCGTCTGCTCCTGCGGGTTCAGCCGAATCCGTCCAATCCCCGGCCCCAGGTTCCCGTCCGCCCGGAAGTCCCCGTTCCGCGCATAAAACGCCGTCACCTGCTCCAGTGTCGCCTGGCTCCCATCGTGGAAGTACGGCCCCGTGAACTCCACGTTCCGCAGCCCCGGCGTCTTGAACGCCCCGCTCGTCTGCGTCGTCGCAAACGGCGCCGCCAACCCGCCCAACCCCGCATCATCCGCCACCGGCGTCACCCCAATCCGGAAGAACCCCGCCCCCTGCGCACTCGCCGGATTCACCCCCCGCGCCTGCGCCGCGCTGTACGACGCCGCCGTAAACTCCGCCCCCTGATGGCAAACCGCGCACTGCGCCCCGCCCCCGGCAAACTCCTGCATCCCCTGCTGCTCCAGCGTGGTTAACGCCGTCCGGTTCCCTTCGAGAAACCGGTCCACCCGCGACTCGTTCGCCACCAGCGTCGACTCGTAAGCCTGAATCGCCAGCCCCCAGAACAAGCTGAAATTCCTCGCCATCTGCTCGTCCCCCGGCGCCGCCCAGTAAGCCGGCGCAAACGCCGTCTCAATCAACTGCCGGTAGGAGTACTCCGCCGCCAGCCCCACCCCCGACCGGTCCGCGTACCCCCCCAGCACGCTATCGGTCGCCGACACCATCTGCCGCCCCAACGGCCGCAGCGTCAGCAACTTCCGCCCCACATCGGCAAAGCGCCGCCCCGCGTACGACATCTCCATCTCGTTCAACACCGGCCCCACCGCCTGCGACGCCAGACTCGAGTTCTCCAATCGCACCCGCTCCTCCACCAGATGCCCGTCGCGCCACGCCACCACCCGCGCCCCCGCATCGGCATCCCCCGCCGGCGAAACCCCGTTGAAAATGTCGCTCGCCCGCCCGTCCCAGAAGTTCCGCACGTTAAACACCGCGTCAATCACGCTCGGCGTGTTCCGCGACGTCACCTGCCGCGTCTGCCGCCCGTTCGCGCTGAAGCGGCTCGAAAACAGGTCCGCCCCGTCCTCCTCCGCCGCCCCCGCCGCCACGCCAAAGAAGTTCCGCGAAAACGTCCCCGCCGAACCCGTCACCACCCGCGCCGCCCCCTGGTTCCCCGGCCCGTGAAACGGATAATCCGCCGCCGTCAACGTCCGGTTCACCGTCACCGTCCCGCTCCCGTTCGCCGGCGGCGCCAACTGATTCTGCACGCGGTGGTCCCCCCCGGCATGAAAGTGGCAAGACGCGCACGCCGTCTTCCCATCGCTGCCCGCCTGCATATCCCAGAAGAGCGCCTTACCCAGCACCACCAGCGCCTTCTCATCCCGCACATACTGCGCCAGTCCCGGCACCGCCGGCACGGCCACCGTTTTTAAGGACCGCAGCGGCGCCCCGCCACCCGGACGCCCGCCGCCCGGTTGTGCGCAAGCCGTCCCCGCCAAAGTCACCAGCACAGAGAGAAAAGTTGTCGTTTTCATCAGTCGCTCCTGTTACCAGCAGACGCCGAAAAGCCCCCCAAGTCACGTTAAGCGATGTTATGGCGCACCTCCCCCGCCTTAACATCGCTTAACTGGGCTTACCCCCCGAAAAGCGGTCTAATATGGGGTGCGGAGGAAACACATGCGGCAAACCGGGCAACAATGGGCGTGGCTCGCCGTCATCACCACCCTCTGCGCCGTCCTCGCCTTCCTCCAGTACCGCTGGACCGGCGAACTCAGCCAGGCCGAACAGGCCCGCCTCACCACCGGCCTCGACGAACAACTCCACCGCATGGCCCGCGCCTTCGATCAGCAGGTCTTTGAAACCGTCGAAACCCTCCTCCCCGCCGAATCCGACCTCGCCGCCTCCGGCCTCCCCGCCGCTCAGGCCGCCGCCTTCCAACGCTGGCAGCGCCGCTCCCCCGGCCCTTCTCTGTTTGCCCGCATCGCCATCGCCACCCCCGAAAACGACTCGCTCTCCCTCGCTCTCCTCGATCCCCCATCCGGCGCCACCTCCCCCCTCCCCTGGCCCCCCGCCTGGCAGCCCCTGCGCGAAGCCCTCGAACTCCGGCGCCAGGACCGCCGCAGCCCCCCGCGCCTCGCCCCCGAATCCCTCCTCCTCGAATTCCCCATCTTCGACCCCGGCACCCGCCACGAACTCGCCTGGATGATCTTCGAATTCGACCCCGCCCAGCTCTGGCAAAATCTCCTCCCCTCCCTCGTCCGCACCCATCTCAACCCCGGTGACCAACCCGATTTCGACGTCGAAGTCACCGCCGGCCGCCAACAAACGCTCCTCTTCTCCACCCTCACCAACCATCCCCCCATCGCCTATCCCGACGCCCGCGCCCCCCTGCTTACTGGCCTCCGCGACGGCCTCCGCCGCGCCCCCCACGGCCCGCCCCGCAAAAACGGCCCCCCCGGCACCCGCTGGACCCTCACCGCCAAACACCGCCACGGCTCCCTCGCCGCCGCCGTCGCCGCCAACCGCTGGCGCAACCTCGCCGTCGCCGGCGGCCTCCTCCTCCTCATCGCCGCCGCCGGCGCCGCCCTCGTCCATCACACCAGCAAAGCCCGCCGCCTCGCCCAAATGGAGTTCGCCTTCGTCGCCGGCGTCACCCATGAACTCCGCACCCCCCTCACCGTCATCCGCGGCGCCGCCCACAATCTCCTCTCCGGCGTCGTCCGCACCCCCGACCAGCAAGCCCGCTACCTCCGCCTCATCGTCCAGCACACCGAAAGCCTCACCGAAATGGTCGAACAGATCCTCGGCTTCGCCGGCGCCCGCGGCGGCCAGGCCAGAAACTCCAACCAACCCGTCTCCCTCCTCGACGCCCTCAACGAAGGCCTCGAAGCCGCCGCCGGCGACATCGAAGCCGCTCGCTGCGAAGTCGACCTCCAGGCCCCCCCCGACATCCCCCCCGTCCTCGGCGACCCCGTCGCCCTCCGCCGCGCCTTCCAAAACCTCCTCAGCAACGCCGCCCGCCACGGCGGCGAAGGCGGCGCCATCTCCATCCTCGTCGAAATCGACCCCACCCCGCCCCGCCCCCACCTCCTCGTCCACGTCCGCGACCGCGGCCCCGGCATCCCCCCCGCCGACCTCGAACATCTCTTTGAACCCTTCTACCGCGGCGAACGCGCCAAAGCCGACCACCTCCGCGGCACCGGCCTCGGCCTCAGCCTCGTCGCCGAAATCGCCCACGCCCACGGCGGCACCATCACCGCCCAAAATCTCCCCACCGGCGGCGCCGGCTTCACCCTCCGCCTCCCCGCCGCCCTCCCGGAACAATATGACGAATTCGCAAATCCTGCTCGTTGAAGACGAACCCGATATCGCCCTCATCATCGCCGACCTCCTCTCCGCCCAGGGCCACCACGTCGCCCACGCCGCCACCGGCCCCGACGGCCTCCACGCCGCCACCAACCACCGCTACGACCTCCTCATCCTCGACGTCATGCTCCCCGGCCTCGACGGCTTCGCCCTCTGCCAAAAAATGCGCCAGCAAGGCTTCGACGGCGGCATCCTCATGCTCACCGCCCGCGGCCAGGTCGCCGACCGCGTTCAGGGCCTCCACCTCGGCGCCGACGACTACCTCGCCAAACCCTTCGACCCCCACGAACTCACCGCCCGCGTCACCGCCCTCCTCCGCCGCATGGGCAAAGAAGCCCTCACCCCCGTCACCCGCTTCCAGTTCGGCCCCGTCTCCGTCGATTTCTCCGTCCCCGCCGTCCACCGCCACGGCGCCCCCGTCAACCTCGCCGCCAAAGAGATGCAGCTCCTCCGCTGCCTCATCGATCACCGCGGCCAGGTCCTCACCCGCGAATGGCTCCTCACCCAGGTCTGGCGCCACCAGCCCTTCATCACCCCCCGCACCGTCGACGTCCACATCGCCTGGCTCCGCCAAAAACTCGAAGAAGAGCCCCAAACCCCCAAACACATCCTCACCGTCCGCGGCGAAGGCTACCGCTTCACCGGTTAGCCCCAACGCGATAAGCTCGTAATCGTGAAGCACCCGGAAACCATCCACGTCCCCGCCCTGCCCCCCGGCAACCACACCTACCACCAGGCCACCCGCCTCGGCGACCTCCTGTTCGTCTCCGGCCAGCTCGGCATCGATCCCGCCACCGGCGAACTCGTCCCCGGCGGCCAGGTCGCCGAATACCGCCAGGCCCTCGACAACATCAAAACCATCCTCGAAGCCGCCGGCAGCAGCCTCGCTCAGGTCGCCAAAACCACGGTGTATATGACCAACGTCGACGAACTCGCCGAACTCAACGCCCTCTACGCCGAATACTTCCCCCACGCCCCCGCCAAAACCGGCGTCGAAGTCCGCCGCCTCTCCTCCCGCGCCCACATCGAAATCGAAGTCATCGCCTCCGCCGTCTAATGCCCTTCCACCCCGCCACCGACCTGGTGATTCTCGCTACCGTCGACGCCGCCGTCGCCCAGTCCCACGCCCAGGCCGGCAAATGGATCGCCTGCCGCCCCGGCTGCAGCGAATGCTGCTCGGTCCTGTTCCCTATCACGCTCCAGGACGCCGCCCGCCTCCACCGCGGCCGCCTCGCCGCCCCGCCCGCCGTCCGTGCCGATATTGAGGAGCGCGCCCGCCAGCTCTGGCAGCGCATCGAACCCGACTTCCCCGGCGACGCCGCCTCTGGCCTCTTCCGCGCCAACGACGAATGGCAGGAATGGTTCCTCACCCGCCACAAAGGCCAACCCTGCCCCGTCGTCGACCCCGCCACCGGCGCCTGCCGCCTCTACGAACACCGCCCCGTCGCCTGCCGCCTCTACGGCCATCTCATCCAAATCGGCGACGAACCCCAAACCATCTGCCACTACTGCTTCCGCGGCGCCACCCCGGCCCAGATCGACGCGGCCCGCGTCCACGTCCCCCTCGCGGCCGTCAACCAGGCCCCCCTCGACCCCGGCGAAACCCTCATCACCCGCGTCCTCGCTACTGCGGAATGGCCGCCATCCAATACCCCGGACGCGTCCGCACCTTAAGTCCCGTCCGCAGCACATCCACCCGAATCTCGTGATATCCGCCCTCTTCCGTATTGTTCGGCGAGTAGCTGATCAGATACTGGCTGTGCAGCTCCTGCCCGATATCGGCTATCACCCGCTCGAGATCCTTGTAGGTCAGGAAGGAACGCTCCGTCCCACCGGTAAACTTCGTGAACACCTCCAGTTGGTTATCCACGAAAATACTCTTCACCTGCCGCAGAATCTCCACCGCCAGCGGCACCACGTTGCCGTTATAGATCCCCGTCTGCTGGCTGATCGTCTCCGGCGTCGCCAGCGCCCCGGCCGGCAGGTGCCGCGCCCCCACCGGCAGCGGATCCGGCCGCGGCGGCTGCGCCTTGGTCAGCAGCGAAGTCACCAGGCGATTGATGTTCACCGAATAAACGGCAATGTTGCCAAACTGCAGATCGAGCAGCGCCTGCCGTGTCTTAGCCTCGCTGCCTTTGTCCCGCGTCTCGGCAATCAGCAAAACCACCTTCCGGTGATCCGCCGGCCGGTTCCGCAGCATCCGCGCCGCCATCACCACGGCATCGTTCATCGCCGAAGTCGTCGACCCGGCGTTGATCTTCGCCAGGGCTTTCTTGAACAGCGCCCCGTCGTTCGTAAAATCCTGCATCGTGCGGACCCGGTGGTCGAAAGCGAGGATAGCCGCCTGCCCCTTCTCGCCCAGCACCAGGTTCTCGAGCAGCGGGCCAATCTGCTTGATCTTATCGAGCACCGGCTCAACGGTGTTGTTCGCCTGAATGCAAACGACAATCTCCAGCGGCTGAAACGCCAGGTCCACCCGCAGCTTCTGCTCCTTGCCCCGGTCCACCAGCCGGAACTCGTGCGGCTGAATGTCGCTCACGTACCGCCCGTCCTGGTCGGTCACCGTGGTCGGTGCCACCACGAAGCGCACGAACGTGCGGATGGTGGCCAACCCCTCCTGCTCTTCCGGGGTGAGGGCCGGCGCTGGCGGCTTCTCCTGCCCAAGCAAAGGCGCGCCCAAGGCGAGCGAAGAGAATATCCGGCGGGTCAGGCTCATAGCTACTCTGATGTTACCGCTTTGCTTTGGGTTTCACCCGGCGCCACACCCCGGACTTCCCCCCGGTCTTCTCGACGAGGTAAACGTCCTGAATCTCGATCCCCTTATCGAGCGCCTTCGTCATGTCATAGACGGTCAGCGCCGCCACGCTCGCCGCGGTGAGCGCCTCCATCTCGACGCCCGTCTGCCCGGCGGTTACGGTCAGCGTCGCAATCTCGATCCCGGTCGCCCGCGGCGTCAGTTCCACCTCGACGTGCGTCAAAGCCAGCGGATGGCACATCGGGATCAGCTCCCCCGTCTTCTTGGCCGCCAGAATCCCCGCCACCCGCGCCACCTCGAGCGGATCGCCCTTCGGGTTGTTCTGCAACTCGGCCAGCACGGCCCGGCTCATTTTCACAAACGCGTGCGCCCGCGCCGACCGCTGCGTCACCGCCTTCCCCGTCACATCCACCATCCGCGCCTGCCCGGCCGCGTCATAATGCGAAAGCTTGCTCATACTCCCTTCAATTATCGCTGCCGTCGCCCCCCGCCATCCGCACAGCATCCCCCACCACCCCCCGCCCCCGACCCAACCCCGCCACAACCCCCACCCCCGAAAACACCCACCCCGCCCCCCGTCCACCACCACCAACCCCAGCCCCCGACTCACCTCCGCCACAACCCCAACCCCGGCAAACACCCACCCCGCCCCCCGTCCACCACCACCAACCCCAGCCCCCAACCCAACCCTCATCCCATCGGCAAAACCTCAATCTCCTCCCCCGGCAAATACACATCCCGCTCCGGATCCGTCACCACAAACACATTCGCCCGCGCCAGCGCCGGCACATCCCCCGACCCCGAATACCGCACCGGAAACACCCCCGTCCCCCGCATCTCCGCCGGCAAAAACCGCGTCAACCCCGGCTTCAGCCGCAACTCCCCCTGCAGCGTCCCCATCCATCGCACCCCCTCCCCCGCCGTCTCGCCCCCCAATCGCGCCACCGCCACCCGCGCCACCGCCGCAAACGTCACCATCGTCGACGCCGGATTCCCCGGCAACCCAAAGAAATACCGCCCCCGCGCCTGACCAAACACCAACGGCTGCCCCGGCTGCATCCGCACCCGCGTAAAGAAAAACTCCGCCCCGTACTCCGCCAGCACCGTCTCCACCAGGTCATACTTACCCGCCGAAACCCCGCCCGAAAGCAGCAGCAGATCCTGCTCCAAACCCTCCGCAATCCGCCGCCGCGTATCCGCCAGATTGTCCTTGGCCACCGGTAGCACCGTCGGAATCCCGCCCGCCTGCAGCACCTGCGCCGCCACCGAATACGAGTTCGAGTTCCGCACCTGCTCCGCCGCCGGCGCCGCCTCTACCCCCACCACCTCATCCCCCGTCGCCAGAATCGCCACCCGCGGCCGCCGGTAAACAAGCACCTCCGCCTGCCCCACCGTCGCCAGCATCGCAATGTGGTTGCTCCGCAGCCGCACCCCGGCCTCCACCACCACCTGCCCCGCCTGCGCATCACATCCCGCCGGCGTCCAGTGGTCCCCGCTCATCTGCCGCCGCTCCGTTGTCATCACCCCATCGGCCAGCGTCGCGTGCTCCACCATCACCACGCAGTCCGCCCCCGCCGGCATCGGCGCGCCCGTCATGATCTCCACGCACTCGCCCGGCCCCAACTCCCCCGCAAAACTCCCCCCCGCCCGCACCTCCCCCACCACCCGGAACGAACCCGGCAGCTCCGCCGCCCGCACCGCATACCCATCCCGGATGCTCCGCGCCACCGGCGGATACGCCCGGTCCGCGCTCACCGGCGCCGCCAGCACCCGCCCCGCCGCCTCCAGCAGCGGAACCCGCTCGGCCTCCCCCATCGCCTGCACGCGAGACCGCACCGCCTCCACCGCGTCTGAATAAATCAATGCTTCCACTCTTTGAGTCTAATGGAGAAGTGCACCAGCTCCCGCTCCACCACCAGCTCGCCGGCATCCGCGAAAAACAGTGGAGCCCCCGCGAGCTCTGGCAAGCCCATCGCCAGGAACCCGACCTCTGCAACGCCTTCGTCTCCCGCTTCGACGACTTCGTCGAACCCCCGCCCGGCCCCCTCCCCGGCGCCATGCTCACCGTCAAAGACTCCCTCCACCTCGCCGGCCTCCCCACCTCCTGCGGCTCCCGCTACCCCCTCGCCCCCCGCCCCGCCCGCGACGCCGCCGCCGTCGCCAAACTCAAAGCCGCCGGCGCCACCATCCTCGGCAAAACCAACTGCCCCGAATTCCTCGCCAACTACGAAACCGATAACGCCCTCACCGGCTTCACCGCCAACCCCTGGGACCGCTCCCGCTCCGCCGGCGGCTCCTCGGGCGGCGAAGCCGCCGCCATCGCCTCCGGACTCAGCGCCGGCGGACTCGGCAGCGACGGCGGCGGCTCCATCCGCCTCCCCGCCCACTTCTGCGGTATCGCCGGCCTCAAACCCACCCCCGGCCGCATCTCCGCCGTCGGCCACGTCCCGGAAATCGCCCACCCCGGCGGCCTCCTCGGCGTCGTCGGCCCCATGGCCCGCTGCGTCGCCGACCTCCGCCTCCTGTTCGACGTCCTCGCCGGCTACGACCCCGCCGACCCCTTCTCCGTACCCTTCACCCCCCGGCCCTTCAGCCTCCGCGGCCTCCGCATCGGCGTCGTCGAGTCCTTCCCCATGGCCCCGGAAACCGCTACAGCCCTCCGCCTGGCCGCCGATCTCCTCGGCGGAACTGAAATATTTAGTTTCAGTGGCTTCGTTTCGTCAAGTGCGTGCTGGCAATTCTTTTTCAACGTCTTAACCGACCCCTTCAAACGCGAAATCATCGCCACCAACCCCGATCTCGTCCACTGGACCGGCCGCGAACTCCTCATCGACCCCCCCGCCCAACCCTCCGGCGTCGAAGTCGTCAAACAGCTCGCCCTCCGCGACAAACTCCGCGCCGCCCTCCTCCGCCAAATGGAAGACGTCCCCGTCCTTCTCGCCCCCGCCTGCGCCGTCACCGCCTTCCGCCCCCGCGAACGAAACTGGAACGGCATCACCCTCGCCGACGCCATGTCCTGCCTCACACCGTTTAACCTATTGGGGATGCCCGCTCTCACGGTTCCCTTCGCCCTCTCAAGCGAAGGACTCCCCATCGGCGTCCAACTCATCGGCCGGCCCTACACCGAAGAACTCCTCCTCGCCGTCGGCGAGCAACTCGAAGAACTCCGTGGATTAGACCTATGCGCACTCTCTTAACTCTCCTCCTCGCCGCCGGCGCCTACGCCGCGCCCCCCTCGAAAATCTTCCCCTACGGCTACGACCTCTACGACCTCCCGAACGGTCTCCGCCTCCTCACCATCCCCACCGACTTCCCCAACATCGTTTCCCTCTACACCGTCGTCAGCGTCGGCTCCCGCCACGAAGTCGAACCCGGCAAATCCGGCTTCGCCCACTTCTTTGAACACTGCATGTTCCGCGGCACCAAACGCTTCCCACCCCAAAAATGGGAGACCGTCATGAAAGCCGCCGGCGCCGCCACCAACGCCTACACGAGCGACGACCTCACCGTCTACCACGCCACCTTCGACAAGTCCGGCCTCGAATCCATCCTCGACCTCGAAGCCGACCGCTTCCAGAACCTCGAATACTCGGAAAGCGCCTTCCGCACCGAAGCCCTCGCCGTCAACGGCGAGTACAACAAGAACAGCTCCGAACCCGCCGAACAGCTCATGGAAAAGCTGCGCGCCACCGCCTTCGACCGCCACACCTACCGCCATACCACCATGGGCTTCCTCGCCGACATCAAGGACATGCCCAACCAGTTCGCCTACTCAAAACAGTTCTTCGACCGCTTCTACCGCCCCGAAAACGTCACTCTCATCCTCGCCGGCGACCTCGACCCCAAACAGGTCCGCGCCATGGTCGAAAAGTATTGGGGCCCGTGGAAGAAAGGCGCCGTCGCCCCCCAAATCCCCGTCGAACCGCCCCAAACCGCCGAACGCAAGGCCCACGTCCCCTGGCCTACCCCCACCCTGCCCTGGATGACGATCGGCTACAAAGTCCCCGCCTTTGCTCAAAACATGCGCGATGCCGCCGCCCTCGACCTCATCTCCTCCCTCGCCCTCGGCCGCAATTCCCCGCTCTACAAAAAGCTCCTCCTCGAAGACCAGACCAACGACATCCTCCAGGGCGGCTACGAAAACCACGCCGACCCCTACCTCTTCCTCGTCTACGCCCGCGTCAAAAAGGAGGCCGACCTCCCCGCCGTCCAGGACGCCATCATCTCCACCCTCAACGGCTTCAAAGATAACCTCGTCGACGCCCAACGCCTCGAAGCCGTCAAAAGCAACCTCCGCTACAGCTTCGCCCTCGGCCTCGACAACAGCGAAGCCATCGCCGCCAACCTCGCCGGCTTCATCGCCCTCACCCGCACCCCGGAAACCCTCAACCAGGTCTACGACCTCTACGCCTCGCTCACCCCGGAAGACCTCCGCGCCGTCGCCCGCAAATACTTCGTCGCCTCCGGGCGCACCATCGTCACCCTCACCCATCAGAAGGAGGCCAAATGAAAACCCTCATCTTACTGCTTGCCACCGCCACCCTGCTCCCGGCCCTCGAACTGATCAGCCTCCCCGGCCAGTCCCCCATCATCAACTTCCGCTTCGTCTTCCGCTGCGGCTCCCTCAACGATCCCAAAGGCAAGGAAGGCGCCGCCGCCCTCACCGCCGCCCTGCTCGCCCGCGGCGGCTCCCGCTCCACGCCCTACAGCGGCATCATCGAAAAGTTCTACCCCATGGCCGCCAGCGTCGAGGACCAGACCGACCAGGAGATGCTCGCCATCACCGGCGTCACCCACCTCGACAACCTCGAAGCCTACTACGCAACCCTCCGCGACATGCTCCTCGATCCCGGCTGGCGACCCGAAGACTTGAAACGCCTCCGCGACGACCAACTCACCTCGCTCCGCGTCGCGCTCCGCCAGCAGAACGACGAAGAGCTCGGCAAAGAGGTGCTCTACAACCTCCTGCTCGGCACCGCCCATCCCAATGGCACCGTCTCCGCGCTTGAAAAGCTCACCCTCGCCGACCTCCAGGCCTTCTACCGCCAGCACCTCACGCAAGCCAACCTCACCATCGCCCTCGCCGGCAACTACCCCGCCGGCTTCGCCGACCGCGTGAAGAAGGACTTCAGCCGCCTCCCCGCCGGCCGGCCCTCCGCCGTCAAGCGCCCCGCCCTCCGGCCCCTCGCCCAAACCCGCGTCACCATCGTCAAAAAACAGACCCGCGCCGTCGCCTACTCCCTCGGCTTCCCCATCGCCGTCAACCGCGCCCATCCCGACTTCCCGGCCCTCCTCCTCGCCAACACCTGGTTCGGCCCCCACCGCTCAAGCAACGGCAACCTCTACCAGCGCATGCGCGAAATCCGCGGCCTCAACTACGGCGACTACAGCTACCTCGAATACTTCCCCCGCGGCATGTTCCAGTTCGAGCCCGACCCCAACCTCGCCCGCCGCCAGCAGATCTTCCAGCTCTGGATCCGCCCCGTCGAGCCCCCCACCGCCCACTTCGCCCTCCGCCTCGCCCTCCACGAGCTCGACCGTCTCGTCGAAAAAGGCCTCACCGAAAGTGACTTCGAAGAGACCCGCGCCTTCCTCGCCCGCAACGTCAACCTCCTGCTCAAAACCAAAGCCAACGAACTCGGCTACCGCATCGACAGCCGGTTCTACGGCATCGGCGAATACCCCGCCTACATCCGCTCCGCCATCGCCAAACTCACCGTCGACGACGTCAACCGCGCCATCAAACGCCACCTCCGCAAAGACCGCCTCGAAATCGTCGCCGTCGCCGAAGACGCCGAAGCCCTGCAAAAGGCCCTCCTCAGCGACGCCCCCTCGCCCATGACCTACAACAGCCCCAAGCTCGCCGACATTGTCGAAGAAGACAAACTCGTCTCCACGCGCAAGCTCGGCCTCACGCCCGCTCAGGTCCGCATCATCCCCGTCGACCGGTTCTTTGAGTGAAGCGCCGCCTCTGCCTGCTCGCGCCCCTCGCCGCCTGTGCCCGGCGCCCGGATCCCCTCCCGGCGCCGGAAACGGTCCGCCTCGCCGACCCCGCCCAGGGCATGATCACCGTCGAAAAGATCGTCCGCACTAAAGCCGAATGGCGCCAGGCCCTCTCCCCCACCCGCTACTGGGTCATGCGCGAAGCCGGCACCGAACAGCCCTTCACCGGCGAGTACAACGAGTATTCCGGCCCCGGCCTGTTCCGCTGCGCCGCCTGCGCCACCGCCCTCTTCTCGGGCGACCACAAGTTCCCTTCGAGCTCCGGCTGGCCCAGCTTCTGGCAGCCGCTCGCCCCTCAGAACATCCTCAAACGCCCCGATGGCGATCGCACCGAAGTACTCTGCCTCCGCTGCGAAAGCCACCTCGGCCACGTCTTCGACGATGGCCCGCCGCCCACCGGCCTCCGCTACTGCATCAACTCCATCGCCCTCACGCTCACCACGTAACCGCGGTCCGCTTCTCCACCTTCGCCTCATCAATCGCAATCCCAAAGCCCGGCGTCTCCGGCAGCGCAATCCGGCCGTTCACCGGCGCCGGATTCCACTGCTCGAAGTGGTAGTAGCTGCTCATCTTCGGAATCAGGTACTCCACCAGCGGACACGTCATCGGGCTCTGCGCCGCCACCACGTGAAGCGCCGTATGCACGTTATGCCCGTGCGGAATCACCTGCGCATCGTAAGCGCTCGCAATGTGGCAGATCTTCACAAGCTCGCTCACCCCGCCGCACCACTCCGGGTCGGCCTGCACCACGCTGATCGCCTGCGCCTCCAGGTACCGCTTGGTCTCCCACCGGCCATAGAAGTGCTCGCCCGACGCCACCGGCACCGACGTCGCCCGCCGCAGCGCCGCGAAGCTTTCCATCTTGTCTACGGCAAACGCCTCTTCAATCCACCGCGGCCGGTACTGCTCCACCTGCTTCACCCACTGCAGCGCGTAGTTCAGGTCCCAGCCCATGAAGGCGTCGAACATGATGTCCACCTCTTCGCCGAGCGCCTCGCGCAGGTTCCGCACAATCGCCACGTTCTTCATCATGCCCGCCGCCCCGTCGCCGGGCCCGTACGGCAAAAACCACTTCTGGCGCAGAAAGCCCCGCTGCTTTAACTCGACGCACTTCTTCCGCAGCAGCTCCGGCTCCACGCTAAAGCCCAGGCAGCTCCCGTAGGCCTGCACCACCGCCCGCGTCGGCCCGCCCAACAACTGATACACCGGCGCCTTGAAGTACCGGCCCCGCAGATCCCACAGCACGTTATCGACGGCCGAAATCGCCATCATGTAATGGCTCGACCGCGCGTGGCGATTCGACCGGTACATCTGGTCCCACAGCGTCTCGCCCGCCAGCGCCTCTTTCCCCAGTAGAAACGGCCGCAGTTGCCGGTGCACCACCACCGCCGCCTCTTCATCAATCGGCCCGTAGATCGCCTCGAGCCCCGCGTCGGTCTTCAGCTTCAGATACAGCGCCGTCACGCGGCTCTCCCCCGCCGGCCGCCCCTTCTCCCGGTACTCGGCCGGCCGCAGCGCGTCGTAGATATGCAGCGGATTGGTCTGATACTGCTTGTCCGCCGTCCCGGCCTCATACCGGTAGCGCCCTTCGAGGCGCACAAATTCGAGCGCGGCAATCTTGCCGGCCGCCGCCGCGTTCGCCACCGGATAAGCCGCCAGCCCAGCCAGAAATGTCCGTCGTTTCATCTCGCCTCCGAAGGGTCCTCCCACGCCATGCAGACCCAGATATCCCGATCCACGCGCTCCCGCAGCGTCCACTCCTGCGCGCCCAGCGCCTTAATCACCCGGTCGGCGTGCCGCGGCGGAATGCCGCCCACGATCAACCGCCCGCCCGGCTTCAACACCCGCTTCATCTCCTCGGCGTTATGCGCCACGGTCTCAGCGTTGATGTTGGCAAAAATCACATCGGCCCATCGCGCCTCAATCGACCGCAGCGTCCCCGTGAACAGCCCGATCTCGGGCGGCATATCCTCCCGCGCGGCCACCACGGCGTCATGGTCGATATCGCAGCCATGCACCTCTCCCGCGCCCAGCCGCAGCGCGGCCAGCGCCAAAATGCCCGACCCCGTCCCGAAATCGAAAACCCGATCGCCCGGCCGCACCGTCCGCTCCAGCACCTCGAGCGCCAACTGCGTCGTCGTGTCCGCACCCGTCCCGAACGCGATGCCCGGGTTGATCACCAGCCGCTCCCGTCCCGCCGGCGTCGGCTCCGTGCACCACGGCGGCGCGACAAACAGCCGCTCGCCCACCGGCCGCCCCGGCCACGCCGCTTCGGATTCGGCCTGCCAGTCCACCTCCGGCTCCTCTCGCCAGACGGGCCCGAAGCCGGCGAACTCGGCGGCGTCAAACGCCTCGGCGAAAAACGCCCGCAGGCTCACGCGGTTCGCCGTCAGATCCTCTTCCGTTACCCCCGCCGTCTCCAGCTCCCAGAGCCGGCCCAGCAGTTCGTCCTTCTCCTCCTGCGTGCATTCGATCGTAAGAGAGTGCATTATCCTTGAACTCGTTTGACCTTCCCGGCCCAGAACGATTCCTTCAGCTCCAATTTGCGAATCTTCCCCGTGCCCGTCTTCGGCAGCGCCTCGGCGCGGAACGCAATAATCCGCGGCAGTTTGAACCGGCCCAGCCGCTCGCCCAGAAACGCAAGCAGCTCCTCCTGCGACAACTCCGCCCCCGCCTTGCGCACCACCACCGCCGCCGGCACCTCGCCCCACTTCTCATCCGGCGCCGCCACCACCGCGCATTCCAGCACCGCCGGATGCGCCGCAATCGCCCGCTCCACCTCAATCGAAGAGATGTTCTCGCCGCCGCTGATGATGATCTCCTTCTTACGGTCGACAATCAGCACGTAGCCCTCGGCGTCCCACACGGCCATATCCCCCGTGTGAAACCACGCGCCCTCCATCACGGCGGCCGTCGCGGCCGGCTCTCGGAAGTACCCGGCCATGACATGGTCGCTGCGCGTGATGATCTCGCCAATCGAGCTCGCATCCCGCGGCACATCGTTGCCCTGCGGGTCCACCACGCGAATCTCTACCCCCGGCAGCGACCAGCCCGTCATCGCCTGCCGCCGCTGCCGGTCGGCCTCATCGGCAAACACTACCCCCGGCTTCGGCCCGGCTTTGCTCAACACCGGCGCCGTCTCCGTCAACCCGTAGCCGGCCGCTGCCTCGCAGCCGAAGGCCGCTTCGAGCCGCGCAATCAACTCGGGCGAAGACGCCGCGCCGCCCAGCATGATATGCCGCAGGCTCGAGGTATCAAACTGCCCCAATTGCTGGCAGTTGAGCAGCGCATTGGCCATGGTCGGCACCAGACACATATCGGTCGCCTTATGTTCGGCGATCAGCGCCAGCACCGCCGCCGGGTCAAACCGCCGCACCATCACCTGCTTGGTGCCCATCATCGCGCACGCCTGCGGCATGCCCCAGCCGTTGGCGTGGAACAGCGGAATGGTATGCAGATCCACCTTCGTCTTCGGATCATCGAAGGTGGTGGCCAGCGACATCGCGTGCAGGTAGAGCGTGCGGTGCGTCAGGCTCACGCCCTTCGGCGTGCCCGTGCTGCCGCTCGTGTAAAACAGCTCGGCAATCCCGTTCTCGTCAATCTTCGTCCAGTCGCACGGCGCCGCCGGCGCGTCCATCACAAAACCATCGAGCGAAATCCAGTGCTCCACCGCCGGGCATCCCTCGCGGTTGATCGACCCCGCGAACTCCGGCTCGTAGAAGACAATCCGCGCCCCCGAGTGGTTCAGGATCCCGGTGATCTCCCCCGGCGTCAGCCGCACATTCAGCGGCATCACGATGCCGCCCGCCATCACCACGCCGTAGTAGCCTTCGAGCAGCAGATGCGTGTTAAAGCTCAGGTAAGCCACGCGGTCGCCCGGCTCAACGCCCAGCGCGAGCAACTGGCCCGCCAGGCGCTCGCAGCGCTCGGCGAACTCGCCGTAGGTGAACTCCTTGTCGCCGCAGACAATGCCCACCCGGCGGGCAAACAGATCGGCGGCGCGGTAGAGAAAGCGGATGGGAGTCAGTGGGAGAGTCATTTGGCGAATCGCTTGAAAAAGCTATCAGATTTCCAGGCGGGCCGCTGCGGCAGGTTCGCCGTGCGGGCCACCAGGGCCGCCAGATACTCGGTAAACCGCCCCGCCGCCGGGATGTCCACCGGCTGCGACAAATCGTCCGAAACGGCATGGTACCGGGTCTTCAACCACTCGGCTTGCAGCTTCTCCTCGGGCGAACCCTTCTGGTAGCCGAACTTAAACGCCAGCGACGGAATGCCCGCCCGGATAAAGCTGTACTGGTCGCTGCGGATAAACCGCCGCTGCTCGGGAATCGGATCCGGCAGCACCGGCAATGCGAACTCCCCGGCCACCTCGCGCGCCGTGTCGCCCAGCGTCGACTCATCAATGCCGAGCATCGTCAGGTATCGCAGCGCGTGCAGCGGCATGAACATGTCCATGTTGCAGTTGGCGACCAGCTGCCGGGCCGGTACCGTCGGGTTGCGCGCGAAGAAGCGCGACCCCTGCAGCCCCTTCTCTTCACCCGTCACGGCCACGAACAGCACGCTGCGTTCGAGCGGCTTGCCGGCCTTCAACTGCCGGGCCACTTCAAGCATCGCCGCAATGCCGGAGGCGTTATCGAGCGCGCCGTTGAAGATGCCATCGCCGGCAAACGACGTCGTCTTGCCGAGATGATCGAGATGCGCGCTCACGACGACATACTCCTGCTTCCGCTTCGGATGCGTACCTTCTAGCTTGGCCACCACGTTCGGGCTGCTCAGCTCGCCGCGCTTCACCGCCACCGTCGCCGCCAACTCCCCCCGCAGCGGAAACTTCGGCAGCGGCTTCTCCGCCGCCGCCAGATCAAACAGCTCCTTCACCGTGTGCCCCGACCCGGTAAACAGCACCTCTGCGTGCTCCGGGTTGAAAACGATCGAAACCTGCTGGCCTGCCTCATCGGCCACCGCCGTCATCGAAGCCTGCAGCCGGGCCGCCGACGCCCGCGGCCACGGCACCGTCTGCACGCGCGACAGCGTAATCAGCCCAATCGCCCCCTGCTTCCGCAGCGGCTCCCACCGCACGTCGCTCGACTGCACATGCGCCGCCAGCGGCCCGGGCCAGGCCTTCGGAGCCCCCGCCAGCATCACCGCAATCTTCCCCTTCAGGTTCACCCCCTTCAGGTCATCATGATTTTGCTCCGGCACCCGCAGCCCGTAGCCAACAAAAACCATCGGCGCCCGCACCTCCGGCGCCGGGTCCGTCCGCAGGCTGAAGTAGGCCTGTTTGCCCAGTTCGACGGCCACCGCCTTGCCGTCGCGCACAATCTCCAGCTTCGAATTCGCCTCGTCAATCTGCCGCGTTGCAAACGGCACCGGCTGCAGGTAGCCCTGCGTCCCCGCCGCCTGCAGGCCCAGCCGTTCGAACTCCGCCGCCACGTAGGCCGCCGCCTGCCGGTGCCCCTCGCTGCCCGTGTTCCGGCCCTCGAGCTTATCGTCGGCCAGAAACTGCACATGTTTCCACCAGCGCTCCCCCACACTTTCCGCGAAAAGAGAGCTGACGACCAGAGCAAAGCAGAACAGACGGCGCATGGGTATCCTTAAGGTTGCTGACGGAATCTCCATTATAGTGAGGGCACCTCCATGAAGCGCATCTTCTTCGGTCTGGCCATGCTCGGCCTGTTCGGTATCGCTGTGGCGCAGCGGCGGGCGCCCTCGGAACCGCCGCAGCGCTTTGCCTCCCGCGGCACCCGCATCGCCATCGGCGCCGGCACCGACGCCTCGGCCGACGCCGGCATGCGCCTCGCTCAGAACGGCGGCAACGCCGTCGACGCCGGCGTCGCGGCCATGTTCGCGGCCAGCATCGTCGAATACTCCCACTTCGGCTTCGGTGGCGAAGCCCCCATTCTCATTCGCACCAAAGAAGGCAAGGTCGTCTCCATCGCCGGCATCGGTACCATGCCCAAACTCGCCACGGCCGACCTGTTCCGCAACCGCCGCATGCAGCCCGGCGAAATTCAAAACCTCGAACCCAACGGCCTCAAAGGCATGGTCCCCGTCGCCGGCCTCATGCCCGCGCTCGTCCCCGGCATGGTCGAAGCCGGCCTCGTCGCCCTCCGCGAGTACGGCACCAGGTCCTTTGCCGAGGTCATCCAGCCGGCCATCGAACTCGCCGACGGCGCGCCGCTCGACGAAGTTCGCGCCACCTCGCTCGCCCGCTCGCGCCGCTTCTTCGAACTCTGGCCCACCTCGAAAGCCGCCTACCTCCCCCCCGGCTTCACCCCCCGGCCCAGCACCATCTTCGAGCAGCCCGACCTCGCCCGCACCCTCCGCGCCATGGCCGCCGCCGAAGCCCGCGCCCTCAAAGGCGGCGCCGCCCGCCAGGCCGGCATCGACGCCGTCCGCGACTACTTCTACCGCGGCGACATCGCCCGCAAAATCGACGCCTTCAGCCAGGCCAACGATGGCCTGCTCCGCTACGAAGACATGGCCGCCTTCCGCCTCCAGCCCGAAGAACCGGTCTCGACAACCTACCGCGGCTACACCGTCTACAAGCCCGGCTTCTGGAGCCAGGGCCCCATCTTCCTCGAAGCCCTCAATCTCCTCGAAGGCTTCCCGCTCGCCGAGATGCAGCACAACTCCTCGCAGTATCTCCACACCGTCACCGAAGCCCTCAAACTCGGCTACGCCGACCGCGACACCTACTACGGCGACCCCACCTTCAACAGCCTCCCGGCCGCTGCACTGCTCTCGAAAGAGTACGCCGCCGAACGCCGCGCCCAGATCGGCGACCAGGCCTCGATGGCCTTCCGTCCCGGCCTGATCGACGGCAAGAAGGGCCAGCACCCGTCAGAAACCGAAATCGTCCGCCACAAAATCGACGACGAACTCATGGCCCGCGACACCACCTGCATCACCGCCGCCGACGCCGACGGCATCATGTTCTCCGTCACGCCCTCCGGCTCCTGGCTGCCTTCGGTCGTCGCCGGCGACACCGGCATCCCCCTCACGCAGCGCGCCCAGAGCTTCCTGCTCATCCCCGGCCACCCCAACGAACTCGCCGGCGGCAAGCGCCCCCGCGTTACCCTCAGCCCCACCCTCGTCACCCGCAACGGCCGGCCCTTCCTGGCCCTCGCCACCCCTGGCGGCGACAACCAGGACCAGGCCCTGCTCCAGATGTTCCTCAACGTCGTCGACTTCGGCATGAACGCCCAGGCCGCCGTCGAAGCGCCCCGCCTGCAGACGCGGCACCTCGTCTCGAGCTTCGACAACCACGCCATGAGCCCCGGCGACCTCATGCTCGACGAACGCATCGCCCCCAGCGTCATCCAACAGCTCGCCCAGCGCGGCCACGACGTCAGCACCCGGTCCAAATGGTCCGGCGGCGCCGCGCCCGTCATCATCCGCTACGCCCCCGGCGGGGTCATGGAGGCCGGCGCCGACCCTTACGGCTACCGCACCGCGCGCGCCTGGTGAGCAATCTCTCCCTGTTCGCCGCCGAACCCTCGCCGCTCGCCGCTAAACTCGCGCGCCTCGCTGCCCGCGGCATCCTGATCGGCGGCAGCTCCTGGAAGTACGAAGGCTGGCTCGGCCAGATCTACACCCCGGAACGCTACTTCACCCGCGGCAAATTCTCGGCCAAGAAGTTCGAAGACACCTGCCTGGCCGAATACGCCGAAACCTTCCCGGTCGTCTGCGGCGACTTCAGCTTCTATCAGTTCCCGTCGCAGGAGTTCTGGCAAAAACTCTTTGCCAGCGCCCCCGCCTCGCTGCAGTTCGCCTTCAAAGTGCCCGAAGAGATCACCGTCAAGGTCTTCCCGGCCCACCCCCGCTACGGCCGCCGCGCCGGCCTCGAAAACCCTAACTTCCTCGACAGCGAACTCCTCCGCCAGATGTTCCTCGAACCGCTCCGGCCCTACGCCGGCCGCACCTTCGCCCTCATCTTCGAGTTCGGCCAGATGTCCCGCAAAACCATGCCGGACGTCGAAGCGTTCCTTGAAAAACTCGTCCCGTTTCTTGAAAAACTGCCCGCCGGCCCCCACTACTCGGTCGAGCTGCGCAACGCCGAGTTCCTCACCCCCGCCTACTTCGCCGCGCTGCGCGAACACGGCGTCGCCCACGTCTTCAACGCCTGGACCCGCATGCCGGAACTCCCCGCGCAAACCGCCCTGCCCGACGCCCACACCGCCCGCTTCACCGTCGTCCGCGCCCTCCTCCGCCAGGGCCGCTCCTATGAAGACGCCGTCAACACTTTCTCCCCCTACGACCGCATCCAGGACCCCAACCCCGCCGCCCGCGACGCCCTGCGGGTCCTCATCAACCGCTCGCTCCGCCTCGGCCAACCCGCCAGCATTTTCGTCAATAATCGTTTCGAGGGCAACGCGCCCGCCACCATCGAATCCATCGTCGAGGGGATCGACCTATGATTTCAAGACGCGAACTGCTCGCCGCCCCGGCGCTCTACCAGCGCACCCCCACCCGCCGCAACGTGCTCTTCCTCATGGCCGACCAGCACCGCGCCGACTGCCTCGGCGCCGCCGCCCACACCCCCAACCTCGACCGCCTCGCCCGCGAAGGCGCCCGCTTCGTCAACGCCTACTCCTCCACCCCCACCTGCACCCCGGCCCGCGCCTGCCTGCTCACCGGGCTTTCCCCCTGGAACCACGGCATGCTCGCCTACGGCCGCGTCGCCCCCAAGTATCCCTACGAAATGCCGCGGGCGCTGAACGATCTCGGCTACTTCACCGGCGCCATCGGCAAACTGCACTACTCCCCGCAGCGCAACCTCCACGGCTACCAGATGGCGCTGCTCGATGAAAGCGGCCGCGTCGAAAGCCCCGACTTCCGCAGCGACTACCGCAGCTGGTTCGCCTCCCAGGCCCCCCTGCTCAACCCGGACGCGACCGGCGTCGGCTTCAACGACTACAACGCCAAACCCTACGTCCTGCCCGAACGGCTCCACCCCACGCGCTGGACCGCCGACTGCGCCGTGAATTTCCTCGAAGGCTACCAGCGCCCGGAACCCTTCTTCCTGAAGGTCTCCTTCGCCCGGCCCCACAGCCCCTACGACCCGCCGCAGCGCTGGATGGACTTCCACAAAGACCGCCCGCTACCCCTTGCCGACATCGCCCCGTGGGCCGACCGCCACCGCGCCCGCAACACGACGAAAAACGACATCTGGCGCGGCGACATGGGCCCCGCCACCGTCCGCGAGTCCCGGCAGGGCTACTGGGGCGCCGTCTCGTTCATCGATGAACAGATCGGCCGTATCCTTGCCGCCCTCGATCAGCGCGGCCTCGCCGACAACACCCTCGTCATCTACACCTCCGACCACGGCGACATGCTCGGCGATCATCACCTGTGGCGGAAGTCCTACGCCTACGAAGGCTCGGCCCGCGTGCCGATGATCGTCCGTCTGCCCGGCGCGCCCCGCGGCCAGACGTTTGAGCAGCCCGTCGAACTCCGCGACATCTTCCCCACCGTCCTCGACGCGGCCGAAGCCGCCCCGGCCCGCCCCCTCGACGGCCGTTCTTTGCTCGACCTCATCCGCGGCCGCGCCGCCAACTGGCGCGAATGGATCGACATTGAACACGGCGTCTGCTACGACAACGCGAACCAGTGGACGGCCCTGACCGACGGCCGCACCAAGTACATCTTCCACGCCTTCACCGGCGAAGAGCAGCTGTTTGATCTCACCACCGACCGCGCCGAACTCCGCAACCGCACCGACGATGCGGCGCGCCTGCGCCTCTGGCGCGGCCGCATGGTCCAGCACCTCGAAGCCCGCGGCGAAGCCTGGGTCAAGGGCGGCCGCCTGGCCACGCGCGAGAAGATGGTGCAGTACTCGCCGCTCTATCCCCGCTAACGCCGCCGCCACCGCCCGTCGACAAACTCAGCCTCGGCCTCCCGCCACGGGCCAAACTTACACGCCATCTGCCCGCCGTCCACCAGCAGCGTCGCCCCCGTAATGTAGCTCGCCCAGTCGCTCGCCAGGAAGACAGCCGCCTTCGCCACCTCCTCCGGCTCCCCGCCGCGGCCCATCGGGATGGCGCGGAAATACTCCTTAATCACCGACTCCGTATTAAACGCCTCCGCCGTCAGCCGCGTCCGGATCAGCCCCGGATTCACCGCGTTCACACGGATACCATACGGTCCCAACTCATTCGCCGCCGTGTGCACAATCCCCAGCACCCCGGCCTTGGTCGCGTTGTAGGCAATCAGGTTCTCCTCGCCGTCATACGAGTTGGTCGAGGCCGTCAGTACAATCGCGCCCGGCCGCCCCGCCGCCCGCATCCGCCCCGCCGCCGCCTGCAGCGTCTCAAACGCCGCCGTCAGGTTCAGCGTCACCGTCTTGTCCCAAACCTCGCGCGTGGTCTCGGCAATCGGCCGCACAAAAGCCGTGCCCGCGTTGATCATCACAATATCCGGCGCCGGGCCGGCCGCAAACGCCGCCGCCAAGCTCCCCCAGTCCGTCACGTTCACCGGGGGCGAGGACTCCAGGTCAAAAACGGTTACCGCCGCGCCGCACGCACTAAGCGTCTGCGCCATCGCGCGCCCGATGCCGTGGGCGCCGCCGGTCACGATAGCGTGCCGGCCGGAGAGATCAATCTGCATCCTCTTACGCTATCCTGTTCGCTGATGAATGGTCTAACCCGCCGCGGTTTCCTCGGCACCCCCGCCGCCTTCGCGCCCCCCTCCCCCGCGGCGCCCCCGCCCAACATCCTCTTCCTCATCTCCGACGACCATACCGCCGCCGACCTCGGCTGCTACGGCAACACCCACATCCACACCCCCCACCTCGACCGCCTCGCCGCCCGCGGCGCCCGCTTTGCAAACTGCTTCGTCACCTCCCCGCAGTGCAGCCCCAACCGCTCCGCCCTCTTCACCGGCGCCACCGCCCACACTACCAACACCTCCCGGCTCCACACCCCCATGCCGCCCTGGGAGAAGACCTTCCTCGATTCGCTCAAAGAACGCGGCTACCACACCGGCGCCTACCGCAAAATCCATCAGGGCGAAGAGTTCAACCGCCGCTTCGACTTCTACCGCTCCAACCCCGCCGCCTCCTTCGCCGAATTCTTCGATCAGCGGCCCGCCCGCCAGCCCTTCTTCCTCCACATCGGCTTCACCGACCCCCACCGCCCCTACCGGCCCAACGCCTTCCAACCGCCCCACGACCGCGCCAAAGTCCGCCTGCCGAACTTCCTGCCCGATACCCCCGAAATCCGCGAAGACCTCGGCCTCTACGCCGACTACATCGCCCGCATGGACGCCGAGTGCGGCCAACTGCTCGACCTCCTCTCCGCCCGCGGCCTCGCCGATCACACCATCATCTTCTTCACCGCCGACAACGGCATGCCCTTTCCCGGCGCCAAAGGCACCTGCTACGACCCCGGCCTCCACGTGCCGCTGCTCGTCCACTGGCCCGGCAAGCCCCCGGGCGTCGTCCACCCGCACCTGATCTCCCACGTCGACCTGCCGGCCACGTGGCTCGACCTGGCCGGCGCGCCGGCGCTGCCCAAAGCGCAGGGCCGCAGCTTCCGCGGTCTCCTGGACGGCTCCGGCTATCAACCGCGCGAAGCCGTCTTCAGCGAACGCAACTGGCACGACAACTTCGACCCCATCCGCAGCATCCGCACCACCCGGCACAAGCTCATCTTCAACGCCGCCCCCCACTTCCCCTACCGCCCCGCCTGGGACCTCGCCGACAGCCTCACCTGGAAGAGCTACCAGGCTTTGGCCCGCCAAGGGAAGCTCTCCGCCGTCCACAACCGGCTCGTTCAACCGGCCCGTCCCATGGTAGAGATCTACGACCTCGCCGACGACCCCGACGAGTTCCGGAACCTGGCCGGCCGCCCCGAACACGCCGCAATTCAAGTTGAACTGCAGAAAAAGCTGGCCGAATGGATGGAGCAAACCTACGACTTCCTGCCGCCGTCGGCCCCTGGTTGGCCCGCCCGGCTCTAATCCGCGCCTTGACGGAGGAGAAAAAACGGTGATAAGGTCAAGGTTGAGTCGTACCTTCCGGGAGATCCTTGCCCGGTCGGTTCTCATGTGAGCGAATCCGGATCGAGCATGAAGCAGCCACATTTCGTCGTTGTCATTGCCCACTCCGTCCACGGACGCCTGCGTCGCGTGCATTTATCGCACACGGTGCTCTATACGGTGCTGGCATTGGCGGCAGTCGGTTGCTTCACGGTGGTCGGCTTCGTCACGTCCTACGCCCGCATGGTGTGGAAAGTAACTAATTACAACAGCTTGCGCGACGAAGTCAGCTCCCTGCAGCGCCGCTATCAGGATCTGCAGCGCTCTACCGAACAGACCAAAGAGCAGTTGGCCACGCTGCAGATTCTCGCCTCGGAAGTCTCGATGGCGTATGGGATTAAAGAGCGGATGGACGGTCCGCGGTCGCTCGTGGGCGAAGGCAAGCTGATGCCGACCTTCCAGGAATCGATTGAACAGTACGACCTGCTGCGCTCCACCCGCCTGTTCAACCCCGGTACCCGCCGCATCAATCAGATGTGGCAGCAAAACGTCGTGCCGAGCATTTGGCCCACCAACGGCCGCCTGCTCAGCTCCTTCGGCTCCCGGTCGGATCCCTTCACCGGCGGTTCGGCCTTCCACGCCGGCGTCGATATCTCCTGCCCCACGGGCACTCCCATCAAAGTGGCCGCCGATGGCATCGTCCGCTCGGCGCAGTGGGGCGGAGCCTACGGCAAGCTCATCGTGATTTCGCACGGCGGGGGGCTCGAAACCTACTACGCCCATCTGTCCGGCTTCGAGGTGATTCCGGGTCAGGAGGTGCGTCGCGGGCAGGTTATCGCGCGCAGCGGCAGCACCGGGCGGTCCACTTCGCCTCATCTGCACTATGAAGTCCGCCAGGGCGGCGCCCCGGTGAACCCGTACAAATACCTCGCCAAATCGCTGGTCCTCAAAACCTCCGTGCAAAAGGACCTGCCTTTCTAATAGAATCATCGAGGGTTGTAGAAGGGCCCTTAAACGATGAATTCGAACTCTTTGCGTATCTTTGCCGCCTCCGGAGCGGCGCTCTTGCTGGTTGCCGCCGCCTATCGGACGCAGACGCCCCGCGTCATGTCCGACACCGCGACAGCGTTTCTTGCCTCCCTGTCCGCCGAACAGCGCGGCAAGGCGGTCTTCGCCTTTGAAGACGACGAACGGCTGAACTGGCACTTTATCCCGAAGGTCCGCAAGGGGCTGCCGCTCAAGCAGATGGGCCATGAGCAGCGCGCCCTGGCGCATGCGCTGCTGAGCGCCGGCCTCTCCCAACAGGGCTACATTAAGGCCACCAGCATTATGAGCCTTGAAGATATTCTCCGGCAGCTCGAAAAGGACACCACCGGCCGCCGCGACCCCGAACAGTACTTTTTCTCCATCTTCGGCACCCCAACCGAGAACGGCACCTGGGGCTATCGCGTCGAAGGCCACCACCTCGCCCTGAACTGGACCATCGTCAAGAACCGCGTCGCCTCAAGTCCCATGTTCTTCGGCACCAATCCGGCCGAGATCAAGGAAGGGCCGCGCAAAGGCCTCCGCGTCCTCGGCCGCGAAGAGGATCTCGGCCGCGCCCTCCGCGTCGCCCTCACCCCGGAGCAGGCCAAGACCGCCGTGGTCTCCGAGACCGCCTACAAAGACATCTTCACCATGGCCGACCGCAAGGCCGCCCTCAAAGGCCAGCCCAATGGGCTCTCCGCCACGAAGATGAACACCCAGCAGCGCGCCCTGCTCGCCGCCCTGCTTGACGAATACGCCTCCAACGCCCCCGAACAGGCTGCCGCCACCCGCGCCGCGCAAATCAAGGCGGCCGGCAACAACCTGTTCTTCGCTTGGGCCGGCGCGCCCGGCAAAGGCGAAGGCCACTACTATCGCGTCCAGGGGCCGACGTTCCTGGTCGAGTACGACAACACCCAGAACGGCAACAACCACGTCCACTCGGTTTGGCGCGATCTGGCTGGCGACTTCGGCTACGATCTGCTCGGCGATCACGTGCAGGCGAGCCATAGCAAGTAAGCCAAGCTAAACTGGTCGTATGCCTTCCCGCCGCGCGTTCCTCACCCTGATGAGCGCGCGGCCCATGTTATTCGCCGCGGGTAAGGGGCAGGAGTCTCCCGGAGACATGAAGCGGTTTCTCGACGCGGCGACCGAGTTCGAAGTCGTCCGCATGACGGGAACCGACTACGAGAGCATTCTCCCGTCCAACACCGGCCGCGCCGTCTCCCGCCGCGCCGAGTTTTTCCTCTGCGCCTCGGACCGCGGCCAAGGCATGCAGGCCTACCGGATCGACGTGAAGACCGGCAAAACGCGCCAACTGACCGAACTCGCCGCGCTCGAACCAGAGACGATGACCCTGGCCGGGAACGACCGCTGGCTCTACGCCATCGACGGCGTCCGCCTGCTGCAGATCAACCTCGGCAGCCTGCGCGAACGGCAGTTGGCCGAGTTATCCGGCAGCGCCCGCAAGCTCAGCGTCTCCGAAGACGGCCTCAACGCCGTCTACGCCGAAAAAACCGGCGACCGGACCCGCCTCCGCTTTCTCCCCACCGGCAAACCCGTGCCCCAGACCGTAGCCGAATTCGCCGGCACCCTCACCGAAGTCGGCGTCCGGCCCCGGCGCGCCGGACTCTTCTACGTCCACGACAACGTGCTCTCCCTCGCCAGCTTCGACGGCCGCGAGAACCGCGAATTGAAGACCCCGCCCGGCCAGGTGCTCGAAGCCCAATGGTCGCCCGACGGCCGGGCGATTCTCTACCTCCACAAGCCGGAGGGTGAGGGCAAGCTGAACGAAATGCGCGAGATCGTGCCGGATACCAATTCGGACGCGCTGCTGGCAAAAACCAGCCAGTTCGTCCGCTTTGCCCCCAACGGCGATGCGTCGGTGTTTCTCGGGGCCTGCGGCAGCAAGGCGCAGCCGACGCTCCTGCTCCTGCTCCGCTCCGTGCGGCGCGAACTGACAATCTGCGAGCACAAGTGCTCGGATGCCCGCCTCGCCAACCCCACCTTTGCCCCGAACTCGCAGCGCATCTTCTTTCAAACCGACCGCCACGGCAAAATGGTGATCTACTCGATGGTGGTGGACCGCCTGGTAGACCCCACCGAAGAGACTCCGCAGTGAGGAGTACTCCCCTATCTCAGACAGGCCTTGTGCCCCTCCGGAATTTATTCAAAAATTAGGGTAAGCGGACGAAATGCGCTCATGGGCGCAAAAAGTCTTGTTGCCGTTCAGCCGTTGTCTGCCTTCGAAGGAGCCCTTTGTGCAGTTCTCTTCGCAAATTGATCGCTTGAACTTCGCTGTGGCGCTCGAGCGCCTCGGCGGGGACGAACAACTGCTTTGCGAAGTGGCGCAGCTTTTCCTCGAAGAGTGTCCGGAGCTGGTCGCGCAGGTTCGCACCGCGGTGGCCAGCGGCGATGCTGACGCGCTACAGCAGGCGGCGCACAGTTTGAAGGGTTCGGTCTCCAACTTCGGGGCCGATGCCGCCTCCGAGGCAGCGCTCGCCCTCGAATTGATGGGGCGCAACGGAGAACTGAACCAAGCGCAAAGCGGCCTCGCGGCGCTCGAGCAGGCGCTCGCCCACATCCAACCCGCGCTCGCCGAGTTGGCGGCTCAGGCGGAATAGTTCCTTGGCCCCCCCCCCGTTTGCTATAGTGAAGGTTCCTTATGGAAGTCACGGACATTGTTTGCGCCCACAGCCCGGATTCTGACGATGCCTACATGTTTTACGGCTTGGCGACCAAAAAAATTCGCTCCAAGCTATTGAATCTGAAGCATGTTCTGAGCGACATTCAAACCTTGAACCAGAAAGCGATGGCTGGCGAGTATGAGTTGACCGCCATCTCCTATCACGCCTACCCCTACGTGGCCGATAAGTATTTCGTCATGGCATCCGGCTCGAGCATCGGCGATGGCTACGGGCCCATCCTCGTCTCCAATCACCCGATGACCCCGGAAGAACTAAAGGGCAAGCGGATCGCCATCCCTGGACGCATGACCACGGCGTTTCTCACCCTGAGCATCTTTCAGCCCGATTTCATCCCCGTCGAAGTGCCTTTTGACAAGATCCTCGACGTGGTGAAGGATGGCGCGGCCGACGCCGGCCTGGTGATCCACGAAGCACAGCTGACCTACGCCCGGGGCGGCTTCCATCAGATCGTCGACCTCGGCAAATGGTGGAAAAAGACCTACGATATGCCGCTGCCTCTCGGCTGCAACGTGTTGCGTCGCGATCTCGCCCCGGAACTGCTGACCGAAAGCTGCCGGCTGATGCGGGAAAGCATTCAGTACGCCCTCGATAACCACGAAGAGGCGCTCGCCTACGCCATGCAGTTCGCCCGCGACATGGAAAACGAACTGGCCGCGAAGTTTGTCGGCATGTATGTGAACCACTACACCGTCGACGCCGGCGAGGTGATCCCCAAAGCCGCCCAACTGCTGCTCGACATGGGTCACGACATCGGATTGATCCCCAAGCGCGTGCAGCTCGAGTTTATCCGCTAAACTTTTCGGCCGCGCGGAGCGTCCTAAAGCTATGCGTTTTGCGATCCTCGTTCTGCTGTGTCCGGCCCTGCTGCTGGCGCAAACCTCGACGCCCAAGGAACGGCAGAAGTATGTGAAGTCCCTGGCGCGCGAGGGGCAGGCCGGTATCGCCAAGCTGCTGCCCTACGCGCAGGACCCGGAGGTCGAAGTCCGGAGAGAGGTCGTCCGCACGACGGTCGCAATTGGCGGGCCGGCCTCGCTCGCCCCGCTCACCCATGCCCTCACCGACAGCGACGAGGAGATTGTCACCCGCGCCGCCGATGGCCTCGTGAACTTCTACCTGCCCGGCTACTGGGAGCAGGGCCTCGGCGGTTCGCTGAAGCGCGCCGGCAACAAGCTCGTCAGCCGCTGGACGGACAAAAACGATCAGGTGGTTCCCGCCCACGTCGAAGCCCGCCCGGAGGTGGTGGCGGCGCTCGGGAAAGTGGTCAGCGGCACCGGCCCCCTCCCGGCCCGCGCCAATGCGGCCCGCGCCATCGGCGTCCTGCGCGGTCGGGCCGCCACCGACGACCTGATTGCCGGCCTGGCGTCCAAAGACAGCAGCGTGCTCTACGAGTCGCTGGTGGCCCTTGAAAAGATCCGCGACCCGCGCGTGTCCCCCCGCATTCATTACCTCCTGCGCGACCTCGATGAGAAGGTCCAACTGGCGGCGCTCGAAACCGTGGGGATCCTCAAGAACCCGGAGTCGGTAGCGCCGCTGCGCGATGCCTACGAGCGGGCCAGAAACGACAAGGTCCGCCGGGCCGCCCTCGGCGCGCTGTCGCAGATCCCCGCCGAAGCCTCCCGGCCGCTGTTTACCGCCCAGTTGGACTCGTCCGACGAATGGCTGCGCGCCGGCGCCGCCGAAGGCATCGCGCGCCTCGGCCAGACCGCCGACCGCGCCCTGCTGCACTCCAAGTTCGACGCCGAAACCAAAATGCGGGCGCGCTTGGCGCAGGCCTTCGGCGCCGCGCTGCTCGGCGATCACGCCATGGGCGAGTTCGACCCGCTGCGCTACCTCGTCAACAGCTTAAACCAGAAGGCCTGGAAGGGTATCGCCGAAGCCTATCTGATTGAGTTGGTGCGAAACGAACCCATTCGGGCCGCCCTCGCGCCGGCGATTCCGGCGTCGACCAAAGCAGAGAAACTCAGCCTGGCCCTGGTCCTCGGCCGCAGCGGCGCCCCTGCCGCCGCGCCGTTACTCGAATCGCTGTCGAAGGATCCGGACACGGAAGTGGCGGGCGAAGCCCTGCGGGCGCTGCGTACCCTGCGGGTCATGAATCCGTAACGAGAAACACGAAAAGCCCCGCCTGAGCGGGGCCTCTCGGAAGTCGCAAGTTGCGAAAAACTACTTCGCCTTTTTCTGTTTCTGCTGACCGACGCGGACTTTGGTGATCGACGCTTTCTGGTCGTTCCAGGCCTTCCAGTCAAAGCGCGCCGAGGCGTCTTTGAGGAAGGTGTCGTGGTCGGTGCCCTTCGGGACAACGGCCATGAGGGTCGCCGTGTTGAGACCATCGGGGCTCGTGATACGGAAGCGCTTTACGTTCGGAATTGCCATAACTCTTTCAGAATAGCACGGGCTAACCGAAAATGGCGTCCAAAGCGGGCCGCAGTTCCGGATAGCGGAAGGGAAAACCCGCCGCCTGCGCCGCCGCCGGCTGCACGCGCTGCGAGGCGAACAGAATCTGCGCCATTTCGCCATACAGCAGCTTCACCCCGAACTCCGGCGCCGGCAGCAGCGCCGGCCGGTGGAGCGCCCCGGCCAACTGCCGCGTGAATTCGGCGTTGGTCACCGGGTTCGGCGCCACCCCGTTCACAACCCCGGAGACCGCTTCGTTTTCAACGCAAAACTGAATCATCCGCGCCAGGTCGTCAACGTGAATCCAGCTCATCCACTGCTTCCCGCTGCCAAGCACCCCGCCCAGACCCCAGCGAAACAGCGGCGCCATCGCCGCCAGCGCCCCGCCATCGGCCCCCAACACGATGCCGATGCGCAGCTTCACCACCCGCAGGCCATACTCCCGCGCCCTATCCGCCTCGGCCTCCCAAGCCGTGCACACCTCGGGCAAAAAGCCGGACGCGGGCGGGGCGCTCTCCGGCAGGACCTCCTCGCCACGGTGGCCGTAGATGCCCACCGCCGAGGCGCAAACCAGCGTCTTCGGCCGGTGCCGCAGCTTCCCAATCGCCGAAACCAGATGGCGCGTGCCCAGCACGCGGGAGTCCCGGATGGCGGCCTTCACAGCCGGCGTCCACCGCTGCGAAACCGGCTCCCCGGCCAGATGGATCACCGCCTCGGACCGCTGCAGCAGCTCCCGGCTTGGCTCGCCAGCCGCCGGGTCCCAATGGCCGTAGTGGACGAGCGGGTCAAGCCGCGGATTCTTCCGGCCGAGGACGACCAGCGAGTGCTGATCAGGAGGATAGAGAGCGAGAAGGCGCCGGCCAATAAAGCCGGTCGCCCCGGATATGGTCAGGAACATAAGAGCGAGGGTCCCGGGGCGGCATCCTGGCCCGTCCGCAGCATCTGCGCGATGTCCCGCAGATAGCAGTCGACGTCCGTTTTGCGCTTCATGCCGTCGAGGGACATAAATCGAATCATGCCAAAAACGCTCCGCTCCTGCCACGGGCGGTCGTGGAGGCCGAAGCACCAGAGAATACCGGTGTACGTATTCGGGTCGCGGCCGTCGAGGGCGTACAGGTCGTGGCACTTGATCATCGTTCGCAGCGCGTCGGCGTGGGTGGCGGACCACTCGATGATCTTTTTACCCCAGTACATGCGATAGTAACCGTGGATCTTGCCGCGCAGGCGCATCTCCTGCTGGCAGGCGTTCCACAGCGCGTCGTGGGTCTCCGCCGCCAGGAACTGCGCTTCGGTGTAGACGTAGTCGCGGCGGTCGCCGGCGTGTTTGGCCAGCGTCTTGAGCGCCCAATCGGGCAGGCATTCGAGTTGATCGTAGTTCGGGGTGAAGCGGGCGAAGTTGAAGGCCAACTCGCGGCGCACGATCAGCTCTTCGAGAAACTCAGCGGCGATCAGCTTCTGTTCGGCCGCGTAGCCTTCGACGGCCAGGGCGATCTCGAGCGTACTGATCATGCCGAAGTGCACATAGGGCGACAGTTCGCTCGTGGCGTGGTTCGAAGGCGAGTTCTTGTCGCGCGCGTAGCGGCTCAGCCGGTCGATCAGAAAGCGCTGCAGCGACCGCTCGGCCGCCGCGCGGCCGCCGGGGAAGGCGATCGAAGGCGGGATAGAGTGGTCAATCGCGCAGCCGGCTACCAGCGCGGCGACGTTTTCCGGGGTGACCGTGACGTGCCAGCGGGGGCGGGGGGCCGTCCACCGGTGCGCGGGCCGGAGCGGCGGCACCGGGACGAGGTGATCGGCCAGCATCCGCTTCACCTTCGGGCGCATGGAGTAGGCGGCCCACTCCCGCTTCTCAAACCGGTTCATCGGGATGATGCAGCTCGAATCGACCGCCTGATACGCCAGCCCCAGCTTGGCGGGGACCGAAGAGTTATGCCAGGAGGCGATGAAGGTCGGGTAGTCGTCGGTCACCACCAGCGCCGCCCGCGCCGCCAGTTGGTAGAGTACGTCGTTCGGATCCTCCGGCCGCTGCCGGAGATAGAAGCAGTAGCCAATGCCCAGCGCCGCGAGCGCCTCCTGCGTCTCCGGCACGTTGGCCAGCACGAAGGTGTGAATGCGGTCGTTGGCGTGGGGATAGCTGCAGGTGAGGCCTTCGTAGAACAGCACGGGCAGGCCCAGTTCGTTCGCCTTTTCGACGGCGTAGAGCAGCGCGTGGTTAGCCGCCACCCGCCGGTTCATCTGGCACCAATACAGCACGTATTCGGCGCCGGAGGTGCGCAGCGGAGCGTCGTTGAGCGGGCGAACCCGGTGTTCCAAAATCACACTCCATGGGATGCCGGCGGCGTGCCTTCCGCTGCAATAATGGAAGCAGATGCGAATCTGGAATCGCGCGAAACTGCTGGGGGCCTATCTGCGCGGCCAGGAGCGCGTCCATGCGCTGCCGGTGGAGTATATCGTCGAGACCACGGCCAAGTGCAACCTCTACTGCCCCATGTGCCCGCGCGAGACGCACAAGCAGCCTAAAGAGGACATGACCGGCGAGATCTTCGAGCGCCTCGTGCAGCAGGCCGGCCAGACCGGCGAGCACATGATGCTGATCGGGCTCGGCGAACCCTTCCTCGACCCCAAGATCTACGACCGCATCGAATACTGCGACCGCCACCGCGTCTACACCCTGCTCTCCACCAACGGCACGCTGCTCGACGCCGCAGCCACCGAGCGCATCCTCGCAAGCACCCTCGAACACATCACGCTCAGCTTCGACGGCTCCACCAAAGAGAGCTTCGAGTTCTACCGCAAGGGCGCCCGCTTCGAGCGCGTCCGCGACAATTTTCTCCACTTCTGCCGCCGGAAGCACGAAACCGGCGCCCGGATCCAGGTGGTCGTCCAGATGGTCCGCATGGAGAAGAACTGGAACGAGGTCGACGACTTCCTCCGCTTCTGGTCCGCCGTGCCGGGCGTCGACCAGGTGCGCGTCAAGGCCGACGAAACCAATCTGATGCGGCCCGAGGCCGGCCACGCCGCCGCCGACTGGAGCCACGCGTGCCACTATCTCTGGCGCGGGGCGATGTATGTGAAGCACAACGGCGATGTCTACCCCTGCTGCCAGAGCTACATGCTCGATGGCAAGCCGGTCGGCAACATCGGCCGGGAGGAGCTGCCGGCCATCTTCAACGCGCCCGAGATGCAGCGCATGCGGCGGCTCCACCGCGAGCGCCGCGCCGGCGAGATCGACATCTGCTCCCGCTGCTGCACGACGATTCCCCATCCGCTGCTGGTCGCCGGCAGCCTGCTCTTTCACGGGCGCACGGTGCGGAAGCTGCTGCCGGTGGTCGAACGGTTGGTTTATCTCACCAAACTGCCCGGCCGCTGGCTCAAACCGCAGGCCCCGCAGCCGCCTCCCAAACAGGATCTCGTGCAGATCAGCGGGGGCCGAGAATCGCGCTGACCGGCTGCGCGAACCAGCCGAGCAGCGGGCCCGGCTGCAGCCCGAGCCAGAAGATGCCGGCGACGAACGGCGCCATGATCGCGAGTTCGCGCGGGCGCAGGTCCGCCATCCCCGCTGGCTTCGTTTCGCAAAACACGGTGCGCTGGTAGAGCCAGAGCAGGTAGGCCGCCCCGAGCAGAATGCCGCCGGCCACCCCGGCGGCCCACCAGGCCGACACCGGGTAAACCCCTTGCAGAATCAGCACTTCGCCCACAAAGCCGTTCAGCGGGGGCATCCCCATCGCGCTCAGAATCGCCACCAGAAAGACGCCGCCAAAGACCGGCATCGTCCGCCCCAGCCCCCCGTAGGCGGCGATCTCCCGCGACCCGTGGCGGTCGTAAACAGCACCCACCAGCAGAAACAGCAGCGCGCTCGAAAGGCCGTGGTTGATCTGCTGGAGCAGCGAGCCGGTGAGACCATGGGGCGTGAAGGCGAACAGGCCGAGGGTGCAGAAGCCCATGTGGCTGATGGAGGAGTAGGCGATCAGCCGCTTCCAGTCGGTCTGCATGAGGCAGACGAGCGCCCCGTACAGGATGGCGATGAGCGAGGCGGCGGCCAGCAGGCCCGCCGACTCCCGCGCCGCGTCCGGAAACAGCGGCACGGCGAAGCGAAACAGGCCGTAGGTGCCGAGCTTCAGCAGCAGGGCGGCCAGCAGCACGGAACCGGCCGTGGGGGCCTCGGTATGGGCGTCCGGCAGCCAGGTGTGGACGGGGAACAGGGGGATTTTCACGGCAAAACCGGCGAGGAAAGCCCAGAAGAGCCACCGCTGGGCTTCCAGTGGCAGCGGGGCACCGGTGAGCGCGGCGAGCGCGAAGGTCCGCTGGCCGGTGAGCAGGAAGTGCTGGTGGTGCAGCGCCACGAGACCGACCAGCAGCACCACCGACCCGAGCACCGTGTAAATCAGAAACTTCATGGCGGCCGCCGGCGCGCGTTCGCCGCCGTAACCGGCCACCAGGAAGTACATGGGGATCAACACGATCTCGAAGCAGAAGAAGAACAGCAGAAGGTCGAGAGCGAGAAAGCTACCCAGCACGGCGGCTTCGAGCAGCAGGAACCAGGCGTAGAAGGCGCGGTCGCGGGCCGGGAGCAGGAGCGTCAGAAAACAAACGCCGGTGGTCAGCAGGACGAAGGCGAGGCTGATGCCATCGATGCCGAGCAGGTAGGAGGCGCCCCAGGAGGGGATCCAGGCGGCCTGTTCGAGGAGTTGGATCCCCCGCGCCGGGTCGAAGCGGGGGATCAGGGACAGGGCCAGAGCCAACTCCGCCGCGGCGACGGCGAGAGCCATCAGCCGGGCGAAGGCGGCGGGCAGAGACAGAACAAGGAGAAGACCGACGATCGGCCCGGCCAGCAGGGCCGACAAAGGATGGTCCATGGGGTAACTATCCAGTGTAGCCTGTAGCTGGCCGGGACTCTGCTTACTGGACGTTGACGCCTTTGAACGAGGTCGCCGAGTGCGTGGCCACCCCAACGTCGAGGTTGCTGGCGGTGAACCGGACCGGATCGCTTGTCAGGCCGATACCGACCTGGCCGGTGGGCGTGAGATCGCCGCCCTGGCCGGGCGCGGCCACGTTACGGGGCAGCGCGAGCAGAACGGAGGCCGGAACGGTAAAGCGGTTGGCGCTGCCGCGTTCGAGGCAGAAGAACCCGCCGCCGGCCCGCGCCGCCGCGTCGAAGGAGAAGCCCTGGATGGAGACCGTCGAGTTGGCTCCGGCGCCGCTCCAGGTGAACTCCTGGCCGGCGGCCCGGTTGATGGTGTTCACCGAGCTCTCGTTGGTCCAGGTGAAGTTGCCGGGGATGGTCAACTGCGTGCGGAATCCGCCGACGACGGCGCCGGCGCCGTTGTCGATTGTGAAGGCGCCGGCATCAAGAAACGGCCCCGCGCCGCCGCCGGGCAGGCCGGGAATCGACGGCAGGCCGGGGATGCTCGGGGTGCCGCTTGAGAAGGTGGCCGAGTAGGAGCCCGATGCGGCATCGCGCAGCATCTCGCGGGTGCCCGAGGGACCGGTGACCGTCAGCTTGGGCCCCGCGTCGAGCATGGCGCCTACGATAGGATCCGGCGGCAGGCCGCTGGCCTGCTCACTGGACGAGAAGGTCAGGCAGCTACCGAGCGGCAGGGCGTTGCCGGCGGCGAACTGCGAGGCGGTGAGCTGGGCGGCGGTGAACCGCACAAACGAGGCCGAACCGTTATCGATTTTCAGCTCCTGCGTGCCGAGGGGACCCAGCGAGACCTTGATGGCGTTCCGATTTAAATTGACACTGCCGATGCTCAGCGTGCCGCCGCTGCTGACCTTCTGCAGGTCGGCATCGGAGAAGGGCGTGCCGGCGGTGCAGCGACCGCCGTTGGGGGTGATGGCGAGATAGGTGGAGTTGCTGACGATGTTGCCGATGCGGACGGTGAGCGGCACATAGCAGCCCTGGATGCCGGTTGGCACGTCGAAGACGATCTGGTCAACGGCGGCGCAGCAGCCGGAGCGGCCGCGGTAGCGAATCGTTGCTGGGCGGTTGCCAACCAGCACTTCGAGGTTCGTGCCGAGGTCGCCGGGCGCGGCGCCGGCGGCGTCGTCGCCGCTGATGGGGCCGAGGCCGGTACCCCAGAGCGTGATGGTCTGGCCGGGGCGGGCGGAATTGAGGATAGAGTTGATGGGCTGGTCGGTCTGCGAGTTGAAGTTCTGGGCGATGGCCGGACCGGTGCCGCCCTGGTTCGCCGTGAAGATGCCGAAGCTCGACCGGACGATGTTGACGGCGAAGTTGGCGCTGTTCTGGCCGCCGAAGGTGACGGTGAGCTGGGCGGCGCCCACCGGGGTATTGGAGGGAATAATGGCGCCGACCTGGGAGGCGACCGAGTAGGTGAGGATCAGGTCATAGTTGGCGCCGCCGGCGGTGAGCCGCGCGGCGGTGCCGCCGAGGTTCCGCGGCAGGGGGAACGATTGAGCCAGCGCAATCGAGGCCGGGCCCAGGTTGCGTCCGAAGATGGCGATCATCGAACCCTGCGCGAGCGAGCCATTCGGCAGGCCCGACAGGGCGTAGCTGGCGGTATTGAGCGCGCCGGTAACCACCGGTTGCGCCGCGGCGGTGGCGGCCAGCAGGCCGGCCAGGCCGAAGAGAGGGAGAAAACGATTCATCATACAAGGCATACGCGTAATTCAATCCTTCAAGGCGATTCCGAGCGCCTTCATTTTTCTATACAGATGACTTCGCTCGAGGCCGAGTAACTCAGCAGTGCGGCTGACATTGCCTTTCGTTTCTTCGAGCTTCTTAAAAATGTAGTCCCGTTCGGCGGCCTCGCGAACCTCCTGGAGGCTCGAAAACGTCTCGGCCGGGGCGCGGCGGCTGACGGGCAGCGGCACGTGCCGGGCGTCGATGCGCATCTGCGGGTTCATGATCACGATCCGTTCAATCAGGTTGCGCAACTCCCGCACGTTACCGGGCCAGGGGTATTCCTCGAGCAGGGTCAGGGCGTCGGGAGCGAATTCTTTGGCCTTGCGACCGTAGGCGCTCGTAAACTCGTGGAGAAAGTGGCGGGCCAGCAGCGGGATGTCCTCGACCCTGTCACGCAGGGCGGGTACGTTGAACGGAATCACGTTCAGCCGGTAGAACAGATCTTCGCGGAAGTTGCCGCGATCGATCTCCTGTTCGAGCTGCTTGTTGGTGGCGGCGACCACGCGGCAGTCCACGCGGACGCTTTCGAGCGCGCCGACGGGTTCGACACGCTGTTCGTCGAGCACCCGCAGCAGCTTGGCCTGCGTACGGAGGCTCATGTCGCCGACCTCGTCCAGGAAAAGCGTGCCGCCGTCGGCTTTCTGAATCTTCCCGGTCTTGTCTTCACTCGCCCCGGCGAAGGCCCCGCGCCGGTGGCCGAACAGCTCGCTTTCTATCAGGTCTTCCGGGATGGCGGCGCAGTTGACTTCGACGAACGCCTCCTTGGCCCGAGGACTCAGGGCGTGAATGGCGTGGGCCACCAACTCCTTGCCGGTTCCGCTTTCGCCGTAGATGAGCACGCGGCCGTTGGTGGCCGCCATGAGCGCCAACTGCTGGCGGACGGCCTTCATGGGGACGCTTTCGCCAATGATGGGGTAGCGCGTCGAGGGCTCTCCAAGGCGGCTCAACTCCATGGCCATGCGGCGCTGTTCAATCGAATTCTTGACGACAACGACGACCTTTTCAATGGTGAGCGGCTTTTCAAGGAAATCGAAGGCGCCCATTTTCGTCGCGCGGACCGCGGTTTCGATGGTGGCGTGGCCGGAGATCATGACCACGGCCGGCCGTTCGGCCTCCGGGCGCTCCTCGATGCGGTTGAGCACGTCCATGCCGTCGAGTCCGGGCATCCAGACGTCGAGCAGGACACAGTCGAACGGAAACTCGGCGAGGCGGGCGAGTCCGGCGGCGCCATCGGCGGCAGCATCGGCCGCGTAGCCTTCGTCTTCAAGAACCGCGCACAGCGTTTCGCGGATTCCCGGTTCATCGTCAATAACTAAAATGTGGTGGCGCTTCATGCGCGGGGGGTAACCTCTTCCGGCACCAGGGCCGGGATTTCAATGATAAAGCGGGCGCCCGCCGGTTCGTTGTCTTCGACACGGATCTGGGCCTGGTGGTCGCCCAGGATGTGGTTGACGATGGCGAGGCCCAGGCCGGTGCCCCGATTCTTGGTGGAGAAGTAGGGCAGGAAGAGTTTCTCTTTATCTTCGGGGGAGATGCCGCAGCCGGTGTCGGCCAGGGTGAGTTCGACGGATTCCGGAGTCGGGGCGGCGGTGGCGATGAGAAGGCGGCGGAGCGGGGCGCCCTCCATGGCTTCGGCGGCATTGTCGACGAGGTTGACGATGACGCGTTTGAACTGCTCGCGGTCCAGGCTGACCGGCGGCAGGCCGGGGGCGAGTTGTTTGGAGATTTCGATTCCTTCGAGGCGTCCGGCAAAGACGGCGAGGGCGTTTTCAATCACCTGGTTCAGGTCCGAAGGCTGGGGCTGGGCGGCCGGGAAGCGGGCGAACTGGGAGAACTCATCGACCAGCGTCTTCACGCTCTCCACCTCGTGGGCGATGGTCCGGGTGGACTCGCGGATAACGCGGGCGAACTCGTGCGAGGTGGGCGCCTTTTCCAGTTGGCGGGCGATGCGTTCGGCGCTGAGGGCGATGGGGGTGAGCGGATTCTTGATTTCGTGGGCGATGCGCCGGGCGACTTCGTGCCAGGCGGCGGCTTTTTGGGCGCGGAGGAGTTCGCTGGTATCTTCGAGCACGAGCACGAAGCCGGAGTTGATGCGCTGGTCGATGGGGGCGACGGTGACGGACAGGTGGAGGGTGCGGTCGGGGCGGGTGAGGTCGAACTGGCGGGAGGCGACGCCGGTGCGACGGGCGCGGTTCATCAAATAGCGCAGTTCGGCCGCCTCTTCGGGGCCGAAGAGGTCTTCGAGGCGCAGGGCGGCCGAGACGCGCGCAGCCGGGAACATCTGCTGCAGGGCGCTGTTGATGGTTTGAATGCGGCCATCCGGCGTCACGCTGATCACACCCGTGGGAATGGATTCAAGGATGGTTTCCGTGAAGCGGCGCCGGGCTTCGAGTTCGCGGCTGGAGGTTTCAAGGGCCTGCGTCATGTCGTTGAAGGCGCGGACGAGCGTGGCGAGCTCATCAATGGCGCCGACGTTGACCCGGTGGTTCAGATTGCCGCCGCGGACTTCGCGGGCGGCGGTGAGTAGGGCGGTGATGGGTTCGGTGATCTGGCGGGAGAGGAAGAGCGCAATCCAGGCGGCAACGAAGAGGATGAAGAGCGTGATGAGCGCGAGGTAGGTGAGATACAGCTGGCGGGTCTCTTTGCGATTGATGCTGAGCTGGTCGTAGTCGGCAACGTAGCGGGAGATGTCCCGGTCCATGGTCTCGAGGTCGATGGGCAGCAGGGCGGCGAGCACGAGCGTGCCGCCAGCGGCGAGGGGGATGCGGAGTTCGGCGGGCTTGCTGCTTTCGGCGCGTCCGCGGCTGTCGTAGGCGCAAACGGTCCGGCGCCTGGCCTCCGGGGTGAGCATATAGGCCTCAGCGATATCGTTCTGCTCACAGAAGCGCTCGAAGACAGGGGTAGGGCGGTCCCCGCCGGCGGCGTAGGCGGCGGTTTCCGGGAGGCTGGCCAGCCAGTGCGCTTGCGCGTTCAGGCGCAAATGAAACTGGTTTTTTATAGAACTGCCGAGTTCAATGAGTTCGAGCCGGACGCCTTCGGCGGGCCGACTAAACCACTGCTTGATATTGAGGTTGAGGACCTGGTAGCTCCACAGCACCATGAAGATAACCGGGAGAAAGCTCAGGATCATGGCGCCCATCACCAGTTTGGCCTTGATGCCGGACCCTTCCCGCTCCTTACTGCGCTCGATGTAAAGCTTTATGAGGATCCGGAACAACAGGAAGGCCATCGTGACCATGAGCAGGAAGACGAGCGTGCTCATGGCCCAGAACAGCAATACCTGGTCGGTGGAGGAGGGGCCGAACTTGCCCATGTTGAAAGAACCTTGCCACACGACCAGAGCCAACAGGACGACCAGCGTGACGATAGCCGCAACCAGAAGCAGACGCTTCCTCATGGCTACCACTGTAGCGAATTCGCTCAAGCCACGGCGTTTTTGGCGGTCCGGAACTCGTATTGCTGGATTTCCATGGCCGCCCTCCCTTCGTCGAACCGGATGATGCGGCCCCGGGCGACGAGTTTGAGTGCAGTTTGGTTATTGAGTTGCGCCGGCCAGCTGATGGCCAGTTCGAGCCGCTTTCCCGGGAGCAGGATATGCTCCGTGGTGAAAAAGACTCCCGTGCTGCTCATGTTGAGGGTTTGGCCTAGACCGATTTCATCGGAATTTTTCTTGTTCAAGACCTTATAGCGGACCTCCCGAGCAATCGGGAATCGGTCCGCCGAGCGTCGCTCGCTTTGATTTTTCTGAGGGATCAATTTAGCACTCCTTACTTCCGGGTCTACGGCAAGACCCTTTTCACCTGAACCCACTTCGCGGTCTGAGTGAAAATTTCGAAAGGTTTCATCTAGATTGCTACGGAGCGCGAATTCCAACAATGGAACCGGGGATTCATCGTGGATTGGTACCTGTTTCGGCGGCGTAAGGGGTAAGCGCTTCCGGGCGGGGAGGAGAAGGACTGACCTGAGTTTTCCACCTGTCAATTACTTTTCTTTTTCAACGACTTACGGCCTTCTGGGGAGGGCGCTACGGGACATGGATTAGTACTTAATGGTAGTTCCGTTGGGCCTAAGGTAATTCGCTTAGAGGTGGGGTATCCTACGGTCACTATGAAAATTTTCCTTGTTTTTTTTCTTGCCGGCAGTCTTTTGCTGGCTGCGGACAAAAAAGTGGTGGCTCCGAAGGACACCAAGCCGGGCCGTCCGTTCTCGCCGGGCATCCTGAGCGGAGGGACGCTGTACGTTTCAGGCCAGACCGGAGCGGATAAGAGCGGGAACTATCCCGAGAAGTTCGAGGACGAAGTGAAGCAGACGCTGGCGAATGTCGAGGAGATTCTGAAGGCGGGCGGCCACACGTTTGGCGATGTGGTGGCGGTACAGGTTTATCTGACGGATATGGAGTTGTTTGGGCGGATGAACACCGTGTACATGGCGACCATGCCGGAGCCGCGGCCGACGCGGACGACGGTGGGCGTGGCGAAGCTGGTGGGCAAGGCGCGGATTGAAATCACCGTGACGGCCCGGAAGTAGGGCGGGCGTTTACCGTTTCGATGCGCGGATTTCGCGCAGGCGGTCGGCGATTTTCTTTTCAAGCCCCCGGTCGGTCGGCTGGTAGAACTCCCGGCCGGCCAGGGATGGTGGAAGGCACTCCATGCCGGTGACGGCGTCGGCGAACTGGTGGGCGTGTTTGTAGCCGGCGCCGTAGCCCATGCCCTTCATGAGGCGGGTGGGGGCGTTGCGGAGGTGCATGGGGACGGGTTCGGCGACGCCCTGGCGGATTTCGGCGCGGACGGTGTTGAGGGCGCGGTAGGCGGCGTCGGACTTGGCGGCAAGGGCGAGGTAGAGGGTAACCTGAGCGAGGGCTTGGTCGCCTTCCGGGATGCCGAGGAAGTGGGCGGTCTGCTGGCAGGCGATGGCCTGTTCGACGGCGCGGGGGTCGGCCAGGCCGATATCTTCGACGGCCATGCGGACGAGGCGGCGGGCGATGTACATGCGGTCTTCGCCGGCTTCGAGCATGCGGGCGAGCCAGTAGAGGGCGGCGTCGGCGTCGGAGGCGCGGACGGATTTGTGGAGGGCGGAGACGAGGTTGTAGTGCTCTTCCCCGCCCTTGTCATAGAGCAGGACTTTGCGGGAGAGCACCTCTTCGAGGATGGCGGTGGGGATGGCGGGGCCGTCCGCGGCGGTGGCGGCGAGGTCGAGGATGTTGTAGGCGGTGCGGGCGTCGCCGTTCGAGAAGATGGCGATCTGTTCGAGGAGTTCGGGGTCGGCGGTTTTGCCGAGAAGGGCGAGGCCGCGGGCGAGGAGGGTGACGAGCTGGGCCGTCGACAGCGCCTGCAGGGTGAAGACGCGGGATCGGGAGAGCAGGGCGCCGACGACTTCAAAAGAGGGGTTTTCGGTGGTGGCGCCGATCAGGATGACGTCGCCTTTTTCGACGTAGGGGAGAAAGGCGTCCTGCTGGGCTTTGTTGAAGCGGTGGATTTCGTCGACGAACAGGACGGTGCGGCGGCCGAGGCGGCGGGTCTGTTCGGCGCGGGCCATGACTTCGCGGATCTCCTTGATGCCGCTCATGACGGCGCTGAAGGGGACGAACTCGGCTTTGGTGGTACGGGCGATGATGGAGGCGAGAGTGGTTTTGCCGACGCCGGGGGGGCCCCAGAGGATGATGGAGCCGAGTTGATCGGTTTCAATGGCGCGGCGGAGGGGCTTTCCGGGTCCGAGGATGTGCTCCTGGCCGATGTAGTCGTCGAGGGACTGGGGGCGGAGGCGTTCGGCGAGCGGGCGAGTTGCGTCTGGCGGCGGGGAGTCGAAGAGGCTCACGGGCGGCTCCGCTGGCGGCGGGCTTCATAGAGGAGGATGCCGGCGGCGACGGCGGCGTTGAGGCTTTCGACGGTTTCGGTGGGGATGGTGACCGGGTGGCAGGCGGCGAGGATTTCGGGCCGGACGCCGCGGCCTTCGCTGCCGATGACGACGCCGCAGGGCTGGCGCCAATCGACGGCGTCGATGGGTTGGGCGGCGGAGGCGGCGGTGGCGTAGACGGGAAAATCGAAAGCCGGCAGTTCAGCGGCGGCGAGAAAGGGGAGACGGAAGAGAGAGCCGGCGGCGGCGCGGAGCGTCTTGGGGTGGTAGGGGCTGGCCGAGCCTTTGAGAAAGATGACGCCGGTGGCGCCGAAGGCTTCCGCGGAGCGGACGATGGCTCCGGCGTTCCCGGGATCCTGGAGGCCGTCCAGAAGAACGATGAGGGCGGGTCGGGAGAGCAGGTCGACAAGGGTCCATTCCGGCAGGCGGACGAGGGCGAGGATGCCTTGCGGGGATTCGGTGGTGGAGAAGGTGGCGAAGGTGGCGGGGTCGACCGAGAAGAGGCGGGTTTCCGGGGGGCAGGTGTCGAGTAGCGCCTCAATTTGTAACGCGGCAGGTTGTAACGCGGCAGGGGTGGCGATCACGGTATCGATGGGGAGGCGGCTGCGCCGGGCTTCCTCGAGTAGATGAAATCCTTCGGCGACGACGAGTCCGTCGTCGGTGCGGACACCTTTTTGAATGGCCTTCCGGATGGTGGTGCAAAGCGGGTTCCGGGCGCCGAGCGGAGTAACGGTAGCGGCCATTCCAATAAATTCCAGTAAAATGTTAAGGATACCGCACAGGCTCATGAAACGAGGTGTCCAATTCGGGATTGCTTTGGTCGGGGTGACTCTACTGGTCTGGCTGGGGTGGCTAACGCTCGAGATCCGGAAGCAATCCGTATTGGAGGAGGCGGCGCCGGCGGACGTGATTGTGATTATGGGTGCGGCGGAGTACCGGGGGCGGCCTTCGCCGGTGCTGCGGGCGCGGCTCGATCACGGTTTGGAGTTGTTTGAACAGGGGTTAGCGCGGCGGATTCTGACGACGGGCGGGGCGGGCGGCGACCCGGTGTTTACCGAAGGCGCGGTGGGGCGGAACTATTTAATGAGTCACGGCGTGCCGCCGGAGGCGATTATGCTCGAGGACGAGGGCGACAGCACGGTGCACTCGACGATTGCGGTGGCGGAAATAATGAGGCGCTCCGGGCTGCGGACCTGCATCTTAGTGAGCGATGGGTATCACATCTACCGGGCCAAGAAGATGCTGGAGTTCCGGGGTCTTGAGGTGTTCGGTTCGCCGCGGTCGATTAAGCAGGAGACTGGCTTACAGGACTGGTGGCTGTACCTCCGCCAAGCGGCTGGGTATGCGCTGTGGACGGCCGGCATTACGATTTGAGCGGGAAGTCCGGTGAAGGGCGTCAAGAAGCAGCACCTGCCGGAGAAGATCTGCCGGCGCTGCGGGCGGCCGTTTACCTGGCGCAAGAAGTGGGAACGGGATTGGGAGCAGGTGCTCTACTGCAGCGACCGCTGCCGCGGCGCCAAGGGGAAGGGATGAGAAGAGATTTTGGCTCGCGCGCAGAGCTGGTGGATTATGTGAAGCAGGAGTTCCCGGAGTGCCTGGAGCATGGGGAGCAGGTGAGTGAGACACGGGGCGGGCGGCGGGCGGCCGAGGCGCTGCTTGAGAAGGTGAATCCGGACCGGTATGCCCGGTCGCGGAACTTTTTGAGCGGGGCGGTGACGCGCCTGGCGCCTTACCTCCGGCACGGGGTGCTGTCGCTGGGCGAGGTGCGGCGGCGGGCGCTGGCGAAGCCGAATCACGAAAAGCTGGTGAACGAGTACGCGTGGCGGGATTACTGGCGCCGGGTGTACGGGCAGATTGGCGAGGGGGTGTGGAAGGACCGCGAGGAGCCGAAGCGGCGTTGGCGGAGCGCGCGGGAGCAGACCGCGCTACCGGAGGACATTGCGGGCGCGCGGACGGGCCTTGCGTGCATGGATGGGTTTGTGTCGGAGTTGATTTCGACCGGCTATGTGCACAATCACGCCAGAATGTGGTTTGCGTCGTATGTGATTCACTGGCGGCGGGTGCGGTGGCAGGCGGCGGCGAAATTTTTTTTAACGCATTTACTTGACGGGGACCCGGCGAGCAATAATTTGTCGTTTCAGTGGGTGGCATCGACCTTTGGGGCCAAGCCCTATCTGTTCAACCGGGAGAACCTGGAGAAGTACACCGATGGGAAGTTTTGCCGGGGGTGTGCGCGGGCCAACGATTGTCCGTTTGGCAAGTCCTACGAGCAGATTGACGAGGAGTTGTTCCAATGAAGCCAGTGGTTTGGATGCACGAGGATTGTTTGCGGCCGATTGTGCCGGGGGCGCCGGCGATTTTTGTTTTTGAGAGCAATGGCCATTCGCTGAAGCGGCTGGTGTTTCTCTACGAGTGCCTGCTCGAGCTGGACGTGGAGATTGAAAAGGGCGAAATTGTGCCGCTGGTGCGGTCGTTCGCGGCGCGGCATGGGGCCGACAAGATTGTGACGGCGTTCACGGAGTGTCCTCGGCTGATGGGTTACGCCAAGACGCTGGGGGCGGAGGTGGTAAACGACGATCCGTTTGTGGCGGCGGCGGGGCCGTTCGATTTGAAGCGGTTTTCGCGCTACTGGCAGCGGATTGAGCGGCAGGCCTTAAAGCTTTAGGAGCGAGCGGAGGCGCTTGGTCTGCACGCGGCTGACGGGGACCTCGGTGCCGCGCTTGTCATCCATTTTCAGTTGGAAGCTGGACTTGAACCAGGGGATGACTTCCTTGATGCGGTTGATGTTGACGAGCCAGGAGCGGTGGACGCGCCAGAAGGTGTCGGGGTCGAGCGTGGACTGGAGCTCTTCGATGGTTTTGTAGGTGGATTCGCCTTCGAGGCCCTGGCAGACGATGGTGATGAGGCCGTCGTCGATGGTGGCGAAGATGATGTCCTGGGAGTCGACGATGAGGTTGCGGTTGTCGCGGCGGATGAGGATTTTGGCGCGGACGGGCCCGGTGCGGACGATGATGGGGCCTTCGGGGGCGGGTTTCTGGCGATCGGCGATGGTGCGGCGGGCGCGGTCGATGGCCTGCGCAAGGCGTTCCTTCTCGATGGGCTTGAGGATGTAGTCCATGGCTTCGAGTTGGAAGGCTTCGACGGCGTAGTGGTCGAAGGCAGTAGCGAGGATGAAGTGGGGGAGAGGGATCTCTTTTTCGCGGAGTCGTTTGATGACGCCGAGGCCGTCGAGGCCCGGCATTTGGACGTCGAGGAAGGCGAGGTCGGGTTCGAGGTCCTCGATGAGTTTGACGGCTTCGAGACCGTTCGAGGCGGTGGCGGCGACTTCGATATCGGGGAAGTCTTTGAGGAGGAAGGCGAGTTCATCGCGGGCGAGGGCTTCATCGTCGACGAGGATGGCCGTGATGGTTTGCGGGGGAGCGGCGGCGCGGCTTTGCATTCCGATGCTAGGATAGCAGGGCAGGGGTTGGGATGAAGGTTCTGGTTATCGGCGGCACGCTGTTCATTGGACGGGCACTGGTGACGGAACTGGTGAAGGCGGGGCATGAGGTGACGGTGCTGCACCGGCGGGCGCAGCATGATCTGGGGGCGGTGGGCCGGAAGCAGATCGGGAATCTGATGGCGGACCGCAATGACCCGGCCCAGATTCGAGAGGCGTTGGCGGGGCAGCGGTTTGAGGTCGTGTTCGACAACGTCTACGACTGGGAGCGTGGGACGACGGCGGCGCAGGTGGAGGCGACGGCGATGGCGGCGGGGGATTCGCTGCGGCGTTACGTGTTTGTTTCGAGCGTAGCGGCCTACGGGGCGGGACTGAACCACCACGAAGGGGATGGGCTGGCGGGGGAGGATCATCCGGACTCTTATGTGCGGAACAAGGCCAACAGTGAGAGGGCGCTGTTCCGGCTGCATCAGCGCTACGGGTTGCCGGCGGTGACGCTGCGGCCGCCGTACATTTACGGGCCGGGGAACCCGTTTCACCGGGAGTCCTTCTTCTGGGAGCGTTTCCGGGACAACCGGAAGGTTATAGTTCCGGGGGATGGGCGGCGGTTGATGCAGTTTGTGTACGTCCGAGACCTGGTGGCGGCGGCGATGGCGGCGATGACGGCGCCGGGGGCGGTGGGCCATGCGTTCAACGTGGCCAACGCGAAGGCGATTACACAGATGGAGACGGTGCTGGCGTTGGCGGAGGCGGCGGGCAAGAAGGGCGTGGAGATGGCGAAGGTGCCGCGGGAGAAGCTGCTGCAGGCGGGGGGGCATCCGATGGGGCCGAAGCTGTACTTCGGGTTCTACTTCGATCTGCCGCCGATTACGATGCTGGTGACGAAGGCGCAGCGGATGTTGCTGTTCCGTCCGACGGAGTTTGCGGCGGGATTGAAGGAGACGTTTAAGGCCTGGAAGGCGGTGGAAGGGACGCTGCCGGTGCCGGATTACGCGTACGAAGACAGTGTCTTGTAGGCGCTGCGGGCGGTGTTGGTGTGGATGGTGACGGTGTCTTCGACGCGGCGGGCGTAGCCGCCGGCGAGGGTAACGACGACGGGTAGGCGGCGGCGCATGGCGGCGGCGAAGACGGCTTCATCGCGGGCGAGGAGGCCGGCGAGGGAGAGGTCGAGGCCGCCGAGTTGATCGTCGTAGTAGGGGTCGGCGCCGGCGACGTAGAAGACGATGTCAACGGGGAAGGTGGCGAGGGCGCGTTCGACGGCGGGTGCGAGGATGGCGAGGTACTCTTCGTCGCCGACGCCATCGGCGAGGGGGAGGTCGAGGTCGGAGGGTGGTTTGACGGCGGGGTAGTTGTTTTGCTGGTGGATGGAGAGGGTGAAGACGGAGGGGTCGGTGGCGAAGATGGCGGCGGTGCCGTTGCCGTGGTGGACGTCGGTATCGATGACCATGGCGCGGGGGATGAGTCCTTCGGCTTGGAGAGTGCGGATGGCGATGGCGACGTCGTGGAGGGCGCAGAAGCCTTCGCCGTGGTTGGGGAAGGCGTGATGGAAGCCGCCGCCGATGTTGTAGGCGGCGCCGTGGGTGAGGGCGAGACGGGCGGCGAGGAGGGTGCCGCCGGCGGCGAGGCGGAAGCCGTGGGCCATGGCGGGGCTCCAGGGGATTTCGAGGGTTTGGAGCTGGTGCGGGGTGAGGGTGCCGTCGCGGAGGGCCGTGGTCCAGGCGGGGGAGTGGACGAGTTGGACCTGGGCGTCGGTGGCGGGTTCCGGGGTATGGACGGGGAAATCGGCGAGGCGCTCGCGGATGAGGCGGTATTTTTGGGCGGGGAAGACGTGGGTGCCGAGGTTGAGGTCGTAGGCGGGATGGTAGACGAGGGGGATCATGGATTTTGCGGGTGAGTTTGGAGGGCGGTGACGAGGGCGGCGGCGTAGATGTCGTCGGCGGAGCAGCCGCGGGAGAGGTCGTTGAGGGGTTTGGCGAGGCCTTGGAGGAAGGGGCCGTAGGCGGCGGCGCCGCCGAGGCGTTCGACGAGTTTGTAGCCGATATTGCCGCTGTTGAGGTCAGGGAAGATAAGGGCGTTGGCGTGTCCGGCGACGGGGGAGCCGGGGGCTTTGCTGGCGGCGACGGAGGCGACGAGGGCGGCGTCGGCCTGGAGTTCGCCGTCGATGCGGAGTTGGGGGGCGCGTTCGGCGACGATGCGGAGGGCTTCCTGGACCTTGGCGACGGCGGGGTGAGAGGCGCTGCCTTTGGTGGAGAAGGAGAGGAGGGCGAGGGCGGGCTCTTCCTTCATGACGGCACGGACGCTGGCGGCGGTGGCGATGGCGATTTCGGCGAGTTGGACGGCGTCGGGGTCGATGTTGATGGCGCAGTCGGCGAAGGCGTAGACGCGTTCGGCGGCGCAGAGGAACATGACGCTTGAGATGGTGCGGACGCCGGGGGCGGGGCCGACGCAGTGGAAGGCGGCGCGGACGGTGTCGGCGGTGGTGTTGGCGGCGCCGCCGACGAAACCGTCGGCATCGCCGGCGGCGACCATGAGGGAGGCGTAGAAGAGGGGAGTGCGGGAGAGGGCGCGGGCTTCGAGTTCGGTGACGCCTTTGGCGCGGCGGCGTTCGTAGTAGAGGCGCCAGTAGCGGTCGTCCTGGGGGCCGTTGACGAGGATGGGTTCGAGGAGCTCTTCGCGGCGGAGGCGGTCGGCGGCGGCGAGGACGCGGGGATCGGCGCCTTCGGGGAAGACGATGCGGCGGCGGGGGCGGAGGGCGCGGACCTGTTCGATCTGCTGGTGGAGGAAGCGTTGAGCGGTTTCAGGGAGGGGCATGGGCAACCTTACCTGTTATTGTACGGTTGTGGAACGGACGCGGGATCTGGTGCGTTAGAGGGGTATGCGACTACTGATTGTGGCAGTGGGATTGAGTTGGGTGGCGGCGGGGCAGGACGTGAAGGAGATCTTTCGCCGGGCGGTGGAGAAGGACGGCCGGAACTACGGGGTGAGGGATCAGTACACGTTCCGGGAGGAGTCGACGGTGGAGTTCCTGGACAAGGACGGGGGGACGAAGTCGGTGCAGCGGGAGACGAAGGAGGTGCTGTTTTTTGACGGGACGCAGTTGGAGCGGCTGGTGGCGCGGGACGGGCAGCCGGTGAGTGAGCGGGAGGCGCGGAAGGAGAAGGAGCGGATCGACAAAGACATTGCGAAGATGAAGCGGGAGTCGGCGGCCGAACGGGCGAAGCGGCGGGGAGAGACGGCGGTGGCGATGCGGGAGGAGACGGAGGCGCGGCGGCAGTTGTTGGAGGCGTTTGACTTGACGCTACTGGGGGAGAAGGTAGTGGCGGGGCGGCCGTGCTGGTGGATTCGGGGGACGGCGCGGGCGGAGTTCCAGGCCAAGTGGAGGCGGGCGGACCAGTTGCGCAAGTTCGCGGGGGAGGCTTGTATTGACAAGGCGACGTCGGACTGGATGCGGCTGGAGTTGGGGACGACGGATACGATCTCGTTTGGGTTGTTCCTATTCCGGCTGCAGCCGGGGGCGACGGTGCGGGTGGAGCAGACGCGGGTGAACGATGAGGTTTGTTTTCCGTCGCAGGTGGACGTGGTGGCGAACGCGCGGGTGTTGGGGATGATGAAGCGGGTGCGGCTGGCGGTGCGGTACAGCGACTTCCGGAAGTTTGCGGCGGATTCGACGATTACGTTTGAGACGGGGGCGCAGTAGGTTTTCGGGCAAGTGGCTTCGTTCGTACAAGAATTGAGTGGAAAGCTGCATTTCGGGGCCGGAATTCTCTGTATCTGATTGATTCTATTGAGACATCGCCGTGCAACTGCAGTTTCTGAATTGGCTTCGTTCGTCGGTATGGGCATCTGCGGCCTGAGATGCGTACGGGAGAGGCACCCTCCTCATGCTTATGATGCGGGATGGCGGGGTGGTCAGGCGCGGCGGGGTGAGTGTAAGGTGTTGATGGGAAGGGAGAAAGTTTTTTGGATGGCCGGGGAACAGGGTCCGGGGATGCGGCGGACGCATTTCGCAGGAGACTCCGGAACGGGAGGTCTTGTGCTCGGATGTGATCTGCCGGACCAAGCGCGCAATCCGCAGGGAGGTGGCGGCCGGCGTCACGGGAGCCCGAGCCCTTTGCAGAAGGCGGTGTTCTGCGTCTTCTTCCTCGTATTCATGAGAAAACCATCCGAGAGGGGGGCGGGCGGGATCTTTGTTGGATGGTCTCGCGTCAGTAGGCGTAGGGATTCTTGTCGATGGTCATGCGGCCTCGGGTCTGATTGCAGAGGTAGACGTCACCGGTGAAGTAGATGCCGGGCTTGGTGATCGTTTGGGCGAATGCGTAGGTGCGACGGAGCATGGCGACATCCATCTGCAGCGGTGGTTCGTCGGGCTGGTAAGTGGTGGCGCGGGGGTAGTCCTGCCCGGCCTTGCTGATCTCGATGTGGCAGCCCACGATGTGGGCGATGGGGTGAGTATCGGCGAACTCGATGAGGCGCTTCATGGAGGCCATCCAGAGTTGGAAATTCCCGATATAGCAGCGGCCTCGGTAGAACATGTCACCGGTGAAAAGGATTTGGGTGTAGCGGTCGTAATAGGCGAACTCGCTATCGATGTGACCGGGGTTGCCCCAGACCCAGAGCTCGCGGCCTCCGAGGTCGAAGGAGACGCGCTCGACGGGATAGTTGGTCATGCCCCAGAAGGCTGTCATCTCTTCTTGAGTGAGGCCCATGATGCGCGTATTCGCGCGGTCGAGAAACTGATTCTGGGCAGCATAGTGGTCGCCGTGGAGGTGGCTGAAGGCGAGGACGAGTTCATAGTCGGGGCCTTTTCCGTTGCGGCGGCACCAGGTGTTGATGACGGCGTCGACGACATTGCGGAGCGGCCATTCGATGGGTGACGCGGTGGAGCCTTGGTCGAGGAGGATGGCGCGGTGATTGCCGAAGTAGAGGTACATGAAGGCGCCCTCGTAGTTGTATGCCTTGTTTTCGCGCATGATGACCGTGTGGGGGTTGTACCAGTGGACCTGGACGGGCGGGTCGGTGTTGTCCAGGAGGGACTTGGAGCCATGGATCCACTTGACGGGGAAGGTTCCCTTGGCGGGGGTGTTGGCGGTGAAGTCGATGCTCATGATGGTTTACCGGAGGAGGAAGGCGGGCGTGGGGACAGGGGGGAGGTCGCTGGGCCAGTCGCCGCGCTCGTCGGGGCCGACGCGATTGAGGAGGATGAACTCGGCGCGAATGGCCGCCTGGGCCTTGCCCGCTATGCGGCGGGCGTGGAGAAGAGCTTCGCCGATGGCTTCGGGCTCGAGTTGGAGGACGTGCTCGTTGGGCTTGAACGTGGTGCGGGTGGAGTACTGGACGCCTGGCGTGGTGCTCATTTCGATGTGGGCGCCGAGGAGCCAGCGGACCGGGTGTTGGCGGGTGAAGGCCTCGAGGCGTTCGAGGGAGGCGATGTAATCGGCGTCGTTGGCGATGAGGAGGCGGCCAGGCATGAGGAGATCGCCGGTGAAGAGGAGGCCGGTGCGGTGGTCGTAGAACGAGAGTCCGTCTTTATGGGTGCCGGGGGTTTTGAGGACGGTGATCTGGCGGCCGCCGAGGTCGATGGGGGTGGGGGTGGTGTGGATGCGGGTGTTGGGGCGGTTGCGGAACTGGGCGAGACCCTGGTTCTGAGCGATGTCCTCGGCGGAGGTGAGGGCTATGGAGAGGGGAAGCTCGACCTTCTTGCGGAGGGAGGCTTGGCGGCGGAGAAGACCGTCGATGGTCTTGCGGAGGGGGTAGTATTCGGGCTCCGGGGTGGCGCCGGTGTCGATGAGGAGGGCGGAGTCGTCACCGGTGAGGAGGTAAGTGAAGGGCGCTTCCCAATGGACGGCAATGTTCTGCCGGAGGATCAGGGTGTCGGCGTTGTAGGAGACGGTCTGGATGCGCGGGTCGCGGTTGGTGGCGGCGCAAATGGAGCCATGAATCCACTTAAACCGGATGGAGCCGGGGGCGAGATTGGCGGCGCGGAGGGGGAGCGCGGCGGCGGCAAAGAGGGTGCGTCGGGAAAGGCGCATGGGGCTTCCTGTGGAGTTGGGAATGGGCTCGGCAGGGAGCGACGGCGCGGGGCACGGCGCAACGCTTGACTTTAACACAGGGGCGTCAGGGACGAGAGGCATCGTTATTGACAGCCTCGGGGGTGACAGCCTCGGGGGGTGGGGCGAGGCCGTCTCGGCGGGGACCAGGGGGATGATGCTTCAAGCGCTTGCCGCTACGGTAGTGGGGATTGGGGAGGATTACGCCACAGGGACGGCGGGAGAGCGACAGCATTCCGAGGGCAGTATCTGCGAGATCGCGACGTGCTGTTGGGGCCGACGGGGAGAGAGCCCTCCCGCGTCGGCGCGGGGTTATCCAATCCGGGTGAGCGGAAGGCAGATTTTGCTGGACGTGCGCACGGAACGGAGTCATACTCGGGACAACAAAGGAGGTACTGTATGCCGGTGCATCGCAGTCCACGTTGGGTAGCTCTGCTCCTCCTGCTGGCGGCTCTTCCCCCCAGCCTGTTCGCGAAGTTAGAACGAGGCTCCTGGCGGGAGGTGGAAGGCCTGGCGAAAGGAGTAACGATCAAGGTCAGCTTGGCCGGGGACAAGGTCCTCACGGGAAGTTTCTCGGGTGTTTCAGGGAATTCCCTGCAGTTGGTGGACAAGAGCGGCGAGCGTAGCATCGCGCGGAGCGAGGTGATTCGCGTGGAAGTGAAGGGCGAAGCCAATCGGGCGAGAAATGGATTGATTGGCGCGGCGATTGGCCTTGGCCTTGGGGTGCTGGCCGATGCCACGCTGGGCGCGCGGTCGCGCAATGAAACCGGCGAAGGGGCCGCGATGCGGGCCGCGACTTACGCGATCCCGATGGCGGCAGGCGGCGGCCTGGGGGCGCTGTTTGCCAACTCGTATCGGACGGTCTACCTGGCGGCCAAGAGCCGCAACTAGGATTTCCGTTAGCCGGAGATCGCTTGGGTCTTCGCCTCTGGCGCGGCGGCGACGTCTGTTCCTGCGTTTTGCCGCCAGGTCAGGATTGCCGCGTATGCTGTCGGCATTTGATCCCAGGCGGACAGCGATTCTGCTGGTGGCTGGCGATAAGTCCCATGATGACCGCTGGTACGGCACGAACGTTCCCGTGGCCGACCGGCTGTTGGAAGAGCATCGGCGTGCCATTGACAGAGAGAGGGCCGAACCTGACTAAACCGTTTGAGGCGCTCCGGGCAACGATGTCCGCTGCCGCGCGAGTGGAAAGTGAAGCGGAGCATCGCAGGCGGCCCGAAGAGATGCCGGTGCATCAACCGCGGAAGGCTCACGGGCTGACGCAGAGCCAGATCGCCGCAAGCTGCATATGATGACGCAGTTTTCGGAGTAGGCGTTCCGGACAGACGTGGGAATGCGTGGCCGGGATTTCCGAGCGAAGTCGGGCGAGGACCTCGGGCTCGGCTCCCGCTATTCCGGAAGGGCTGGGGCGGGGTTAGAGAGCGTTCGCGTAGCCGGGGATGGCTTCTCCGGCGCGGCGGGGGTCGCCGCCGGTCTGGCGGAGGAGATCGGCGAGGCGCTTTTGCAAGGCCGCGACCGTTTCCCTCAAGCGCGGGTCGGTGATCTGTTCGATCATGCGGCCCCGCTTGTAGCCGATGCGGGCGGCGGCGAGGAGGTTCTTGCGCTGCTCGGGGTCGTTTTCCAGGTCGTAGAGTTCGTCGATGTCCCAGAGACCTTCGGCGAGCATGAAGCTGTACTTTTCGGTGCGGAGGCCGGTGATGGTGGGGGTGTAGGGATAGTCGCGCTCCCAGGCGTACTCGTAGATGAAGTCCTGGCGCCAGTTGGCGGTGCGGCCTTGGAGGAGCGGGAGCCAGGAGCGGCCGTGCATGGTGGGGAGCTGCGTAACGCCGGCGGCTTCGAGGAGCGTGGGGGCGATGTCGAGGTTGAGAACGAGCTGTTTGGGCTTTTGGCCCTTGGGGAAGAGCGAGGGGCAGTGCGCGATGAGGGGGACGCGCATGGAGGGTTCGTACATGGCGCGCTTGTCGACGAGGCCGTGTTCGCCCCACAGATAGCCGTTGTCGCCCATGTAGACGATGAGGGTGTCGTCGAGGAGGCCTTTCGATTCCAGTTTGCGGGTGATCTCGCCGACCGAGTCGTCGATCGAGAGGAGGCAGCGCATGTAGTCGCGGTAGGCGTCCTCGAACGAGATGACCTGGCCGAAGAGGCCTTCGACGCCGTGGCGGGTGTAGCGGCGGCGCTTGACCCAGTCGGGGAGTTGGGCGTCGAGATCGTCGTTGCGCCAGATGGTGGCGGGCCGGGGGATGGGGGCGTCGGCGTAGAGCTTTTTGTGGCGGGCGGAGGGCTGGAAGGGGAAGTGGACGCCTTTGTGGGAGAGGTAGAGGCAGAAGGGACGGTTGGCGTGGCGGTCGATGAACTCGCCGGCGCGGGCGGTGAGGATGTCGGTGATATTGCCGGATTCGGTTTTCTTGACGCCGTTGTGATTGACGGGCGGGTTCTCGTACTGGCCCTGGCCGAAGAAGCTGTACCAGTCGTCGAAGCCGGGGCGGGGTTCGTCGCTGTCGCCGCCCATGTGCCATTTGCCGAAGAAACCGGTGCGGTAGCCGGCTTGTTGGAGGAGGCGAGGGAAGGTGGGAAGGGCGGGGTTGAGGGGGGAGAAGTTGTCCTGCACGTTGTGGGCGTGCATGTAGAGACCAGTGAGGATGGAGGCGCGGCTGGGGGAGCAGAGGGAGCTGGTGACGAAGGCGTTTTGGAAGTGGGCGCCGCCGGCGGCGAGGCGGTCGAGGTGGGGCGTTTGGAGCCAGGGGTGACCGGCGCAGCCGAGGGCGTCGTAGCGGTGGTCGTCGGAGAGGATGAAGACGAGGTTGCGGCGGCGGGGGGCGGGGGGCTGGGCGAGGGCAGTGGAGGAGGCGGCGGCGAGGAATTGGCGGCGGTTCATGAGGCTAATAGGTCGATGGTACGACTTTCGGGGAGGGGTGACGGGGAACCTATCGGCGGCCCAGGGCTTGGAGGCTGGCGAGGAGTTCGGCAGGGTGGTCGGTTTGGATTCCGGTGGCTCCGCGCTGGACGGCATCGGCCCAGGCGGCCGGGTGGTCGTCGCGGCCTAGCCGGTCGACAAAGACGTCCTTGCCGGCGGCGAGGGCGAGTTGAATGATGTCGTCCTCGAAGTCCCGCCGGTCAAAGGCAATCACGGCCGGCTGCAACTCCTGGAGGCATTTGCTGAGAAGCTGCACCGAGTTTGCCTCCGGCATCGCCAGACGAGGGAAGCCGCGGCTCGTCAATTCGAGCAATAGGTTGAACTGGGCGTAGACGACAGCGCGGTCGGTCATTTTGTGGCGCTCCAGTGCGGCGATGATCCGCTCGGCGGTGATGCGCTTGGCGTCCAGATACACGCCGCAGCGGCCGCGCATGGTCTCCAGCGCTTCGTCCAGGGTCGGGACCGGCTGGCCCCGGCTGCGGAGCTTGCGGACCTCCGGCAGGGTCAGACTGGCCACCGCGCCTTGCCCATCGGTAGTGGCATCGACCGAATCGTTGTGCAGGAGCACGAGGCCGCCATCGCGCGTGGTGCGGACGTCGATTTCGACGAAATCGGCTCCCAGCCGGATGGCCGCTTCGATCGCCGGGATCGTGTTTTCGGGGTTGGCGAGATGTTCGCCGCGATGCGCGATCACGGCGACTTTGGGCGCGGCCGCCGACATCCGGGCGAGGCAAGCCGCCGCCAGGGCCTGGCGCCGAGTCAGGCGCGGGAGAGCCGGGGAAAGGGTGCGGGCGAATGGCAGCATGGCGAGATGAGGCGGCAAACGCAGCCGTTCTTAGAATCGCTATGATAGCGTGATTGTCTGAGCACATTGGGGTATCCAGCCACGGGCCGCGCCTCCGCATTGCGTTGTTCGCTGACTCGTTTCACGAAATCAACGGCGTGGGCACGCTGGCCCGCGAGTATGCGGCCTATGCCGAACGCCAGGGCTGGCCGTTTCTGTGCGTTTATGGCGGAACCGAGACACGATTCACGCAGTCCGGTTCGCTGGAGCAACTGCAACTCCGGCGCGGACCACTGTCCCTCGCCGTGGACGCCAACATCGAGTGCGACCCCTTCCTGGCCCGCCACCGCCAACTGGTCACCGACCGGCTCCTCCAGTTCCGTCCTGATCTGGTCCACATCACGGGCCCGAGCGACGTGAGCACGCTGGGCTTCTGGGCGGCACACTTAGCCGGTGTACCGGTGGTGGCCTCCTGGCACACGAATCTGCATGAATACGCCTCTGGCCGGCTGGCATCCGCGTGCTCGATTGTTCCCCAGCCGCTGCTGCAGGCCGTCTGCCGCAGGGTGAATACGGCGTCGCTGTGGGCCTTGGCGAAATGGTACCGTCTGGCCCACTTTGTGATGGCGCCGAACCAGGAGATGGTGGAGTTACTGCGCCAGAGGACGGGTCGGCCCTCCTTTCTGATGGGCCATGGTGTGGATACCACGCTGTTCTCGCCCGACCGGCGCACCCGTGCGGATTCCCGTTTTTGCATCGGCTACGTGGGCCGTCTCACCCCGGAAAAGAATGTGCGGGCGCTGGCTGAGCTGGAACAGCAACTCTTGGCCGCCGGCCTGCGCGACTTCCGCACCGTACTGGTCGGCGACGGCAGTGAGCGCGAGTGGCTCGGCGCGAATATGCAAACGGCGGAGTTTCGAGGGGTGTTGCATGGTGTGGACCTGGCGAGGGCTTTCGCGGATATGGATGTGTTTGTCTTTCCTTCTCTGACGGACACGTTTGGCTTGGTTCTGCTTGAGGCGATGTCTTCCGGGGTGCCGGTGGTGGTGAGGCCGGAAGCGGGTCACAACGCGGGAATCGTTGACGGCGAGACCGGTTTTCATTCCCGCGACTTCTGTGCTTCGGTGAGCCGGCTGATGATGGATTCGTCCGCCGGCCGAAGAGTGAGCGTGGCCGCGCGCGCCCACGCACTATCTCGCGGCTGGGACGCGGTCTTTTCCGATCTGCACCGCATCTATGCGGCAGGTCTGGCGAGCGAGGAGGTAATTCGCCGGATGCCGACGCGGCGCTTCGGCCCGGCAGAGCCGTGAGCGCAACTGCGGCTTACAAAAGGGAAAGGCATCCGGGACGCGGATGCCTTTCGGGCCAGTGGGAGTGACGGAGTTATGAGAAGTCGGCGGGTTAGAAGCGCACAGGCCGCGCGGGCCCGGCGCCAACGGGCGAGGAACTCGCCCCTCCTGCCGGGCCGAAGCGAGTCCGTTGTGCGCGTTCCTTAGAAGCGCACAGGCCGCGCGGGCCCGGCGCCAACGGGCGAGGAACTCGCCCCTCCTGCCGGGCCGAAGCGAGTCCGTTGTGCG
>JAPKZB010000020.1 GCA_026393985.1 Acidobacteriota bacterium
GCTTTCAATTACCCACAAGTCCAGCACCGATGAGGACGCCAAGTTCGATGTCATTGAGTCGAGACATACCGCGCCACATGACCGTGTTTCCCGGTGGGGGATCTTTGGCCCTGGCCAAGTAGCCTCCCAGCCGGGCAATTTTGGTGAGATAGGAACCAAGAGATGCCGGTTGGCTCTGGTGGCCTGTGCGGTCCGGTACCAAACGATCAAGCACGCGGGTTTCAAGCTCCGTTAGGGCGATGGTAGGTGGACCGGTTGGCGCAACGCGGTTCATCATCGTCATCCAGAAGATGCGCCAACTGAGAATGCAGAACACCGCGATCAGGTTCACGATCCGTTCCGAAGCTCGTAGCTTGGTCTCCTCGGCCCGGCAGCCGGATTTCAGGATTTTGTGGAAGGTCTCGATCTTCCACCGCATCGCATACCAGGAGAGCTTTTCCAGAGCCTCAGCACGGGAGCGGACCGGCATATTGGTGATCAGCTTCCAGGCGATGGCGGGTCGCCCGGGTGGGGCGTTTCGTTCGTGCGCGTGGATCACCGTGAGAGTCAGAGACGGATACTTTTTCTGCTTTCCAATGGGAGGGAAGACTTGCAACCGCTGGTATTTGACTTCAAGGGAAGCCCACGACACGCGTCCCTTGCCATCACGAACCTGGAGCTGATGAACGGCCTTTACCTTAGCGTCCTTCATCGCCGCCGAAATCGTTTGCTTGCCATCGACGGCGAGACGGTCCACGCAGGTGCGGATGAGAAATCTTGTGTTCTCGGTTTGGGCCGTGCAGAAGAGCTCGTAGATGTCGCTCTCCCGGTCCCCAATATGTACGCATCGGCCGGCTTTCCCCAGCAACTGCGTGGACAGCTTCAGGTTGTCCAACCAGCGAACGCTCTCTTTCTCTTCGATGGGGACCCGCGTGGGGTTGACCGTTCGCTTCAGCGCATTGGTTCCCTTGAAGCGATCCCTCGTCCAAAACTTGATCGCACAAAGGCCTAGCGGCAAGCCGTCGATGGTGACGGCAAGGCTGGAGTGCATCAAAATCCCACGCACTACATACGGTTGTTTCCCTTCGCCTTTGAAGCCCTTATGCAGCATCCCGAGTTCTTGCGCCGATTCCCCGTAGAACGTAAATTCTGTGGTGTCGTGCAGGATCAGGATCAGACCGTCAGATGCTGCGGCACGCTCCTTGGTGCCTGGAAATGGCCTGCCAAAATTCGCTCTTCGTCCACTTTGGGGTTCGAGAGGAAACGATAAGCCGCCTTCGTGCTGGACCAATCCTGGCAGGCCAGCGGAATGGATTGCCCAACGCTATGCGCCAACTGTTCGACGAGCCTGCGAAAGCGCCGGCCAAGGCGAAGGTCCTCAAACCGGCAAGCAGCGATCTCCTGTTCCAGAGCCGCGGTCGTTCCGGTTGGCAGTGGCAGGGAATCGCCGCCGCCGGGCCGCCGAGACAATTCTTGCGTTTTTTGTTTCGGCATACTGGCTATTCATTCTATGGCTTATCTCCCCCTGATCCAACAGATTTGTGGGTAATTGAAAGCGCAGCCGGACGCTTACGTTCAAGTCCTCTCTTCCGCACCATCAACATGACCCGAACAAAGCAACCGGGCGACCCGAACAGGTCGCTCGAATCGTTTCTGGGGGCTAACTCCTCCCACTCCTGGGCCTTCACGTACCGCTTTCGCTCCAAAGCCTTCAGCTGGAAAAGTTCGGCGCTGGCCGCCAAACGCTTGCAAGAGGCCGTCGCGGAGATCCGGAAAGCCTCCCGCACCACCCCCGTCCTCGCCGCCGATGGCGTCGTTACCCTGCTCGAACGCCTTTGGCCCTCCCTCCAGCAGATTGATACCTCCTCCGGCGCCTTGCGTATCGCCGTCCACTGGACCCAACAGGAGTTGCTTCCCCTCGTCATCGCCGCCCCGGCCGATCGCCCGACCCGCGACCGCTGGCTCGACCGGCTCTGGCAAGCCATCCTGGACGACGGCGTCGACTACCTCGCCCTCGTCCAGGACCGCTGGGGCGAACTGTGCGCCTCCCCGGAGGCCGCCTCGCAATGGGCCGACCGCTTTGTTCCCCTCATGCGCCAAGCCTGGTCCGATCCGCGCCCCGGCAACATGGTCACGGGTTCCAGCCTCTGCCTGTCCAGTCTCCTCGCCGCCGGGCGCCATCAGGACCTCTGGAACCTCCTCGCCATGGTCCGCTTCCCGTTCTGGCACTATCGCAAGTTCGGCGTCGAAGCCCTCGTCCGGGAGAGCCGCTGGGACGACGCCCTCGCCTACGCCGAAGCGACGCGGGGCTTGAATCAACCGGACCGCTCAATCGACGCCGCCTGCGAACGCATCCTGCTCGATTGCGGTCGCTACGACCAGGCCTACCGCCGCTACGCCCTCACCGCCAACGAAGCCGCCACCGGTCTCGCCACCTTTCGAGCCATCGCTAAAAAGTACCCCCACCGCGATCCCGCCACCATCCTCCTCGATCTCGCCAAATCCTACGGCAACCCCGGCCGGTTCTTCGCCGCCGCCAAAGACGCCGGCTTCTACGACCTCGCCCTTCGCTTTGCCGCCGACGGCCACACCGATCCGCGCACGCTCATCCGCGCCGCCCGCGACCACGTCGAAAAGGACGCACCTTTTGCCTTGCAAGTTGCCCGCCTCGCCCTCCAAAAACTCCTGGACGGCCGCGGTTATGACGTAACCGCCTCCGACGTCCTCGATGCTTACCAACACCTCCTCGCCGCCGCCCACCGGCAGGGGCTCGCCGCCTCCGCCATCGCCGACGCTACCGCCCTCGCTCAAGCCCGTCAGGCCAAACGGCCCGACCCCCTCGCCGCCGCCCTCCTCCGCGCCCTCCTCTAACTCCCGCTCGCGCCACCGGCCCCTTGCATCCGCCGCCAGTCAAGATACTATGCTGATATGGCAAGATTCGCCCTCCTCCTGCTCCTCGCCGGCGCGTCGCCCGCCGCCGACCTTGCCTTCTTTGAAAAGAAGATCCGTCCCGTCCTCGCCGAGCGTTGCTGGAGCTGCCACTCCAACACCGCCAAACTCGCCTTCGCCGGCTTGAAGCTGGACTCGAAAGCCAATCTCGCCAAAGGCTCCGACGCCGGCCCCGTACTCCTCCCCGGCGACCCCGCCTCGAGCCGCCTGTATCAGGCCCTCCTCTACACCGGCCCCTCCAAAATGCCCCCCACCGGCAAACTCCCGGACGCGATTCTCGCCGACTTCCGCCAATGGATCGCCGCCGGCGCGCCGTGGCCAGACGACGCACCCGCCCCCCAACCGGTCAGCCAGGCCAACTCCGCCAGCCCCGCCAAATCCCACTGGGCCTGGCAGCCCGTCACCAACCCCACCGTCCCCCCCGTCCGCCGCCCCGATTGGCCCCGCAACGACATCGATCGCTTCCTCCTCGCCGCCCTCGAAGCCAAACAACTCGCCCCCAGCCCCGATGCCGCCCCCGCCGCCTGGCTCCGCCGCGTCACCCTCGATCTCACCGGCCTACCCCCCACCCTCGCCGAACAGGACGACTTCGCCCGCCACCCTTCGCCCGACCAGGTCGTCGACCGCCTCCTCGCCTCCAAGGCCTTCGGCGAACGCTGGGCCCGCCACTGGCTCGATCAGACTTACTACGCCGATAACATCGAAATCGGCCGCCGCGTCCCCGCCCGCCACGCCTGGCGCTACCGCGACTATGTCATCGACGCCCTCGAGCGCGACGTCCCCTACAACCGCTTCCTCACCGAACAACTCGCCGGCGACCAGCTCGAATGGACCTCCCCCCTCGAACGCCGCAACAACCTAATCGCTACCGGCCTGCTCGTCCTCGGCCCCTGGCCCCTCGTCAACGCCGACAAAGAGCAGCTCCGCATGGACGTCGTCGACCTCCAACTCGACCTGGTCGGCCGCACCATGCTCGGCCTCACCCTCGGCTGCGCCCGCTGCCATGATCATAAGTTCGATCCCATCACCCTCGACGACTACTACGGCATGGCCGGCATCTTCGCCAGCACCCGCACCCTCTCCGGCCGCCTCGACCTCGGCGTCTTCAGCAACGTCAATGCCGTCACCCTCCCCGAACTGCCCGAAGAGCTCACCGCCCGCGCCGCCGAAACCCGCGATTACTGGGCCAATCTCAACGCCGCCCGCGAAAAGCTCGCACGCCTGCGCGCCGAACGCAAGCCTCTTGAAAAGGACACCCCCGAAGCCAAACGCCTTGATAAAGAGATCCAGGAAGCCACCCAAACCGTCAAGCTCTATCAGTATCTCCCCGTCGTCCCCCCCACCGCCCACGCCGTGCAGGACGCCGAAACCCCCGCCGACTGTCAGGTGAACATCCGCGGCAACGCGCACCAACTCGGCAAACCCGCCCCCCGCTCGGCTATCGCCCTCGCCGGCGCCCACAAACTCGACATTGCCGATTTCACGAGCGGCCGCCTCCAACTCGCCGCCTGGATCACCCGCCAAGACAATCCACTTACCGCCCGCGTCGCCGTCAACCGCCTCTGGCACCATCTGTTCGGCGCCGGCCTGGTTGCTTCCATCGATAACTTCGGCCTCCGCGGCGCCCAGCCCAGCCACCCCGAATTACTCGATCACTTAGCCGCTTCATTTGTCGCCGACGGCTGGTCGATCAAGAAACTTATCCGCAAGATAGTCCTGAGCCGCACCTATGCCCAGGCCTCGGCCCCGCAACCGGCCGGCCTGGAAACCGACCCCGAAAACCGCCTCCTCTGGCGCATGAGCCCCCGCCGCCTCGAAGGCGAAACCATCCGCGACGCCATGCTCGCCGTCAGCGGCCAGCTCGACCCCGCCGCCGGCGGCCCCGCGCTCCCCTTCTGGGTCCCCGGCAACATGAACCTCGGCAGCCCCGAGTTCCTCTCCGACAACGCCAAGCTCGACCCCGCCACCAGCCGCCGCCGCTCCATCTATCAGCCGACCGTCCGCAAAGGACAGGTCGAAGAGATGGACATCCTCAACCTGTTCGACTTCCCCGACACCAACCAGATCACCGGCGCCCGCTCCTCCACCACCGTCCCCACCCAGGCGCTCTATCTCCTCAACGCCCCTTTCGTCAAGGAACAGGCCGCCGCCCTCGCCAAACTCACCCTCGCCGGCGACCGCTCCGACTCTGACCGCGTCCGCGAGCTCCTCCGCCGCGTCTACGCCCGCCCGCCCGACCCCGGCGAAGTCGACCGCCTGCTCAGCTTCACCGCCTCGCTCCCCGCCCGTCCCGAAGCCTGGGAGCGCCTCTGCCACACACTCCTAATCGCCAATGAATTTCTCTATCGGAGGTAACCGTCGATGATGACCCGCCACGATTTCCTACGGCGCTCGGCCTGCGGCTTCGGCCTCGCTGCCCTGCAATCCCTGCTGGCCGGCCCGCATCACGCGGCCCGCGCCAAACGCGTGATCTTCCTCTTCATGCAGGGCGGCCCCTCCCAGATGGACCTGTTCGATTACAAGCCCGCCCTCGAACAGCGCCACAGCCAGCCCTTCTCCCTCGCCTTGCCCAAAAACTACGAGGCGCCCGGCATCCGCGGCACCCGCTTCTTCGGACCCATCGGCAAGTTTGTCCGCCGCGGCCAGCGCGGCATGCTCATCTCCGAGATGCTCCCCCACCTCGGCGGCGCCGTCGACGACATCTGCTTCCTCCACGGCATGCACGCCGACAGCGAAGCCCACGCCCCGGCCATCCGCCAGCTCCACACCGGCCACAGCGTCCAGGTCCGCCCGTCCATGGGCTCCTGGGTGCTCTACGGCCTCGGCACGGAGAACCGCAACCTCCCCGGCTTCATCACCATCTGCCCCGCCCTCGGCGGCGACGGCGGCACCCCTCAGCTTTACGGCAGCGGCTTCCTCCCGGCCTCCTACCAGGGCACGCCCCTCGGCCGCACCGGCAAGGCCAAAGACGCCCGCTTCGGCTACCTCGGCGATCCCACCCGCACCCCCGACGATCAGCGCCGCCAGCTCGACTTCCTCGCCGCCGTCAACCGCCACGACGCCCATCGCGCCGGCGCCGAAGCCGAACTCGACGCCCGCGTCGCTTCTTTCGAACTCGCCTTCCGCATGCAGATGGAGGCCCCCACCGTCCTCGACCTCGACCGCGAAACCGACGTCACCAAGGCCCTCTACGGCATCGGCGAAAAGGAGACCGACGACTTCGGCCGCCAGTGCCTCATGGCCCGCCGCCTCGTCGAAGCCGGCGTCCGCTTCGTGCAGATCACTGACGGCGGCTGGGACCACCACGGCAAACTCCGCGACAGCCTCCCCGTTCGCTGCAAAGCCGTCGACAAGCCCATCGCCGGCCTGCTCGCCGACCTCAAAGGCCGCGGCCTGCTCGACGATACGCTGCTGCTCTGGGGCGGCGAATTCGGCCGCACCCCCTTTGATCAGGATCTGTCCCAAGGCAAGGCCCCGGCCAGCGACCGCGGCCGCGAACACAACCCCCGCGGCTTCACCATGTTCCTCGCCGGCGGCGGTGTTAAGCCCGGCATCGCCCACGGCGCCACCGACGAGTTCGGCTGGGAGGCCGTCGAAGGCAAGGTCCACATCCACGACCTCCACGCCACCATGCTCCACCAACTCGGCCTCGACCACGAACGCCTCACCTATCGCTACACCGGCCGCGACTTCCGCCTAACCGACGTCTTCGGCCGCGTCGTCAAAGAAATCCTGCTCTAACCCTGACCCAACAGGAACCGTCGAACCTTCCTGCGCACCGCCGCGCTCTCCGCCCTGCCGCCCGCCGCCCCGCGCCAACCCAACATCGTCTGGATCATGGCCGACGACCTCGGCTGGGGCGACCTCGGCCGCTACGGCCAAAAATACATCCGCACCCCCCACCTCGACCGCCTCGCCACCCAGGGCCTCCGCTTCACCGACGTCTACGCCGGCTGCACCGTCTGCGCCCCCTCTCGCAGCGTCCTCATGACCGGCATGCACATGGGCCACACCTCCGTTCGCTCCAATCCCGGCGGCGTCCCGCTGCTGCCCTCCGATGTCACCGTCGCCGAACTCCTGAAGAAGGCCGGTTACACCAACGGCATCTTCGGCAAGTGGGGCCTCGGCGATATCGGAACGGCTACCACCGCCATCCGGAAAGGCTTCGACGAACACGTCGGCTTCCTCCATCAGGCGCACGCCCACTTCCAGTTTCCGCGCTTCATCTACCAGAACGACCGCGAATATCCCCTCGCCGGCAACACCGACACCACCCACCAGACCTACGCCAATGATGTGGTCGCCGACAAAGCCCTCGACTTCATCCGGCGCCACCGCCAGCGTCCCTTCTTCGCCTACCTCCCCCTCACCGTCCCCCACGGCGGCTTCCACGTTCCCGAAGATTCTCTCGCCGCCTATCGCGGCAAATTCCCCGAAGGACCGCCCCTGTCGAGCGAAAACGGCCGCCAGGCGCCCCAGCCTGAACCCCGGGCCACCTTCGCCGGCATGGTCTCGCGCCTCGACGGCTATGTCGGCCGGGTCCTCGCCCTCCTCAAGGAACTTCGCCTTGAAGAAAACACCATCGTGTTCTTCACGAGCGACAACGGAGGTATTCGCTTCAGCGACAATTTCTTCTCAAACACCGGTCCGTTCCAGGGCAACAAGGGCAATCTCTACGAAGGCGGCATCCGCGTCCCCATGATCGTCCGCTGGCCCGGCCGCGTCCCCGCCGGCCGCGTCAGCAGCTTCCCCTGGGCCTTCCAGGACGTCCTGCCCACCCTCGCGCAGATCGCCGGCGTAAAGCAGATCCCCCGCTGCGACGGCATCTCCGTGCTGCCCACCCTGCTCGGCCAGGCGCAGCCCCCCCACGCCGAACTCTATTGGGAGTTGCCCCGCTACCTGGCCAAGACCGGTGCCTTCGTTGACGAGGTTCCCATGCAAGCCATGCGGCGCGGTCACTGGAAGGCCGTCCGCCCCAAGCCAAACGCACCCGTCGAGCTCTACGATCTCACCGCCGACCCGGCCGAGCAGCACGACCTCGCCTCCGCCAACCCCGCGCTCGCCGCCACCTTCGATCGCGATATGAAAGCCGCCCGCGTCCCGCCGCGCCCGCAGCTAGCCCCCGCCTACCGGCGCGTCCCGGCTATGTCGTTGGCGAACCGGTACAGCCCCTTGCCCGCCGTCACGTACAGAGTCTTATTGTCCGGCCCCGCGAACGTGCAGTTCGTTACCGTATCCTCCGGCACGGCAATGAACCGCAGCAGTTGGCCGGCCGGATTGAACACATGCACCCCGGGCTTGGTGTCGAGCGTCTCGCTCGTGCCCCGCTTCTGGTGCAGTCCGGCCACGGCGTACAGGTTCGCCTGCGTGTCCATGCACAGCCCGTCGGCGCTGCGCCCCGGATAGAAGTTATGGAACACGCGCATGTTACTTACTTCGCCGGCCGGCGATAGATCGTAAGCGCGGATCATCCGCGCCCCGCCCTCCTGATTATTAGCCTCCACCAGATAGAGCGTCTTATCATCCGGCGAAATGGCAATCCCGTTCGGCCGCTGAATCTCCGGCCGCGTCAACAGGCGGGTCAGCTTCTTATCCGGGTCGAGCCGGTAGACCGCGCCGCCCGGCAGGTCGGTAAAGTAGATCCGGTTCTGCGCGTCATGGGTCAAATCGTTCGGTCCGTTGAACGGCTGGCCTTCGAAGTTATCCGCCAGCACCTCCACCTCGCCCGTCGCCAGGTTCGTCCGCGTCACCCGCGGCTTCATCTCCCGCGCCGCGTGGGGCGACCCGCCAAACTGCGGCCCCTTCAGCGACGCGCCCTCGCAAGCCACCAGAAATCCCTCCGGATGCAGCAGCAGCCCGTTGGCCGTGTTACTGTTCTCCCGAAACACGGACAGTTGGCCCCCGGCCGACAGCTTGAAGATCCGTTGATTGATCGTCTCGGTAAAATACACGTTATTGGCGGAATCGGCCGTCGGACCTTCTGTGAAGGAGGTGATGGTGGCCGGCGTTGCCTCAAGCCCCGGCGCCGGGGCCGGCGGCGGCGTGGAGTTGCAGGAAAGCAGCCCGCAGATGGCGATCGGAAACAGAAGGGTGCGCATGCTGCCGACAATCATATCGCGCCGCGCCCACGCAGGAAGCTATCGAAACCAGCCAAGCGGGCAGCGAGGGAAATCAGTATGATGGGGATGCGATGCGGTCAACTCTGCTGATCCTCTGCGCGCTGACGCTGTCCGCGGCGGAGCTTCCCCCGCCGGTTCGCGCGCGCCTCGATTCCTCCTGCCTCGGGTGCCACGCGGGGCAGACGGCCCAGGGCGGCCTCGATCTCCGCGCCCTCCCCTTCACCCTCCCATCCCCCACCGTGCGCGAGCGCTGGGTCCGCATCTACGACCGCGTCGACAAGGGCGAAATGCCCCCCCGCCCAGGCGGTCTGCCCCCCGCTGAACGGCGCCCGTTTCTCGCCGCCCTCCGCCCCCCGCTCGAAGCCGCCGACCTCGCCGACATCCGCGCCAACGGCCGCGGCCCCATGCGCCGCCTCAACCGCGAAGAGTACGAACAGAATCTCCGCGACGTCCTCGCCCTCCCCGAACTCGCCATCCGCCAGATGTTGCCCGAGGACCGCGAATCGTACCACTTCACCAAAACTGCCGCCGCACTCGACATCTCCCGCGTCCAACTCACGGCCTATCTCGATGCCGCCGAAGCCGCCCTCCGCCAGGCCATGGTCACCACCCCGGCGCCCCCCGCCAGCCCCCCCTTCCGCGCCCAGGGCCGCAAACTCTTCCCCGGCGTCCGCAGCACCGGCACCCGCCGCTCCATGTCCTACATCAAGCGCGACCAGGGCGTTCATGTCGCCAGTGAAGCCGGCACCCCCATGCCGAAAGAGCTCGAAGAGGACCCCGCGCTCGAGATGGGCCTCTTCCGCTCCCCCGGTTGGCCCTACGGCGCCTTCCCCATCGGCTTCGCCGCCCCCGCCCCCGGGCACTACCGCGTCCGCTTCGCCGCCCGCGCCGTCCTCCAGCAGGAGGACTTCCGCGTCACCGCCGCCGCCAAGCCCGTGCCCATGACCCTGCGCCGCCGCCGCCCCACCAACCACGACATCGCCGAAGATGTCGTCAACGTCGGTGGCATTCTCGAAATCACCCCCGGCTCCCACGTTTATGACGTCACCGTCCCCCTCGGCGCCGGCCAGACGATTGAATGGGGCCTGCTCGGTCTGCCCGTCCCACAGGTCGATGCCGAAGGCAAAACCGGCAGCTACCGCTTCCCCCCGCTACCCCCCGGCGGCGCTCCGGGCGTCGCCTTCCACTGGCTCGAAATCACCGGCCCCCTGCCCCCCGCCAACTGGCCTCCGCCCAGCCACCGCGTCCTGTTCGACAACCTCGGCATCGACCCCCACCCCGCCGCCCCGCCAGCCGAAGCCCGCCGCCTTTTGCAGCGCTTTCTCGCCCACGCGGGTCGTGGACCCGCCCCCGCCGCCGCGCTCGACCGCTTCCTCGGCCTCGTCCAAGCTCGGCTCCACGCCGGCGATAGCTTCGCCGAAGCCATGCTTACCGGCTACCAGGCCGTCCTCTGCTCCGATCTCTTTCTCTATCTCCGCTCCCCCCGCGACCGCTTCGCCCTCGCCGACCGCCTCGCCCACTTCCTCACCAACTCCCGGCCCGACCCCCGCCTCGCCGCCAGCCGCCTCACCGACCCCCGCGTCCTCCGCGCCGAAACCGAACGCCTCGTCGCCAGCCCGGACTTCGACCGCTTCGTCAAAACCTTCGCCAACTCCTGGCTCCAACTGCGCGATCTCCGCCGCGACGATGCCGACAAACGCCTCTATCCCGAGTATCAACTCGACGAGTATCTGGTCGAGTCCATGGAGCGGGAAACGCTCACTACCCTCGCCGCCCTCCTGCGCGAAAACCGGCCCGTCCAAGAGCTGATCGCTGCCGACTACGTCTATGTGAACGAGCGCCTCGCGCGGCACTACGAACTGCCCGGCGTCGACGGCGCCGCCATCCGCCGCGTCCCCCTGCCCCCCGGCAGCGTCCGCGGCGGCCTGCTCACGCAGGGCGCCCTGCTCAAGGTCACCGCCAACGGCACCGGTACCTCGCCCGTCCTCCGCGGCGCCTGGGTCATGGACCGCGTGCTCGGCGAGCCGCCCCCGCCCCCGCCCCCGGGCGTGCCCGCCGTCGAGCCCGACATCCGCGGCGCCAAAACCATCCGCGAACAGCTCGCCCTCCACACCCGCCAGGCCGCCTGCGCCAACTGCCACAAACGCTTCGACCCCGCCGGCCTCGCCCTTGAAAGCTTCGACGTCCTCGGCCGCTGGCGGACCCACTACCGCGGCACCGCCGAAGGCGAACGCGTCACCGGCATTGACCACACCGGCCACGACTTCGCCTTCACTGTCGCCGGCGCCGTCGACCCGAGCGGCCGATTGCTCGACGGCCGCGCCTTCCGCGAGATCCGCGACTTCAAAACCCTGCTCGCCGCCGACCCCCGGCGCCTGGCCCGCAACCTCCTCCGCCAATGGACCGTCTACGCCACCGGTACCCCAGTCCGCTTCGCCGACCGCGCTGAAGTCGAGCGCATCCTCGACGCCTGCGCCCCCGCCGGTTACCGCGCCCGCGATCTCTTGGCTGGATTCGTCTCGAGTAAGATCTTCCTGGAGAGTTACTAACATGAAACCCTGGTCCAGACGAAGCGTACTGCGCGGAGCCGGCGTCGCCCTCGCTCTGCCGTGGCTCGAATGCCGCGCCCAAGGCAGCGAAGCGCCGCCCCGGCGCATGCTGCTCATCGCCAATAACTTGGGCGTGCTGCCCAAACACTTCTTTCCGGATCAGGCCGGCCCGGACTACACCCTCTCTCCCTATCTGCGCGAACTCGCCGCGTTCCGCCGCGACTTCACCGTCTGCAGCGGCCTCTCCCATCCCGGCGTCTCGGGCGGCCACAGCGCCGATAACTGCCTGCTCACCGCCGCGCGCGGCGCTTTCAAAAGCGGCTTTCGCAACTCCATCTCGTTTGACCAGTTCGTGGCTGAAAAGCTCGGCCCCGTCACCCGCTTCCCCTCGCTCAATCTCGGCGTCAACGTCGACAAAGGCAACCGCAGCCTCTCCTGGACCCGCGACGGCGTCCTGCTCCCGGCCGAAGACAGCGCCCCGCAGCTGTACGAGCGGCTCTTCCTCGCCGGCGATGCCGAAGCCGTCGCCCGCCAGAAGCGCCGCCTCGAGAGCCGCGGCAGTGTGCTCGACACGCTGCGGGAGGAGACCAAACGCTTCAGTGGCGAACTCGGCCGCGAGGACCGCGCCCGCCTCGAACAGTACGTTACCTCCGTCCGCGAGGTCGAAGAGCGCATGGCCGCCGCCCGCCTCTGGGAGCGGAAGCCCAAGCCCGCGGCGCCCGGCCCCATGCCCGGCGATATTCAGGATAAAAAGCTGTTCTTTGAAAAGTTCGGCCTCATGCTCGACATGGCCGAACTGGCCCTCGAGTCCGACTCTACCCGCATCGTCACCCTCATGGCCGATGCCTTCGTCACCCCCGTTCTCAAGCTCAACGAAAGCGAACTCTCGACGCAAACCTATCACGGGCTCTCCCATCACGGGCAGGATGCGGCCAAAGTACGGCAGCTCGAGGAGATCGACCGCCAGCAGATGAAGCTCCTCGCCCGTACCCTTGGCCGCCTCCGCGGGAAGAACTTACTCGATCGGACGATGGTATTCTACGGAAGTAACATGGGCGATGCCAACATCCACGATAATACAAACTTACCCATCTTACTCGCCGGCGGCGGCTTCCGCCACGGCCAGCACCTGGTGTTCCCCCGCGAAAACAACGCCCCGCTCTCGAACCTGTTCGTCTCGATGATGCAGCGCATGGGCGTCGAGGCTGACACGTTCGCCAGCAGCACCGGCCCGCTGCGGGGCTTGGAGCTCGTCTAGGCGGTGACCTTCCGCATCCGCGGCCTCGACTGCGCTGAAGAGGTGGCGGTCCTGCGCCGCGAGATCGGTCCCCTCGCCGGCGGCGTCGATCGTCTCTCGTTCGATGTCCTGAACGGCCGGATGACCGTCGCCGGCTCCTCCGCCTCGGCCGTCGGGATCATCGCCGCCGTCCGCCAAACCGGTATGGAGGCCACGCTCGAAGGCGCCGCCGCGCCGCCCCCGCCCGCGGGCCGGGACTGGCGGCTGGCCCTGACCGTGGCCAGCGGCGTCTGCCTGGCCGCCGGCCTCGGCCCCGCGGACCGCTGGGGCTACGCCGCGGCGACTCTTGCCGGCGCCGGGCCCGTGCTGCCCAAGGCCTGGTTCGCCCTCCGGCGTGGACGGCCCGACATGAACCTGCTGATGGTCGTCGCCATCGCCGGAGCCATCGCCATCGGTGAGTGGCTTGAGGCCGCCTCGGTCGCCTTTCTGTTCTCGCTATCCTTGACCCTCGAAGCCTGGAGCGTTGGCCGCGCCCGCCGAGCCATCGGGGCGCTTCTCCATCTGGCCCCGCGCCGCGTCCGGCTCGTCGGCGGTGCTGAGGTGGCGGCCGAAGCGGTGGCTGTGGGAACGCTCTTCCAGGTCCGCCCCGGCGAACGGATCCCGCTCGACGGTGAAGTGGAGAGCGGCTGCAGCGAAGTGAATCAGGCCCCCATTACCGGCGAAAGCATGCCCGTGGCGAAGGAGCCCGGGGCCCTCGTCTACGCCGGAACCCTGAACGGCAGCGGAGCACTTGTCGTCCGCTCCTCGAAGCCCAGCAGCGAAACTGCCCTGGCCCACATCGTGCGCCTCGTCGAAGAGGCGCAGCAGAAGCGCGCCCCGGCCGAACAATGGGTGGACCGCTTCGCGGCGGTCTACACCCCGGCCGTCATGGGCCTCGCCGCGCTCGTCTTTCTCGTGCCCGTCGTCGGCCTCGGCCTGCCGGCGGCCGAGTGGCTCTATCAGGCGCTGGTGTTACTGGTGATCGCCTGCCCCTGCGCTCTGGTGATTGCCACGCCCGTGGGCGTCGTCGCGGCGCTCACCGCCGCCGCGCGCGCCGGCGTTCTTGTCAAGGGCGGCATCCATCTGGAGACCCTGGCCGGCGTCAAAGCCATCGCCTTTGACAAGACGGGAACCCTCACCACCGGCCAGCCCTCGGTGGTCGAGGTGGTGGCGCTGGCTGGTCACACGGAAAACGAGCTTCTCGAACGGGCCGTTGCCCTCGAGTTACACAGCGACCATCCCATGGCCCGCGCCATTGTGGCTTATGGAAAGGAGCGCTCCGTCCATTCGCTACCCGCCGAGTCTTTCACCCTGCAGCCGGGCAAAGGAGCCGTGGGCGTTTGGCAGGGCCGGCAGTTCTGGCTCGGCTCCCACCGCTATCTCGCAGAGTGGGGACAGGAGACTCCCGCCATTCACGATCGCCTCGTCGAACTGGCCGGCTCCGGTCGCACCGTGGTCGTGGTGGGCAACGAGAGCCACGTGTGCGGCTTCCTGGCCCTGGCCGACACCGTCCGCCCCGAAGCCGCCGCCGCCGTCCGGCAACTGACGGCCCTGGGCGTCGAGCCAGTCGTGATGTTGACCGGCGACAATCAGCCCACCGCTTCGGCGGTGGGCCGCGAGGTGGGCATCACGCACATCGCCGCGGAGCTGTTGCCAGCCGACAAGGTCCGCGTGATCGAAGAGCTGGTCGACCGCCACGGCTTGGTGGCCATGGTGGGTGACGGCATCAATGACGCCCCGGCCCTGCGCCGCGCGAGCATCGGCATGGCCATGGGCGCGGCCGGGAGCGATACCGCCATGGAGGCCGCCGACGTGGCGCTGCTGGCCGATGACCTCGGCAAGGTGACGTGGCTTCTCGGCCACGGGCGCCGTATGCTGCGGGTGATCCGGGCCAACATCGCTCTCGCGCTGGGCGTGAAAGCTCTGTTCGTGTTGTTGACCATCACCGGCCACGGCTCGCTCTGGGCCGCCGTCGCGGCGGACATGGGCATGTCCCTGCTCGTGATCTTCAACGCCCTCCGCCTGCTCCGCGGGCCTACGGCAGCACCTTGACCACGAGGCGCGTGCCATCCGCACCACCCAGATAGACCCGCTGCGTGGCCTTCACGAAGTCGGTGGGACGGGCGTTGGGAATGTCGAGAAATTTTTGTGGATTGCGATCCGTGAGCGGAAACCACGAGCTCTGGATCTGCACCATGATGCGGTGGCCGCGGCGGAACGTGTGTGCCACATCCGGCAGCGTGAAGCGGATGAAGTCTGGCTGGCCGGGTACAAACGGCTCGGCCTTTTCAAGACTCTCGCGGTACTTGCCGCGAAATGGTTCGCCGCGAATTAACTGCTGATAGCCGCCCATCTTGATGGCGTTGGCGGGTTCGAGGCGAGGCGGTGCGCCCGGCACCGGGGGTGGGTTGTTGAAGTCGGGGTAGTCGCCGGGGAAAACGTCGATTACTTTGACGACGAAATCGGAATCGGTTCCCGTGGTGGAGACTTTGAGGTGAACATCGATAGGGCCGGTCCAGGTGACATCGTCTTCGAGCGGCTCGGTTTTGAAGACCAGGACGTCCGGGCGCGTTGCGGCAAAGCGCTGATCCTCCGTCATGTAGTCCGGACGGACGGCGAGCGAGACGTGGGCGAGATAGGGAACGGGGCGGTTGGGATCGGAGATGTACTCTTCAAACGATGGCGCAGCGGGCGGCGCGCCGGCGATCTGTCCGTTGGGCGCCAGGTGTAGCGTCCGTTCGACGGCGTTGCGCGGAGGCCAGGCGTCGAAGCGGCGCCACTGATTCATGCCGGTTTCAAAGATCCAGGCTTTGGAGAGGTTGCCGTCGCCTTTCTGTTTCAAGTAGTGGAGGAAGAAAGGGAACTCGATGCGTTCGCGGTAGAAGGCTCCAGTTTTTGAGCCGAAGTTGATGTTGCCAACGCGGTCGCCGTCGCCGCGGGCGAAGCCGCCGTGCGTCCACGGTCCCATGACGAGCAGGTTTTTGCCGGCGGGATTGTTCTTCTCGATTTCGTTGAAGGTCCGCAGCGGGCCCATCGCGTCTTCGGCGTCGTACCAGCCGCCGACGGTGAGCACGGCGGGGCGCGTGTTCTTGAAGTGGCGCCAGATGGAGCGGGACTTCCAGAAATCGTTATATGCCGTGTTTTCCATGTGTTGCGTCCAAAACGGTTGAGTCCGCTTGAAGTACTTTTCTTCGGCGTTGGCGAGCGAGCCAAGGTTGAGGTAGAACTCGTAGCCGTCCGGGGTGCCGAAGTTGAACGGCGTGCCGGGCGGGACGCCTTGCGGGCGGAAGTTTTGGTAGAAGCGGAAGCGGTGGGCGAGCATGAAGGCTCCGTTGTGATAGGAGTCGTCGTTGAGGTAGTAGTCGGTGACGGGAGCTTGCGGAGAGACGGCGACGAGGGCGGGATGGGCGTCGATGGTGGCGGCGGAGGCGAAGAAGCCGGGCTGCGAAATGCCCCAGATTCCTACCTTTGGCAGGCTGCCTTTGATGTTTTTGATCAGCCAGTCGATGGTGTCGTAGGCGTCGGTGGATTCGTCGGTGTCTTTGGGGGAGGTCTTGTTGGGTTTGTGGGGGCGGGTGAGGGCGAAGTCGCCTTCGGATTGGTTGCGGCCGCGGACGTCCTGATAGACGAAGATGAACTTTTCGGCGAGGAAGAGGGGCGAGGGGCCGAGCGTATCGCGGTACTGATCGACGCCGTAGGGCGCGACGGAGTAGGGCGTGCGCTGGAGGAGAATCGGGTAGGATTTGCCGTCGGTGATGACGTCCTTGGGGACGTAGACGGAGGTGAAGAGGCGGACGCCGTCGCGCATGGCGACGCGGTACTCGTATTTCGAGTACTGTTCGCGGACGGCGGCGACTTGCGCGGCCAGCGGCAGGGCGAGGAGGAGGCAGAGGAAGCGCATGGGAGTTAGACCTTGAACGAGGGCGGCATGAGGCGATGCCACTGGGTGACGGATTGGAAGGCGTGGGCGACGCGGGCCATTTTGCCCTCTTCGTAGAGGCGGCTTGTGAAGAGCAGGCCGGCGGGCTCGTTGCCCTTGACGAAGCCGCAGGGGACGACGAGTTGAGGGTGGCCGGTGAGGTTGGTCATAGTCAGCGAGGGGCTGCCGGTGGGCGAGACGAGGACGTCCCAGGTGGTTTGGAACTTCGCCCAGGCTTGCATGAGGAGGGTCCGGGCGCGGGCGGAGCGGATGTATTCGACGGCGGGGATGGTGCGGGAGGAACGGAAGGAGTTGGGCCAGTCGGAGGGGCGCTGGCCGGAGAGGAGGGCGACGCGGTCGTCGCGGGTGATGTCGTCGAAGGCGGCGGCGCCTTCGGCGCTGAGCATGAGGAGGAGGCCGGCGAGGGGGAAGTCGGGCAGCGCGACGGGAGCGAGCCGGGCGCCGGCCTTCGTGAGGCTGGCGAGGGCGGCGGTGTAGATCTGCTTCCGCTCCGGGTCTTCGATCTTGTCGAAGTCGGCCTGGAGGACGCCGATTTTGAGGCGGGAGAGGGGCGCGGTGGGCGACCAGGCGAGCGGGGCGCGCGTTTGGGTGGTGGGGTCGAGGGGATCGGGGCCTTGGATGGCGCGGAGGACGAGCATGGCGTCGGCGACGGAGCGAGTCATGGGGCCGATTTTGTCCATGGTCCAGGAGAGGGCCATGGCGCCATGGCGGGAGACGCGGCCGAAGGTGGGACGGAGGCCGGTGATGCCGCAGCGGGTGGAGGGGGTGACGATGCTACCGAGGGTTTCGGTGCCGATGGCGAAGGCGACGAGGCCAGCGGCGGTGGCGGCGCCGGAGCCGGCGGAGGATCCGGAGGAGGTTTGTTCGAGGTTCCAGGGGGTTTTGGTGACGCCGCCGAACCATTGGCCGCCCATGGCGAGGGCGCCCATGGAGAGTTTGGCGACGAGGACGGCGCCGGCCTTGTCGCAGCGCTCGACGGCGGTGGCGTCGTAGTCGAGGGTCTGGTCGGCGAAGGGTTCGGCGCCCCAGGTGGTTTTGTAGCCTTTGGTGGCGAAGAGGTCTTTGACGCCGTAGGGGATGCCGTGGAGGGGGCCGCGGGGTTTGCCCTGGCGGAGTTCGCGGTCGGCCTGGGCGGCGGCGTCGAGGGCTTTGGCTTCGGTGAGGGTGACGGTGCAGGTGAGGGCGGGGGAGTGCTCTTTGAGGCGGTCGAGATAGAGGGTGGTGAGCTGGCGGGAGGTGAGGCGGCGGGCCCGGAGGAGGGCGGCGAGTTGGGTGACGGGCTGGAAGGCGAGGAATTTGGGGTAGGAAGCTGTGCTCCAAGAGGTCAGGAATGTGCCCGATGCATCGAACTTGCTGATGGTCTTGTTGCCGGTATTCGCGGCGTAGAGATTTCCCGAGGAATCAAACGCCAGGCCGTATGGCTTGTCCAGATTCGCGCTGATATTGCTGAC
>JAPKZB010000035.1 GCA_026393985.1 Acidobacteriota bacterium
CTATTAAAGCGGTACGTGAACTGGGTTCAGAACGTCGCGAGACAGTTCGGTCCCTATCTGTGGTGGGCGCAGGAGATTTGAGAGGGCTTGGCTTTAGTACGAGAGGACCGAGCTGAACCAACCTCTTGTGATGCAGTTGTCACTCCAGTGGCATCGCTGCGTAGCGAAGTTGGGTTAGGATAAGCGCTGAATGCATATAAGCGCGAAACCTTCCTCAAGATGAGATCTCCCAAGCGAAAGCTTTGAAGGGCCGTGGTAGACTACCACGTTGATAGGTCGGATGTGTAAGCGCAGTAATGTGTTGAGCTTACCGATACTAATAGCCCGTTCGGCTTGACCATAAAATTTACTAAGCGCACACAATGCGTTCTACTAGGCAAGGTATTTGTTCTTTCCGTACCCGTCAATATTCAAGACAAACTCAAAGCTCTACAGCTTTGGGTGGCCCTAGCGAGAGGGTCCCACCCGTTCCCATCCCGAACACGGAAGTTAAGCCTCTCAGCCCCGATGGTACTGCACGCGCAGGTGTGTGGGAGAGTAGGACGCCGCCCAATTAAATTCCCAAGACAGCCTGATTCCGTAATCGGGCTGTTTTCTTTTTTCCCGCCGAGATTTCCTACCCCCCCGCCCGTTGCATCCCAAGGCTAACCCCTATATCTTCGATAAAGGCCATGCCGTCTAATCGTCCCTCTACGCCCCGCTAATTCCCTTCATGAAATTCCTCTACCTCGCGCTCGCCACCACTACCGCCACCCTCGCCGGACCCGTCGAAGCCAATCTCGAAAAACGCTTCACCGACACCGTCAAACCCTTCCTCGCCATCCACTGTCTCGGCTGCCACAGCGGCGCCCAGCCCGCTGCCCAACTCGACTTCCAACGCTATCCCAACCTCGCCAGCGTCGCCACCGACCACTCCCGCTGGGCCCTCGTCGCCGAACGCCTCAAGGCCGGCGACATGCCCCCCAAGCCCCTCAAAAGCCCCGACCCCGCCGCCGCCCAACGCATCATCGCCTGGGTCGAAGCCGTCCGCCACCACGAAGCCCGCAAAAACGCCGGCGACCCCGGCATCGTACTCGCCCGCCGCCTCAGCAACGCCGAATTCAACTACGCCGTTCGCGACCTTACCGGCGTCGATATCCGCCCCACCCGCGAATTCCCCGTCGACCCCGCCAATCCCGAAGGCTTCGACAACACCGGCGAATCCCTCGCCATGTCCCCCGCCCTGCTCAATAAGTACCTCCAGGCCGCGCGCGAAGTCGCCAACCACCTCGTCCTCAAGCCCAACGGCATCGATTTCGCCCCCCACCCCATGCTCGTCGAAACCGATCGCGAAAAATACGCCATCCAGCGCATCGTCAACTTCTACCTCCACCAACCCACCGACTACGCTCTCTACTTCGAGGCCGCCTGGCGCTACCAACACCGCGCCACCCTCGGCCAACCCACCGCCACCCTCGCCTCCACCGCATCCCAGATGCAGGTCAGCCCCAAATACCTCCCGCTGATCTGGCAAATGCTCGAAGGCCCCCGCGAAACCGTCGGACCCCTCGCAAAAATCCAAAAACTCTGGCGCGAACTTCCCTCCCCCAAACCCGGCCAACCCACCCTCGCTCGCCCCGGCGCCCTCGCCATGCGCGACTACGTGCTCCACGTCCGCGCCCTCATCGCCAAACACCATTCGAGCCCCCTCGTCCAAGGCCTCAGCGCCACCTCCCAACCTCTCATGAACTGGAAACTCAACCAGTTCGCCCAAAATCGCCGCGACTACGACCGCACCGCCCTCCTCGAAGAAGGCCAACCCCTCCCCGAAATCCCCGCCGCCCCCAAACGCGGACAATTCTTCATCCCCGCCAACTTCGACGTCGTCGCCCGCCAAGCCGCCGCAAAACTCATCACCGCCCGCCGCGAAGACCCCGAACCCCTCCGCTTCCCCGCCGGCCAGCGCCCCCGCTACGAAGCCGCCTTCGCCCGCTTCGCCAACCTCTTCCCCGACGCCTTCTACATCAGCGAACGCGGCCGCTTCTTCCCCGACCTCTCTCAGGACACCGGCCGCCTCCTCAGCGCCGGCTTCCACAACGTCATGGGCTACTATCGCGACGACCAGCCCCTCCGCGAACTCATCCTCGACACCAAACAAACCGCCGAACTCGAAACCCTCTGGCGCGAGTTCGACTTCATCGCCGACCACACCATCCGCACCTACACCCAGTACTACTTCAACCAAAGCGGTGAAATCCTCGGCAACGGCCGCGAATCCGGCAGCGAACGCCCCGCCGACCGCCCCATCACCCACCCCTCCATCCTCCAGGGCCTCCAGGAAAAGTACATGGCCAAAGCTCGCGCCCACGACTCCAACCACCCCCTCGCCCTCCAAGCCATCCCCGCCCACTTCGCCTTCGTCAACGCGGCCATCCGCGCCATCGAAAAAGCCCGTGCCGACGCCGAACCCCGCCACCTCGACGCCCTGCTCGATTTCGCCCGCCGCGCCTACCGCCGCCCCCTCACCCCCGCCGAACGCGCCGACCTCCTCGCCTACTACCGCCAAATGCGCGAAAAAACCGGCCTCACCCACGAAGAAGCCATCCGCGACTCCGTCGTCGGCATCCTCATGTCCCCCGACTTCAGCTACCGCATCGACCTCACCCCCGGCCGCACCCCCCGCCCCCTACCCCTCTCCGATGCCGCCCTCGCCAGCCGCCTCAGCTTCTTCCTCTGGTCCAGCCTGCCAGACAATCAACTTCTTCGCCTCGCCGCCACCGGCCAACTCCGCCAGCCCGGCGTCCTCGCCGCCCAGGCCCGCCGCATGCTCCAGGACCCCCGCGCCGCCCGCTTCGCCACCGAATTCGCCGGCCACTGGTTAGGCTTCCGCCGCTTTGAAGAGCACAACGCCGTCGACCGCCAGCGCTTTCCCGCCTTTGACAACGACCTCCGCCAAGCCATGTTCGAAGAGCCCGTCCGCTTCCTCACCGACCTGATCCAGCACAACCGCCCCACCCTCGATCTCCTCTACGCCAAACACACCTTCGTCAACGCCCCCCTCGCCAAACACTACGGCCTGCCCGCCGTCGAAAACACCGCCGGCCAATGGCTCCGCGTCGACGACGCCACCCGCTACGGCCGCGGCGGCCTCCTCGCCATGTCCGTTTTCCTCACGCAAAACTCCCCCGGCCTCCGCACCAGTCCTGTCAAGCGCGGCTACTGGGTCGCCAAACGCGTCCTCGGCGAAATGATTCCCCCGCCTCCCGCCTCCGTCCCCGAACTGCCCGAAGACGAAGCCAAGGCCGACCTCCCGCTCCGCGAAATGCTCGCCAAACATCGCGAAAACCCCAGCTGCGCCGGCTGCCACGCCCGCTTCGACTCGCTCGGCATAGCCTTTGAGAACTACGGCCCCACCGGGGAAAAACGCGAAAAAGACCTCGCCAACCGCCCCGTCGATATCCAAGCCGCCTTCCCCGATGGCCAAACCCGCGAAGGCCTCCCCGGCGTCCAGGCCTATATCCGCGCCAAACGCGAAAACGACTTCCAAGACAACCTCTGCCGCAAGCTACTCGCCTACGCCCTCGGCCGTTCGCTTCAGCTCTCGGATGAAATCACCATCCAACAAATGCGCGCCCGCCTCGCCGCCAACGGAAACCGCTTCGGCGCGTTGATTGATACGATACTGTCAAGCCCGCAGTTCCTGACCAAACGTGGAGCCAGTTAACATGTCCAGCACCCGCCCCCCCTCCTCCTCCCGCCTCGCCCGCCGCGCCGTCCTGCGCGGCGCCGGCGTCACCATGGCCCTGCCCTGGCTCGAGTCTCTCCAGGCCTTCGACGCCAAACCCGACCAGACCGTCTTCCCCAAACGCTTCGGCGTCCTGTTCATGGGCAACGGCATCAACGAGGATCATTGGAGCGCCGAAGGCGACGGTGCTGGCCTGAAGCTCAGCCGCACCCTCTCCGTCCTCGAGCCCATCAAACACAAGATCAACGTCATCGACGGCCTCTACCTCAAAATGGCCACCGGCCAGGGCATCCATCCCGCCCAAACCGGCAGCCTCCTCTCCGGCGCCGTCATCCACCGCGGACCCATCATCCACGCCGGCACCACCATCGACCAGATGATCGCCAACCGCATCGGCCAGGACACCGCTCAACAAAGCCTCGTCCTCGCCTGCGAACAGCCCATGACCGGCTACCACGAGACCAACTTCTCGATGGCCTACAGCTCCCACATCTCCTGGCAGAGCGCCGATTCCCCCGTCCCCAACGAAATCTACCCCTCCCTCGCCTGGGACAGCCTCTTTGAAAACCGCGGCAGCCTGCGCAACCTCAGCATCCTCGACCGCGTCAAGGATCGCGCCAGCGCCCTCACCACCAAAATCAGCGCCACCGACAAAGCCAAGCTCGACGAATACATGACGAGCCTCCGCGAAGTCGAACGCCGCATTGAACGCACCCGCGAAAACAAAGCCACCGCCGACGATGCCGCCAAAGGCAAAAACCGCCCCGCCTGGACCATGGACCGCCCCGCCAACGGCCTCCCCGAAGACCTGCGCGAACACGCCCGCCTCATGTGCGACATCATCGCCATCGCCTTCCAGACCGACAAAACCCGCGTCGCCACCCTCCTGCTCGCCCGCGACCTCTCCGCCCTCTACTATCCCTTCCTCGAAGTCAAAGAAGGCCACCACGCCGCCTCCCACAACAACCTCTCCGATGGCTACGAACGCATCTCCCGCTTCCACCTCAGCCAACTCGCCTACCTCGCCGGTAAGCTCGACGCGATGCCCGAAGGCAATGGCACCGTGCTCGACAACTCCTGCCTCATGTTCGTCAACAACCTCTGGTCCGGCCGCAAGCACGACAACTCGCGCCTGCCCCTCGTCCTCGCCGGAGGCCTCGGCGGCACGCTAAAAACCGGCCGCGCGCTCAACTATCTCAAGGCCGGCGACGACAATCGCAAGCTCTGCAGCCTCTACCTTTCGCTGATGGACCGCATGGGCCTCCAGCTCAACCGCTTCGGCGACGCCGAAACGCGCCTCGCCAACCTGTAATACCTGCGGTCACCACCAGCGGCCAGCCACGGATGATATAGTCGCCCTATGAGACAGCTGGCCCTGGCTGCCCTTCTCTGCGTGCGCCTGCACGCCGCCGAAGGCAGCATCGACTTCTTCGAAACCAAAGTCCGCCCCGTGCTGGCCGAACGCTGCTTCTCCTGCCACACGCAAACCAGGCTCGGGGGCCTCGAAATGGTCTCCCAGGCCTCCCTTTCCAAAGTTGTCGTCCCCGGCAAGCCCGACGAAAGCCGTCTGCTCACCCGCGTCCGCTCCGGCGAAATGCCCCCCGCCGGCGGCAAACTCAAAGACTCCGAAATCGCCAACCTCGAAGCCTGGATCCGCGACGGCGCCGTCTGGCCCTCCTCCCCCACCCCCGTCGCCAAGTCAAAAGACTACGTAATCCGCCCCGAACAACGCGCCTACTGGGCCTTCCAGCCCGTCCATAAACCCGCCGGCAACATCGACTCCCTCCTCCAAACCGCCTGGAAAGCCAAAGGCCTCACCCCCGCGCCCCCCGCCTCCAAAGCCACCCTCCTCCGCCGCGCCACCCTCGACCTCACCGGCCTCCCCCCCACCTACGAAGAGACCGCCGCCTTCCTCCACGACAAGTCCCCCCGCGCCTGGGCCAACGTCATCGACCGCCTCCTCGCCTCCCCCCGCTACGGCGAACGTTGGGGCCGCCACTGGCTCGACGTCGCCCGCTACTCAGACGACAAACTCAACTCCACCATGGACGAACCCCAGCCCAACGCCTTCCGCTTCCGCGACTGGGTCATCGAAGCGTTTAACCAGGACCTCCCCTACAACAGCTTCGTCAAAGCCCAAATCGCCGCCGACCATCTCCACGAACCCTCCCTCCTCCCCGCCCTCGGCCTCTACGGCCTCAACCCCGAATTCCAGGACGACCGCGTCGACGTCACCACCCGCGGCTTCCTCGGCCTCACCGTCGCCTGCGCTCAGTGCCACGACCACAAGTTCGATCCCATCCCCACCAAGGACTACTATTCCCTGCTCGGTATCTTCAACAGCTCCCGCTACAAAGAACACCCCCTCGCCGACCCCGCCACCGTCAAAACCTACGAAAACGCCGACAAAGCCCTCCAGCGCGCCAAGGCCGACCGCGACGACTTCATCAAAAAACAGTCCGAACAGGTCATGGACCTCCTCGCCGCCAAAGCCGACCTCTACCTCCTCGCCGCCACCGGCAAAGGCAAACTCGACGGCCTCGACGGCGAAACCGTCGACCGCCTGAAAGCCTACCTCGCCCGCAAAGATCGCGAAGCCCCCCAGGTCCAAACCGAAAACCCCGCCACCTTCCGCCAGGTCCTCGTCAACGTCCTCCGCGAAAAACGCTCCATCGACCAAAAGAACCTCATCCGCCTCGGCGGCTCCAACGTCCGCAGCGACCTCGCCTCGGCCGACCTCCTCTCTCTCTCAAAAAACGACTTCTACCTCTACCGCGAATTCTTCGGCGCCCGCGGCGTCTTCCTCTACGGTGACGGCAAAATCGACCGCTGGCTCCAGGGCCCCTACCGCGAACACCTCGATTTCCTCCGCCAAACCATCGCCCAAGCCGAAAAAGCCCGCCCCGCCCGCTACCCCTTCCTCCACACCATCGCCGACATCGAAAAGCCCCGCAACGAAAAGGTGCACCTCCGCGGCAACCGCGCCACCCTCGGCGACGAAGCCCCCCGCCGCTGGCTCGCCATTCTCTCAAAACCCAACCAACCCGAACTCTTCACCAAAGGCTCCGGCCGCCTCGAACTCGCCGAACGCATCGCCTCGCCCCAGAACCCCCTCACCGCCCGCGTCATGGCCAACCGCGTCTGGCAGGGCCATTTCGGCGAAGGCATCGTCCGCACCGCCTCCAACTTCGGCATCCTCGGCGAACGCCCCTCCCACCCCGAACTCCTCGACTACCTCGCCGCCCGCCTCGTCGAAAACAACTGGAGCATCAAAAGCCTCCACCGCGAAATCATGCTCTCCGAGGCCTACCGCCTCGCCGCCAGCCCCGTCGCTGCCTCCGAAAAGATCGACGCCGAAAACCGCCTCTACTGGCGCTTCCCCCGCCGCCGTCTCGATGCCGAAGCCATCCGCGACTCCGTCCTGTTCGTCTCCGGCCAACTCGACCTTACCCCCGGCGGCAAGCCCACCCCCCTCGACGACCCCAAAAACCACCGCCGCACCGTCTACGGCTACGTCTCCCGCCGCCGCACCGACACCATGCTCAACCTGTTCGACTTCCCCAATCCCAACAACACCTCCGAACGCCGTATCGAAACCAACGTCCCCCTCCAGCGCCTCTTCCTCCTCAACAGCCCCCTCATGCTCCAGGCCGCCGCCGCCCTCACGGCCGACCTCAAAACCCCCGACCCCGCCGCCGCCTACCGCCGCCTCTTCGCCCGCCTCCCCAACAAAGCCGAACTCCAGCTCGCCAAAGACTACCTGGCCAACAACGGCCAATGGTCCGAATACCTCCAGGCCCTGCTCAGCTCCAACGAATTCCTCTATCTCGAGTAAACCCCATGACCCGCCGACAACTCCTCTCCACCCTCTCCATCGGCTTCGGCGGCTGCGGACTCGCCGCCACCGTCCCGCAGCCCCACTTCGCCCCCAAAGCCAAACGCGTCATCTTCGTCTTTCTCAACGGCGGCCCCTCCCAGGTCGATACCTTCGACCCCAAGCCCCTCCTGCAGAAATATCACGGCAAGCCCATGCCCTCGGGCGTCAACCTCAAGACCGAACGCAAAACCGGCGCCCTCCTCGGCTCCCCCTTCGCCTTCAAACCAAGCGGCCAGTCCGGCATCGAAGTTTCAGAAATCTTCCCCCGCATCGCCTCCCACATCGACGATTTCTGCGTCATCCGCTCCCTGCACACGGAACGCCCCAATCACGAACCCTCCCTTCTCATCATGAACTGCGGCGTCCCCCTCCCCGGCCGCCCCTCCATGGGCTCCTGGCTCTCCTACGGCCTCGGGTCGATGAATAACAATCTGCCTAGCTTCGTCGTCCTCTGCCCCGGTGTCCCCGTCATCGGCGCCCAACTCTGGACCTCAGCCTTCCTTCCCGCCGTCCACCAGGGCGTCCACATCGAAACCAAGGAAAAGGACGTCCGCAAGCTCATCCCCTACATCACCGCCGCCCGCGGCCCCGCCGAACAGCGCCGCCAAATGGACCTCCTCGGCAAACTCAACCACCTCCACGACCCCCACTTTGAATCCGGCGTCGAATCGATGGAGGTCGCCTTCCGCATGCAAAGCGAAGCCCCAGAAGTCTTCGATATCACCAAGGAACCCGAATCCGTCCGCGCCCGCTACGGCGACACCCCCGTCGGCCGTGGCTGCCTCACCGCCCTCCGCCTCGCCGAAAAAGGCGTCCGCATGGTCCAGGTCTACCACGGCAACTCCCAACCCTGGGACAACCACGACGACATCACCATCCATCGCAAACTCGCGACCGAAGCCGACCCCGCCATCGGCTCCCTCATCGAAGACCTCAAAGCCAAGGACATGCTCAAGGACACCATCGTCCTCGTCGGCGGCGAGTTCGGCCGCACCCCCTCCATGGAGGTCTCCGGCCTCGTCAACGTCCAAAACGGCCGCGACCACAACAACCACGGCTACTCCATGATCGTCGCCGGCGGCGGCTTCAAAGGCGGCTCCGTCTACGGCGCCACCGACGACTTCGGCTTCAAAGCCGTCGAAAAACCCATCCACCCCCACGACCTCCAGGCCACCATGCTCCATCAACTCGGCCTCGACCACACCAAACTCACCTACCGCTACGGCGGTCGCGATTTCCGGCTCACCGACGTAGCAGGAAGCGTCATTAAAGACCTTTTATCTTAGCCCTCAACCCTGCATTTATTCCTGTTTTACAGGAATCCCGGGGCATCCCGGAATCGTGGTGTATGTTATAATGCAAGGTAGCCTTCTCAACATGGACGCCACGTTAGACGCGCTCTACAACATCATTCTCCGGGGACTGCCGACCTTCTTTCTGGTCCTGCTGCTCCACTTCTTTTTGAAGAGCACGTTCTTCCTCCCCATGGAAAAGCTGCTCAAAGAGCGCTACGACGCTACGGTCGGGGCTCGCAAGAAGGCCGCTGAAGCCGTCGCCCGCGCTGAACAAAAGGCCGCCGAGTACGAAGCCGCCATCACCAAAGCGCGCACCGAGATTTACAAGCTGAACGAAGAGCGCCGCAAAGTCGTCGCCGAGGAACTGACGGCCTCTCTCGCCGTCGAGCGAGTCGCCGCCGAAACCCGCCTGGCCGAAGCCAAAGCTGACATCGTCGCCCAGGTCGCCGCCGCCCGCCAGGGCCTGCTCTCGGAAACGGAAGCCATCGCCGCCACCATCACTACCAGCATCCTCGGGAGAACTGCTTAACATGCGCCGCCTCCTCATTGGCTTCGTTTTGTCAACAGCGCTCCTGCTCGCGCAGGACCACGGCGCCCCCGCCGCCGCCGAACACGCCCAGCCCGCCCAGCACGGCGACCACTCCGAACACGCCGAGGGCGACCCGATGCTCAAGTGGAAGGTGGCTAACTTCGTCCTGCTCGTCCTCGGCCTTGGCTTCCTCGTCAGCAAAATGGCGCCTCCCTTCTTTGCCGGCCGCACCGCCGAAATTCAAAAGGGTCTCGCCGACGCCGCCGCTACGCAAAAAGAGTCAGACGCCAAGGTCGCCGCCATCGAAGCCCGCCTCCAGAACCTCGAAGGCGAAATCGCCGCCATCCGGTCGAACGCCGCCGCGGAAATCGCCGCCGAAGAAGCTCGCGTTCGCAGAGAAGGGGAAGAAGCCATCGCCAAGCTGCGCCACCATACCGAAGTCGAAATCGACGCCGCCTCTCGGCAGGCCCAGGCCGAACTCCGGCAGTTCGCCGCCAAACTGGCCCTTGAAACCGCCGAAGGTCAGCTCCGCGCCCGGCTCAATCCGCAGCTCGACGCCGGTCTCATCAACGGCTTTCTGAAAGGATTGAACAACTAGGCCTATGTCCCTCGCCGTCGCCTCCCGCTACGCCCGCGCCCTGGTCGACATCCTCCTCGGCCCGGCCCCCGAGCTCGCCCCGGACCAGGCCCTCGCCCAGCTTCGCCTCTTCCAATCCCTCCAACAGGGCTCGGCCGACCTGCGCAACGTCCTCGCCTCACCCGCCGTGGGCGCCGCCCGCAAAAAAGCCGTCGTCGAGCGTCTCGCTCCGATGGGGGGGCTGTCGGTCCTCATTAAGAACTTTCTCTTTGTTTTGATCGACCACCGGCGTATCGCCATGCTGCCGGAAGTGGTCGCATCCCTTGGCTCCCAACTCGACGAGCGTCGCGGCATCGCCCGCGCGCGTGTCACCTCGGCGCGTCCGCTCGACGCCGATCAGCAGGCGCAGGTGGAGGCCGCGCTCGCCCGCCTTACGGGTAAGCAGGTCCATGGCGAATACGCGGTTGACGAATCTCTGCTCGGCGGCATCACCGCCCGGGTCGGTTCGCGGGTTTATGACGGGTCGGTGCGCGGTCAACTGGATTCGCTGCGCGCCCGTCTGGTACGTTCCTAATTTTTGACACTCTCTCACGGAAACTATGGCTCAAATTCGGGCAGATGAGATCGCGCGGGTACTGCGCGAAGAAATTGAAAACTACGACAAGGCCGTCAGCGTCAGCGAAACCGGCACCGTCATCTCGGTCGGCGACGGGATCGCCCGTATCCATGGCCTCGAACTGGTCATGGCCGGCGAACTCATCGAGTTCCCCGGCGGCGTCACCGGCATCGCGCTGAACCTCGAAGAGGACAACGTCGGCGCCGTGCTGATGGGTGAGTTCCAGAACATCAGCGAAGGCACCGAAGTCCGCCGCACCGGCCGCATCATGTCGGTCCCGGTCGGCGACGCTCTCATCGGCCGCGTGGTCGACGCCAACGGCACCGCCATCGACGGCAAAGGCGCCATCGCCACCACGACGTTTAACCCCATCGAACGTCTCGCCCCCGGCGTCATCGACCGTTCGCCTGTTAACGAGCCGATGCAGACCGGCATCAAGGCCATCGACGGCATGATCCCCATCGGCCGGGGCCAGCGCGAGCTCATCATCGGCGACCGCCAGACCGGTAAGACCGCCATCGCCCTCGACACGATCATCAACCAGAAGGGCGGCGACGTCATCTGTATCTACGTCGCCATCGGCCAAAAGCGTTCCACAGTCGCGCAGGTCGTCAAGACCCTCGAAGACAACGGCGCCATGGACTACACCATCGTCGTCGCCGCCACCGCCTCCGACCCCGCCCCCATGCAGTATCTGGCGCCGTTCTCCGGCTGCGCCATGGGCGAGTTCTTCCGCGACCGCGGCCAGCACGTCCTCGTTATCTACGACGACCTCTCCAAGCACGCCGCCGCCTACCGCGAAATCTCCCTCCTGCTCCGCCGTCCCCCGGGCCGCGAAGCCTACCCCGGCGACGTCTTCTACCTCCACAGCCGCCTGCTCGAGCGCGCTTCGAAACTCAAGTCCGGCGGCTCGCTCACCGCCCTGCCCTTCATCGAAACCCAGGCCGGCGACGTTTCGGCTTACATTCCCACCAACGTCATCTCCATCACCGACGGCCAGATCTTCCTCGAAGCCGACCTGTTCAACTCCAACATCCGTCCCGCCATCAACGTCGGCATCTCGGTCTCCCGCGTCGGCGGCGCCGCGCAAATCAAGGCCGTGCGCCAGGTGGCCGGCTCGCTCCGTCTCGAACTGGCCCAGTATCGCGCCCTGGCGGCCTTCGCCCAGTTCGGCTCCGAACTCGACCCCGCCTCGCAAAAGCAGCTCAACCGCGGCCAGCGCCTCACCGAAATCCTGAAGCAGGCCCAGTTCCAACCACTGCCGGTCGAAAAGCAGGTGCTCATCATCTACGCCGGCACCAGCGGCGTACTCGACGATATGGCTGTCACCGACTGCCGCAAGTTCGAAATCGGCCTCTACCCGTTCATTGAAAACGCCCACCCCGGCATCCTCACCGAAATCCGGGAAAAGAAGGCGCTCAGCGACGACCTCAAGAAGAGAATGGACGCGGCCCTCGCCGAGTTCAAGACCCGTTTTCTAGCCGACAAAAAGTAAGCCGCCATGCCCTCTTTGATTGACTTCCGGCGGCGCATCCGCTCGGTCAAGAACACGCAGCAGATCACCAAGGCCATGAAGATGGTCTCGGCCGCCAAGTTGCGCCGCGCTCAGGAAGCGGTCCTCGCCGCCCGGCCCTTTGCCAACATGCTCGGCCAGATGCTCGGCAACGTCGCCCGCGCTGCCGCCGGCAGCGACGCCGTCAAGGAACTGCCCCTCCTCCAGCCCCGGGAAACGGTCAAGACAGCCGTCATGATCCTCGTCTCCGCCGACCGTGGCCTCGCCGGGGCGTTCAACTCCAACGTCAATCGCGGCGCTCAGAAGTTCATCCAGGACCAGCCGGGTGTCACGTTTGAAATCGAGTCCGTCGGCAAAAAGGGCCGCGACTACTTCCGCCGCCGCGGCTTCGCCATCTCCGGCGACCACCAGAACTTTAGCCGCAAGCCGGTCTATGCCGACGTGGCTGCGGTGGCCGCCAAAGTCAGCCAGCGCTACGCCGCCGGCGAAATCGACGCCGTCTACGTTGCCTATAACGAGTTCAAAAGCGTCATGACCCAGCGACTTCAGGTCGAACAGGTCCTGCCCGTCCCGCTCACCGAAAGCGCCGATACCACCGAATATATTTACGAACAGCCGGCCGAAGTGCTGCTTGCTTCGCTGCTGCCGCGCTACGTCGAAGTCGAACTTTGGCGCAGCGTGCTCGAATCCACCGCCTCGGAACACGCCGCTCGAATGACCGCCATGGATGCCGCCTCACGCAACGCCTCCGAGGTCATCGAGCGGGTAACCCTCCAGATGAACCGGGTCCGCCAGGCCAGCATCACGCGCGAAATCATTGAAGTCGTCAGCGGCGCCTCCGCGCTGAAGTAGAGATTTTTAGGGAGTTTTGAAGATGTCCACCGTTACCGAAACCACGACAGCAGTTGGCAAGGTGATCCAAGTCGCCGGACCCGCCGTCGATATCCAGTTTCCCGAGGGGCAGATCCCCCCTCTCCGCACCGCTATCCGGATCGTCTCGGAAGGCTTCACGGTGCCGGAACCCATCAACATCGTGGTGGAAGTCGCGCTGCACATCGGCGAAAACCGCGTCCGCACCATCGCGCTCCAGCCCACCGAAGGCTTGGTTCGCGGCATGCAGGCCATCTCCACCGGCGCGCCGGTCATGGTGCCGGTCGGCCCGCAGACGCTCGGCCGCGTACTGAACGTCCTTGGAGAACCGGTCGACAACATGGGCCCGGTCAATACGGCCAAAAAGATGCCTATCCACCGCACGGCTCCTGCGTTCGACGAACAGCAGACAGGCCTGCAGATGTTCGAAACGGGCATTAAGGTCATCGACCTGATCGAACCCTACCTTCGCGGCGGCAAGATCGGCCTGTTCGGCGGCGCCGGTGTCGGCAAGACGGTCGTCATCATGGAGTTGATCCACAACCTCGCCTACGCCTCGGGCGGCGTCTCCGTGTTCGCCGGTGTCGGAGAGCGCACCCGCGAAGGCAACGACCTGTGGAATGAAATGCGCGAAGGCGGTATCCTCGACCCCGAAGATTACACGAAGTCGAAGGTAGCGCTCATCTACGGTCAGATGACCGAGCCGCCCGGCGCCCGTCTCCGCGTCGGCCTCACCGGTCTCACCACGGCCGAGTACTTCCGCGATGAAGAGGGGCAGGACGTGCTCCTGTTCGTTGACAACATCTTCCGCTTCACCCAGGCCGGCTCGGAAGTCTCCGCGCTACTCGGCCGCATGCCCTCCGCCGTCGGTTACCAGCCGAACCTCGCCACCGAAATGGGCGAACTGCAGGAGCGCATCACCTCCACCAAGAAGGGCTCCATCACCTCGGTGCAGGCCATCTACGTGCCCGCCGACGACTACACGGACCCGGCCCCGGCCACCGCGTTCGCTCACTTGGACGCGACGACCAACCTCTCCCGCGAAATCGCCTCGCTGGGCATCTACCCGGCTGTCGATCCGCTGGCCTCCTCCTCCCGCATCCTCGATCCTCAGGTGATCGGGGAAGCGCACTACAACTGCGCGCAGCGCGTGAAGACGGTTCTGCAGCGCTACAAGGATCTGCAGGACATCATTGCGATTCTTGGCATTGACGAGTTGAGCGAAGACGATAAACTGATCGTCGCGCGCGCCCGCAAGATTCAGCGCTTCCTGTCGCAGCCGTTCTTCGTGGCGGAGCAGTTTACGGGTTTCCCTGGCAAGTACGTGAAGTTGGCGGACACGATCAAGGGCTTCACGGAGATCTGCGACGGCAAACACGATGATATTCCAGAACAGGCGTTCTACATGCAGGGCACGATCGAGGAAGTTCTCGAAAAGGCCGCTGAGATGAAGAAGGTAAAGTAGGTTTTCTATGGCGGCCACCTTCGAACTGGAAGTAGCGACGCCGGACCGTCTGCTGGTACGCGAGCAGGTGACGGATGCAGAAGCGCCGGGTCGCAACGGCTATCTCGGCATCCTGCCGGACCACGCCCCTTTATTGACGGAGCTGGCCCCTGGAGTTTTGACGTACACGACCTCCGGGGGCAAGCGCTCGGTGGTGGTGGGTGGTGGCTGGATGGAGGTTCTCCCCACCGGGGTACGCGTGTTGGCAACGGTGGCGGAGAACCCGAACGAGATCGATCTGAAGCGAGCCCAGGCCGCCCTGGACCGTGCCGAGCAGCGTCTGAAGGAGAGCGGAGAGATGGACATCCCCCGCGCACTCGCCGCCGCCGAACGAGCCCGCGCCCGCGTAGCCGCCGCCGCCCAGTTCGGCCGGTAACCCGCATACCTTGGCGCCACCAAAAAACGAAGGGAGACCCAGCAGTGACTGTCCCTGTTCCGTCTCCGCCATTTCACCAGGCAATTGAACCGTCCCGCATCCCGTTAGGGCGCAGTATGTTTTGTCTCCTTGCCATCGCTATCATGAAATAGACCGGACCGAATTCGACCCAGGTCGGGTTGTACGGCCAGAGCAAACTAAACACCATTCGACTCGGCGATAAGCCGAGCTTCGCGTTTTGCAATGCCGCGGAAACTCGCTAAGCCCGGCTCAACGGTATTGACCTCAGTTTTTCGGGATGGGAGCCCGGCGCCGAAACCAAGCGGTTCGAAGCGCTTACCACTATCCCGGATTTCTGCAAACCGAACTGGAAAAACCTTCCGACACGACATGACCGACCCGCGTCACAGATAGCTACGGCCGAGTTCAGAATGACGTTCGGCCTGACAGAGCGAACCCAATCCGAGATCGCTTCTGGTGCTCGCCATTGGTCGCCCGTTGTCGCCGACCTCGGCGGCCCGCCAATGCCTCGGATAGCGGAGCGGTACTCCTTGGCCGAACCGCCTTTTAGCCTATTTTCGGCAGTTGAACGCCGTTTGGCGACTGCAACAGCCGCCAAGTGACAGACAATATTGGGGATGCCGAAGCCCACCGCTCGCCGCGCCACTCACCCAAAGGGTGAACTCGAACCCACCCTCGGGGCTCCCGTCGAGGACACCAAGCTGGACACCTTCGGCGGTCGCGTCGAAGTCCTCTGGGACCCGAAAGCCGAGGTTACGGCTCTTGGTCCCCTCGTCTATTTCATCCAGTTCCTGAAGACCAGCGGCCTTTGGGAACGATGGGTCGAAGAATGCCCCCTCGCTTACTCGAGTAACAACGCTCCCCCCAAGGCAGGTATCCTCGGCGGCATTCTCATCACACTCCTAGCCGGCCACAGACGCTACGCCCACATCAATGCCCTCCGCCATGACCCGGTCATTCCACCGATGCTTGGCCTGAACGGGTTTCCTTGCGAAGACAGCGTTCGTCGTGCCTTTCAACGGGGCGATCACGAACGCTACACCCTGTGGATGGATCAGAGCTTGAACCGCACCTTTGAGCCGCTGTTAACCGAACCCTGGGTGCTTGATATCGACGCGACCGTCAAGACCCTATACGGCCGGCAGGAAGAGGCCAAGGTTGGCTACAACCCTACCAAGCCGGGCCGGCCTTCGCATGTCTATCACGCCTACTGCATCGCCGCTTTGCGGATGGTCCTCGAGGTCGAAGTCCAGGCGGGCAACCAGACCGCACCCGAGTTTGCACACGCTGGTCTGTTCGGCTGGCTCGACGCTCGTCCTCGCGAGCAATGGCCGACTCTCCTGCGCGGCGATGTGGCCTGGGGTACCGAGAAGACGATGGCCGAGGCCGAGAAGCGGGACTTGCCGTATCTGTTCAAGCTGCGGCAATCGGACGGGGTTAAGGAGTTGATGCGGCGCAGCGTTGGCCGGACCGCTTGGGTTCCGGCGGGTGGCGGCTGGCAGGGTGTCGAAGAGGTTCTGCAATTGCAAGGCTGGACCCGCCAACGGCGGGTGGTGGTGCTACGGCGGGCGCTGCCGCAGGATGTGGCCATGGTGGACAGGGAGACGGACGGCCGACAAGAGCGACTGGTAGGGATGGTGGTGATGAACCCCGCCAAGCCGATGTATGAGTACGCGGTGTTGGTGACGACGGCGGCGGTCAAGGACGTGCTGAGCGTAGCGCAATTGTACCGGGATCGGGCGGACGCCGAGAACATTTTCGATGAGATGAAGAACCAGTGGGGATGGAGTGGTTTCACGACGCAGGATCTGGCGCGATGCCAGTTGATGGCGCGGATCAACGCCTTGGTTTTCAATTGGTGGAGTTTGTATACGCGCCTGGCCCTGCCGGGGAAGCATACGGAGGCGACGACGAGCCGGCCGATGCTGGTGTACGGGTTGGGGAAGAAAACGCGACATAGTCAGCAAACCACGCTGACGGTGACGAGTAACCATGGGAGGGCGAAGAAGATACAGGCGATTTTGACGACGGTGGGCGGGTTCCTGAAGCGGTTTGCGCGAAGTGCGGAGCAGTTGAGCGGCAAAGAACGGTGGGCCCTCCTGCTGAAGATCATCTTGCGGGAGTTCTATCCGAAAAGGGCCGGACAAACGACCGGACAAACGGTCAATCCGGCCTTGGCATGAGGATCAATTGCCGTTTTTAGGTTTAGTGATCTGACCGCCTGAAAAACTTCGTATAAAACATTTTCACCTGCTTATGTTTTAGAGCATACTTGGCGTATGTCTCGCCCCGCCCTCCGAATCAAGATGGCCGCAGAAGACCAGAAGGACTTGCGTAATCTGCTGCGTGGAGGGATTCAGCAGGTCCGGGTGACCTTGCGCGCGCTGACCGTATTGCGGCTTGCCGTTGGCGTGACCGCAACGCAAATTGTCAGCTTAATCAAACTTACACCTCAATCCGTTCGAAAAATCGCCCATCGCTACGGCGTCGGTGGCCTCGCCTTGGCTCTTCCTGATCGGCAGCGGCCAGGCGCCGCCGAGTTGCTCGACGACCTTGAAAAACAGCGCATTGTTGCGATGGTTTGCAGTCCTCCGCCGGAAGGCCAAGCCCGATGGACGGTTCGTTTAGTAGCGGAGCAAGCGGTCAAGAGGAA
>JAPKZB010000069.1 GCA_026393985.1 Acidobacteriota bacterium
AACAGCCCCAGTCGCCAACGACCGAAGCCAACCGGCCGCCGCGCTGCCAGCCTACCCGAAGCCCTTCGGCCTCTCGCTCGACGAGCCCGCCCAACCCAAAACCTTCGCCGCCGGCGCCGGGAGCCTCTACGGAGAACTCGAACCCGTATAAAATCTCCCCCGCCGCGGCCCGAATCAATACCGATCGAAATCCCAACTACCAAACAAATCAATCAGTTACCGGCACAAGCCCGACGACCGAAGCCAACCGGCCACCGGGCCGCCCAACCCAAACCCTTCGCCGCCGGCGCAAATCCCTCCCCTGCGACGGACTCGACCCCGTCTGACACCCCCTCGGCCGCCTCCCTGCGATACCATAAAGCCGATGCTCTCCCGACGCGCTCTCCTCGCCGCCCTGCCGGCGCTGCCCGCCCTCGCCGCCCGCAAGCGTTCCGCCCTCCTCATCGACGGCCAGAACAACCACGCCTGGGCCCAAACCACCCCCCTGCTCCAGCGCTACCTCGAACAGACCGGCCTGTTCACCGTCACCGTCTCCACCACCCCGCCCAAAGGCGGCGACATGGAAGCCTACCGCCCCAAATTCGCCGGCCACGACGTCGTCCTCCTCAACTACAACGGCGAAGACTGGTCCCAAACCACCGAAGCCGACTTCGTCCGCTACGTCCGCTCCGGCGGCGGCCTCGTCGTCGTCCACGCCGCCAATAACGCCTTCCCCACCTGGCCCGAATTCAACGAAATGATCGGCCTCGGCGGCTGGGGCAACCGCAGCGAAAAGGACGGCCCCTACCTCCGCCTCCGCGAAGGCAAGTGGGTGCCCGATACCCAACCCGGCCGCGGCGGCAGCCACGGCGCCCAGCACCCCTACCTCATTACCCTCCGCGACCCCAACCACCCCATCACCAAAGGCCTCCCCGCCGAATGGCTCCACGCTAAAGACGAACTCTACGACCGTCTGCGCGGCCCGGCCAAAAACGTCCGGATCCTCGCCTCCGCCTTCTCCGACAAGTCCACCCGCGGTACCGGCGAACATGAACCCCTCATCATGGTCCTCTCCTACGGCAAAGGGCGCATCTTCCACACCTGCCTCGGCCACGCCGTCGAAGCCATGCAGTCGGTCGACTTCATCGTCACCTACCAGCGCGGCGCCGAATGGGCCGCCTCCGGGAAAGTTACCCAGAAACTCCCCGCCGACTTCCCCGGCAAGGACAAAGTCTCCTCCCGTCCCTGAACCCGCCTACTTCGTGTACACCGTCCGGCCGCCCACGACGGTCATCAGCGGCTCAATCCGCCGGATCTCCGCCTCCGGACACCGCAGGTAATCCCGATCGATCACCACGAAGTCGGCCCACTTACCCGCCTCGAGCGACCCAAGCTCTCTCTCCGAGAAGTGCAGGTATGCTCCCCCGTTCGTGTACATCCGCAGCGCCTGCTCCCGCGTAATCTTCTCCTCGGGATAGATCAGCTTGCCCGCCCGCGTCTCCCGCGTGATCGCCATCCACAGGTTGTAGAACGGGTTAAAAGGATTCACCCCCCGGTTCTTATCCTGCCCGATCATGTGGTCGCTCCCGCCCGCAATCACAATCCCGTTCTTCAGGTAAGTCTGCAGCGGGAAGAAGTACCGCATATTCTTGTACCCGAACACCTGCTCGAGCGCCGGCACATCAAAATGCAGCCAGCCCGCCTGCACATCCGCCAGCACCCCCATCCGCTTCATCCGGGCAATCGCCTCCTCGCTCATGAAGCTCCCGTGCATCACGTGCGACCGCGTCGGCCCAATCGGCCGCTCCTTGTCGAGCGCCTCAAACGTATCGAGCAGCACGTCAATCGCCGCCCCACCCTGTGCGTGGCTTGTCAACTGCCAGCCCTTGTTCCGCGCCGCCCGCATAATCTGCGTCAGCTTCGGCCCGTCCACAAAGAGCGTCCCCCGCGCGTCCGGATTCGTCTGCCCGTACAACTGCCGCCCGTAGGCTCCATAAGGCATCCGCTGATACGCCGTCCCCACGCTCTGCCCGCCGTCCAGGGTCACTTTGAAGGAGCCAAACTTCAGCCATGCATCGCCCTGCCCCGTCTTCCACGAGTTCTTCTCGATCTCGGCCACTACCTGCTCCACCGGACGCATCGCGTTGATCCGCCAGGTCAGCACCGTCCGCACCGGCAGCCGCCCCTGCGCCTTCAGCTTGGCGTAAAGGTTGTAATCCTCGAGCACCGAAGCCCGGTCCCCCACCGTCGTCAGCCCCGCTGCGGCGTAGAGCTTCAGCATCGTCTCGAGCGCCTCCAACTTCTCCGCCTCGCTGTAGTTGGCCCCCTGCGGCACCCCCTTCAGCAGCGAAGCCGCGTTGCGCAGAATCCCGTTCGGCTCCCCGTCGGCGCCTTTCACCACCTCGCCGCCCGGCGGGTTCGGCGTCGCCGCCGTAATCCCGCTGATCCGCAGCGCCATCGTGTTGGCGCCCCATACGTACGAGCCGTCAAACGCCACCGGGTGCTGCGGCGCCACGTCCAGATCCTGCTTGGTCGGAAACCGCTGCTCGGCCAGCCGCGGCGGCAACGTCCGCGGCACCACAATCCATTCGCCCTTGGGCGTCGTCTTGGCCTGCTCCCGGATGAAATTCTGAATGTCGGTAATGCTGTCGAGCGGCGGCAGCTTCCGCTTATACTCCGTCAGCCCCGCCCCAAGCGCGTGCACGTGCGCGTCAATCAGCCCTGGCAGCACCATCTTGCCGCCCAAGTCGATCAGCTTCGTCTCCGGCCCTTTGCGCGCCAGCACCGCGGCATTGGTCCCCGTCGCGACAATCCGGCCCTGCTCCACTGCCATCGCCTCGACAATCGTGAACCGTGCATCGGCCGTCACAATTCGTCCGTGATGCAAAATCATCTCCGGCGCCGCCACCAGCGCCGCCGCGGCGCCCAAAACTAATCCAATAATTCGCATAGGTCGTTGATCCAGAAGTCCGGCTCCATCTCCCGCGGATTGCCGTAGCCATAGCTTACCGCGCAAACCGTCACGCCCGCCGCCCGCGCCGCCGCGATATCGGCCGGCGCATCCCCAATCATCAGCGCCTCCCGCGGGTCCACGCCCAAGGCGTGCAACGACCGTTGAATCACCTCCGGCGATGGCTTGGCCGGAAACCCGTCCGTCCCCTGCACGTGGTCAAAGTACGGCAGCAGACCAAACTTCTCTAGCACCACCCGCGTCGTCGGCGTCCCTTTCGTCGTCGCCGTCGACTTCAAGCCGCCCAACTGCCGCACGGCCTCCGCCACGCCCGGAAACAGCTTCGTGCCGTTATGCTCCCGCGCCCAGTAGATCTCCCGGTACTCGGCAATCAAACGCTCGATCCCCTCGTCCGGCAACCCGGGGATCACGTCGCCAAACAGGTCTGCCAAGTGCCGTCCAATGTAACTCCGCACCAATTCAAACGGCTGCGGAGGATATCCGTTCCGGGCGAGGACTACCTCAACCGCGCCACAGATATCCTCCGCCGAGTCCGTTAACGTGCCGTCCACATCGAACAGGTACAGCCGGTAGGGCCGCACCATTACGCCGGCGATGGCCCATCCGCCAACGGCGGAATCCGCAGCCCGCCCAAACCGCTCGGCGGGGCTACCTTGTTGTCTTCGTCATTCCGCGGCTTTACTGTACCCCGGAACGCCGACAGCGTCTCTCCCTTGATCAACTGGATCACTTCGGCCCCGTCAAGCACCTCCCGCTCCAGCAGCGCCTCGGCAATCCGTACCATCGCATCGCGGTGGTCTTCAATATACTTCCGCGCCCGCGTGTAGCCGTTATCCACCAGCTTCCGCACCTGCGCGTCAATCGCGATCGCCGTCGTCTCAGAGTAGTCCCGGTGCTGCGAAATCTCCCGGCCCAGGAAGATCTGCTCCTCCTTCTTGCCAAAGCTCATCGGCCCGAGGTCGCTCATACCCCACTCGCAGACCATCTTCCGCGCCATGTCCGTCGCGCGCTCAATGTCGTTACCAGCGCCCGTCGTCATCTGCTTCATGAAGATCTCTTCCGCAATCCGGCCACCCATCAGGATCGCCAGCTGCGCCTCGAGATAGTCCTTGTTGTACGAGTGCTTGTCGTCGAGCGGCAGCTGCATCGTCAAGCCCAACGCCATCCCGCGCGGAATGATCGTCACCTTGTGCAACGGATCGGCGTCCGGAATCAGCACCGCCACCAGCGCGTGACCCGCCTCGTGGTAAGCCGTGTTCTTCTTCTCTTCATCGGACAGCATCATGGACTTCCGTTCGGCACCCATGATCACCCGGTCCTTGGCCAGCTCAAAATCCAGCTGCGTCACGACCTTCCGGTTCTGCCGCGCCGCCACGAGCGCCGCTTCGTTCACCAGGTTCGAAAGATCCGCCCCGGCAAAGCCCGGTGTCCCCCGCGCCAGCACCATCAGATCCACATCGTCCCCGAGCGGTACCTTCTTGGTGTGCACCCGCAGAATCTGCTCCCGGCCCTTCACATCCGGCCGGCCCACTACCACGCGCCGGTCGAAACGGCCCGGCCGCAGCAACGCCGGGTCGAGCACGTCCGGACGGTTGGTGGCCGCCACAAGAATCACCCCTTCGTTCGACTCAAAACCGTCCATCTCCACAAGGAGCTGATTCAGCGTCTGCTCCCGCTCGTCGTGCCCGCCGCCCAAGCCCGCACCACGATGCCGCCCGACGGCGTCAATCTCATCGATGAAGATGATGCAAGGGGCATTTTTCTTTCCCTGCTCAAACAGATCGCGCACGCGGCTCGCGCCCACGCCCACAAACATCTCCACAAAGTCCGAACCCGAAATCGAGAAGAACGGTACGTTCGCCTCGCCGGCAATCGCCCGCGCCAGCAACGTCTTACCCGTTCCCGGAGGCCCCACCAGCAGAACTCCCTTCGGAATCCGCCCGCCCAGCTTCTGAAACTTCTGCGGCTCCCGCAAAAACTCAATAATCTCGCCGAGCTCCTCTTTGGCCTCTTCGACTCCCGCAACGTCTTTGAACGTCACTTTCTTCTGTTGTGAGGAGTGCAGCCGCGCCCGGCTCTTTCCAAAGCTCAAAGCCTTGTTGCCGCCACTCTGCATCTGTCGCATCATGAAGATCCACAGCGCCAGCAGCAGGATAAACGGAATCGCGTTCACCAGCAGCGACACCAGTGTTCCGTTGGTCGATTCCTGCATCTCAATAGCGACATTCTTCGCGGTCAGGATCTCATAAACTTTCGGATAATTCGCCGGAATCAGGGTCCGCAACGGGCCCTGCGAATCATCCACAAACTGACCCCGCACTTCCGTGCCGCTGATCTTGACCGACTTCACCCGCCCCGCCTCAACCTCGGACAGGAACTGCGAAAACGCCAGATTCACTTCCGGCTTGCCTTTACCCCGCCCTACCACCGTGTACAAAATCACGGCCAGGCAGATGATAACGACCCAGAAGATCAGCTTATTTACGTTAGATGTCATTGCTTCCTCAATATACAGGACGTCGAGGGTGAAGGGATCGATTCATCGAGTCCGGAAATCCGCGCTACAAATCGCAAAATGTTCCTTGTATCACCAGTCGGCAGAAAACTTTCACTCACGCCAAACCGGTTCGACCACACGATACTCACTCCATCCGTAACAATCGGCCAATTCTCTCTTTCCCATAAGGGTATGCGAGCGACTTGAAACAATCTCTTCAAAAGAATCGGCTCACTACGCCCTGCCGGTTGAAACCGATCTCCGGGTTGCCACGTGCGCACACGCAAATCCCCTTGTAACCGATCCTCATCAAGCTCCAAAACAATCTCTTTAGTATATCGGGAATCCGCCGCCTCTGGACACGCCATCCGGACAGCGCCAAAGGACCGCGTCGCCACCACCCCCGGCAGCGTCACCGAACCCGCGCCCCGCGCCCCCATTACCAGCCGCTCCAACTGCCCGATGTGCTGCTCCTCCACGCGGCGCAGGTCGCCTTTGACGGACGCAATCCACTCCCGCAAAACTCGGCGCCGCAGCGCCGGATGCATCTCCCGTAGCGACTTTACCTCCCGCACCGGTCCCCCCGGCATAATCTGCTCCCGCCAATACTGCTCCTCGAGGCCCGCAATCCCGGCCAGACGGACCAGATGGCCCTCGACCGCCGGCGAAAGCTCCCGCAGCAGCGGGAGCACCTCGCGCCGGACCCGGTTGCGGAGAAAGCGCGGATCCTCGTTCGAGGCATCCTCGCGCCACGCGAGCCCCTGCCGCGCCAGATACTCGCGCACCGCCTCCCGCGAGACGCCCAGCAGAGGCCGGATCAACCCGGACTTGGTCCGCTCCAGCACCCCCCGCAATCCCGTTGGTCCCGTACCTCGCAGCAGGCGCAGCAGCACCGTCTCGGCCTGATCGGAAGCCGTATGCCCCGTCGCCACCCAATCGACGAGCCCGACCGCCCGCCACTCGGTAAACCACCGCAGTCGCGTCCGGCGGCAAAACTGCTCCAGGTTCCCCTCCACCGGCCCGGCCCGCACCACCGCGCACGGCAGCTCGCCGGCTAGGCGTCGCACAAAGGCCTCATCCTCGTCGGAAGCGGCCCCGCGCAATCCATGATTCACATGCAGCACCACCAGCGGCCCGCGATGCACCTCCCGCAACGCGTGGAGCAGAAAGACGCTGTCGGCGCCGCCCGAAACCGCCACCCCCAGTCGCGCGCCGGAGACGCCCAACCGGTCCAGCGCCGCTGCCACCGCGTCCAGCACGTCAGTCGCTAACGGTCATCGTCGGAGCCTTCCCGGCCCCGCGGGCGGCAAGCCGCTCGACAATCCGTTCGGCCAGTTCCACGAACGGCGCGCCCTTACCCGCCGGATCGAGCGCCGCGGGCCGCCCGCTGTCGCCGCCCACGCGCACCGCCGGGTCGAGCGGCAGCGAGCCCAGAAACGGCACGCTCATCGCGTTCGCCGTCCGCTCCCCGCCCCCTTGGCCAAACACGTCAATCCGCTCGCCCGAACCCGGCGCAATCAGATAGCTCATGTTCTCGACCAGCCCCAGCACCGGCACCCGCACGTTCTGAAACATCAACACCGCCTTCCGCGCGTCTTCAAGCGAAACCTCAGAGGGCGTCGTCACCACCACCGCGCCGCTCACCGTCGTCGTCTGCATCAGCGACAACTGGACATCCCCCGTTCCCGGCGGCAGGTCGATCAGCAGGTAGTCGAGCGTCCCCCAGTCCACGCCCCGTAAAAACTGCTGAATCACCGAGTGGAGCATCGGCCCGCGCCACACGAGCGGCTTATCGCCAGGGCTCAGGAAACCCATCGAGATCAGCTTCACCTCGTGCTTAACAAGAGGCTGAATCCGCTCGCCAATCGCGTGCGGCGCCTCCCGGATACCCATCATCAGGGGCACGTTCGGCCCGTACACGTCCGCGTCAATCAAGCCGACCCGATAACCCAATCCGGCTAGCGCAATCGCCAGGTTCACCGAAACGGTGGTCTTCCCTACCCCGCCCTTGCCCGAACCCACGGCGATAATCTGCCGTACGCCGTCAATCGCCGTCGTCTTTAACTCTGTCTGTTGAGGACCCATTGCTCCTTCCATCCTACCAGCGGCGGACGGCCGACCAACTTCGCTAACGCTGCGCCAAGCTGTCCCAATGTGCCGCCGCCCGCTCCCGCAGCGCCGCTCGGTCCCGGTCGAGCACATAACCGCTCGCTACCAGTGCCTCGAGAATGGCCTCCACCTGACTCAGATAATCCGCTTTGCCGCTGTAGCGCTCCTCGATCGAAGGCCGCGGATCCTTGTTCGCTTCGCGCTCCGCCTTCGTCCGCGCAAACGGGTGAAAGCCGCCCGTCATGCTCTGCATCTCGGCCGGAGCACCGGTGGCGGGGTCGCGCAGATTCCAGCCGGTAAACGTCCCCAGCGGCACCGCCACATCGGGCAGACGCAAGCCCGCTACCTCGTTTCCATCCGCGTCCACGGCGGGCACCAGCGTCGGAAACGGCTTGCCGACCTTCGGCGGATCGAAGGCAATCACCCCATCGGACTTGAAATCGGGACCGTAATCCACCCGCCAGGCTTGATGCGGCGCCCGCGGCAACTGCACCCCGGGAATCTTCGGAAACTTCAGCGCCGCCGGCGCCACCAACTGCTGCTGATCGATCCGCGGATAGCTCGAAGCCGGCGGCGCCTCCTTGGCCACTACCCACCGGGTGAGCGCCGCCAACAGACCGCGCATCAGGAACCGGTAGTCGTTGGGGTTGGCGCGGTAGGCCGTCTCCGCCGTTTTCGCGGCCGGCCAGCGACCGGGTCCGTGTTGAGTGCCGGTGAGATAGTAGACCCGCGAACTCCCCGCCACGCCGTCGTCCCTCTTCCCGTCCAGCGAGGTATGGATCAGCGAAGCCGCCCGCCCCCAGTACTCGTACGAGCCGTTGGTATAGAAGATCTGCGGCGCCACCTGTTCATCGAGCGCCTGGCTCAACAGCCCGTCGTCTTCCTTGGTCTCCGGATCCAGCATCCGCAGGTCCGCGAATGGAAACAGGTCGGACGGGTAGAACGTATTCGTCATGCGATGGCCATCGCGCGAAGGCTGCGCGAAGCGGTGGTTGAAGCTGCCACGCCCGGCGCCGGCTACGTGCGCCCACACCCCATCAAAGACGCGGCGGCCGTTCTCATCCCGGTTGAAGCCCATATAAAGGAAAGTCCGCAGAAACCGCCCGCTTTGCGAAGTGCCGAAGCCGATGGCGTTCTTGAGATACCGACCCTGGTCGCCGAGTAGAATCGTGCTGTCCGGCTTCCCCTTCAAAAAAGAAATCAGGTCCCGCGTTGCCGCCATGCCGAGGCCCACGATCGCCGGATCTTTCGCCCGGTAGATCACCTCGTACAGTTTGCCCGGCTGAAAACCGCCCGTCAGCCCGACCCGCGTCTCATCCACAAAACGCCACTGCGACCGCGGAATCACCCGGCGGGGCCCTTCGGGCGCATCGCGCACCGTCATCTGCGTTGCCGGGTCATCCGGATTCAAAACCGGATAGGCCTGCATCGTGCGATCCCCTAGCGAGTAGACATCCACTTTTGCCACCGGCACATATTCGCTCCGCACGAGTCCGGTAGCGCCCTTGGCGCGCGGCACCTCGATGCGCAGCAGGTTCCCTTCTTTGGGTAAGTCGAACTGCCAGCCGAGCCAGACCAGCGTATAGCCCTGCTCCAGCAGGTACTCGTCGCCCTGCTCAAACATATTGCGCATGCCCTTGCCGCCGCGGTTGGAGACCTCGTAGAGAATGGTCCCGTTGCCCTTGGCCGGATCGCGCGGTTTTAGTACCTCAAGATCGGAGACAAATTCCACCAGCCCCGCGGCGTTGCGCGGCGCCATCGCGAGATCACGAATGATCCGGTTGGCCGGCAGTTGAGGATCGATCGCGAAGTGGACCTTGGCGGCGATGTGTTCATAGCTGCGCGGCGCATCGGCGCGCTCGACGACGTAGATCTTCTTAACGGCCGCCGGCAGCAGCACGGCGCCGGCGGCGAGCCAGACGCAGACACGGAGGAGCATGGAAAACATTAAAGCACGGCGAGCGACTACGCCAGAGCAAAGTTCGCTTTCGGCCGCAGATCATGGCCCGCCGTGTGGCCGGCCAGCAGACGCGGGTAGGCCGCCGCCGCGATCATCGCCGCGTTGTCCGTCGACAGCTTCGGCGTGGGAAACGAGATCGCATACGGCAAACGCCGGGCCGCCGCCCGCAGCCCCGCGTTGCAGGCCACGCCCCCGGAGATGATCACGTTGGTCAGGTCCAGATCCTCAGCAAACACCCGCACCCGCGACAGCAGCTCATCAATCACCGTGGCCTGGAACGACGCAATCAGATCGAGCGTCGCCTGCGGCGTCGCGGCGCGCCATTGCTCGAGCGTCGGACGGACGAGAGCGCGGCGGGCTGCAATCTCGTCTCGCAGGTCCCGAGCTTCGGTCCACCGCAGCACGGCGGTCTTGATGCCGGAAAAGCTCAGGTCGAGCGCGTTGCCACTCATCTTGGCCCGGGTGAATTTCACCGCCTTCGGGTTGCCGTGGGGCGCCAACTGGTCGAGAATCGGGCCGCCCGGATAGGCGTAGCCGAGCAGCTTGGCGACTTTGTCGTAGGCTTCGCCGGCGGCATCGTCCCGGGTGCGGCTGAGCAGTTCGTAGCGGAAGTTGGACTCGCAGCGGTAGTAGTGCGTGTGGCCGCCGCTGACAATCAGCGCCAGCGCCGGTAACTCCGTTTGCGGATGCTCCAGCAGCACGGCATGGATATGGCCCTCCAAATGATTCACGGGAACAAGCGGCAGCCCCCGCACCAGCGCAAACGCCTTGGCAAAGGTGATGCCCACCAGGAGCGAGCCCACCAGGCCCGGGCCTTGCGTCACGGCAACCGCGTCAATCGGAACATTAGCCCGCCCTATCGCCTCCTCCACCACCGGGACGATGACCCGCAGGTGTTCGCGCGAGGCCAACTCCGGCACCACCCCTCCGTAGCGCTCATGCGTTTCCACCTGCGACGCCACCACGGAGGACAAGACCTGGCGTCCGTCGCTCACCACGGCAGCCGCAGTTTCGTCACACGACGATTCCAGACCTAAAATATTCATGTGGACCTATCTTCCTTCCATTATGATTTGCCGGAGGAGTTGATCGCGCAGGCGCCGCTCGCCGAACGGGACGGAGCGCGCATGCTGGTGATTGATCGCCAGAGCGGAACCTGGGCCGACCGCAAATTTCGGGACCTGCCAGGATACCTCCGGCCGACCGATTGCCTGGTCCTGAACGAGTCGAAGGTCTTCCCTTCCCGGCTGTTGGGCCACCGTCCGGGACGCACAGGCCGGATCGAAGTCTTTCTGGTCGAACCGGTCTCGGCCGAGGACCGCCGCTGGCGGGCTCTCGTACGGCCGGGCAAGAAGCTGCCCGTGGGCGAGCGGATTCTCTTCGGGCCGGACTTTGAAGCCACCGTGCTCGATCGCGAAGAGCACGGCCAGCGCATCCTCGAACTCCATGCCGCCGATGTCTGGGAGGCCATTCAAAAGCACGGTCACGTCCCGCTGCCTCCTTACATCGACCGGGCCGATGAGGCCGAGGACCGCGAGCGGTACCAGACCATCTACGCCCGTGAACGCGGCAGCGTCGCCGCGCCCACGGCCGGGCTGCACTTTACGCCCCGGGTGCTCGCCGAAATCAGCGCCAACGTGGCGCGGGTGACGCTGCACGTGGGCCTTGGCACCTTTCAACCGTTGCATTCCAGCACCGTCGAAGAAAACCGCCTGCACAAAGAACGTTTCTTCGTAAGCGACGAGGCCCGCGCGGCTATTAACGCCGCGCAGCGCGTGGTCGCCGCCGGCACCACCTCCGTGCGGACGCTCGAATCGGTGGACGAAAAGCAGGGCGAGACCGATATCTTCATCTACCCCGGCTACACCTTCAAACGCGTCGGGGCGATGCTGACCAACTTTCATCTCCCGCAGTCGAGCCTCCTGCTGCTCGTGTGCGCCTTCGGCGGCACCGAACTCATGCTCGAGGCCTATCGGCACGCCGTCAGGGAGCGCTACCGCTTCTTCAGCTACGGCGATTGTATGTTGATCCTATGATCTCCTGGCTGTTCTCCCACCCCTTACCCGCGGGCTCCCCCGCCCCCGACTTCACGCTCAAGACCGCCCAAGGCGAAACGGTTACGCTTTCCGCCCTGCGCGGGCGCGAGGTCCTGCTCGTCTGGTACCCCGGTGACGACACGAGCGTCTGCACCCGGCAGTTGTGTGAGATTCGGGACTCCTGGGACGCCTTTGCCGGTATGGCGGTCTTCGGCGTGAACCCGCAGGGAGCGGCCAGCCACGAGAGATTCGCGGCCAAATACCGGTTTCCCTTTCCGCTGCTCGTGGACCCAGGGCAGAAGGTCGGGCGACTGTATCATACGCATGGACTCATCGCCAAGCGGACGGTTTACCTGATCGGCGGGGACGGCCGGATCCTGTTTACCAAACGCGGTAAACCATCGGTCGAAGAGATTCTCACCCGCCGGCATAGCGGCCATGGGGGTTAGACCTTGGCCGCCGCCGCGCGGGGCTCGGGGGAGATGGGGGAATCAAAACCGAGTCAGGACACACCGGTCCCCGGCGGTTCACCGCGCAGACAGCGCTGGAGGAACCGCGGGGGCCGGGGCCTTACCCACCGGTCCGGCCAGCCATGGGGGTTAGGCCGTGGCTACCGCCGCGCGGGGCTCGGGGGAGAGGGGAGGAGCCTGGGGGCCAAAGCGTACGCTGACCAGCTGCGAAACGCCCGGCTCCTGCATGGTGACGCCGTACAAAGTTTGCGCGGCTTCCATGGTCCGTTTGTGATGGGTGATGACGACGAACTGCGTTTCGAGCGACATCTCCCTGATCAGCCGCGCCAGACGAACCGTGTTGGACTCATCAAGCGGTGCATCCACTTCGTCGAGCACGCAGAACGGACTCGGCTGATACTTGAAGATAGCCATCAACAGCGCCATCGCCGTCAGCGACTTCTCTCCACCCGAAAGCAGCAGGACATTCTGCAGCCGCTTGCCGGGAGGCGAGGCGATAATCTCAATGCCGCTATCGCTGATGTTGGTTTCGTCGGTCAGACGCATCTCGGCCGCGCCGCCGCCGAATAACGTCGTGAACATCTCTTTGAAGTTGGCGTTAACGGCGTGGAAGGCCTCGGCGAAGCGCTTGCGGGACTCGACGTCGATATCCTGAATGGCCTTCTCCGTATCGCGGATCGAGTCGAGCAGATCCTGGCGCTGCTCGTTGAGGAAGGTGTAGCGGGTTTCGGCTTCGCGATGCTCTTCGAGCGCCTGCGGGTTCACCGGACCGAGCGATTCGATGCGCTTGCGCACCTCCTGATACTTGACCTCGATTTCGGCCAGCGCGACTTCGTCGAGTTCCGGGTCGTCCGCTTTGGCGAGCTCGGCCAGCGGCAGGCCGAGTTCGTGCTGGCTCGTCTCTTCGAGATGCTTCAGGTCCGAGTGCAGGCGGACCAGCTCGATCTCAATCTGCGTGCGGCGCTCCTGGGCCACCTGGGCGCCGGAGCGGAGGGCCTTCAGGCTTTCGTCGAGCCCGGCCAACTGGGCGCGCATCTCGTGATCCTTGGCCGACTGCACGCGAACCTTGCCATCGAGCACGGCAATCTCTTCGGCCGACCGGGCCACCAGCGCATCAAGCTCCATGTTGTCGTTCAGCAGCCGGGCGCGGTGCAGGCTCAGCCGCTCCATCTCTCCGGCCACCTCCTGCCGGCGCCGGGTCAGTTCCTGAATCTGCGCTTCGAGGCGCTGCTGGGCGTTCGATTCCGCCCGGCGGCGCTCGTCAAACGAGGTCAGCTCAATCCGGACATGGGAGTGGTCTTCGCTAGCCTTGTGAACCGATTCGCGCAGATACTCCAGTTGGTTACGGCCCTCTTCGAGCTTGGACTCCTGCTCCCGGCGGGCGGTCTCTTTGGTTTCAAGCAGCGCCTGCCGCTCCTCCCGCTGCGTCGCCGCGCGTTCGAGGTCCCGGCCCAGCCGTTCGAGCTCCATCTTCGAAGCCGACAAGCGCTGGTTGGCGCGCGTCGTCTCCTCGCCAAGCTTGCGCATCTCGTGGTCGAGAGCCAGCGCTTCGCGCTCCTCCTTCTGCTGCTTCTGACGGAGCATCTCCTGCTCTTCGTGCAGAGCGGCGATCTGCCGTTCGAGCTCTTCAAGCTGGCCGGTCGCACCTTCAAACTGACGCTGGCGCTGGGTGACGAGGCCCGTCAACTCCCGCAGCTCGCGCTTGAGAGCCAGCGGACCGGAGCCCGTCTTCCGACCGCCGGAGACAGCATGGCCGTGGTAGCAGACCCCATCGGGCAGCAGGAAGAAAACGTCCGGGTACTGCAGCGCCAGCCGCTGCGCGGCGGCCCGGTCCTGGACGAGATAGCAACGGGCCAAACGGGGCAAAAGTTCTGCGGGAGCCTTGGTGAGTCCGTTGGTCAGGTTGAGCATCTCGCTCAGGCGGCCGACAATCCCGGTTTCCGGGCCAATGGCCGGTTCCACCGGGGGCGCGCTGGCGTAGCGGTCGTTCTCTTCCGGATGAACAAGAAAGGTTGCGCGACCGTCGAAGTCGCTGCGCATGAAGTCGATGCCCTGCTCGGCCTGCTGCCAGTTCTTGACGACCACGTACTCGAGCTCATCGTGGAGGAACTCTTCGGTGGCCTTTTCAAAGGCCGGCTGCACATCGACAAAGTCGGCCAGCACGCCGGCCGGCTTGAGGTCCTGCGCCTTGCCGCGTTCGATGGCGGTAAAGAGCGCCTTGACGGATTCCGTCGTATAAGCGCGGTGGGAGAGGATCTCCTGCAGCGAATCGCGGCGGGCTTTGAGGCGGCTCAGTTCGGCGCGGACCTGTTCGAGCTGCCGGCGGGTTTCGGCGATCTCCCCTTTGCGGGCGGCCAGCTCCTCTTCGACGCGCTTGCGTTGGTCGGTGATCGACTCAATCTCGGTCTGGCGATTGGCGAGGCGCCGGGAGAGGTCCTCTTTGGCCTGCGCAATGCGGGACAGGTCGGCCTGAGCAGCCTCGGCTTCACGGTTGGCGCGAGCGCGGTCGCGCTCGTTCGAGGCCAGATACTCCTCCACCTGAGCGAGTTGGTTGCGCAGGCTGGAGCTTTCCCCAAGCAGCCGGAGCACCTGCTGCCGGGCCGCTTCCATACCCTGCTCGCGGGACCGTAGTTGCCCCTGCAACTGGTCCCGCTCTTCGTTGCGCAGCCGGAGCCGCTCCCGCGCATCGTTTACCTGGCGCTCCAGCTCTTCCAGCTTCTGCCGGTGCGACTCCACCTCGGCCGACAAACCGGTCAGCCGCTGCTCGACGGCCTCAGCTTCCGCCTCGCCCTGGTTGAGCCGCTGCTCCATGCCGGCAATCTGCTGGGACTGCGAGGTGAGACGCCCGCGGGCCCGTTCGGCTTCGAGGTTCCGGTCGGCCAACTCCTGGCGCTGGGCCGTCAACTGCTCTTCGAGCGCGTAGCAGGCCTGCTGGAGTTCACCGTGCTGTGTCTCCTTTTCCTGCAAATCCTTGTGCAGCTCTTCGTAGTGGCCCGTGGCTTGGCTCAGCTCAATGGCCGCCTTCGAGGCATCGCTTTCAAGACGCTTGAACTTGCCGGCCAGCGACAGGCGGAGATTGCCCACCAACTCTTCGCGGAGCTCCTCATAGCGCTTGGCCTTCACGGCCTGCCGCTTGAGCGAGTTCACCTGGCGGCCCACCTCTTCAAGAATGTCAAAGACGCGGGTGAGATTCTGCTTGGCGCCTTCGAGCTTGGCTTCAGCCAGGCGGCGCTTGGTTTTGAACTTGGTGATGCCGGCAGCCTCTTCAATGACGGCACGGCGGTCAGCCGGGCGGCTCGACAGAATCTGTCCGATGCGGCCCTGCTCGATGATGGCGTAAGACTCCGGACCGAGGCCCGTACCCATGAAAATATCCTGAATGTCGCGCAGGCGCGCGGACTTCCCGTCAATCAGGTACTCGCTGTCGCCGGAACGGAACAGGCGGCGGGTGATGGTCAATTCCCGCCGCTTCTCCCCGGTGGAGACCACGGCGTCCACCGACGGCAGCGCCACCTCGCCCGACGAGGGATCAAACAACGTCAGCGTGACACTGGCCATGCCCATGGGCTTGCGGTCCCGGGTACCGGCGAAGATGACGTCTTCCATGCGAGCGCCGCGCAAAGTCTTGGCGGACTGTTCCCCGAGCACCCAATTTATGGCATCGCTGAGGTTCGATTTTCCACATCCGTTGGGTCCGACGACTGCGGCAATGCCGGAGCCGTTGAACCGCATTTCCGTCTTGTCAGCAAAAGACTTAAAGCCCTGCAGCTCGACGCGTTTCAGTTTTAACAACGGATTAACCCCTACCGAAAATAGTCTCCACCGCGATAGTCGTATCGCGGCGCTCGGGGGGGATACCAGTAGAGTACAGGGGTAGAAGCCAGAATGCAAGCACAATCGCCACAGCCGGCTGGGGTGACTGCAAAATCTTGTCTATATCTTGTGGGGCGGTGGCTTGTTGGACCCGGTCTGTACCGGCTGGTGATACGCTCTTGGGGTATGCACAGACTCCTCCTGGCCAGCCTGTTTGCCGCCGCCGCCGCGGCGCAGGATCTCGTTCTGATTCCCTTGCGTCCCGGCACGCAGCCCTTTTGGCTCGGTAAAACAGAAGTAACCCAGGAGGGTTATCAGGCTATCACGGGGCAAAACCCTTCGCTCTACCCGGGATCCACGCGGCCGGTGGAGAACGTCTCCTGGTGGGACGCTATCCGCTACTGCAATCTGCGCAGCCAGAAGGAGGGACTCACCCCGGTCTATGATCTGCCGACGGGCCGGGCCAACCTGTCGGCCAATGGCTACCGTCTGCCGACCGAGGCCGAATGGAGCGCGGCCGCGGGCATCGAGCAGTCGCCCGGGCGCCTGGCCACGGGCGACACCAAAAGCGTCGAACGCCTGCGCGATCCGCTCGCGAAAGGCACGGCGCCGGTCGGCTCCTATCCGGCCAACCGGCTCGGCGTGCACGACCTGCTCGGCAACGTGTGGGAGTGGTGCCAGAACTGGTTCGACCCGGCGGCGCCGGACGCCACTCCCAGCCAGGGCGTGGAGCGGGCGCTGCGCGGCGGCAGTTTTCTCACGCCCGCCGCGGCCTGGACCAAGGGCTTCCGCTCGTCATTTCCGCCGGACCGCCGCAGCCGGTATACGGGCTTTCGCGTCGCCCGAAACGCGCCAGCGAACCCGCCGGCGGTTTTGCGGTCGGCTGCCGGGCTGCGGGAGAAGTGGCTGCAGGCGCTGGGGCAACCGGCCGGCCCGGCGCCGGCGCCGCGGTTTGAGCGCGTCGAAGCGTACCCGGGCGTCGAACTGGGCTACCTGCGCGTGGAGCAGGACTACGCGGAAAAGATTCTCGTCCTGCGCCCGGCCAACGCCGGCACGCGACCGCTGCCGGTGGTGATTGTGCCGTTCTACGACGTGGACGCCCCGGCGGGCCGCAACCTGGGCGGCCGCAACTTTGCCCCTCCCGGCGTGCGCAACTTCGCGCAGCACGCCGTCGACCGCGGCTTCATGGCCGTGGCCATCCGCTGGTTCGGCGAGAGCTATGGCGAAAGCTACGCCGAGGCGGTGGCGAATCTGGCGCTGCGCCATCCGGGCGTGACGGGGTTAGGCAAGTGGGTCTGGGACGCCCAGCGGCTGGTGGACTACCTGCACACGCGGCCGGATGTGGATCGCTCGCGCATTGCCATGATGGGCCACTCGCTCGGCGGGAAGATGACGCTCTACGCGGCGGCTCTCGACCCGCGGATTCACGTGGCCGTGGCCTCCGAGCCCGGCATCGGCTTTGCGTTTTCCAATTACGAAGACTTCTGGTACTGGGGCGAGAAGATCCGGCAGCTGCCGCCCGGGACCGACCAGCACGAACTGCTCGGCCTGCTGGCGCCGCGGCCGTTCTTTCTGATCGCCGGCGATTCGGCCGACAACGACAAGGCTCTCGAGTTTCTCGCCGCGGCGCGTCCCTTATACGACGACCCGGCGCGCCTCGGTTTCTACAACCACCGCACTGGCCACTCGCCTACCGCCGAGGCCGTGGCGCAGGCGATGGAGTGGATTACGCGCTGGTTCGGCGCAGCGGCTGGAGCCGCCAGTAAGTAAGCGAACGCCAGACCCATTCGGCCGGGCCGTAGCGGAAATACCGCAGCCAAAGCGGCGACCAGGCCAGATTGATCGCCCACATCCCCACGACCACCCAATAAAGTTCCGCCCGCTCCCAGCGGGCGAACTGACTGAAGCCTGGCCCGTCGAAAAAGAGCGTCATCAGCACCGAGGTGAGCAGGTAGTTCGAAAGGGCCAAACGGCCCACGGCGGCGAGCGGCTGCACGAACCAGCGGGCGTTGGCCTGGACAAGCAGCATGACGACACCAATGTAGCCGGCGGCGACGAGAAAGCGCCCCGGGTCCTGCGTGGAGGCGATGTACCGGAAGTATGCGGGGATGCCGAAGCCGGCGGCGTGCCACTGCGTTGCCGCCCAGGAGTTCAGCGGCAGGCCCAGGGCAAAACCTCCCACGGCCATGACGGCGTAAAACCGGGCGCTGCGCGCAGCGTCGAAGATACCCGCCCGGGCCAGGCCCAGTCCGAGAACGAACATTCCGAGCACATCGAGAAAAATGTACTGGAAGAACAGCGGCACCTGAAGTTCATAGGCGTCGCGGCTGCGCATCGCCAGCGACCCGGGATAGCTGCCCCGGTGCGTCCGAATCTGCTCCTCCACCACCTGCGGCGGAGGGGCGAAGAGCCGTTCGATCTGCGCCCAATCTGCCCCGCCCCCCTGCTGCATTTCGCGCATGGCGAAGGAGCCACCCAGGTTCCACAAAGAGTGCAGGACCAGAATGACGGCCCCGGCCCAGATCAGCTTCCGCGCCGGGAGCTGGCGCAACGGATAGAGCAGCAGGCCGATGACGCCGTAGGGGTAGAGAATATCGCCGGACCAGAGCAGGTGGGCGTGCAGCAAACCGATGACGATGAGCCACAGCGTGCGCCGGTAGTAGAGCTTGGCGCGGTCGGCCTCGGGAAGTCCCGCGAGAAACACGTCAAAACTGGCGGCGAACAGCATCGAGAAGATCGCCCGCATCTTGCCGTCCCAGAAGATCGTGGCGAGGTACCAGACGGTGAGGTTGGCGCCGGTCGCGCCGCCAGCCACGGTGGGATTCAGGTAGGCGGCAAAGGGCAGGCCGAACGAAACGATGTTCAGCAGCAGGATGCCGAGCAGGGCGAAGCCGCGGAGAACATCGAGCGAGAGAATGCGGCCCATGGCCGCTCATGATACCAATCCCGCCCGCTCTACTTCTTGGGATCCCGCCGGTTTTCGGGCGTTGCGGGAATCCGGCTGATCAACCGGTTCGGTTTACCGTTGGCTTTCTGGAGTTCAAAGGCGTCATACAGGACGCCGCGCGCCGTGCGGGCCTGATAGCTCAGCACGCCGCCGTCGATCCGGATCACCTGGTACAGTTGCGTATCTTCGGCGGCGCGGGCCATCCAGGCCTGCTTTTCGAGTTCGTACATCTTCGGGCCCGAGACGCTGACGACATAGACGGTACCGCCCCTCTGCGTCGAAAGGCCAGTCTGCAGGTTGCTGCGGCCGTAAGTATGGTCGTGGCCGGTCAGCACGAGGTCTACTTTGTACTTGTCGATGATGGGCTGCCAGGCCTCGCGCAGGGCCTTGTTGTCGCGCCCTTTGGCCGTCGAGAGAACCGGGTGATGGAAGGTGAGCACGGTCCACCGGTTGGGGTTGTTGGCGAGCAACTGGTCAAGCCAGGCGGCCTGCTCGGCTTGCTTGGTGTTCGAGTCGAGCGAGACGACGCGGACGCCCTGAATATCGAGATAGTAGTTGGTTTCCGGCAGCGTGGCCAGGCCGTTGGCGGGCAGGGTAAACTGCGGACGCCAGTGGCTGTTCAGCACGCGGCCACCGTACTCATGATTGCCGGGGGTGGGCACGGAGGGAATCGAACGGTTGATCCAGCCGGCGCCGTTGTGCCATTCGCCCCACTGGTCGTCGCGATTGGGGTTGTTGATCAGATCCCCGGCGTGGAGGATGAAGCGGGCCTTGGGCGCGTCGGCGTATCCGGCGCGGATCACGCGGGACCACAGCGAGTAAATGTCGTTCTGCGCATCGCCGAGGTAGATAAACTCGAGCGGCGCCGGGCCGGCGGCGGCGGTGCGGAACTGGTTCCACTCCGACCAGTTATGGCCGTCGCCGACGCGATAGACGTAGGGCGTATCGGGCTGGAGGTTGGTGAAGGTCGCCGAGTGATAGTGCGCCAGGTGCAGTTCGGTCTGGAGCGGTTCGGAGGTGGCGTTGACGCGCGTGGCCTTCTTGACAAAGCCGGCCCCGTCTTCGGCCAGCGCGATTTCGGCCAGTGGACCGGTGACCTGCGGCCCGGTCCGCCAGGTGACCGAGGCCGTCGTGGCCGGGTCGGCCGACCAGGTGAGAATGACGCGGTCGGGGTGGGCGGTGGGCTTGTAGAGTTCAGCGGGCTTGAGTTTAGGATCGGGTTGACCGGTGAGACGGTAGGTGACCACGATCAGACAGAGAGCAAAACCACAGGCGAGCAAACGGCGCGTCATTCCTTCACTGTAACAGCGGCAAGTTACGATACCGTTTCCGGACTAGCGGTAACCGGCCGCCTGCAGGGAAAAAAGATCGGCGTAGCGTCCGCCCAGCGCGACGAGGTCGGCATGGGCGCCCTGTTCGACGATCCGGCCGCCGTCGAGCACCAGAATGCGGTCGGCCATGCGAACGGTGGAGAAGCGATGGCTGATGAGGACGGCCATCTTGCCGCGGGTGAGTTCAGCGAAACGCTCAAAGACGTCGAACTCAGCGCGCGCGTCCAGGCTCGCCGTCGGCTCATCGAGAATTACCAGTTGCGCGTCGCGCATGTAGGCTCGGCCCAGAGCGATCTTCTGCCACTGCCCGGCCGACAGGTCGCTGCCCCCGCTGAACCGGCGGCCCAGCATCTGCTCATAGCCCGCCGGCAAGCCCGCAATCACGCCGTCGGCGAGCGACTTCTGCGCCGCCTGCCGGATGCGATCCTCGTCGGCGAGACGGTCAACCAGGCCGAGGCCGATGTTCTCCCGGGCCAGCATGTCGAAGCGGACGTAGTCCTGAAAGATCACGCCGATCTCGCGTCGCAGGTCAGCGGCGGCATAATCACGCAGATCGACGCCGTCGAGCAGAATCTGCCCGGCCGTTGGGTCGTACAGTCGGGCGAGCAACTTGACGATGGTGGTTTTTCCCGCGCCGTTCTCGCCGATGAGCGCGATCTTCTGGCCGGTTTCCAGCCGAAAACTCACCTGGTTGAGCACCGACTGCGGGCGCCCCGGGTAGCGGAAGCTGACCTCGCGAAACTCGAATCCGTCCCGGATGGGACGGGGCGCCGGAATGACGTGCGGCCGGTTTTCCAGGCGCGACTCGGTGGCGAAAAAGTCAAACAGGTCCTGTATGTAGAGCGCCTGCTCGGAGACGTTAGCCAGACCCGCGAAGACGCTCTCCATGCTGGCCCGCGAGCGGATAAACGCACCCGCCAGAAAAGTGAGATCGCCCACGGAAAGGGCGCCACCGATCGTCTGGTGCAGGATGTAGGCATAGGCGCCGTAATAGCCGCAGGTCGGCAGCAGATTCAGTAAAGAGCCGGTGATCGCCTTGCGAATCACCAGCCGCCGGTGCTCGGCAAAGTAACGCTCAAACAGCGCCTGCGAGCGTTCGAGCAGGAACTCGCCGATGCCGAAGATCTTCACCTCCTTGGCCGTGTTCAGCGAGGCGCCCAGCATCCGCAGATAGTCCAGTTCGCGCCGCTCCGGCGTCCAGCGGTACAGCAGCGAATACGCCAGCAGCGCAAAGCGCGTTTCGCCCCAGAAGACCGGCAGCAGCGCCGCCGCCAGCAGAATCAAAAACCAGCCCGAAAACGTGGCCACCGCCAGCGAGACCGACAGGAGCGTGACCCCGCTTTGCGCCAGGCCCGCCAACTGCGTCAACATGCTCAGCCGGGAGGTGGTCTGTTTGCGGGCACGCTCCAGCTTGTCGTAGAAGACCGGGTCCTCGAAATGAGCCAGGTCCAACTTGCCGGCATGGCGCATCAGGCGCAGCGAAACGTGGTTGGCAAACCGGTCGCCCAGCAGGGACTCACACAAATTCACGGCGCGCATTAGCAGATCGCCGACAATGGCGAGGCTGACCTCGAGGGCCACGAGCGGCCAGAGATCGCCCGGAGCGGCCGACTGCGTTACCACAGCCCCAACAACCCGGTCGATGATTAACTTGGCCACCCACAGCATAGCCACCGGCTGGCCCGAAGCCAGCAGTCGCAGGCCGAGACTGGCCGCGGCCAGGGCGGGCGAAGTCTCCCAAACCATGGCCGCCAGCGGAGGAACGTTGCGCAGAGCCCGCAGCCGGTCGCGCCAGGGCGTGGAGGGGGCGGGAGCTGGTGGGTGCATCGACTCCTTGAGTTTAGCGGGTTAGCGGGAGAGAATCGGAGCATGCCACCCGTTTGCCGCCGCACGCTGGTTCTCCTGCTGGCCGCGCCAGTTCTGGCGCCGGGGGAGGAGGAGCGCCAACTGGCCGGACGTTGGACGGCGCGGCAACCTGCCGCCCGTCAGCGCGGGCGTAACGCGGCGCGACTGGAGTTCACCCTCGGCAAAGACGGCGCTTTCCGGATGGACGAGGTCAGCCGGTTGGGCGAACCCCAAACCTGCACCGGGACCTACCGGGTCTCCACAACCGGCGAGTTTATCGTGGCCGTAGCCGAGGCACCCGAAACCGGAGGCCGCTTCCGCGCGGGCGAAGAGGCGAATCTGGGAGGCTTGCTGTGGCTATCGGCGACCCGCGTCCGGATCGGCGAGTTCGAACTCGTCAAGCGCCTCGATTGAGTTCGCGGCGGAGGCGGGCATCAAACCAGAACGGGCCAAAGGGGAGAAAGGCAGCGGCAAGCGCCTCGCCGACGCGCCGGCCCGGCCAGGAGTACCGGCGCGCCGCGATCAGCGCCAGCACCACGTAGACCACAAAGAGTCCGCCGTGCGCCGCGCCCACCACCCGCACCGCCTCCGGCCGTCCCGCCAGGTACTTGAGGGGCATGGCTACACCAAGGAGCAGGAGAAAGGAGACGCCTTCGGCCCACCCGGCCCAGCGCAGCCATTCATACTCCTGCTGCGGTTGTGCAGCGTCCTTATGCGGGTGCATAGGCCCCCTCGGTGAACCCGGTCAGCCAGAGGCTAGCAGCGGGCAGAGAGTCGCGGCAACCCGCCGGACGCGGAAGTGCAAAAAACCACATCCCTCCATTGTCAGCGATTATCCCAACTCCGCTACTGCACCAGGGGCGAGGCAGCCACCGGCGCACTCTGCCGCGACACCGGCACGGCATTCATCAACGCTTTGGCCCGGTACATGCGCTCATCGGCGACGGCCAGCAGCGGTTCGGCCTCCTCCCCATCCACCGGGAAACGAGCCGAACCCACCGCTACCGACAACGTGGACTCACCCACGACGGTCTGCCCGGCCTGCCGCACTAACTGGTTAATCTGCACCGCCTTCTCCTCAAGCGCCAATGGCGGTAGGGCCGGGAGCAGCACTACGAACTCGTCGCCGCCCATGCGGGCAACGTACTCCCCGTTGCGGCAGGCCTCCTTGAGAAGCTGGGCGAACTGGTGTAGCACCTGGTTGCCCTGCAGATGCCCGAAACGGTCGTTGATCTGTTTGAAGCCATTCAAATCGCAGACCAGAATCTCAAACGCGGCACCCAGCCGGCGGCACCGCTCGATCTCGCTGGTCATCTGAACCACGAGACTGCGGGCGTTGGGCAGCGACGTCAGGAAATCTGTCGTCGCACTGGTCTCGGCCAGTTTGTACTTCATCGCGTTAAGAATGCACTGCGCTAGTTTGGCGCTGATAGCGTGCAACACGCGAAGATGGTCAGCGGTAAAGAAGTCCCGCCCCGCGGCATAGAGGGCGAGCACCCCAACCACCCGCTGCTTATCATTCATTAACGGCACGGCGAGCGCGCTGCGCAGCGTGGAAAATTTCAAGGGGTCGTTGAGATAGCCCGGCTCCACCGACGGGTTGCCGTTGAGAATCGACTGCTTGCTTTCGGCCACCCAACCGCTCAAACCCTCGCCGATCGGAATCTCCAGCGCGCTCAACAGCCGGAAGTTCTCCCCCGTGACGAATTCGGGAAACAGCCTGCCGTCACAAACCACATAGATCACCATCGAGTCGTAACTCACCATCCGCTTCAACCGCTGCGCCAGCACGGTAAACGTCTCGGGCAAACTCAGCGAAGTCCCCAGGTTCTGCGAAAGTTCGAGCAGCGATTGAACCTCCTGCCGTGCCGAAGCGATCGAGGTCAGGAAGTCGAACGGGCTGCGGGGCTCCCCGGCCAAAACCGCTGCATCGTTATCCTCCTCATAGCCCGCCGCCGGAGCCGCTCCCCGCTCGACACGAACGGCCGTCGACAATCGAGTCCGCGATGGCATCCGCAACCTGGCCATCTGCTCCAACTCAAGATAGTGCTCGGCCAGGACTTTCACGATCTCCGGATCGAACGACCGGCCCGCGTCCTCTTGAATAATCTCCAGCGCCTCCGCCATCGGGATCCCACGCCGGTACTGCCGGTCTTTCGATAGGGCGTCAAAGCAGTCAACAACCGACAGAATCCGCGCTCCAATCGGAATCGCCTCCCCGGCCAGACCATCGGGATACCCCCGGCCGTCCCAGCGTTCATGGTGAGAGCGCACAATCGGCGCCACGGGGTAGGGAAAGCGAGCCTGTTCAATGATCTCCGCGCCGACAATCGGGTGAATCTTCATCTTCTCAAACTCTTCCGGCGTCAAACGACCAGGCTTAGAGATGATGTGTTCCGGCACGGCCAATTTGCCAATGTCGTGCAGAAGCGCGGCGGCCCGCAGCGCCTCAATCTGTTCAGCGGACAGACCCAACGTTTTGGCGATCTCGACCGCATAAACCTGCACGCGCTGCAGATGATCATGCGTCGTCGTGTCCTTAGCCTCAATCGCCAACGCCAAAGCTTCAATCGTGCGCAGATGCAACTCCGCCATCTGCTCCATGTGGTTGAGCCCGTCCTGAATCCGGCCCGCATACAACTGATACGAACGCGTGATCAGATAGGCAACCGGCATGACAAACAGCACCATCTGCCAGCCCAACATACTCGTGGTCGCCGAAAGGAGAAGTACCACGGCCGCACCCGCCAGATAGTAGGGCCCCGTCCAAAGACTGCACTCCCGCCAGGTCCGCACGATCGACCGCTGCTCCGTCAGGGCGATCGCCATCGAAATCGGGAACGTCGTCATCACATACAGGACAAATGCGGCCGTGACGTGCATCACTGGCCCGGGAACCCCGGCGAGCGCAAACTGCGGGTTGGTGTAGACCACGTAGGTCGCCGTTGTAGCCAGAGCGACCACCGCTACATTGAACAAAATCTTGCCTGCCGTCGGGCGGCGATCCTGCGCCAGAACGCACTGTAGGGCCGTCATCGAGGTGGCGATGAGCAAAACCTCGCTCAGACTGAACTCGCCAATCCCGATGAGCACGAACAGAAAGTTGATTGTCAGCGTCCCCGTGATGGTCGGCAGGCTGATGCGGAAGCAGGCCGCCAGCACCGCCAGCGTCAAGTGGCAGAGAAACTTGGGAAGATCCGTCAGAGAAAACGGGAACATCCCCAGGAGCATTGCCGCCAGTCCCAATACCGTGATGAGGTAAAGGAACACGTTTGTGGTCAACGCGTTGGCAGTGGAGGATTTCATCGGCGGCGCGGAATAATGTCGGATAAACCCGTTCTTATTCTGTTCTATCGGTATCCGAGAACAATTCCAATAGAGCAACCGGATCATTCCGTTGGCCGCTCACCCCCACAAAAAGTACTCCTTAATTGATGCCGCTGGTACGCAAGCATCGAAGGGACTAAGGCAATTTCGAGCAGTTCTCCCGTTGATTGGCCACTTCCCCCAACCGACGTTTCCCTGCAGACTAAGTGCATACCAAATGACGAACTCCGCCCACAGCTTCCTCGGCATGTCCGCTGTCCTTTGCAGCCGGCCGATCCGGGACCTGTTCGCCAGGATCGAACGGATCGCCAAGAGCGATTTCGCCGTCCTGATCCACGGCGAAAGCGGCAGCGGTAAGGAATTGGCCGCCCGAGCGGTTCATCACTACTCATCCCGAAATAGGAAGGCGTGGGTGGACCTCAACTGCGCAGCCCTGCCGGAGCAACTGATCGAAAGCGAACTGTTCGGTTACGAACGCGGGGCTTTCAGCGGCGCCGAAACCGCCAAGCCCGGTCTGTTTGAACTCGCCAGCGGAGGCACCCTGTTTCTTGACGAGATCGGGGATCTCGATCTCCGACTGCAAACGAAACTGTTGCGCGTGCTCGATGGTGTACCTTTCTTCCGGCTCGGCGGTACGAAAAAGGTGGAAACGGACGCCCGGATCGTCGCGGCGTCCAACCGCGACCTGCACGAACTCGTCCAGACGGGCAAATTCCGCGAGGATCTCTATCATCGCCTCGCACAGGTTTGTGTCAGCGTCCCGCCCTTGCGCGAACGGATCGAAGACATCGCTCCCCTCGCCGAACTCTTCCTGAACCAATACGCTAAAGGCCGGTCCTTTACGGCCGACGCTACCCGAGCCCTGGAAGCCTACACCTGGCCGGGAAACATCCGCGAACTCCGCAACGTGGTCGTCCAATCCATACTCCTGGCGCCGGACGGGGCCATCTGCACGCTCGACCTGCCAGAGACGGTCCAGGATGCCTATGCGCGCCTGCCCCAGGAAGAGTGCGACTTGAAGCGACTGTATGCCGCCGTCCATAACGGGATCACGGAAGGCGGCCTGACCGAAGAGGTCTTGCCAACCGCACCCTGCCGAAGTGCTCCCCACGGAGCGATGCTCGAGAATATGGAGAGACGCCTCATTCTCGAAGTGCTCCAACAGACCGGCGGTCACCAGGAGAGAGCCGCCCAACTACTCGGCATCTCCCGCCGCACCCTTGGGCGAAAACTGCGGCACTACGAACAAACGTCAGATACACTCGCTCTGGCGGTCGAAGAGTAGGGAAACGAAGATGTTCTCCTTTTTCCGACACAACCAGACCCCACGGAACGACGATCATTCCGCGGCTACGGTCCAAGATCGGAGACGGGAGCCACGCCAAAGCGCAAAAGACGAAATCGTCCTCTTCGTGCCAACCCCGCAAAGCACAACCATCCGGGGACGCCTGATCGATCGCAGCGCCACCGGTTTTCGCGCTTCGCATATGTACCCCGCCCTAACGAGCGGACAGGTTATCCGCTGCCGTCTCGACGAGGCGGAATTCCTCGTTCGCGTCGTCTGGAACCGCATTCTCGAAGAGGAGATGGAGAGCGGATTTCTCATTCTGGACAACCCGCTCCCTCCACCTAAAACACCAGACTGACGCCGAACGTCGGCAGCAGGTTATTCGTCCAGCCATCCCCGCCGGTCGAACGCGTTGGCGCGATCACCTTCTTCGGGAAGGGCGACATATTGTTGCGCACTTCGAAACGTAGATTCATCTTCGACGACAGTTGAAGCTTGACACCACCACCATACGTGATCATCGGCACAATTTCCTGCGTCTTGGTCAGCACCGCCACCGTCTGCAGCGGCTGAAACGCCGTCTCGGTACCGGTGCCGTCGTAAAACTTTACACCCCCACCGAACAGAACGTAGGGTCGGACCTTGCCTCCGCGGTCGGTGAAGTGATAGTGCATGTCGTAGTGAAAGGCGTGCGTCTGGCCACCGAAAGTCACCTTCGTGTTGCCGCCGTCGAGCCGCATCCCGTTCATCGCGTAGTCGTACCGCACCTCGCCGCCGATCCGCCGGTACATGTTTTGTCCCAGCCAGACGCTAGCTCCCAAGGCGTTCTCGAAACCCGCCTTGGCCGAACCGCCCGGGCCGGAAAACGACTTCGTGTCATAAAAGCTGCCCATGACGCCAAACCCAAACTCGTATTTGGCTCCGCCGCCTTCGGAGTTTTTGTTGGCCTGGGCAAGAGCGCAGACCGGAAGATACATCGCCAGCGCGGTGATCGTCAGGTGTGGGAGGATGCAGATCCTTGGCATACCCCATCTATCGACCGCCCGCCAACAGGACTTTAGTCCTAAGCAGTGGATTTCTGCTCCGCCTTTTCAAACACAAACCGCAGAACCTTGCCCCGAATCACAAAACAGAGATAAAACTCCCAGAACCGGCGGAACCAACGCGAGCGGTTGACCAGAAACTCAAACCCCAGGTACCGCCACAGCGCCAGCAGCTTCACCTCCACGCTCACCTCGCGCAGACGCGCCCGGCTGTAGTAGCCATAACCGGCATCATCCGACCCAAAATAGCGGAAGCTGAAGCTGTTCAAATGCCACTTGTGCGTCGGATCGCACCAGGAGCTAAAGTCCGTGTAGTGGGGCGTTTCGAGCACAATCCGCCCCCCGGTCCGCAAAATCCGGTGTAGCTCCTCCATCGTCCGGATCACATCGCCCACGTGCTCAATCACATGGATCATCCGGGCCTCGTCAAAGCTCCCACCCTCCACCGGCCAGGGAAACTCATCAAGGTCCCAAAGAATATCGGCGGCGGTATCCCGATTGCGGTCAATGCCCACACTGCCCGGGAACTTCTTGACCCCGCAACCCACGTCGAGAATCCGCCGCCCGGCCACTAGGAGATTTCTTCGACGACGATCGCCGTAGTCGGGCAGGAGCCGGCCGCCTCCAGCAGTGCCGCCTTCTCAGCGTCCGTCACTTCGCGAATCTGTACAAACGCCTCACTGCCATCGGCACCCACAACAACCGCCCGGTTGTCGTCATCCATCCGGAAAAACTTCGGCGCCGAACCCATACAGGCGGCAGCGGCGATACAGAGGTCAGGGTCGACCGTCACTTTCAGTTTAGGCATACCCAACAGTTTACCCTTGCCGCGACACGAGCAGCTTCTCTACATACTTGGCCAGCATGTCGCACTCCAGATTCACCCGCCAACCCGGCCGCCGCCACCCCAGCGTCATGTGCTCATAAGTATGCGGAATGATAGTAATCGCCATCTCCCCGCCCCCAATCCGCGCCACCGTCAGGCTGATGCCGTCCACCGCCACGCTCCCCTTCTCCACCAGATACCGCTCCAACTCCGCCGGCACCCGGATGCGAAGCCACCAGTTGTCGTTCCCCAACGGCTCCAACGCCAGCAGCTCCCCGGTCCCGTCCACGTGTCCCTGCACCATGTGCCCGCCCAACCGGCCCATCGGCGACAACGGCCGCTCCAGGTTCACCCGGTCGCCCGCCCGCAACTCGCCCAGGTTGGTCCGCCCCAGCGTCTCTGGCGCCAGATCGGCCGCAAACGAGCCCGGCGCCAGATCCACCGCCGTCAAACAGACCCCATTCACAGCAAGGCTCGCCCCTGGAAACACATCCCCCAAAACCGTCCCCGCCCCAATCCGCAGCCGCGCCCCGGCCTCCTGCGGCGTCAAACTCTCCACCACGCCCAGCTCTTCAATAATCCCTGTGAACATGTAAACTCGCCTTAGCGGCCCTGCCGCTGCATCCACGCCTCAACGGCAAACTCATCACTACTGATCGGGTGCAGCTTCACATCCCGGAACAACAAAGCGTCCGACCGCCGCCGCCGCCCGATCCCACCCGCCACCGGCAACGACTGCGTGCCGCCCAGAATCTTGGGCGCGTAGTAGAAGAAAATCTTGTCCACGATCCCCGCTTCGAGAGCCGCCCAGTTCACCTTGCTGCCCGCTTCAATCATCAGCGAAAGATATTGACGCGCCGCCAACAGCTCCACCACCGCCCGCAAACTCGTCCGACCGTCCGACCCGTCAAGCACCACCACCTCCACCCCCTTGCGCTCCAGCGCCGCCCGCCTCTCTGGATTCGCCGCCGAAGTCGTCGCCACCAACACATCGCCGGCGCACGTCTCCACCATGCTCGAATGCGGCGAAATCCGCAACTGCGAATCCACCACAACCCGCAACAGCGGCCGGCTCCGCTCGGCTCCCGACCGGTCCGTCAACAGGCAATCGTCCGAGATCACCGTGCCAATCCCCGTCAGGATGGCGTCCGCAGTGTGGCGCAGACCCTGCACGTGCTCCCGCGCCAGGTCCGAAGTAATCCATCCCGTGTTGTCATCCGGCGCGGCAATCTTGCCGTCCAACGTCAGCGCGCTCTTCAACGTCACCAGCGGCCGCCGCTCCCGCATGAAGAAGCAGAAGGCCTCGTTCAGCGACTCGGCCGCCGCCGTGTACCGGCTGTCGACGCTCACGGCAATCCCCGCCGCCCGCAATTTCGCAAATCCCTGCCCGGCGACCAGCGGGTTGGGATCTTCCATCGCCGCCACCACCTCCGCGATCCCGGCCTCAATCAGCGCCTCCGCGCACGGCCCCGTGCGCCCGGTGTGGGCGCACGGCTCAAGCGTAACGTACATCGTCGCGCCCCGCGCCCCCGCGCCCGCCGCCTCCAGCGCCACCGTCTCGGCGTGCCGCGTCCCGGCGTAGGTATGGTACCCCTGCCCGATCACCACCCCGTCTCTTACCACCACAGCCCCCACCGCCGGATTCGGGGAGGTCCGGCCAAAGCCACGTCGCGCCTGGGCAAGCGCCTGATCGAGAAAGTCCATGCGATTAGTCAAATAGCGAGGCGATGTAGGTTTCCGCGTGGAAGGGCAGCAGGTCGGTCACCTTCTCCCCCACCCCGATGTAGCGAATCGGCAAATTCAGTTCCCGGGCGATGGCTACGGCCACCCCGCCCTTGGCCGTACCGTCCAACTTCGTCAGCACGATGCCCGTTACCCCACCGCTTTCGGTAAACTTCCGCGCCTGTTCGAGGCCGTTCTGCCCCGTCGTCGCGTCCAGCACCAAAAACACTTCGTGCGGCGCCTCGGGAATCACCCGCGCCGCCGTCCGCCGCATCTTCTCAAGCTCCGCCATTAGATGTTCTTTGTTCTGCAACCGCCCGGCGGTATCGATAATCACGAAATCCGCCTTCCGCGCCCGCCCGGCCTGCATCGCGTCGAAAATCACCGCGCTCGGGTCGGCGCCCTGCGCCTGCTTAATCAAGTCCGTCTCGGCCCGGTCCGCCCACACCTGCAACTGCTCAATCGCCGCCGCGCGAAACGTGTCCGCCGCCGCCATCAGCACCGTCTTACCCTCATCCTGCAGCCGCCGCGCCAGCTTCCCGGTCGTCGTCGTCTTCCCCGCCCCGTTCACCCCCACCATCATGATCACCAGCGGCGGCGCCTCCACCCGCGCCATCGGCCGCTCCGAGGCCGCCAACACCTCCAGCAGATGCTGCCGGATCAAACCCCGAATCTCGCTTGCATCGCTCACCAGGTGACGTTCCACCCGCTGCCGGATCGTCTCCAGAATCTCCGTCGCCGTGCGCACCCCAACGTCGGCTGTAATCAGCGCATACTCCAGCTCCTCAAGAAGATCGGCGTCAATCTCCTTCTTGCCGTGGACGACGTCCTCGATCTTGCTGACCAGCCCGGCCCGCGTCTTCTCAATGCCGCTCTTGAGGCGCTCAAGTAGGTTACCGCCGCCGTCGCCGGAACCAAATAACGAAGAAAGCATGTGGTCTATATATGATAAGGGATTCCAGCCGGAAATCCGCGTTAGAATACGGTAGCAACCTTGGAACAGATTCCTCCGCCCAAAATCGGCCGCTTCGTGATCCAGCGAGAGCTGGGGCGTGGCGCCATGGGCGTTGTCTATGAGGCCCAGGATCCCGCCATCGGTCGCACCGTCGCCGTCAAATCCATCCGCATCGGCGAAATCTCCGATCCCCGCGAACGCCAGCGCATCAAAGACCGCATCTTCCGCGAAGCCCAAAGCGCCGGCGTACTCTCCCACCCCCACATCGTCACCATCTACGACATCCAGGAAGCCGACAACGTCGTCTACATCTTCATGGAGTACATCGACGGCTCCACCCTCGAAAAGCTTCTGCTCGACGAAACCCCACCCGACAAAAACCTCGTCCTCGCCCTCCTACGCCAAACCGCCGCCGCCATGGATTTCGCCCACTCCAAAGGCATCATCCATCGCGACATCAAACCCGCCAACGTCATGGTCCGCCAGGACTGGACCGCCAAAATCGCCGACTTCGGCATCGCCAAGACCCAATCACAATCCCTCACCCAGACCGGGCTCGTCGTCGGCACACCCAACTACATGTCACCCGAGCAGATTCAGGGCAAAGCCGTCGACGGCCGCGCCGACCAGTTCTCGCTCGGCGTCATCGCCTACGAGGTCCTCACCGGCGAAAAACCCTTCGTCGCCGACACCCTCCCCACCCTCCTCTTCAAACTGGTTAGCGAACCCGCCGTATCCGCCGTCCGCCTTAACCCCTCTCTCAACCCCTCTATCGACGCCGTTCTCCAAAAGGCCCTCAGTAAAGATCCCGCCCAGCGCTGGGACTCCTGCTCCGCCTTCATCACCGCTCTCGAACAGCAGTGCGGCCGCCACCCCGGCTGGGCCCCGCAGACCCGCGGCCAGGCCCACAACGCCGCCACCGCCGTCGTCCCGGCCAGCCCCGTAGCTCCCGCGCCCCCATCAACCCCAACCCCATCAACCCCAACCCCCGCCGACCCCAAACCCCAGCCCAACCGCACCCCCCTGTTCGCCGCCACCGGCCTCGCCGCAGCCCTCGTCCTCGCCGTCGCCCTGTGGCAACTCACCAAGCGCCCCGGCCCCGCCCCGGAAACCGCGCCCCCCGCGTCCGCCACCATCCCCACCGATACAAAAACCAGCCCCGCACCCGGCACCTCGTCCCCACCGAAAGCCAAAGACGCGCCGCCCCCCCCCAAAACGGCCCCCGTCTCCCCCAAACCCACCGACTCCACCCCGGCCACCGAACCCTGCACCACCCCCTGCAATCTCGAACTCCCCGCCGGCCGCCACGTCCTCCTCGCTCAGCTCGATAAGTACGAAACCGCCAACCGCATCTTCATGCTCCCGGCCGAAGCGCAGGTCAACATCAACCTTCGCCGCGAAACCGGCACCGTCGCCGTCAGCTCCACCCCCCCCGGCGCCCAAATCCTCGTCGACGGTGTCGAACACCCCGAAAAAACCCCCGCCATCCTCACCCTCCCCACCGGCCGCCACAAAATCACCGTCACCCTCCCCGGCCGCGGCGAAAAATCCCGCGACGTCAACGTCGAAGATGGCGCCCAACTCGACTACAGCGTCAACTTCGGCGGAAACTAAGTAGTAAACTGGAAGCTCTCCCCCGCTCTCCCGCCCCAACCAACCATGCAACGCGCTGGACGCCTTGTCACCCGTCTCAAAATGAAGACCGCCGCCCTCTCCCCCGAGGAATTGGCCGCCGCCGCCTGGCCCGCCGCCGTCGGTAAACGCCTCGCCGGGCGAACCGGATCTGTTCGCCTCTTCGGCCGCAAGCTCGTCATTGAAGTTGAAGACCTAACCTGGCAGCGTCAGCTCACCACCCTCACCCCCCAGATTCTCTCCAAGCTCCTCCCCATCCTCGGCCCCGGCCTCGTCGAACACCTCGAATTCCGCATCGGCGCCCCCCGCCGTGAACCCGCCCGCGCCACCGTCGCCGACCCCCGCGCCGACGGCATCGAAGATCCGATCTTTAAACTGCTCTACTTGAACTCGCGCGCCCGCAGCGAACGCGAACAGGAGCGCCGCGAAAGGAAAACCGCTTGAAACTCACCGAAGAAAACGTCCGCTACGTCGCCAGCCTCGCCAACCTCACCCTCAGCGAGCAGGAAATCCACCAGTACACCGCCGACCTCAGCGGCATCCTCTCCCACATGGAGAAACTCAACGAACTCGACACCTCCCAGATCGAGCCCATGACCCAGGTCCTCTTCGCCGGCCAGGAAAACGACTCCCTCCGCGAAGACATCGAACACACCCCCCTCTCAAACGAAGTCGCCCTCGCCAACGCCCCCCTCGCCGCCGCCGGATATTTCAAAGTGCCCAAGGTCATCGAGCGCTAACCCCATGAACATCGCCAAACTGACCATCCCCGCCGTCCGCGACGGCCTCCTCGGCAAACAGTTCAGCGCCGTCGAACTCACCACCGAAGCCCTCCGCTTCGCCCAGGCCGAAAACCCCAAAACCAACGCCTACCTTACCTTCAGCGACCAGCGCGCCCTGGCCGCCGCCGCCCGCGTCGACGCTCAAATCGCCGCCGGCCAACCCCTCGGCCCCCTCGCCGGCGTCCCCATCGCCGTCAAAGACGTCATCGTCACCAAAGACGTCAAAACCACCTGCGCCTCGAAAATTCTCTCGAATTACATCCCCCCCTACGACTCGACCGCCGTCGAACGCCTCGAAGCCGCCGGCGGCATCCTCCTCGGCAAAGCCAACTGCGACGAGTTCGCCATGGGCTCCTCGAACGAAAACTCCGCCTTCGGCCCCGTCCGTAACCCCGTCGCCCTCGACCGCGTCCCCGGCGGCAGCTCCGGCGGCAGTGCCGCCGCCGTCGCCCAGGGCACCGCCGTCGTCTCCCTCGGCTCCGATACCGGCGGCTCCATCCGCCAGCCCGCTAGCTTCTGCGGCTGCGTCGGCGTTACCCCCACCTACGGCCGCGTCTCCCGCTACGGCCTCGTCGCCTTCGCCAGCTCCCTCGACCACATCGGCCCCGTCTCCCGCCCCGTCGCCGACTCCGCCACCCTCCTCGGCGCCATCGCCGGCCGCGACCCCCGCGACGCCACCTCCGCCTCCCAACCCGTCCCCGACTACGCCGCCCTTCTCGGCGACTCCGTCCAGGGCCTCAAACTCGGCCTCCCCAAAGAGTACTTCTCGAACCTCGCCCCTGAAACCGGCGACCGCATCATGGCCGGCGTCGAAGTCCTCAAAAAACTCGGCTGCGCAGTCTCCGAACTCAGCCTCCCCCACACCGAATACGCCATCGCGACGTATTACATCCTCTGCACCGCCGAACTCTCGGCCAACCTCAGCCGCTTCGACGGCGCCCGCTACGGCGTCCGCTCTCCCAATAGCCAAACCCTCTCCGACATGTATAAAAACACCCGCGGCGAAGGCTTCGGCGCCGAAGTCAAACGCCGCATCATGCTCGGCGCCTACGTCCTCAGCCACGGCTACTACGACGCCTTCTACCGCAAAGCCCAGAAGGTCCGCCGCCTCCTCACCGAGGACTTCACCAACGCATTCCAACAGGTCGACGCCCTCATCACCCCCGTCTCCCCCTTCCCAGCATTTAAAATCGGAGAAAAGGTGAATGACCCGATTCAAATGTACCTTTCCGACATCTATACGATTACGGGGAGCCTCGCAGGTGTCCCCTGCATGAGCGTCCCCTGTGGAACCACCGCCGAAGGTCTGCCGGTGGGCATGCAAATTCTTACCAAGCACTTTGCCGAAGACGTTATGTTTCGTCTCGCGCACCAATACGAAAAAGCCGGCGGCTTCACCGCCTGATTTGAGGAGATAACCTGATGCCTTTTGTTCTGCCTGAACTGGGATACTCGAACGACGCCCTCGAGCCCTACATTGACGCCGTGACGATGGATATCCATCGCACCCGCCACCACCAGACCTACGTCACCAACTTGAATAACGCCGTGACGGCCAACGCCTCGCTCGAAGGCAAGTCGCTCGAAGAGCTGCTCTCGAACAACCTGGCCATCGTCCCCGATGCCGCCAAAGGCGCCGTCCGCAATCACGGCGGTGGCCACGCCAACCACACCCTCTTCTGGGCCACCATGGGCCCCAATGCCGGCGGCGCCCCCACCGGCAACCTCGCCGCCGCCATCACCGCCAAGTTCGGCGACTTCGACGCCTTCAAGGCCGCCTTCAAGGCCGCCGCCGTCGGCCGCTTCGGCTCCGGCTGGGCCTGGCTTGTCAAGAACGCCGACGGCTCTGTCGAAGTCACCTCCAGCGCCAACCAGGACTCTCCCCTCATGGACGGCAAAACCCCCATCCTCGGCCTCGATGTCTGGGAACACGCCTACTATCTCAAGTATCAGAACAAGCGCCCCGACTACATCGACGCCTACTGGAACGTCGTCAACTGGAATGCCGCCGAAGGCCTCTTCAACGGCACCCTCACCCTCTCCTTCTAAGCCTCCCCTCCGGCCTGCCGCCCCTCCCCGGTGGCAGGCCACTCCCGCAGCGTCCGCGTATAGTTCAGCCGCTCCCAGGCGTGCGCATCGGCCGTAAAACCAAACCCCAGCTTCCCCCGCGCCGCCGCCACCGACGCCATCTTCTTCCGGTCCAGCCACCCCGCCAGCTCCTCCCGCATCACCCCCACATACCCCGGCCCCCGCTCGAGCAGCGCCGACGCCACCTGCACCACGTGCGCCCCGCACAAAATCGCCTTCGCCGCGTCCAAGCCCGTCTGCACCCCGCCCGTACACCCCAACGACAGCCGCGCAAACGGCGCCAGCAGCGCCAGCGCATGCAATCGCAGCGGCAGCTCCGCCGCCGTCGATGGCACCACCCGCCGGTCCACCTGCAGCGTCTCGAGTGAGATGTCCGGCTGATAGAACCGGTTGAACACCGTCACCCCCCGCGCCCCCACCTCCTCCAGCCGCCGCACAAACGCCGGCACCGACGAGTAAAACGGCGAAATCTTCACCGTCACCGGCACCCCCACCGCACCCACCACCGCCGCCACCACATCCACCCAACCGCCCGGCGTCGTCCCGTTCAACGACGCCACCACCGGCGCCGCCACCCGCCGCCGCAGCGTCTCCAGCTGCCGCAAATACGGGTCCAGCCCCGCCCCCCGCGGCGCCGACTGCTCCGCCACCAGGTCTTCTTCAAACAACGAGTACACCACCACCGCCCCCGCCCCCGCCTCCACCGCCGCCCCCATCGCCTCCGCATCGTGCGACAACGGACTCGCCGCCACCACCAACGGACTCGCCAAACTCATGCCCAACCAGGAAGTCGTTAAGTTCGCCATGCCCCTAGCACACTCCTCTCGCGCGCCGGAGTCAAGCCGTCTCCGCTACCCTAAGGAGATGCGACTTCCCGTCCTTGCCCTGCTCCTCACCCTCACCCTCCCCCTCGCGCTGGTCGCCCAGCAACCCGCCATCCTCGCCGCCGTCGACCGCCAGGCCGCCCCCGCCCTCACGCTGCTCGAATCCCTCGTCAACCAGAACTCCGGCACCTTCCACCCCGCCGGCGTCCGCGCCATGGCCGAACTCACCCGTAAAGAGTTCGACGCTCTCGGCTTCACGACGCGCCTCCTCCCCATGGACGCCGTCAATCGCGGCCCCCACCTCATCGCCGAACACAAAGGCAACGGCGGCAAACCCGTCTTACTCATCGGTCACCTCGATACCGTCTTTGAACCCGCCAGCCCCTTCCAAAAATTCGAACGCAAAGGCCCCGGCGCCACCGGACCCGGCGTCGCCGACATGAAAGGCGGCATCGTCGTCCTCCTCACCGCCCTCCGCGCCCTCCACGCCGCTGGCCAGCTCGCCCCCCTCCCCCTCACCGTCATGCTCACCGGCGACGAAGAAGAGCCCGGCCGCCGCCCTGACCTCCCCAACCACTCCCGGCTTGAAATGGTCCGCCTCGCCAAACTCTCCCGAGCCGCCCTCAGCTTTGAAGGCGGTATCAAAGGCCTTGGCTTCGATTACGCCACCACCGCCCGCCGCGGCTACCTCGGCTGGGAGGTCCGCTCCACCGGCAAAGCCGGCCACTCCGGCCAGGTCTTCACGGAAAGCTCCGGCTACGGCGCCATCTACGAAATCAGCCGCGTCATCTCCACCTTTGAACAAACCCTCAAAGAGCCCAACCTCACCTTCAACGCCGGCCTCCTCCTCGGCGGCGGCGCCGTCCAGGCCGATGCCGACGGCAAAGCCACCGCCGACGGGAAACCCAACATCATCGCCGCCCAGGCCCTCGCCCGCGGCGAAGTCCGCGCCCTCGAACCCGCCCAGGTCAGCCGCATCAAAGACCGCATGTACGCCATCGTCGCCAAGAGCCTCCCGGGCACCCAATCCGAAATCAAGTTCGTCGAAGGCGCCCCTCCCATGCCCCCCACCCCCGGCAACCGCCGCCTCCTCAAGCTCTACGACCAAGCCAGCCGCGCCGCCAACCTCGGCCCCATCGAAGAGCTCGACCCCATGCAGCGCGGCGCCGGCGATATCTCCTACATCGCCGCCTACGTCGACTGCCTCGACGGCCTCGGCGCCGTCGGCGCCGGCACCCACGCCGTTGGCGAATCCGTCGAACTCGACAGCCTCACCAAGCAAGCCAAACGCGCCGCCCTCCTCCTCTACCGCCTGGGCCGCTAAGCGCCGCCCTCCGCCTCGCGCACCGCCGGCATCCGGTCCACAAAGCCGCAGCCTGTCTTCCGCAGCTCCGCGATCGCCGCCGCCCGCAACCGCCGCAACGCCCCCTGGTGCTCCCGCTTCACCGCCAGGTTATCCAGCTCCTCGGGGTCTTTGGCGAGGTCATACAGCTCTTCGAGGTCGGTCACCAGCGGCCGGACATACTTTAGGTTCTTCTCCCGCAGCATCACGTACCACGGCACCCCGCCGTGCAGAATATGCTCGGGATCAGTCGGAATCGCGTTCGTGTCCGAGCCAAAACTATGCCCCGTCGCCGCCAGCAGCACCGGATGCGGCCACGCCCGCCCCGGGTCCCGCAGCAGCGGCGACAGATCATGGCCATGCATCGCCCACGGCAGCTTCAGGCCCGCGAAGGCGAAAAAGGTCGGCGGCAGGTCCGCGCCCCGCACCGGCGTCTCGCACACCTTGCCCGCCGGAATCCGCCCCGGCATCGAGAAAATCAGCGGCGAGCGGATGTTGGCATCGTAGGCAGCAATCTTGATCCCCCGGAACCCGTGCTGCCCGAACGCCAGCCCCTGGTCCGAGGTGAAGCAAACCAGCGTATTCTCCCGCTGCCCGGACTTGTCGAGCGCGTCCAGAATCCGACCCACCCCCTCGTCAATCGCCAGCACCCCCTGGTGATACTGCCGCACCCACGCATTCAGCGACCGCCGGTTGAACACCGGCCTGCCGTTGGCGTCCTTTTCCCACATGTTGATCTTCTGCGCCCAGTCCGGCTTGCCCGCCCGCGGCGGGAAGATATCGGCCGGCACAGCGAAGTCAATCCCCGCCAACTCCTCCAAATGGCGCTGCGCCGGCTGATACGGCCCGTGCACCGCCCCGTAGCACAGCCACAGGTACCACGGCTTCGATCCGTCGCCCCGCGCCCGGTCTCTGTTCTCGATAAACTCAATCGCCCAGTCCGTGTACTGGTCCGTCGAATACCGCTTCAGTATCTCCGTCTTACCACCGTGGTAAGTAATCGGCTGGTCGTAGTAGTAATGCGTGGCCGTGCTCGTGAACTTCGGCCGGTTCCAGACGAGCTGATAGTCCCAGTCCCGCCCGAACCCCGTATCGGTCCCGACGTGCCACTTCCCAATCTGCCCGGTCACGTAGCCGTTCTCGCGGAAAACCTTTGGCCAGAACGGGCACTTCGCGGCGTCGTAGTCACAGCCGGGATACTCCCCCACCATGTGCATCGACTCGACGCCATACTGCAGATGCCCCGTCAGCATCGTCGCCCGCGAAGGCATGCACCAGGCGCCGTTATACGCCGCCGTAAACCGGACCCCCTGCGCCGCCAGCCGGTCGATGTTTGGCGTCTTCACCCACGGATAGGCCTCTTTGTAGCAGCTCAGCGTCCGGTAGGAGTGGTCGTCGGTGTAGACGAACAGGATGTTTGGCCGTTTGGCCGGGGCGGCCAGCAGAGAAGGAAGGACGCTGCCCAGCAGCGCGCGGCGCGAGATCGAATCTGCCATAGCCGCTATCATACACGCCTTCCCCCGCCCGTAACCCGCCCCGCGCCGGGGCCTACGGTTCGCCCACTTACTCTCAGGTAAAACGAGGGCAACCCGGAATTCGCCATTAGTAAAAAATGTACCATAAGTACGGTATCGCAAGCCGCCCACTATAACTTATCCTAGGTACGAAGGTACCGGCATCCAAACCGCGACATGGATGCCCAGGAGCACTATTTTGACTTACAAAACAACCAAGCACAAAGGGATCGCCGTAGCCGGAGTACTCCTCCTGCTCACCGCCGCCCCCGCCTGGACCCAGGACGATAAGCTCGCCCCCGACCTCGCCAACCTCGCCGAGGACCAAACCATCGACGTCATCATCCAACTCCAGGAACCCGGTGCCCGCCCCGGCGCCCGCCGCCAGCCCACCGCCTTCACGCCCACCGCCGGCGTCAACCTCAGCGCCCACCGCCCCGTCTCCGAACTCGGCATCATCCGCGGCCTCTCCGCCCGCGTCGGCCGCGCCGCCCTCGCCTCCCTCGCCGCCGACCCCCGCGTCAAATACATCTCCCCGGACCGCCCCGTCAGCGCCAGCCTCGAATTCGCTACCCCCGCCGTCTTCGCCGACGTCGCCCACAGGTCCGGCCTCACCGGCGCCGGCGTCGGCATCGCCCTCATTGACAGCGGCGTCTTCCCGCAGAGCGACTTCCAAACCCCGCTCTGCAATACTTCTCACCGCATCGTCTACAGCGAATCCTTCGTGGTCAACGAACCCGCCATCCGCCAAACCGATTGGTACGGCCACGGAACCCACGTTGCCGGCGTGCTCGCCGGCAACGGGAATACCTGCGACACCACCCGAACCTACTCCCGCCGCTTCACCGGCGTCGCCCCCCACGCTAACCTCATCAACCTCCGCGTCCTCGACAAAGATGGCAGAGGCACCGATTCCGCCGTCATCCGCGCCATCGACCGCGTCATCCAACTCAAAACCCAGCACAACATCCGCGTCATCAACCTCTCCCTCGGCCGCCGCATTCTCGAATCCTACACCAAAGACCCCCTCTGCCAAGCCGTCGAACGGGCTTGGGCCGCCGGCATCGTCGTCGTCGTCGCCGCCGGCAACCGCGGCCGCGACAACTCCTTCAACACCAACGGCTACGGCACCATCGGCTCCCCCGGCAATGACCCCTATGTCATCACCGTCGGCGCCATGCGCGACATGGGCACCGTCTCCCGCGCCGACGACCTCATCGCCTCCTACAGCTCCAAAGGCCCCACCGCGCTCGACAAAGTGGTCAAGCCGGACCTCGTCGCCCCCGGCAATCGCCTCGTCGCGCCGCAGCGAGGAACAACCCCCTTATGCCGAACGACCACTGATTCGTACTGGGGTATCTCCTCAGATTGCCTTTCCGGCACCCCGATACTCGCCGCTGCCTTTCCCGGCAACTTCCTCTTGCCGAATGCCTACTCGACTGCGATACCGACAACGCCAACGGGGGCCACCCTTGCGCCGAGGCCCACCAGCGAAGTTCCAGTAGCACCGTCAGTTTCTAACTTGGGGGCTTACATGGAACTTTCCGGCACCAGCATGGCCGCCCCCATGGTCGCCGGCGCCGCCGCCCTCCTCGTCCAGAAGTTCGGCCCCGCCGTCACCCCCGACACCATCAAAGCCAAACTCATGAAGTCGGCCACCAAGTCGTTCCCAACGCGCAGCACCTTCGGCAACCAAACCATTCAGTACGACATGTTCACCGTCGGCGCCGGCTACCTCGATGTCCTGGCCGCCCTCAACAACCCCGACACCGCCCCCGCCGGCAAAGCCGCCCTCTCCCCCACGGCCACCTACACCTGCGCCGCCACCGGCGGCACCGGCTGCGTCAAAATCACCCACGCCGCCAACTCCTTCTTCACCAACTCCAAAACCGCCACCACCTGGGGCAGCTCCGTCCTCTGGGGCGACAGCGTCCTCTGGGGCGATAGCGTCCTCTGGGGCGATAGCGTCGTCTGGGGCGACTCCCGCAGTCGCGGCTTCAGCGTCCTCTGGGGCGATAGCGTCCTCTGGGGCGACAGCGTCCTCTGGGGCGATGGCAAAGGCGTCTTCCCCATGGCAATCCTCGGCGAAGGCGACAAATAAACCCTCACCAGGAACCAGCTCTTCGGGAGGCCTCACCGCCTCCCGAACAGCCGCAACACCGCCTCAATATGCCGCTCCTGCGCGGCCCGACCACCCAACCCCTCCCCCAGGTTCCCGTCCAGCAGCAGCGTCGCCAGCCCATGCACCAACGACCAGTGCAAAGACGTCAACGCCTCCCGCTCCTCCTCGCCCGCCCCCTCCCCCGCCAACTCCGCCACCAGCCCCTGCAACACCCCAAACGTCCGCTCCCCCTCCGCCTCCACTTCCGGAAATCGCTTCAAATCCGTTAACTCCGGCCGGAACATCAACCGAAAATACACCGGCTCGTCCAGCGCAAACAGAACGTAGGCCCGCCCCACCTGCTCCAACCTCTCCCGAATCCCCCCCCGCCCCGCCGACGCCTCCGCCAAACGGTCCCCCAACACCGCAAATCCCCGCCCCACCAGCGCCGCTACAATCGCCGCCTTGTCCGCAAAGTAATGATACGGCGCCTGATGGCTCACCCCCGCCCGACGCGCCACCTCCCGCATCGACAGCCCAGCCAACCCCGCCTCCGCGATCAACTGCTCACTGGCCTCCAACACCCGCACCCGCAAATCCATAGACATACGCTCCAGCCTGACACAGCCCCTTGACACCGTCAACACCATCATGTTAGACATTGTCACATGACACCGTCTAGCCCACCCGCCATCATCCTCCTCACCGGCGCCTCCTCCGGCATCGGCGCCGCCCTCGCCCAAAGCCTCGCAAGCCGCCGCGCCCACCTCCTCCTCACCGCCCGCTCCGCCGACCGCCTCACCGCGCTCGCCCAACGCATCCACGCCGCCGGCGGCAGCGCCACCGTCCTCCCCCTCGACCTCGCCGCCCCCGGCGCCGCCCGCCACCTCTTCGACGAAGTCCAACGCCTCGGCCTCCCCATCGACACCCTCATTAACTGCGCCGGCTTCGGCCTCTTCGGACCCCTCGCCGACAACGACCCCGCACGCCTCTCCCAGATGCTCCAGCTCAACGTTGTCGCCCTCACCGAACTGACCCGCCTGTTCCTCCCCGAACTCCTCGCCCGCCGCGGCACAGTGCTCAACATCGCCTCCACCGCCGCCTTCCAACCCGCCCCCTACATGGCCGCCTACGGCGCAACCAAAGCCTACGTCCTCTCCCTCTCGGAAGCCCTCTGGGCCGAATACCGCTCCCGCGGCCTCCGCGTCGCCGCCGTCTGCCCCGGCCCCGTCGAAACGCCCTTCCTCGACGCCATGGGCGCCGCCGTCCGGTCCACTCCCCTCTTCCGCGCCCCCCTCACCGTCGACGAGGTCGTCCAAGCCTGCCTCCGCGCCCTCGACTCCCCCGGCCCCACCCACATCGTCGGCCTCCGCAACCGGCTCATGGCCCAGTCCGCCCGCTTCACCCCCCGCGGCCTCCTCGCCCGCATCAGCGGCGCCTTCCTCGCCCCGCCCGCTCCTTAGGGCCGCCCCAGGCGCCAGTACGGCGCCGCATCCGGCGGCCGGATCGCCGTTAACGCCCCCGTATAGTGCCGCAGATCGTGCGGTACATACGGGTGCTTGGCCGCCTCCGCCTCGTTCAACTCCAGGCCCAGGCCCGGCTTGTCCGGAATCACCATCTCGCCGTCAATGATTTCCAGATCCTCCCGCACCACATCCTTCCGCCACGGCACATCCGTCACCACCGTTTCGAGCATCACAAAATTAGGCGTCGAAGCCGCAATCTGCAGCGTCATCGCGTTGCACACCGGCCCGTTGGGATTGTGCGCCGAAATCGGCCGGTCCTCCACCAGTCCCAAACTGCAAACCCGCTTCGTCTCGAGCATCCCCCCCACGTGAATCACGTCCGGCTGCAGATAGTCCACCGCCCCCAACCGCAGCGCCTCCTGAAACCGCTCCACGTCGTAAAACCGCTCCCCGGTGGCCACCGCCAACGGCATCCCCCGCTTCACCTCCGCCAGCGACCGCAGGTTCTCCGGCAGCACCGGCTCCTCGTAGAACAGCGGTCGCAGCGGCGCCAACCGCTGCCCCATCGCCACCGCCGTCGGCACATCCAGCCGCCCGTGCGCCTCCACCAGAATGTCCACCCGGGGCCCCACCGCCTCCCGTACCGCCGCCACCCGCGCCACGGCCATCTCCTGCTCGGCCGGGCTCATCGTCAGGTAAGCCTTCCCGAACGGATCAAACTTCAACGCCTGAAACCCCTGCTGCACCGTCGCCGCCGCCTTCGCCGCAAACTCCTCCGGCCGGTTCGCCCCCGTAAACCAACCGTTGGCGTAACACTTGATCCGGTCCCGGTAACGCCCGCCCAGCAGTTCATATACCGGCACCCCCAGCGCCTTACCCTTGATGTCCAGCAGCGCCGCCTCCACCGCCGCCAGCGCACTGCGCAGAATCACCCCGTTTCGCCAGTACGACTCCCGCCGCAGGATGTGCGTGTGGTATTCGACAGCAAATGGATCCTTCCCCACCAGGTAGCGGCTCATGTTCCGGATCGCCGCTTCGACGGTCAATTCGTTCATCTCCGTCGTCCCCTCGCCCAACCCGGTCAGCCCCTGGTCCGTCGTAATCTTCACAAACACCCAGTTACAGCGGAAAGCGTCCACGACGAACGTCTTCAGCCCGGTAATCTTCAATTTAGGGGCCGCCGCCAGTGCGGCGCCCGGCGCCAGCAGCAGCGGCAGTAGCTCTCTTCTTCGCATCAGGATTGGCATCGGATTTTATCCAAAGCCTATCACCTCCGCGCCAAACGCAGTAAGGCTGAAGGTGGAGATTCACCAGATTCAGGGTCATCTTGCACCCTGCTAATGACGATCTCACCCCCATTCTGCCGCCCTCCATCGTGAAGCATTGCCGCCTCCCGGCGCTCTCCCGATCTCCCTTCTCCCCTGCGGGATCAGGTCCACTGCTTCCGGTTCCCGCCCGTCGAATCCCCCGCCGCTGCCTCAAAAACCAAGCCGCAAACCCACCTGCAGACTCCGGGCGCCCGCGTTCTCCTGCCCCTGCGTCGCCGTGATGCGGCCAAACTGGGCATTCGTAATATTCAACTGCGGATTGCCGAAATTCGGCGTATTACCCAGATTCGACGCCGCCCCCTCCAGTTGGACAAACACGCGCTCCGTGATCGCGATCTGCTTCTGGATCTTGGCCGAAAGAACCGCCGTACGCGGTCCAATCAGCGACCCGGGACCCACATAACCAAAACGGCCGATCGCCCCGTTGTTCGGCAGGTTCACACCATTCACGCGGCCCGGCACGCTAAAGGCGGCACCATCGAACCACCGGTCCACCGTGCGCACCCCACTCGCCAGATTCCCGTAGGAGGTGCCCGTGTAATCCGGCCGGTTGGTCGCTCTCGTGTTCAGCGCCGTCCCCGACGGATCCGTCACGTTGCCCGTCGTCGGCGTCAGGTACAGCCCCGTCTGCCACAGAAAAATACCCGAGATCTGCCAACCCTGCAGCAGCCGCTTGCTCACCGGGTTATCACCGGCCCACTTGCCAAACGGTAGCTCGTACGTCGCCGTCGTCATCGAACGGTGGCGCCGCGTTCCCGGCAGGTTCCCTTTGTCGAGCGCCAGATTGAAACGGTCGGTCGGGACAGCCCCGTTCTCGCTCGCAAATCCGCCGCCGTTCGAACCCGTGGCGTTCGACGTACCATGCGCCCACACCCAGGAGGTCTGGAAAAACAGGCCGTTGCTGTACCTCTTGTTCAACTCGGCCGTACCCGAGTTGAAAAAGCTCTGGGTGTTCGGGTCCCGGCTGTAAACAATCTGCCAGTTCGGATAAGGGCGGCTCCCCGCCGCTGCCGCGTATCCAATCGTATTCGGGCGAACCTGGTTCAAATCCGGCGACGAGAACAGCTTGATCGCCTTCGAGCCCGTATAGCTCAACCGGACGCCAATCTGGTACGGCAACTCCCGCTCCAAGGTCAACGACCACTGCTGCGTGTACGGGTCCGGGCCGTCCCATTGGGTCGCCCGGCGGAAGTCCGGCCTGCCGCCCCCCGCCCCGAGACCGGAACGGAACGGACGAGGGAAGACCAGTTCGGGGACCCCGGCCGGCGTCAACGCATTCGGAAAAGTACGGACATCCGAAACGTGAATCCCGCTGATGGTGTAGAAAACGCTCCCCAGAATCGTCGACGTGAAGATGCCATAGCCGCCCCGGATCACGGTCTTATTCCCGAACGGACGCCAGGCAAAGCCAAAGCGCGGGGCGAAGTTGTTGTAATCCGTAAAGCGCAGACGCTCCGGCAGGCCGACATCTTTCGCCAGCAGCACCGGCGTGTTCCCAATCGAAGCCAGAAACGTCGGCGCCGTGAACTTCTTCGCCTCTTCGTTGGCCAGCACAATCCGCCCACCCGGAAACGCCCGGTCAAACTGCGTCGTCGTCAAGGCGTTGTCGTAGAACATGGGATGGATCTCGTATCGCACCCCGAAATTCACCGTCAACTTGGAGTTCACCTTGAAGTCGTCCTGCGCATAAAAACCGTAATGCACCGTCACCCCATCGACGTCCCGACCCGTATTCGCCAGCACCGTCGCGTTCGGCACCCCGAGAAGATAGTCCGCCACGCCGTAGCCCGTGTACTGGCCATTAAAGCTGTACTCTCCCATATCATCGCCCGTCGTGAAACTCGTGATATCCGTCGTCCGGAGGCGGCGGATGTCGGCTCCAAACTTGTACGTATGACGCCCCTTGATCCACGTCAGATTGTCGGAAAATTGCAGGTTGCGGGACCGCGTCACCGATTCCCGGCCCTCCCCCGTGCTCGTGAAGCCGTTGATCTGAATGTTGGGAATCTGCGATCCCGCCGGCGGATCGTTGCGGATGCCTTGCATCCCCACCTGCTTCAGCAGCGCCGGACCGTCAAAGGTCTTGCCGTTGAGGCCAAAGGTGCTGATGGCATCCTGCGTCGCGAATCCACCCCGCACCTCATTCAGCAGGTTCGCCCGGATGATGTGATTCCAGGCGCCAACCACGTTCTTGGGGTTGGCCGAAGACACCGCGTCCCCCGTCGTGTCAAAGAAGGTCTTGGGCGCGGTGCGCGTGATCTCCTTCTGCGAATACCGCCCGAAAACACGGTGTTTTTCCGAAAAATTGTGATCGACGCGCACGTCGTACTGATCGTTATCATTGGCCGAGCCTTTCAGCAGACTGTAGTTCGGCGCACTCACCACATCACCCGCACGCGTGGCATTGGGGAACAGCGCATCGGCCAGTCCCTTCGACACCGGATTGATCCGCGAAGCCGGGATCAGATTGCCCGCAAAAGGCGCGTTCCCGTTGAACGGGTCGCGCAGCGCAACGTTAGTCAGACTCGAAAAGTTACCCCCCCGGAAGTTCGCCGTCGGCACCGTGGCGTTGATTACGCGCTGTGCCCGGTAACGCAGGCTCTCGAGAGCGCCGAAAAAAAAGGTCCGGTTCTTGACGATCGGACCCCCGCCGGCCACCCCGAAGTCGTTGGAAACCTTGAACGGCGTCCGGCTGGCAAAAAAGTCGCGGGCGTCAAACGCCCCATTCTGGTGATACCAGTACGCGCTCCCGCGGAACCGATTGGTCCCCGACTTCGACGTCACGGTAATGTCTCCCGCCTGGGCAAACTCGGCGTTATTGCTCGTCGACGACACCCGAACCTCATCCACCGTGTCCGCCGAAGGAAACATCTCCGTCAGCACCCCGTTCGAGCGCACGTTGATGTTCGAAATCCCATCCACCGACGCCGTGGTCTGAAACGGCATTCCCCCGCCCACCGAGTAGTTACCGCTCGAGTCCGGCTGCACCCCGGGTGCCGTCGAGATGATCGCGTAAAAAGTGTTCGTCGCGCCCGCCCGGTAGTTCACCGGAAGCTTGGTCAGCGCGTCGGCTGACTTGGAATCCATCACCGTAGCCATATCGGTTTGCACCACCTGATTCTGCGCTACGATCTGCACCTCTGTAACCACTTGACCAATCTCCAGCGAAAGGTCCACGCGCACCGTTTCCCGCGCCCGCAGAGCGATGCCCTTGGTCGTCGCCGGGCGGAAGCCCGCCTTCTCCACCAGAACCTCCCATTGCCCGGCATCCAGGTTGGCGAGCACGTACGTCCCCGACTCGTTCGTCGTCACTTTGCGCGATTCCCCGGTCGACGTCCGCGTGGCCTTCACGTCCGCCTTGGCCACCAGCGCGCCGCTCGTGTCTTTGATCAGCCCGCGAATCTCGCCAAACGTCGATTGTCCGGCCAGCGGCAGGACCGGCAACAAGAAAAGGAGGAGGGTAGAAGCAAGTCTTGACATCTCCCCTGAAAATAGCCCGGCAACATTACACCGTCACCTCATTCAGAATACAATTCCGTATCGAGGTCGTTTTCGGCGTCCCCTAACCGTCTCCCTACTCATCAGGCGAACCACCCTCAGGCCCACCCAAGCCCTCCTCCACTGGCAGGGAGCGCCGGCAGAGCCAAAGCCGGGCACCCACAGCGCCCGCCTCCCGCAGTCAGCCGGGCGCTTCGCTATCCCATGAAAAAAGGCCTTCACCCTGGTAAGGGCGAAGGCCTTTTGCTCTGTTTCAGCGGACTGAAGGTTTAAAAGAAGTACTTCAGGCCAAACTGGATATTCCGCGGTGACCCAATCTGGCCGGTGATCTGACCAAACGAGGCAGGAGCATTAATGTCACGTCCTGGGGGACCCCAGTTCACGAAGTTCAGGACGTTGAACATCTCCGCGCGGAACTCCAGGCGATGACGCTCCGTAAACCGGAACGTCTTGCCGATCGACGTATCCAGGTTGAAGAAGCCCGGCGCCCGTTCCGTGCCCACGCCGGACGAACCAAACTCGCCCAGGGCGGGAACGCCGTACGCGCAGCTGCCGTTGTCCACGCCCGCGGCGCAGAAATCGCTGGCCGTGAATACCTTGCCAAACCAGCTATCCACGGTACGCGTTCCGGAGAAGTTCGCCGGACGGTAACGGTTTGCCCGCGCGTTGCCACGCGGCGACCGGCCGGAGTTCGTGTTCTGCTGGCTGGCAAACACCGTCACGGGGAAGCCGCCGCGGCGAGCCAGGTTGTAGTTGATGTTCCAGCCGCCCACGATCAGATCGGCCGCCTTGCTCAGCCCGGAGCCAAACTTCTGGCCCTTGCCGAACGGTAGATTGTAGATGCCGGCCGTCGTGAAGTTATGCCGCACGTCAAAGCACGCCGGGCCGTAATTGCCCCGGCGATTGTAAGCGTCCTGCCAGTAAGCGCCCTCCGCGTTCACGCCGCCGCAGCCGTAGTAGCCGAGACCGTCCGTGTTCGTCTTCGAGTAGGTGTACTGGAAGAGCATCTCAAACCCACCGCTCAGGCGGCGGCGTCCGGAAACCTGCAACGCGTTATACCAGCTCGTGCCGCTCGACTCGGTCAACGCAATGTTGCCCACATTCGGCAGCACCCGCGCCAGCGGACGACGATCGTTGATCGGCGCCCAGGTGCTGTACGGCCCGGTGCCCGGCAGCGGGTTGTTCGCCTCGTGCGGAATCACCAGGTGCGTACCGCGCTGGCCCACGTAGGCGATGTTCACGCTGGTGGCCTTGTCAATCTCCCGCTCAATCGCGAAGTTGAACTGGTTGGTCATCTGCGGCCGCAGGTTCAGGTCCCACGCGCGACCCTGGTAGAACGGGGCGGCCGTGGGGGTAGACCGCGGACCGGTCAGGTCGCCGCGCGCGATCAGGTCGCCAAACCCGGTCGCAATGCGGCCCGGAGCGTTCACGTCATAAGTCACGTTGGACTCGATGAAAAACGGCGGATTCAGCGGAAGGCGCAGGTTGGCCCCGGTGCCTTCGAGGAAGTTCGAAAGCCGGTAGGCGGCGCGAACAACCGTCTTCTGATTGATCGTGTAGGCCAGGCCGAGATTCGGGTTGAACTGCTTCTTGTAGGCGTTGTAGAGCGCCCGGCCATACTGCGTCTTGCCCGGGTAGATCAGTTCGCCCGTAAAGGTGTTGATGTTCACCTGACGGTCTTCCTTCTCGTAGATCGGCGACGTGTACTCCCAGCTCAGGCCGAAATTAAACGTCAGGCTACGCGTCACCTTCCAGCTATCCTGTACGAAGATGATGTTGCGCCATCCCAGGTGATTCCACGGCGGAGCCACCGCGCCGCGCCCCTTCGAAGCCAGCGTATCCAGCAGGAAGTCGCCAATCGTGAGCCCGGAGTAAGCGCCATTGTAGCCAAACGAGCCCAGCGCGCCGTTGTTGCCGGCGTAGTAGCGGGTTTGGAGGTTCCGCAGCAGATTCACCCCAAACTTCAGCACGTGCGCGCCGGCCTGGTAGGTGTTGTTGGACTGGAATTGATACTTCTTGTCGCGCGTCGTCGCAATCGTCGCCGCCGCGCCCGCGCCGCTCAGCTGTTCGCCAATGCCGAAAGCGGAAAGGCCGGGGATCGGCTGGCCGCCGGGAATCCCGAACTTCTGGTTGCCATCGGCGCCAAGCTGCCCGGACCAATCCACGGTCCGATCGTCAATGCCGACGTTGCTGTAGGAGAAACGATTATCCGAAACAAGCTGGGCGCTCCACGTGCGCGTCCAGTTGCCAACCGTCGACCACGTCGGACCCTGGTTGCCGCCGGTCATGAAAATGGGCAACGCCGCCTGCGAGCCGAAAGTGTCGTAGTAAGCGCGGGAATAGCGCCACATCACGTTGTCCTTCTCCGAAACCCGGTAGTCGAGCTTCGCATCACCCTGCTTGTTCGACAGGAAGTTGCGGGTGCCGCCAATGTAGTTGCTGCTCACCCCCAGGCTACCCGTGCCGGTGTTGTTCGCCAGCGGATAGAGCGACGGGTTGCTGAACAGGAACCGCGCCGTGTTGCTGAACCGCGAAACCGGAATCTGGTTGTTCGGAAACGGGGTGCGCGCCGTCAGGCTGGCGCCCGTCGCCGGGTCGCGAACCACCTGGTTGGAGACCGTCAGAAACTGGCTCAGGTCGCCCGCGCGCCACGCCGCCGGGGCCACCGACGCCGTCGCCGGACCCGCAATGCGCCGCTCGGTCTGTTCGTAATCCACGAAGAAGAACATTTTGTTCTTCTGGATCGGGCCGCCAAACGTGCCCCCAAAAATGTTCTGCCGCAAGGCTTGTCTCTGCACCCGGTTGCGGTTGTTGAAAAACCCATTGGCGTCTAACTGCTCGTTGCGCAGGAACTCAAAGGCGTTCCCGTGAAACTCATTGGTGCCGGACTTGATCGACATCACTACGCTCGCGCCGCCCACGTTGCCGAATTCGGCGCCGGCGTTGCCGGTAACGACTTTGACTTCCTCGAGGGCATCGACGCTGGGCTGATAACCAATCTGGTTATCTACCGACTGATTAATGTCCACGCCATCGAGCAGGAAGTTGTTGGTCTGTTCGCGGTTGCCGTTCACCTGCGGCCGCGACCCGGAGCCCTGGAAGCGGGCGGCGGTGTTCATCGCGCCGGGCGAGGTAGAAACCGCCCCGGGAATCAGTAGGGTGAGCGAAGCAAAGTTCCGGCCGTTCAGCGGAATGCTGGTGAGCTTGCTGGAGCTCAGGGTATCGCCGGTGGCCTGGGTTTCGGTCTGCAGGATCGGACCCACATCGGTGACTTCCACAGTTTGGCTGATGTCGCCGAGTTCGAGCTTGGCGTCGATACGCGCCACCTGGTTGGCTTCGAGTTTAAACGGACCAATCACCGATTTCTTAAAGCCCTTGGCCTCGAAGGAGATTGAGTAGTTGCCAATGCGGAGGAACGGGAAGGTGTATATGCCTTCGTTATTGGCGGTGAGGGTGGTACGAACCCCGGTATCCGTGTTGGTTGCCGAGACCGCCCCTCCGGCGACAATAGCGCCCGAAGGATCAGTAATCGTACCGGTAATGGAGCCCGTGATCGTCTGCGCGTTGGACCAAGTTGCACAAGCGGCTAGATAAAAGACTCCGAGACTAAAGCGATGATTCACTATTCGCATGAGAATACCTCTTGATTCCGATGATAACCCAAACGAATAAAGGTGTTCAGCAGTCTGGACGAAACGACCTCCCGGAGGCCCCCGAATCCATTCCAACCGGCGGTCTGCAAAAATCGTCCGGTTCCGGACATCCTGCCACCATAGCCGTCACCATAGCCTCGGTCTTTCGCACCAGAAAACATCTCACGGCCCGTTCCTCCCTCGTCCTCCGGGATTTTCCATCAGCAACCACCATCCCTCCGCTCCGACGGCTCCGGACAAATCGCCCGCCATCGGTCACCGGCGGATTCATTGCCCCTCAACTGCTGACGAGCAGGCCTTACCCCTCCACGAATATACATGGCTATACATGGCCGAACGTGGCGGCTGCCAGTGCCGCGCGACCGGACTCAGCCCGACCGTGATGCAGCGCCGCCTCGCGAACTTGCCTCAGAAGATTCGTCGGGTGACTGCATGGCAGAACGGTGCAACAGGCCATCGGCCCCGCTGAGGCCACCAAAGTCCGCGCCGGGAAACCTCATCGGCAGGGGCGTGGCCGGGTCCACCGCAAGATGGTTTCGCCGGCGTACAGCGTTCTCCTTAATCGGCTGTAAATCACTGATCCGCTTTACTTTTGCATTCGTCGCAAATGTGCCTTCTTTCCGATAAACGTCTGTGGTTAAAGTCGGGGCGCCCTGCTGAAGTTAATTGATTCCGAAAATGTTTCCGCGTAAAGTGGAGTTTGGGTATGGCGCTAGTGGTCTGCTTCAAACAGTCTGTCGTTTATTCAGCGTACTCTGCGCCCGCATGACTTTGGCCAGGATATCCTGAGCTTTCGCCGTCCAGATGAAGGGCTTGGGCTCTGCGTTGTGGTGGTCGACGTATTCATCGAG
>JAPKZB010000022.1 GCA_026393985.1 Acidobacteriota bacterium
CGGCTTTCTACAGATTCTGAGTCTCACGCTTTTCGAGAAAATGCCCATTTTACGGGCCTTTGAAGATATCGACTCCCAAGACCTGACCAATGAAAGCCCCAAGCAGTTGATTCTATTCGACTTTTAACCGGACACTAGTGAGCATCCCTATTTATGAAAGCCTCAGTTGCGATCCTCTTTCCGTTATTAGTGGGTTCTTTGTGGGGGGCGGCCAAGCCTACGGTGCGTGTGTTGGCTGGCGCGCAGCCCGTCTTCGAGGTGAACGCCGGCCAAGCGGACCGGTCAATTTTGTTTCTGGCGCGCGATGCGCGCGGGACCTTGGAGGTTACGCGAGAGGGTGCGAACGTTTGGTTGACGCGCCGTCCGCGGGGCGAAGAGGCGCGGACGGCGGCAGTACCGATGCGTTTTCCGGGGGGGGCTGGACGCGGATACGGGGGGAGAAGCAGCGGGAATCCTACACGACGTTCATCCTGGGCCATGCCCCGGCACGGCGGGCCGACCACTTTGAGCAGGTGCGGATTACGGGAATTTACCCGGGAATGGATCTGGTATTTCATGCGCGGCGCGGAATGGCGGAGTTCGATTTTGAGTTGCAGCCTGGGGCGGACCCAGCGCGGGCGCGATTCTGTTTTCCGGGCCACTGGCCCCAGGTGCTGGCCAATGGGGATTTACGGATTGACACGCCGGCCGGGGACCTGACGCTGCCCCGCCCGGTGGCGTGGCAGGCGGGCGAACGGGTGGTGAGTGCGGCGTTTCGGGTGGCGGGGCACGAGGTGTCGTTCACGCTAGGGGAGTACGACCGCGGGCGGGCGTTGACGATCGACCCTGCGCTGACTTACGTGACCTATCTGGGCGGCAATAACACGGAGACGCCGGCGGGGATGGCGGTGGATGCGGCGGGTAACCTCTATCTGGCAGGGTCGACGGGCTCGACAAATTTTCCGACCACCCGGGGCGTACAGCAGACAGAGGCGGGCGGGAACCTAGACGCATTTATTTCGAAATTCAGTCCGGCGGGCGCATTACTGTACTCAACGTTGCTGGGCGGGAGAGATCGCGACCTGATCAACGATATTGCGGTGGACGCGCAGGGATCGGTCTATTTTTGCGGGTCGACCGCATCGACGAACTTCCCTTTGCGGAACCCGATTCAGACGGATAACCGGGGTGGGTCATCGGGCCAGGACGCGATGTTTGGCAAGTTGAATCCGGCCGGGACGGCGCTGGTCTATGCAACCTACTACGGAGGGAACTACACCGATCGCGCGAACGCATGCACGATTGATGCCGAGGGGAATCTGTATGTCACAGGGTACACGATCAGCGACAATTTTCCCTTCACGCCCGGAGCGTTTCAGACTTCGAACCGGTCGCCGGTGGCGGGCAACGGTTTCGTAACGAAGATCGCGCCGGCCGGGGACCGGGCGGTGTTTTCGACGTTTCTCGGGGGTGGTGTCGACGATGAGTTGTACGCGATCACCTTGGACCGGAACCGCAATATGTATGTGACGGGGGCATCGATTTCGACTAACTATCCGGTGGCTGGCGCGTTTCAACCGACGAACCGGGGAAGGATGGACGCGGTGTTGACGAAGCTGAATCCGAGCGGCAGCGGGATTCTGTTTTCCACGTTCGTGGGCGGGGGAGGCGCGGAGGTCGGCTATGGGATTAACCTCGATGCGGATGACAACATCTTCCTGACGGGAGTGACGGCGTCGACTGACTTTCGGACGACGACGAACGCGATTAAGAAGGAGCTGCAGGGGCCGTCGGACACGTTTGTGGTGAAGTTCAATTCAGTGGCGACCGACATGCTGGCGTCGACGCTGTTTGGCGGGAACCGCGAAGACGAGCCGTTTCGGACGGTGATGGACCGAACGGGTTCTCTTTACGTGGTGGGTACCACGGGGTCGAGCGGGATTACGGCGGTGGATGCGGTGCAACCGCAGAACGCGGGCGGGCGAGATGCATACCTGCTGAAGCTGAATAATGCGTTGGATACGGTGCAGATGTTCACTTACTTCGGCGGGGCATCGGATGACAATGGTTTTTCGATGGCGTTGGACGCGGCGGGGCGGGTGGCGATTGCGGGCGCAGCGATTTCGACGGGTCTGACGACGACGGCTAATGCGGTGCAGCGAGCGCATGGCGGCGGGAATACGGATGGGTTTTTGGCCTTCATCGACAGCTCGCCGGCGGCTAATCCGTTTACGATTTCGACGACGCGGTTGAGTTTTAGCGGGACGGCCGGGACGACTTTGGCGCGGCAGCAGTTTACAATCCGGGCGACCGCCGGGGTGCCGGAGTGGACCATTGATGCGACGACAAGTTCCGGGGGCAACTGGTTGTCGGCGACGCCGCGGGCGGGAAGCGGGAACGCCACCGTTGACGTAGCGGTGAACACGGCGAATCTTGCGGCAGGCAGTTACGACGGCACGCTGACGGTGAACAACACGCGACTGGGTACGAAGAGTTCGGTGGCGGTGGCGTTGACGTTGACTGCGGCGGGTGGCACGGTGCCGGAGAACGGCGTGGTGAGCGCCGCGACGTTTTTGGGCGGCGCCGTTTCGCCTGGACTGATGGTGACGGTGTTTGGCAGGGGTCTGGGGCCGGCCCAGTTGACCACTGCGCAGGTGACGCCGACGGGGGTATTGGCGTCCACGCTGGCGGAGACGCGTGTGTTATTTGATGGGACGGCGGCGCCGCTGGTGTACGTGGCGGCGGCGCAGTTGAGCGCGATTGTGCCGTACGGTGTGGCTGGGAAGGCGACGACGTCAATGCAGGTGGAGTACCGGGGCGTGCGGTCGAACGCGGTGACGCTGCGGGTGGCCGAGGCGCAGCCCGGTCTGTTCACGGCCAACAGCAGCGGTAAAGGTCCGGGGGCCATTTTGAACGAAGACAACTCGTTGAACACGGGGCAGAATCCGGCGGCACCGGGGTCGATCGTGATTCTCTACGGAACGGGTGAGGGTGTGACGGATCCGGCGGGCCAGGACGGGCAGTTGGCGCTGAGTGCGTATCCGAAGCCCCGACAGCCGGTGACGGTGCGTATTGGCGGCAAGGAGGCCGAGGTGCTGTACGCGGGTGCGGCACCGGGCCTGGTGTCCGGGGTGTTCCAAATCAACGTTAGGGTTCCTGAGGGTTTGGCCGGTGGTGCGCAGCCGGTGGTGGTGCAGATCGGTGCGGTGTCGAGTTCGCCGGAGGTTACCGTAGCGGTTCGCCCATAGGGCCGAGCGGCGGGGAGGGAGCACAAGGGGGTGGGGGCACGATGGCAGTGGAAGACGCCATCGTGCCGCATGGAGGGTGGGCGAGGGGCGGTGGCTGTTCTTCGGCGGACTGCGTTGGGCAAGGGTCAGGGTTGGACGAAGAGGGGTTGGGTGTTTTGGATGCGGATTTGGCGGAGGCGGACCTTGCGGAGGGAGGGTCCTTTGAACTCGGCTTCGACGACGGCGCCGTCGTTGGTGCCGGGGATGGTCTGGTCGAAGACCAGGTTGCCGAGGGAGTAGCAGATGACGCCGGTGCGGTAGTCTTCGCAGGGCTGGGTGACGTGGGGGTGGTGGCCGATGACGAGTGAAGCGCCGGCTTCGATGGCGGCGTGGGCCATCTGGCGCTGCTGGTCGTTGGGCTTCCGCGCGTATTCGAGGCCGGCGTGGAGCGACACGATTGTGACGTTCGAGCGGGCGCGGATGGACTGGATGTCTTCGCGGAGGCGGACGAGATTGAGCGTGTTGATGCGGGGATCGTCGGTTTTGTGGTTGCCGTTGCGCTGGTCGTAGGTGTAGGCGAGGAAGCCGAACTTGACGCCCTGCCGTTCGAGGACGGCGCCGGCGCGGGCGGCGGCTTCGTCACGGGCGGCGCCGGCGACGGCGATTTTGTTTTTTTCGAGCAGATCGAGGGTGTAGAGGAGGCCGTGTTCGTGGGCGTCGCGGGAGTGGTTGTTGGCAAACGACACGACGTCGATACCGGCGAGGGTGAGACCGGCGACGTTGGCGGGGTCGGCGCGGAAGACCATGCCGGAGGTGGTGGGTTTGCCCTGGTCGGTGAAAGGCGATTCGAGGTTGACGAAGGCGAGGTCGGCGCGGGCGAAGTCGGCGGCGATCTGGCGGAAGGGCCAGGCGGGGTCGCGGTGGGCGGCGATGACCTGGCCGACGTGGCGCGTGAGCATGACATCGCCGCCGAACAGGAGGCGGTTGAGGGGAGGGGGAACCTCGGGCGGAGGTTCTTTCTTCTTGCGGGGCGACGGCGGCGCGCAAGCGGTGAGGAGGAGAAGGCTAAGGGAGAGGGCGGGAAGCCGCTTCATCAAGAAACCAAGTTACTTCGCCCTGGTGGCGGCGGGTCCACTGGGCAGGGTAGTGCGCGATGTTTTCCGGACCGTGGAAGACGGTTTCGAGAGCCGGTTGTTTGTCTTCGCCGCAGACGAGCATGAGGGTGTGGCGGGCGGCGACGAGGACGGCGGGCAGGAGGGTGATGCGGGCGGATTTGAGCTTGTCGACGTAGACGGCGGCGGTGAGGCCGGTGGAGTCGAGGACGGCGGGTTCGCCGGGGAAGAGGGAGGCGGTGTGGACGTCGGCGCCCATGCCCTGCTGGATGACGTCGAAGACGGGGATTTGACCTTCGGCGAGGTGGAAGTGGCCGCGGATATCGTCGGCGTAGAGGGAGGCGGCTTCGCCGACGGGTTTTTCGGCGTGGATGCGGTGGATGTTTTCTTTGGGGAAGGCGGCGGGGGTGAGCCAGTGGGTGTCGGCGAGGGTGAAGTTCGATTGGGGGTCGCCGGGGGGGACGGCGCGTTCATCGACCCAGAAGAGGTGGACGCGGGACCAATCAAAGGGCTGCTCGGCGAGCCAGGCGAACAGGAGCTTGGGGGTGGAGCCGCCGGAGATGGCGAGCGAGGCGGAGGGGCGGGCGGCGAGGGCGGCGGTGAGAGATGAGGTCGTCGCCGAGGATGGAGAGCTCTTCTTCGAGCAGGTCGACTTCGGAGCGGGCTGGGGCGAGGACGCGGGTGGTCAAGGTGTTGGTAACAATTTCCAGTGTCGCATCATCTTCGGCGCGGAGTTCGAGCTCCTGGGTGGCGGCGTGGAAGCGGAGGGCTTGGAGGTTGCCGTGGCGGCGGGGCGGGGCGGGGACGAAGTGGAAGGCGGCCTGGGGGAGGCGGGCGGCGAGCCAGGCGCGGAGGTAGAGGGCGCTGACGGAGGGGGTGGCGCCGGCGTAGGCGATATCGACGCGGGTGATCTGGGGGATCTGGCCCTGGAGGCAGGTGCTTTCAAAGGCCTGAGCGAGAGTTTCGCGCCAGGCGGTGCAGCGGGTCCAGGCGAGGTCTTTGAGGCGCCAGCCGGCGCGGCGGCGGTCGTTGAGGGTGGGGAGGATGGCGGCGCCGAGGGGGACGGAGTCGACGAGGAGGGTGCGGGCGAGTTGGGGGAGGGGTTGGAAGGCGGGTTCGTTGAGGAGGCGGATGTCTTTGAGCCAGAGGAGGACGGGGAGGTCGGCGACGGTGAGGCCGAGCGAGGCGGCGTAGACATCGGCGAGGCGGTCGCGCGTCGAGCGGATTTCGATGATTTCGCAGCAGAGTTGCTGGCGGCCGCCGAAGGCGAGGAGGCACTGGGCGGTGACGGAGGCTTCGAGGACGGGGGTGGGGGAGTCGAGGATGCGGAGGATGATCATGCGGCCGGGGTGGGCGCGCATGAGGCCGGCGAGGGTGTTTTTGAGATCGGCGTCGTCGGTGGGGTCGGTGGTGGCGACCAGGAGGGTCATGGAGCAGGCGCGGAGGAGGGCGTCGGCGGGCTGGTCGTGACCGAGGTTGGCCCAGAGCTGTTCGAGCTCTTTGAGGAGTTTTTCGGGCTGGACGGCGGTGATCAAGGGACTCTCCAGACGTGGCCGCGGGCGGCGAGCATGTCGTCGGAGGCGGCGGGGCCCCACGTGCCGGCGGGGTAGTTGGGGAAGGGGCCGGGAGCGGGTTGGTTAGCCCAGACGTCGAGGATGGGTTGGACGGCGGCCCAACTGGCTTCGACCATGTCCTGGCGGGTGTAGAGGGTGGGGTCGCCGGCCATGGCGTCGACGAGGAGGGTTTCGTAGGCGGTGGGGGTGCGCATGCCGAAGCTGGTGCCGTAGTTGAAGTCCATGGAGACGGGACGGAGCTTCATGCCGGAGCCGGGTTGTTTCGAGGAGAAGCGGAGGGAGATTCCTTCTTCGGGTTGGATGCGGAGGATGAGGAGGTTGGGGCGGGCGGACTCGCTGGAGAAGAGGGAGTGGGGTACGGGGCGGAAGCGGATGGCGATATCGGTGACGCGTTTGGGCATGCGTTTGCCGCTGCGGACGTAGAAGGGGACGCCGGCCCAGCGCCAGTTATCGATGAGGAAGGTGACGGCGGCGTAGGTGTCGGTCATGGCGTGGGGGTTGACGCCGGGTTCGGCGCGGAAGCCGGGGATGTCTTTGCCGCCGATGGCGGCGGGGCCGTACTGTCCGGCGACGGCGTGGGTGGCGACGTCGGCGGGGCGGAAGGGGCGGATGGAGCGGAGGAGTTTGGCGCGTTCATCGCGGACGGCGCCGGGTTCGAAGACGGCGGAGGGCTCCATGGCGATGGTGGCGAGGACCTGGAGGAGGTGGTTTTGGATCATGTCGCGGAGGGCGCCGGCTTCCTGGTAGTAGGCGCCGCGGCCTTCGACGCCGATGGATTCGGCGGCGGTGATTTGGACGTGATCGATGTACTGGCGATTCCAGAGGGGTTCGAAGATGGGGTTACCGAAGCGGAAGGCGAGGATGTTCTGGACGGTTTCTTTACCGAGGTAGTGGTCGATGCGGTAGAGCTGGTCTTCGGTGAAGCATTCGTGGAGGGCGGTTTCGAGTTCGCGGGCGGAGCGGTCGTCGTGGCCGAAGGGTTTTTCGACGACGAGGCGGCGCCAACCGCCGTTGGGGCGGGCGAGGGGGGCGAGGCCGCGTGCGACGGTGGAGTACTGGCTGGGTTGCGTCGAGAGATAGAAGAGAATATTGCCGCCGGTTTGGCGCTGCTGGGCGACTTCGGCGAGGCGGGCGGTGAGGGCGGAGTAGAGATCGGGGGAGGCGAGGTCGCCGGCGACGTAGAAGAGGCCGCGGGCGAATTCGTCCCAGATGGCTTCGTCGAAGTGGGAGTTTTCGAGGTGTTCGCGGACGGCGGCTTCCATTTTTTCGCGGAAGGCTTCGTCGGAGAGGGGGGTGCGGGAGGTGCCGACGATGGCGAAGCCCTGGGGCAGGCGCCGTTCGATGGCGAGGCGGTAGAGAGAGGGGACGAGTTTGCGTTTGGTGAGATCGCCGTTGGCTCCGAAGATGACGAGGGCGCAGGGGGGGACCCGGCGCTCGAAGCGCTGGGGGTCCTGAAACGGGTTGGCATCAGCCATGACCTTCAAAATAGCATTGCGGCTATGCTGGATTGGTGAAGCGACAGTTATTGGCAGTGGTGGAGGACCTGTTTTTCGCGGTGAAGATTGAGGCGGCGGCGCGGCAGGCGGGGTGGGGGGTGCGGTTTGTGAAGACGGCGGAGGCGGCGCGGGCGGGGGCGGCGGGGGCGGATTTGGTGGTGGTTGATTTGAATCTGAAAGGGGTGGATGTGTTGGGGCTGGTGGGGGAGCTGCCGGGGGAGCGGGTGATCGGGTTTGTTTCGCACGTGCAGACGGAGCTGCGGCGGGCGGCGGCGGAGGCGGGGTGCGGGCGGGTGTTGGCGCGGAGTGTTTTTAGTGAACGGCTACCCGCGATTTTGCAGGGCGCGGAGGACGCCGAGGGCGGCGCCGGAGTCGAGGGAGGCGCGGGCGGCGGCGATTGAATCGCGGGGGGAGAGGCGGCGGGCGAGGGAGAGGGCGGCGGCGGCGTTGAGGAGGACGATGTCGCGTTTGGGGCCCTGGTCTTCGTTCGAGAGGATGGCGGTGGCGATGGCGGCGTTGTGGTCGCGGTCGCCGCCGAGGAGGTCGGCGAGGGAGGCGCGGGGGAGGCCGAAGTCTTCGGGTTGCCAGGTTTCCTGGTAGACGGCGTCGGCGATGCGGAAGACGGTGGTGGGTCCGGTGGTGGTGAGTTCGTCGAGGCCGTCGGAGCCGTGGACGACGAGGGCGTTGCGGTTGCCGAGGGCGTAGAGGGCGTGGGCGAGGTGGGAGGCGTCGAGGACAGAGGGGGCGCCGATGAGTTGGACGGAGGCGGAGGCGGGGTTGGCGAGGGGGCCGAGGAGGTTGAACAGGGTGCGCATTTTGAGTTCGGCGCGGACGGGGGCGACGTGTTTCATGCCGGGGTGGAGGACGGCGGCGAACAGGAAGGCGAAGCCGGCGCGTTCGATATCGGCGGCCATGCGGGCGGGGTCGGAGTGGATGGGGACGCCGAGGGCTTCGAGGATGTCGGCGGAGCCGCAGACGCTCGAGACGCTGCGGTTGCCGTGTTTGCCGACTTTGACGCCGGCGCCGGCGACGACGAAGGCGGTGACGGTGGAGATGTTGAAGGTGCCGGTGCCATCGCCGCCGGTGCCGCAGGTATCGAGGAGGACTTCGCCGGGCTGGAGGGAGACGGGGACGGGGGTGAGGTGGGCGCGGAGGGCGCGGGCAAAGCCGGTGATGTCTTCGCCGGAGAGGCCGACGACGCGGTAGGCGGCGAGGAAGGCGGCGAGGGGGACGGGGGCGGCGTGTCCGGTGAGGATGAGATGCATGGCCGCTTCGGCTTCCTGCTCGGTTAATGGTTTCGCTTCAGTTACACGGTGCAGGAACGGTAAAAATGCCATGGTAAACTTTAGAGTTTAGCGTATGAAAATCCACGAGTATCAAGGCAAAGCCATACTCGCCCGCTACGGAGTGCCGGTGCCGAAAGGCAAGGTGGCATTCACCGTAGAAGAGGCTGAGGCAGCAGCGAGAGAGCTGGGAGGGTTCGTCGTCGTCAAGGCGCAGATCCACGCGGGAGGCCGCGGTAAGGGCGGCGGCGTGAAGGTCGTCAAGACGGTGGAGGACGCGGTGGCAGCCGCGCAGAAGATCCTTGGGATGCAGTTGGTGACCCACCAGACGGGGCCGCAGGGCCAGAAGGTGGGGCGGCTGCTGGTGGAAGAGGCGCTGCCGATTGAGAAAGAGCTCTACCTGGGCATCACGCTGGACCGCGCGAGCGGGAAGAACGTGTTCATGGCGTCGAGCGAGGGGGGCATGGAGATCGAAGAGGTCGCCCACCATACGCCTGAGAAGATTTTGAAGGAAGTGATTGAGCCGGGGATTGGTTTGTCGGGCTACCAGGCGCGGAAGCTGGCGTTCGGGATCGGGATTCCGGCGGCGAGCGTGAACGCGGCGGCCAAGGCGATGATTGCGCTGGCTAAGGCTTACGACGAGATTGATTGTTCGCTGGCCGAGATCAACCCGTTCATTTTGCTGAAAGACGGGCGCGTGATGGCGCTCGACGCCAAGATCAACATTGACGACAACGCGATGTTCCGGCATCCGGAGTTTGCCGAGTTGCGCGACCTGGCCGAGGAGGATCCGCTTGAAGTGGAGGCCTCGAAGTTCAGCCTGAACTACATCAAGCTCGATGGCAACATTGCCTGCATGGTGAACGGCGCGGGGTTGGCGATGGCGACCATGGACATTGTGAAGTACGCGGGCGGTGAGCCGGCCAACTTCCTGGACGTGGGCGGTGGCGCTAACGAGGAACAGATCAAGAACGCGTTCCGGATTCTGTTGAGCGACGCGGCGGTGAAGGCCGTTTTCATCAACATTTTCGGGGGCATTCTGCGGTGCGACATTCTGGCGACGGGCGTGGTAAACGCGGCGCGGGAGTTGGGCATCAGCGTTCCGATCGTGATCCGGATGGAGGGCACGAACGTGGCGGAAGGCAAGAAGATACTGGCGGAATCGGGCTTCAACTTCGGTGTGGCCGATGGGATGAAGGACGGGGCCGAGCAGGTGGTGAGGGCGGCACAATGAGCGTACTTGTCAATAAGAATACTCGCCTGCTGGTGCAGGGCTATACCGGTGCGCAGGGCACCTTTCACGCGACGCAGTCGATCAACTACGGGACGACCGTAGTGGGTGGGGTGACGCCGGGTAAGGGCGGCACGCAGCATCTGGACCGGCCGGTTTTTAACACCGTGGCGGATTGCGTAAAGGAGACGGGCGCCAACGCGAGCGTGATCTTCGTGCCGCCGCCGTTTGCGGCCGATTCGATCATGGAGGCGGCGGATGCGGGGGTGGCGCTGATTGTTTGCATCACCGAAGGCATTCCGGTGCGGGACATGATTGCGGTGAAGCAATTCTTGAAGGATAAGAACGTGCGGCTGATCGGGCCGAACTGTCCGGGGATTATTACGCCGAACGAGTGCCGGATCGGCATTATGCCGGGGCATATTTTCAAGCCGGGCAACATTGGCGTGGTGAGCCGGTCGGGAACGTTGACGTACGAGGCCGTGGGGCAGTTGTCGGCGTTGGGGATTGGTCAGTCGACCTGTATTGGGATTGGCGGCGACCCGATTATCGGGACGACGCACCTGGATGCGATTCAGCTGTTGAACGCCGACCCGGATACGCACGCCATTATCATGGTGGGCGAGATTGGCGGCAATAACGAAGAGATCGCGGCGGCGTGGATCAAAGACAACGTGACCAAGCCGGTGATTGGGTTTATTGCCGGACAGACGGCGCCGGAAGGGCGGCGGATGGGCCATGCGGGCGCGATTGTGGCCGGCGGGTCGGGCAAGGCGGAAGACAAGATGGCGGCGATGACGGCGGCGGGGATTACCGTTTGCGCGACGCCGGCCGAGATTGGTCAGAAGGTAAAGGAAAGATTAGGACTGTAATGGAACGTACATTTGCCATGATTAAGCCGGACGCGGTGGCGACCGGAAAGACCGGAGCGATTCTGAGCGTGATTGAGCAGAACGGCTTTCGGATTGTTGCGATGAAGAAGCACACGATTAGCCAGAAAGAGGCCGAGGGTTTCTATGGCGTGCACCGGGAGCGTCCGTTTTTCGGGTCGCTCGTGTCGTTCATGACTTCGGGTCCTTCGGTGCTGCTGGTGCTGGAGAAAGAAGGGGCGATTAAGGCGTGGCGGGATCTGATGGGGGCGACGAATCCGGCGAATGCGGCGGAGGGGACGATCCGGAAGATGTTTGCCGAGTCGATTGAGCGGAACGCTTCGCACGGTTCGGATGCGCCGGAGACGGCGGCGGTGGAGACGGTGTTTTTCTTCTCGCACTCGGAACTGCTGTAGATTTTGAATTAACAGAACGGCCGCCGCGGGGGAAGCTTCGGGGCGGCCGTTTGGTTTTAGGGGGACGTTCGTTAGGGGGTGGGGGGGAGAACGATGCTGGCGAGGCGGATGACGCGATGAAAGTGCTGGTCGCTGGTGACGAGGGGGGCTGCGTGGCGGATGGCGGTGGCGGCGATCCAGATGTCGTTGGTGGGGATGGGGGTTCCCTGCTGCCGCAGGGCGGTCAGCAGTTCGCTATAGATCGAGGCGACTGATTCGTCCACGGCCAGCGTTTCGACCACGGGATGCGCCAGAAACGACTGCAACAGATCCTGGTTTTGGCGGGTTCTGGTTCCGTTGGCAAAACCGGCGAACAGCTCGCCGAGCACGATGGACGGCATGCCGATCCAGGAGGCTTCGTCGATGAGGGTGATCACCCTCGGGTCCTGGCGGCGAAAGGCGCCGTAGGCGCTGGTGTCGAGGGCGTAGCGACTCAACGCCAGATCTCAGGATCGATTGCAGAGAAGCTGGCCGTGTTGCGTTCAAACTCTTCGGCGTCGGCCTTCGTCCAACCGCCGGCGAGTTTGGCGAGACCGTTCGAGCGCCTGGTGGCGACGCCGAGACCTCGCTCGAGAACAGCAATCACGGTGCTGTTCAGGCTTTTTCCGCTTTCTTGGCGGGCTTGGTCCAGGGCCGCGGCCAGTTCCGGCGGGAGGTTTCGGACGGTCAAATGCCTTGCATTCATTATCTGCATTCTATCACGGTGCTGGATGAATGCATGTGGCGCGGCGTCAGGGCTGGAGGAGGCCTTCGGTCCAATGGTGGAACGTGAAGCCGGCGAAGGTCACGTCGGCGGTGAGGACGCCGAGTTGGGTGGCGCCGCTTGTTTTGAAGGTCAGGCGGGCTTTGCCTTCGGTACGGGCGGGGACGCGGACGGTTTGGTCGGCG
>JAPKZB010000019.1 GCA_026393985.1 Acidobacteriota bacterium
GCCCAAACCCCACGCCCACCGCCGCACCGCCGTCGAGATTCAGCAGCTCCTCGCCGCCTACCAATCCAGCGGCCAAACCCGCGCCGCTTTCTGCGCCGTCCATCGCCTCCCCGTCTCAACCCTCGACTCCTACCGTCGCCGGCCCCAAGCCCCCGCCTTCGTCGAAATCAACCTTCCGCCGCCCCCGCCCGACTCCTTCACCATCGTCCTTCGCAACGGCCGACGCCTCGAACTCACCTGGCGCGCCCTCCCCCACATCGCCGGCCAACTCGAAAGTCTCCTCCTCACCCTGGAAGCCTAATCATGTTCGGCCTCACCACCGCCACCCGCGTCTTCGTTGCCGCCACCCCCATCGACATGCGCAAGGGCTTCGACGGTCTATTCGGCCTCGTCCGCGACTCCCTCGCCCAGGATCCCCTCAGCGGCCACCTCTTCCTGTTCACCAACCGCCAACATACTCGCCTGAAAGCCCTCGTCTTTGACGGCAGCGCGGAAACCGGTTGGTGGGGAGGCGAACGCTGGCGAAGTTTCGGCGGCCGGGGTTCCTGTCCCGGAGGCCATACGGACCGCATCGGTTGAAGGCCCGCCATGAATTCCGGTCCCATATCCAGCACCCCCTGTTTTATGGCCCCCATGTTTTATGGCCCCCATGGTTAGCGGGGCCTGGCGGAACGTGGTGTCGTTGCCGTAAGCCGCATCGGCGAGGACAGGGGCCCGGGGAACGCCATCGGCGATTGCCCGTTGCATCTGTTCGGCGGCGATGAGCGGTTTGGTGCGGAAGACGACCTCATCCGGTATCCCGGTCTTCCGCCGGCGCTCCGGCTCCTCGCTTCAGGTCTCCGGCAGGTAGCGTTCGGAGGCGATCGGAAGGCTGGCGGAGTCGGTGCTGACGGACAGGCTGACGGACCGGCTGACGGCCATCTGGCAGTTGTCCTGTTTGCCGATTTGTCCGCAGGATTGCCGGGCGACGCCGACGGAGTGTTTGCCTTTCTTCTGAGGAACGCGCACAACGGACTCGCTTCGGCCCGGCAGGAGGGGCGCGTTCCTCGCCCGTTGGTGCCGCGCCGAAGCGGCCTGTGCGCTTCTGAGGAGCCGCGTCTCCGAGGCTGTGGAATCAATGAGTTACGCGGCTGCCCCCAATGGCACCAGTTTGAATATTCGGCCTACTTCCGCTGTCCGAACGTCTCTAGCTTCTCACCGCATCGCAGGCTCGCGAAAGGTTCCTCCACTTTTGGTCCCGGTCACCCGGGTGCGGAGCTTCTGAGGAACCGCGCACAACGGACTCGCTTTGGCCCGGCAGGATGGGCGCGTTCCTCGCCCTTTGGTGCCGGGCCTCCGCGGCCTGTGCGCTTCTCAGAAACGCCGGTATCGTCGACGACCCAGGCGGAAATCGGATGGCGGCCGGTCATTTGAGGGAGGACGTACTGGCGGACGGCTGGGAAGAGGAGTTGGTCGTTCCAGGGCGCTACGGCGACGATGTGGTGCAGGGACTGGTGAGCGCGCTGGATATTATTCGGGTTAAGACGGGTTCGGGTCAAGACGGGCGGCCAGGGGTTCCGCGCTTTTGCGCTCTGCGGGCCAGAGAAGGCCAAGGCAGTAGCTGGTTCAGGGTCTGATGCCGGTCTCGGAGTCCTGCCGCTTGCGCCAGACCCTGCAGGTAGGCGGCAAGACGTTGCTCGCGTGGGCCTGGCGCGGGGGGGGGAGGTTGCGGGGCCACGCCAAGGGTCTATCATATATCTGACACAGTAGTATTAGGCGATGACCTTGGGCGGGGGATTTTGTTTGAGCATGTTTTCCCACTGCTCGTAGAGGGCGGCGAGTTCGCGGGTGAGGGCGGGGTGCTGCCAGGAGAGGTCGTTTCGTTCGCCGGGGTCGGTGGCGAGGTTATAGAGTTGGTCGAAGCCGCTATCGCTGATCCACTTCCAGGGGCCTTTTCGACAGGCGCGCTGGCGGCGGTCGGGGCGGTTGATGCGCCAGAAGAAAGTTCGTTCTTCGAGGGGTGCTTGGCCTTGGAGGATGGGGAGGAGGCTGCGACCGTCGAGGGGTTGGGCGGGGTCGGGGGAGAGGCCGGCGGCGTGGAGGATGGTGGCGGCGAGGTCCATGGACATGGCGGGTTGGGCGCTGACGTTGCCTTTGGGCAGGTGGCCAGGCCAGCGGAGGATGGCGGGGACGCGGATGCCGCCTTCCCAGAGGGTGGCTTTGTGGTGGAAGAAGGGGCGGTTGTCGGAGAGGCGTTCGCCGCCGTTGTCGTTGGTGAAGACGATGAGGGTGTTGTCGAGGACGCCGTGGGCGGCGAGTTTGGTGAGGATCCGGCCGATGGCGTCGTCGATGGATTCGAGCATGGCTTTGTATTCGACGGCGCGGGAGCCTTGAAACCAGGTGGGGCGGAGGCGGACGCTGCCGGGCTGGCCGGGGGATTGGAAGGGCCAATGGACGGCGTTGAAGGGGAGGTAAAGGAAGAAGGGGCGGGTGGCGTGGGCGTCGAGATACTGGAGGGCGCGGTCGCGGATCAGGTCGGTGCTGTAGCCGACGGGATGGACGGGGTTGAGGTTTTCATACCAGTCGTGTTCGTTGTTGATCTCTTTGTGGGAGTAGTGGTCGACGTTGCCGGACAGGAGGCCGTAGAACTCGTCGAAGCCATGGCGGTTGGGTCCGACGGCGGGTTCGTAGCCGAGGTGCCATTTTCCGAAGAGGGCGGTGTGGTAACCGGCGCGCTGGAAGTAGCGGGCGAGGGTGTTGTGTTCGTGGTTGAGGCCGTAGCCTTTCATGCCGGGGCCGAGGGCCCATTCGAGGCCGAAGCGCTGCTGGTAACGGCCGGTGAGGAGTCCGCAGCGGGTGGGGGTGCAGACGGGGCCGTTCGAGTAGCAGTCGGTGAGGCGGACGCCTTGGCGGGCGAGGCGGTCGATGTGGGGGGTTCGGATGTCTTTGGCGCCGTAGCAGCCGAGGTCGGCGTAGCCCATGTCATCGAGGAGGATGAGGAGGACGTTGGGGCGGGGAGAGGGTGGGGCGAGGGGGGCGGCGGCGGTGAGGTGGAGGAAGCGGCGGCGGGTCAGCATGGCCGGGGTATTCTATCGCAAGGTGGGCCGCAGGGTGGGTGCTACGCTGATACACTCCTGCTTATGTGCGACCAAGAGTATTTTGAACAGGACCGGCTGGAATTTGAGGCGCGGGGTCTGGTGACGCGGATGCAGTTTGGCGTGATGCTGGGGGCGGGCGTTTCGATGCTGCTGCCGGCGGTGGCGAACGCGGCACCGGTGACGGAGTCCGACGTGACGATCCCGACGACCGACGGGGTGGCGGATGCTTATTATGTGCATCCGGCGAAGGGTAAGGCGCCGGGGGTGCTGATCTGGCCCGATATCTTTGGCCTACGGCCGGCGTTCCGGCAGATGGGCAAGCGGCTGGCCGAATCCGGCTACGCGGTGCTGGTGGTGAATCCGTTCTACCGGGGCGGGAAGGCGCCTGATCCGGCGGCGTACACACCGAAGAGTATTGAGCAGATGCGGCCGCTGGCGTCGGCTTTGAGTGAGACGACGCACATGACCGACGCCAAGGCGTTCCTGGCCTTCCTCGACAAGCAGGCGGGCGTGGACAAGAAGCGGAAGATTGGCACGCAGGGCTACTGCATGGGCGGGCCGATGGCGTTCCGCACGGCGGCGGCGCTGCCGGAGCGGGTGGGCGCCGTGGCTTCGTTCCATGGGGGTGGACTGGTGCGGGCGGATTCGCCGACGAGTCCGCATTTGCAGGCGGCGGGGACCAAGGCGCGTTTTTTGGTGGCGATTGCGGCGAACGACGACGCGCGGGCGCCGGGGGATAAGGACGTGCTGAAGGCGAAGTTCGCCGAGGCGAAGCTGGAGGCCGAGATTGAGGTGTATGCCGATTCGGCGCACGGCTGGTGTCCGCCCGATTCGCGCGTCTACAACGAGGCCAACGCCGAGAAGGCGTGGAGCCGGCTGCTGGCTTTGTATTCGAAGCTGTAGGCGGGCGTGGCGAGAACGTGATGCGGCTTCCCGGTATCGACGAACTGCCCAGCCCGGGTTCCGGCCTGGAGCACGTGGCACAGTTCGTCGACCGTTACGATCCAGCCGAGTGTTTTCTGAACCTTTGGGGGAACGAGTACGGCGCGCGCGCCGATGCGCTTGGTGACCAGTTGCTGTTGCCGATGCGGGCGGGGCAGATTCCGGTAGCCGATCCGGAGGAGTTGTTGCTCGTGTTCTGCCGGTTGTGGCGAATGGCGCCTTACGTGGGGATCGACTCGGCGGAGCGCTTCTGGGCTGGGTTGGCGACGGGTTTGGTGCGCGGGCTGCGGCGCCAGTTGGAGTGGTCTCGGTTCGCGGCGCGGCTTCCCGGTAGGGATGAAGTGCCGGGGCCGGGCTGCGACCTGAAGCAGGTTGCGGCGTTTGTCGATCGTTACGATCTCACCGGTATGTTCCGGGAACTTTGGGGCGGCGAATACGAGGCGCGCGCCGAGGCGCTGGAGGCGGATTGGGCGCTGCAGTTGCGCGCTGGGGAGGTTCGGGATGCGGCGCCGGAGGGGATTCTGCTGGTGTTCACCCGATTGTGGCGGGCGGCGCCCTATCTAGGGATGGACGCGGCGGAGCGCTTTTGGGGCAATCCGCTCGCGAGGGGGCTCGAGCGGGCGCTGCGCCGGGAGCTCACCCGGGATGCCGGGATTCCGAACGCGGTGTTCCGGTTGGGGCTGGATGTGTATGTGGATTATGGGTTTGAAAACGTTCTGTTCCGCTGGGTGCAACGAACGGGTAGGGTGTTCCGGATGTTTTACGAGGGGGGGGAGTGGGAGGTGGAGCTGCCGAACCGGTTGTGGGACGACGCGGTGCGCTTCGGCAGACGGACTACGTCGGACCGGTACTGGGAGGGCGTTGGGGGGGAGGGGTAGATTCGGCGCCGGGCGGGGGTTCGAAGGGTTTGACTTCGATGCGCTCGTAGCGAATTTCGAGGACGGTGAGCTGGGTGGCGCCGCCGGGGGCTCGGAGAGTGACTTCGTCGCCTCCGGCCGCCTTCATTAGCGCACGGCCGAGCGGGGAGACCCAGCTGATGTGGTTGCGGGCGAGATCGACCTCGTCGATGCCGACGATGCTGACAACGTGTTCCTGATTTTGGGCATCGGCGTAGTGGACGGTGGCACCGAAGAAGACCCGTTCGGCGGCCTGGCGCGGGCGGGGGGCGGCCGGGTCGATGAGCACGGCGGCTTCGATGCGCTTCATCAGGAAGCGAAGGCGGGAGTCGATTTGGCGGAGGCGGCGTTTGCCGTATTGATAGTCGGCGTTTTCGCTGCGGTCGCCATTGCTGGCGGCCCAGGTGACGACTTCGGTGATGGCGGGGCGCTCGCGGGTGAGGAGGAAGTGGTGTTCGGCTTTGAGGCGGGCGAGGCCACCGGGGGTGATGTAGTTTTTGGCGGGGGTGGCTGAGTCTGGTTTGGGTTTGCGGGTGAAGCCTTGTCGCATGGGTGGGTTGTTTTGGAGGGTAGCAAACCGCGGTCCGAGTTTGTGCTAACACAGGAAGAGATGCGGTTCCTATTCGTTGTTCTGCTGGCTGTCCTGTATTGGCGGCCGGTTGGTGCCCAGACGCTCGAGCCCGGGGATTACCGGCAGACCATGGTCTTCGGCGGCCGGGTGCGTAGCTACACCATTCACGTGCCGCCGGCCGCGCGGTGTCAGAGGCAGACGCCCCTGGTGATGCTTTTTCACGGCGGCAGCGGGAACGGGAGTCAGGCCGCGGCGAGTTATCAATGGAATCCGATCGCGGACCGCGAGGGATTCTTCGTCGTGTATCCCGACGGTACCTCCGCGGCGCCTTCCCTCGGCATCCTGACCTGGAACTCCGGCTACTGCTGCGCGTACGCCTACGACAATCGCGTGGACGATGTTGGATTTGTGCGCGCCCTGTTGGCGCGGCTTCAGGGCAGCTATCCGGTGGATCCGGACCGGATTTACGCCACCGGTTTTTCAAACGGCGCGATGATGGCGCACCGGTTGGGTGCGGAAGCATCAGACGTGTTCGCGGCCGTGGCCCCGGTTTCCGGATCGATCGGGGGAATCACCCGGGGGGTTGCTTACCGGATTCCGGCGCCGCCCCGTCCCGTGCCGGTTCTGATCGTGCACGGCAAGCTGGATCAGAACATTCCCTACCTGGGCGGGATCGGCGGTGAGTCCCAGATCTCGAATCGGACTGATCTGCCGGTGGCCGAAGCGGTTTCCTTCTGGCGGACGAACAATGGCTGTGCGGCGACGCCCGCCACGCGCCGCGCCGGTAACGTGACGGTGGATGCTTACGGTTCCTGCAGCCGGGATGCGGCGGTAGTGCTCTATAGCATTGAAAACGGGCGGCACGCCTGGCCGGGCGGGCGGATGCCGGTGGCCGCCACGGGTGATGTTCCGAGCTACGAACTTTCGGCCAGCGAGTTGGTGCGGAGTTTTTTTGAAGCGCACCCGCGCCAGCGCCCAACGGCGCCGCCCGCGGCGGGCAACGCGGCGCCCCGCATCGCCGCCGGCGGGATTGTGAATGCCGCCAGTTTTCGGTCCGGGTCCGTTGCGCCGGGCGAGCTGGTGACCATTTTCGGCTCCAATCTTGGCCCGGCTATGCTGGCCAGTTATCAGTTTTCGCCGAGCGGGCTGCTCGAAACGGCGATTGCGGGAACGCGGATTCTGATAGACGGCATCGCGGCGCCGATGTACTATGCGACGGCGGGACAGGTGAGCGGATTTGTTCCGTACGCGGCGGGGCGGAAGGAGTGCGTGGATGTCGTCGTTTCTGCGAACGGGGTGCGGAGTGAACCGGTGCGGGTGGCGGTGGCGGGTTCGCAGCCGGCGTTGTTTTCCCGCGACTTCAGCGGGACCGGTCCGGGGGTTATCTACAACCAGGATGGCACGGTAAACTCGCGAGAGAATCCGGCTCCGCGCGGGACGATCGTCGCCATGTATCTGACCGGGGAGGGGTTGACTACGCCGGCCGGGATAGACGGGCGGCCCGGCGATTTGCGGCCCACGAGTCCGGTTTTGCCGGTGACGGTTTTCCTGAATGGTGTGCCGGCCGAGGTGGTCTACGCGGGCGGGGTAAAAGATGCCGTGGCGGGGGTTTTTCAGGTGAATGCGCGGATCCCGTCGCAGTTGGCGGCATCGGAGGCGGTTTCCGTGGTGGTGCAAGTGGGAGCGGGGGCCACGCCGTTCGGGGTAACGGTGGCCGTGCGGTAAGTTTCCGGAGGTTAGCGGGACGATGGTTTGTTGAGCACTTCGGTGGTGAAGGCGAAGAGTGCTTGGGTGGCGAGATCGTTGGGCAGGCCGAGGTCGGCGTCGAGTTTGATGTGGTCGGAGTTTTCGGCGGCGAAGCGGGTGGCGGGGATGCCGGCCGCGTCGAGGGCGGCCCAGAGGCGGTAGGCCTGGGCGCTGGTATCGGTGTGGTCGGCGACGTGGAGAATCAGAAACGGCGCGATGCCGCGGTGGGGAGCGACATGATTGACGGCCGAAAGCTCCCGTTGGCTGGAGAAGTCGCCGAACTTTTCGGCGTGGCCCATGCGGGGCGGCGGCTGTTTGAGGCTGAGGCGGCGAGCGGTGGCGGTGGCGATCTGGAGGGGGGCGTCGTAGGTGTCGCCGTCGACGGCGACGCAGCCGCGGATGACGTGGCGGGGGACGCGTTCGGCTTCGAGATAGCGGGTGTCGGTGCAGAGCAGGGCGGCGAGTTGGGCGCCGGCGGAGTGGCCCATGAGGAGGATGCGGGTGGGGTCGCCGCCGTGTTTGGCGATATTGGCGTGGACCCAGCCGACGGCGCGGGCGGCGTCGCGGACGATGTCCGCCATCGACACGTGGGGGACAAAGCGGTAGTTGATGGGGACAAACACCATGCCCTTTTCCGTGAAGGCGGCGGGCTTGTGGCCCACCTCCTCTTTGCTGCCGCGCATCCAGCCGCCGCCGTGGATCCAGACGGTGACGGGATGGCCGGCGCCCTGGGCGGGGGCGAAGACGTCGAGGAGCTGGCGTTCGTTGGCGGGCTGGGCGTAGGGGATGTTGCGCTGGGCGGAGAGGGGCGCGAGGAGGGCGAGCGGGAGGAGGAGGCGGACCGAAATCATCTCTAAATAGTAACGGGATTCGGGATGGGGACTTACACTGGAGGGGATGACCCGGCGGAATTTTTTCCTGAGCGCGGGCGGCGCGGCCGTAGGCTCCTACACGTACGCGTACCACGTGGAGCCGTCGTGGCTGGAGACGACCGAAAAGCAGGTGAGGATCGCGCGGGGGCGGCTGCGGCGGCCGCTGCGGATTCTGCATCTTTCCGACCTGCACGCTTCCGAGTACATTCCGATCCGCTATTTGCGGGCGGCGTTTGCGCAGGGGCTGGCGGCGCGGCCGGACCTGATCTGTCTGACCGGCGACTTCATCACCAGCGCGACCGATTATGACGAGGCGGCCTTCGGGGCGGCGCTGCGGATGCTGACGGCCGGGGCGCCGGTGTACGCCGTGACGGGCAACCACGACGGGGGCGACTGGGCGGCGCGGTCGGGCTGGTATCCGACGCCGGCGCGGGTAACGGCGATGCTGGCCGGGGCGGGGGTGCGGGTGCTGGACAACCGGAGCGAGGTCGTGGTGACGGGGGCGGGCGCGGTGCGGCTGGTGGGATTGGGGGATTGGTGGAGCAATAACTGCATCGCCGGGGAGGCGTTTGCGGGGGTGCGGGGCGGCGAGGAGCCGGTGGTGTGCCTGAACCATAACCCGGACGGCAAGCAGGAGTGCGCGGAGGCGCCGTGGGAGTTGATGCTGTGCGGGCATACGCACGGGGGGCAGGTGCACATTCCGTGGTATGGTCCGGCGCGGGTGGCGATTCTCGATAAGCGCTACGCAGCGGGGTTGAATTCATTTGCGGGAGGGCGGTGGATTCACACGACGCGGGGGGTGGGCAATATTCTGGGGTTTCGGATGAACTGCCGGCCGGAGTTGAGTTCGGTGGTGTTGGCGTGACGCGGCGGCAGTGGATGGGGCTGGGGGCGGCGGCGGGTGCGGGGTTGGCGTACGCCGGGGCGGCGATATGGCGAGCGCGACGGAGCGAGGAGCAGGCGGCGGCGGAGTGGACACGGAGCCAGACGCTGGAGGTGAGCGACGGGTGGCGGGACGGGGCGGCGCCGGCGGGTTTTGAAGCCATGCCGGCGCCGGCGGATTTTCGGGCGGCGGCGGGGCGGTACATTGCCGCGGGCAACGGGTTGCTGGCGTGGGGGGCGGACGGGGCGATCACGGGGCAGTGGCGGTGCGGGTGGGAGCTGCCGCCGGCGCCGCTGACGGTGCTGGTGGAGGTGGGGGAGGTGTTGTGGATCGGCACGGAGGGCGAGGGCGTGCTGGCGCTGAGGGAGGGGAAGATCCGGCACATCCGGCCGGCGGACCGCGGGGTGGGGACGGTGCGGGCGCTGTTGGCGGTGGATTCGGGGGCGCTGCTGTGGGGGACGGACCGGGGCGTCTACCGGCATGACGGGGAGGGTTTGCGGGTGGCGCATCCGGCGCTGGACCGGGTGGCGGTGACCGCGCTGGCGGGCCGGGAGGAGGACCTGTACATCGGCACGCGGGAGGCGGGGCTGTGGCGGCTGCACGCGGGGCAGTTGGAGCGGTTCGGAGAGGCGGAGGGGCTGCCGGATCCGCACGTGCAGGCGGTGGCGGTGGCGGGGGATATAGCGGTGGCGGGGACGCCGACCGGGGCGGCTCTGTGGCGGGCGGGGGGATTTGACCGGCGGGTGGCGGAGGGGTATTTCGTGCGTTCGGCACTGGTGGCGGGCGAGACGCTGTACGCGGGGACGCTCGAGGATGGATTGGTGACGGCGCCGCTGGGGGCGCGCGGCCGGGCGGTAGTGATGGGTGGCGGGGCGGGGGGGCGGGAGATCCGGCAGGTGGTTTCGCCGTCGCGGGTGCTGACGGGGCGGGCGCTGCTGGCGATGGAGAACGGGCGGGAGGAGACGCTGGTGGCGGCGCCGGCGGGGCTGCTGACGGACGGGAACGTGTCGGCGCTGGCGATGGATGGGGCGGGGCGGCTGTGGGTGGGCTATTTTGACCGCGGTCTGGATATTGTGGAGCCGGGGGGGCGGGTGACGCACGTTGAAGATGACCGGGTATTTTGCGTGAACCGGATTGTGCACGGGGCGGACCGGACGGCGGTGGCGACGGCCAACGGGCTCGTGTATTTCGACGCGGCGGGGCGGCGGCGGCAGGTGTTGACGCGGGAGGAGGGGTTGATTGCGACGCACGTGACGGATGTGCTGGTGGAGGGGGCGGCGGTGTGGGCGGCGACGCCGGCGGGGTTGACGGTGTTGGACGGTGAGGGGGCGCGTTCGTGGAACGCGTTTCATGGCATGGGGAACAACCATGTGTACTGCCTGGCGCGGCGGGGGCGGGAGATTGTTTGCGGGACACTGGGGGGGCTGACGCGGCTGGAGCAGGGGGCCGTGCGGGTGAGCCATTCGACGGCGAATTCGGGGCTGCGGGCCAACTGGGTGACGGCGCTGGCCGTGGCGGGGGAAGAGCTGTACGTGGGGACGTACGGGGGCGGGGTGCAGTGTTTGCAGGGAAACGGGGGTTGGCAGCAGTTTCGGGATCTGCCCGAGGATGCGGTGGTGAACCCCGGGGCGATGGTGGCGACGCCGATGGGGGTGTACGCGGGGACGCTGCAGCACGGACTGCTGTGTTTCGATCGCGCCCGGCTGCGTTGGCGCCGGATCACCGGCGGCTTGCCGTCGGCCAACGTGACGGCGCTTGCCTGGGCGAACGGCACCCTTTACGCTGGTACGGACAATGGTCTTGCGAAGATCGCCGAGGGAGTGTTACAGGTTTGATGCGTTATAGCTTGTTCTTACTGGCGGCGAGTTTGTTTGCCGATGCCGGTAGCCTCATCCCGTCGAATAAGCAGGCGCCGGACCCGGCAGTGCTCTCGATGGAGGAGATGGCCATCGATGTCGAGATCGACGGCTCGTCGGCCAAGGTGTTGACGCGGCAGATCTTCGCCAACCGGACGGCGGCGGTGCTCGAAGGCAACTACGTCTTTGCGTTGCCGGGCAACGCCGTGCTGAGCGATTTCGCGGTCTGGGACGGGGCGACGCGGATTCCGGGGGTGATTCTCGAGCGCCGCCGCGCCGAGGAGCTTTATAACGACATTCGGCTGCAGGCGATTGATCCCGGCCTGCTGCAACTCGGCGAACGCGATGTCGACGAAGCCCGGCGGACGGCGGTGTTCAGCGCGCGGGTGGTGCCGATTCCGGCCTACGGAACCAAGCGGATGGAGATGGAGTATCAGCAGCGGCTGGCGGTGGAGAACCTGAGTTCGGTGCTGTCGCTGCCCTTGCAGCCCGATGCGTATAAAGTGCAGACGGTGGGGCGGCTGTGGATTACCGTCACCGTCACGTCGCCGCATGCAATCAAACAGTTCGAGCCGCTGGCAGCGATCTACCCGCTGCAGATTACCGAGCGGACGCCGAACCGGATTCGCGCCACCTTCGAGGCGCGCAACATGGCCCTCACCCAGGATTTCGCGATTCGCATCGACCGCGAGGAGCCCAAGGCCGACCGCCTGGCCGTTACGGCGCAGCGGGAGCCGGGCGGCGGGCCGGGCTACTTTGAAGCGGCCGTCCAACTTGCCCCGCAGTTGGCCGGGGACGCCGCGCCGAAGACCGTCGTGGCGCTGTTTGACGCTTCGCTTTCGATGCAGTGGGAGAAGCTCGAACGGAGCTTCCGCGCCTTGTCGGCTCTGCTGACCGGCCTGGGCCCGCAGGACCGTTTCCATCTTCTGGCCTTCCATTCGCAGGTGGCCGCCTACGCGCCGGGGTCGACGGCGGCGGGCGCGGCCAACGTGGAACAGGCTCTGAACTGGCTCAAGACGCAGCCGCTGCGGGGCGCGACCAACCTGGGCGCGGCGCTCGAAAAAGGCCTGGCGCTGGCCGGCCGCGAGACCGCGCTGGTGTTGTTCACCGACGGGGGCGCCACGGAGGGAACGGTGCGGACCGGGCAGCTGCTGGCCGCCTACGCGAAGGCGTGGGCCGCGCAGAAGCCCCGCACGTTTGTCTATGCCGTGGGGGATGACGCCAACGTGACGCTGCTGCGGGGCCTGGCGCGGAATCAGGGCGTGTTTGAGTGGGTGCGGTCGACCGAGCCGGAGGAGTTCAAACGGAATGCGTTTCTGGGCAAGCTGAACCGGAAGGCGGTTGATGGGGTGGCGCTGACCGCGCCGGCGGTGGTGTCGCTGGTTTATCCGCTGCACGAGACGGTGTACGCGGGCGGGGAGGCGACGTGGGTCGGCCAGTATGCGCAGCCGGGCGCGGCTACGTTTCAGGTGCGGGGGGCGACGGCGGCGGTGAACCTGCCGGCGGTGGAGACGGCGCATCCGCAGCTGCCACGCACGTGGGCGCGGGCGCGGGTGGACGCGCTGCTTGAGAAGATCGACCGCGACGGTGAAGACAAAGCGTCCATTGAGGAGATCATCCGCCTGGCGAAGAAATTCAAGTTCGTCACGCCCTACACGAGTTTTCTGGCCGCGCCCCGCAGCCTGCTGCGCCCGCGGCTGATCCGGCCGGGCGACCCGGTGCTGCGCGTGCGTACGGACGAGGCGATTGCGAGCGTGGTGGCGGTGTTTCCATTTGGTCTCACCAAGCCGCTGCGCTACCTGCCGGCCGAGAAGGTTTGGCAGACGCGCTTTTTGGCGCCGGCCAGCCTGGGGGACGGCCTGCACGCGGTGCAGATGGTGCTGCGGGATAAGAACGGGCGCACTTACCGCGAACGGAAGACGTTTCTGATTGCGAGCCAAGCGCCGCTCGTGAGCGTCAAGCTCGGGGCCGGGGCGGTGCGGGCGGGCGGGACGGTGGAGGTGAGTGCCCGGGCAACGGCGTTGACGCGGACGATTACGGCGAGGATCGCTGGCGCTCCCGCGGCGCGCGTGGCCTGGAATGAGCGCGCGGGTGTCAATCTGGGTCAGCTGCGGATACCGCCGCAGCTGCCGCCCGGGCGGTATGTCGTCAAGGTGACGGCCGAGGATGTGGCGCATAATGTGGCGAGCCGGGAGGTGGCGCTTGAAGTACTTCCTTAGCCTTTTCGTGGTGGCGGCGGCGGTGTGGGCGGCGGACCTGCCCGCGTACGTCTCTACTCTTGAAGCGGGCAACGCCCTCGAACAGGCCTTCTACCGGGTGACGACTCTGGCCGGCAACACGCTCGCCTGGCGGAAGTCGCCGGCTGAAACCCGCGCCGCGTTGACGGCGCAGATTGCGGCCCAGGCCAACGATGCCCGGCTCTACTATCTCCGCGCCCGCGAAGCCGAACTCCAACTCGACTTCGCCGCCGCCGAGGCCGACCTCGCTCGCTACGTCGAACTGGCGCCGAACAAGCAGCCGGCCTGGGTGGAAAAGGCCACCTATCACCACCGCCGCTTGGAACCGGCCAAAGAGATCGCCGCGCTGCTCAACGCCAGGCTTTTCGCCCGCGCTGCGGCGGAAGCCCGGGAGCAACTGCTTGACCCGCTGCCCGCCTACCAGGCCTGGGAGGCCGCCGAGCCCGAAAACGCCAAGCTTTATGACGAGTATTTGCCCTACCTGCTCAGCCAGAAGCGGTACGCCGACTACGAAGCCGTGCTCGGCCGGCGGGGGGCGGCGAATACGCTTGAACGGCGCGCGGCGCTGGAGTTGGCGCGCGGCGGAACGGCGGCGGCGCTCGGCCTTTATGATCGCGAAGCGCCGGAGGCGCTGAAACACTACGAGCTGCTCGTGCAAACGGGACAACTGCGGACCTACGTGGCCGCGCAGCGGCAGCGGGCCGGGGCGGCGCCGCGAAGTTGGGAGCCGGTGCTTCGCCTCTTCTGGGCGCACCAGCACGCCGGCCGGACTGACGCGGCGCAGCGGGTGCTCTATGAGTTCCGCCAGCGCGGCGGCAGCGCCCCGCTCGAACTCGCCCGCCTGTACGAGGCGGCCGGCAACATCGACGAAGCCGCACACTGGTACAGCCAGGTGGACAGCGAAGAGGGGATGGCCGGCCTGGCTCTGCTGCTGCTCAACCACGCCGGCCAAGCGGTCCGCTACGGCGCGGCCGACCTGGGTCTCTTCGCCGACATCGGCGCCATGGACCGGTCGCCGGGCTGGCTCAACGGCGCACTCTCGCTTGTTTTCAATACCACCTACCCGGCCTCGGAGCTCGCCCGGGAGCAGGACCGCGCCCGTCCGTACTTCCACCGCGCCAAGGCAGCTGAACTGGTCACGCTCTTTGATAGCCGCTTTCCGAACTCGGCGCGGCGCCCGGCGTTGCGGGCGAAGGTAGTCGAGGCGTTCTCCATCCACGGCGTCCCCGCGGCCGTTATCCGCGAAGGCCGGCAGTTTCTCAGCGCATACCCCAAAGCCTCCGAGCGCCCCGCCGTCGCGCTGCTGATGGCCGGCGCGTACGCGGCGCAGCGCAATGCCGTCGAAGAGTTCAAAGTCTATGACGCCCTGCTGGCGGAGATAGGCTCGCAGCATCCGCAGTACAAGGCGATCCTCGACCGCGCCGTGGCGCGTTATGTCTCGCTCAAGCGACTGGCCGACGCCCTCGCTCTGCAACGGCGCGAAATCGACCGCAACCCCGCCGATCCCGTGCTCTACGAACGCCTCGCCGGCTTTCTCGAACAGAACCGCATGGGCGCCGAAATCGAAGCGGTTTACCGGCGCGCGATGGCGCAGTTTCCCGATAAATCGTGGTCGCACAAACTCGCCCGCTGGTATCTGCGCGGCAAGATGAACGCCCGCTACGACGCGCTTTCCCGCGAGGTGGCGGGCGTGTTTTCGGGCACCGATCTGGAAGAGTACCTGCGCGTCACCGCCGTGCCCGGCCAACTCGACGCCGTGCTCTATCGCAACGTCAACACCTACGCCCTCGCCCGTTTCCCCCATCATGTGCCGTTCGTCAAGAACCTGGTGGACGCCCACGGCGCCCGCGCCACGGCCAACCCCGCCGAGCAGGAGCGACTCCTGCGCAGCTACTGGATTTATGACGAAAGCCTGCGGCAGCAGTTCTTCGCGCTGCTGGCCCGCACCAACCGTCTCGATGCGGAGTTGACGGCCATCAAGGCGATTCTGCCGCGGGGCGATGCGGCCGCGCAGGCGCGGGCCAACCCGGCCGCCGCGCTCTGGGTGGCCGAAGCCGAGGCCTGGCAGAGCCATTGGGAAACCGCCGCGCCCTACCTGCGCGCCGTCGCGGTCTCCTACCCGGCCGATGTTTCGCTGCTCAGCCGCACCGCCGCCGTGCATCGCAGCCTGGGGCAGGCCCCGGTGGCGCTCGAAATGGAGGGCGCTCTCGCGAAGGCGTGGCCGCGGCAGCCGGAGTTCCTCACGCGTCTGGGGGAAATTCACGCCGACCGCGAACAGTTCGCCGCCGCCCGGACTTGGTTTGACCGCGTGGCGCAGATCACGCCCGGCAAGCCCGAGGCGTGGCTTGAATCGGCCACTCTGCACTGGGACTACCTGCAGTACGACGATGCGATCCGGCTGTTGACCGCCGCCCGCCAGCGGCTGAATCAGCCCGCCGCGTTCGCCTATGAAATGGGAGCCATCTACGAGAACAAGGGCCAGATGGCCACTGCCCTGCGCGAGTATCTGGCCGGGGCTTTAGCGGCCGATGGCGACTCGCCCGCTCGCCGCCGGCTACTTCGCCTCGCGCGCCGAGAACCGGTAGAAGCCCTGCTCGGCACGCTGCCCGTCATGGGGCCGGCCGTGGGCCTGCGCGTGGCGCTGCTCGAAGCGCAGGGCCGGCGCGACGACCTGGCCCAGTTCCTCACGGCCGCGGCCGGGCAAACGGCGGACCGCGACGTGCTGGCCCGCTTCGCCACCGTGGCCGCGCGCAACTCGCTGCCGGCCGTGCAGCGCACGGTGATGGCCCGCGAGATCGCCCTGGCCGCCGATCCGCTCGAAGCCCTCAGCCTGCGTTTGGCGCGCGCCCGGTGGGAGGAGAGCCAGGGCAGTGGCGCCGCCGCGCAGAACGAAATGGAGGCGCTGCTCACCGCTCATCCCAAGCGCCTCGCCGTGGTCAAGGCCGCGGCGGAGATCCACCGGCGCACCGGCAACGGACTGCGGTCGCTGGCCATTCTGCGCGCGGCCGCCGATGCCGCTCATCCCGCGCTGCAGCGGACGCTGCGGCTCGAAGCGGGCCGGCAGGCCGATCCGCCCGCCGCGCAGGCGATTGGCGACCAGCTGCTCGAGAAAGCCCCGGCCGACGCCGAGGCGATTGCGCTCAAGGCGGCTGCCTACGCTGCCGCCGGCGACGACCGCGGCCTGGCGGCGTTTTATCGGGCCCGGCTGGCCAGTCTGCGGGATCCGGCGCAGGTGGCCGGGCTGCGGGCGGCGCTGCTGCCGGCGCTGACGCGGCTGCGGGACTTCGCGGGGGCCATCGACCAGTACATTGAACTGGCGCGGCGGAGCCCGGAGGACGAAACGCTGTTGCGGGAGGCCGCGCGCTATGCGGCTGACCATGGCGCGGCGGAGCGGCTGCTCGCCTATTTCGTCAAGGCCGAAGCCGATTCGCCGCGGGATGCGCGGTGGGCGCTGGTGCGGGCGCGTCTCGAAACCGAGTTTGGCAACTACCCGGGCGCCCTTCAAGCCTGGAGCCGGGCCGTGGCGCTGCGGCCGGAGCGCACGGACGTGCTGGCGGCGCGGGGGGACCTTGAGACGCGGCTGGCGCGCTGGGACGAAGCCGTGGTTACCTATCAGAAGCTCTACGAACTGAGCTACCGGAACCCGGTATGGCTGGAGCGGGCCGCCGAGACGCGGGCTCGGCAGGGACGGATGCAGGACGCCGTCGGGCTGCAGCGGCAGGCGTACGGGACCGGGCGGCCGAACCCGCAGGCGCAGGCTGAGCGGCTCGAAAGCTGGGGTCTGCTCGATGAGGCGCTGGCCGCCGGGCCGGACCTGGCCACGCGAGCCCGGCTGCTGACGCGCTTGCGCCGCTATGAACAGATAACGGGACCGGAGCCGGAGGCGCTGGCGGCCTCGGCGGGCGCCGCCCGAACGGAGTTCACGCCGGAAGAAAAGGGAAAGTACGCCGTGTGGCTCGAGGCGCGGGGAAGCGTTGAGGCGGCCCTGAGCGGCGAGTTTTTCGAAGTGGCGGCGAAGATTCTCTACCGTCAGATGATGGCGCAGCCGGGCACGGAGGAGAACGCGGGTCGGCTGCAGCAGTTGTATGAGCTGCAGATGCGGCGCGGGCGGTTTGCCGAGGCCGGCCAGCAGTTGGAGGCTTACTGGAAAGTGCATCCGCCGTCCGAGAGCCGGGAGCAGGTGCTGCGGCTGGCCGGTACGGCGTATCGGCGCGCGGGCGACGCCGCCGGTGAGCTGCGCACTTTGGCCGGGGCGCCGCTCGAAGGTGAAAACCTCGAACGGTACCTGCAACTGAGGCCCACCGTCGAAGCGGCCCGCGCCGAAGCCCTTGCCAACTATGGACTGCGGACGGAGAACGTGGGGCTGGCGCTGCGCGGTATCCTGGCGGCCCCGCGGCCGCCGCTGTGGAAGAGCGCCTACCGGGCGCTCACGGGCCTGTACTTTGGACAGAACGCGCCGGAGGTGAAAAAGGCCTTCACGGAGACGCTGGGGCCGGAGACGATCGGCGCCAAACTGGCGGCGCCGAAGGGCGGCCTCGCTGGAGATACGTGGTTTTATTACGCTGCGCGCTATGCCGACTATCTGGGCCTGACGCAGGACCCGGGCGCCGCGGCTTACCGGCCGGCGCTCGTTGAAAACCGTTCGGCGAGCGCGCAGGCGTTCTTTGCGGCCGGCGACTACCGGAACACGCTTGCGCTGGATCCGCACTACGCCGCGGCCTACGCCCGCCTGGGCGACCACGCCCGGGCGCTCGAGGAGTTCCGCGGGATGATGGATAGCGGGCGGTATGGCGAGACGTGGTGGGACGACGTTCGCGCTTCGCTCGAAGCGGCGCCGGGTTCGGAGGCCGGTGACGCGCTGCTGGCGGCTTACGTGCGGCGCAACGGCTCCTACCGGCTGAACGAACTGGTGCGGGGCGGAAGCGCGGCGCGTCTGGAGCGGCTGGCGCAGTTTGCCGCCGAGCCGGCCGAGTTTCTTGCCGCCTTCGCGGCGGCGCAACCGGCGCTGTGGGAGCGGGCCGAGGCCCTGGCCGGGCAGCGGCTGGACCGGACGGTGGGCGAGACGCGGGAGGCAGCGGCGGGTTCGCTGCAGCGGATCCGGACGGGGCGCCTGGAGGCGCTGGTGGCGGCCGGAGAGTGGAGCGCGGCGCGGCAACTGCTGGGGCGCTTTTCGCCGGAGCAGTTGGAGATGGACGCCTATACTCTGCTGCCGCTGCGGCTGCGCGTGGCCGCGCAGGCGGGGCAGTTGGCGGCGCTGCTGGCGAGCGTGAGTGACACCGAAGCGTTGCGGGCGGCGGCCGGGCGGCTGCGTCAGGAAGGGGCCGCTGAGGCGGCGCGGCAGGTGCTGACGTGGGCTTATGAACGGGAGTTGGCGGCGGCGAATGCGCCCGCGGCGAGCTATCTGGGTTTGGCGCAGGAGCAGCCCGCGCGGGCCGTCGCGCTGCTTGACCGGCTGGTGATGACCGTCGGAGAGCCCTATGCGCAGCACGCCGCGGCGGCGAGCCTGCTGCTCGAGCTGGGGCGCCCGGCCGAGGCGCTCCGCTACGCCGCTCCGCTCGCGGCGGCGCAGCCGTGGAGCGCGGAAGCCCGGCTGCTGCTCGGGCGCGCCAAGGGTGACGAGGCGGCGCTGGTGGCCGTGGCCATGGACCGCCACGCGCCCTACGCGCTGCGTCTGCGGGCGGCGGCGGCGCTGAACCGGCCGGTTACCACCGGGGCGCGGGAACTGGATCTGCTGGCCGCGCGGCAGACCGCGCCGGCCGAGGCGGAGCAGCCTTATGCGGTGACGGCCCGCCTACGGGCCGCCGAGAAGGCGGCGGATGCGGCGGTGAAGGTGCGGCTGCTGCGCGGGGCGCTGGCGATTGACCCGGCGCAGCGGCTGCCGCTGTTCGCGGCGCTGCAGGGGGCTCCGCTACTGGCCTTGGCCGAGGATGGCGATGTGCCGCCGGAGATGCGGGAGCGGGTGGGCGATGCTTATCTGGCCGCGGGGCAGGCCGAGCGCGCCGTCTTCTACTTCGACGGCAACCCGGCCAAGGAGCGCCGGGCGAAAGAGGAAGTGGCGCGGCGGACGAAGAATGAGAGCCGCCGGCCGGTGGTGGGGCAGGGGCTGGAGCAGCCGCATGTGGTGCGGGTACGGTTGGAGGCAGGTGCCCAATGACGAAGAAGATGCGGATCGGACTGGCCGCGGCGGCCGCCGCCTGCGGCGTCTATTACGCGCAGCAGTCGACGGGGGTAGAGCCGCTGCCGCGGTGGATCCCGGCCGGAGCGCAGGTTTACCTGGAGGCGCGGGATTTCGGGGCGCTTTTGCGGGAGTGGAACGCTTCGGCCGAGAAGCGGCAGTGGCTCGAGAGCGCCAACTACAGCGTGTTTGCCAAGTCGCGGCTGTTTTTGCGGCTGGGCGACGCGCAGGGGGAGTTGGCCGCCGTGAGCGGGCTGGGGCTGGATCGCGTGCTACTCGAGCAGCTGGCGGGCGGGGCTTCGGCGCTGGCCGTCTACGACATTGGCAAGCTGGAGTTTCTGTACGTGACAAAGCTCGCCGCGGCGCCGGCGCTGCAGGCCGTGGCCGGACAGTTTACGAACCGGACCGCCGCCGGGGGGAACTATTCCGTGAAGTCGGACCCCGCGACGGGCCGGACGGTCGCTTTTGCCTTCCGCAGCGGTTGGCTGCTGGTGAGCACGAGCGAAAATCATCTGGCGCGGGCGCTTGAGTTGATGGCCGGGCAGGGCGGGGGAGCGCTGGCGGGCGAAGGCTGGTTCGCGCGGGTTGCCCAGGCGCAGGGGGAGCTGCGGCTGGCGGCCAATCTCGCATCGTTGGCGCGCAGCCCGCACTTCCGCAGCTACTGGGTGCAGCGCAACCTGCCGGAGTTGGCGGAGCTGGAGGGTGCGATGGCGGACCTGACGCGGTCGGCGGGGGCGTGGGTGGAGACGCGGACGCTCGGGCGGAAGCAGCCGGCTAGCGCGGCGTCCAACGCCGCCCTGCGAGCCGTGGCCCGCGCCGTGCCGGACGACGCCGGCTTCTACCGCCTGGCGCTGGGCGCTCCGCCGTTCCGTCTGCTGGCTGCGCCGGCGGCGGCCACGTTTCTGGAAGGCCAGGATGCGGCGGACCTGGAGACGCGAATCGACGTGGCGCCGTTCACGGTGGCCGGGGCTTCGCAGGAGGCGGCGCTGGCGGCGCTGTTCGGCAACGCCACGGCGCATGCCGTGGTGCGGACGACGCGGCTGCAGGCGGACCAGGTTTTTATCTCGCCGGGGCTGGGCGTGGCCGTGTTGGGTGCGGCGAATTGGGACGCGGCCGCGGCGCGGGCGCTGCTGTCCGGCTACACGGTGGCCGCGGCCGGGCCGCTGCTCTACATTGCCAACCACGAACCGCTGCTGCGCGCCATGCAGGCCGGCGGCGCCGGGGCCATCCCCGGCGAACGGACGGTTTATTTGGCTTCGTTTCGTCACGGGGCGGAGCGGCTTCGTTTGTTTCCGATGACGAGTCTGATTGACTTCGCCGGCGCCACCCCGGCCGAGCAGCCCGAGCAGCGGACGCCGGAGTTTTTCTCCGAGAACACCGCCAGCCTATCCGCCGTGCTGCGCCGCTTCAGCGCCGCTACCGTTGCCCGGCAGGACGAAGGCGCCAAGCTGACCGAGACGATTACCTACACCCGCCAGCCATGAACCAGCTGCTCTATAGCATTGCCGCGCGGCGCATTCTGCGGGCCGAATGGCCGGAGATGGCGGCGCCGGTGAGCCCGGGCAGCATTGTGAAGCCGTTTACGGCGCTGGCTTACGCCGAGGCGCACCAGTACTTTTACCCGGATCACTTCTGCCGGGGGGCGGCGGACCGCTGCTGGTGGGGCCGGGGCCACGGCAAAACCGGCATCCGCGACGCGGTGGCGCACTCGTGTAACCACTACTTCCGGCAGTTGGCCCGGGCGCTGCCGCCGCACGCCGCGCCGGGGCTGCTGGCGCGGTTCGGGATTACGGTGCCGGAGGCGGACCCGGATACGCAGATCGGCCTGGGGGTGGGATGGCGGATTCCGCCCGAGGCGCTGGCGGGGGCTTACGCGGAGCTGTTGAGCCGCCCGGCGGACCCCGGGATCTTTCCGTTGATCGACGGCATGCGCCGGGCGGCGCGCTACGGTACGGCGCGGGCGCTGGGGCCGGGCTATCTGGCCAAGACCGGCACCGGACCGAACGCCAAGCTGGATGGCGACGGCTACGCCGTGATCGCCTATCCGGAAGCCGCTCCCCGAGAACTGGTGCTGCTGCAGGCGCCGGGCGTGACGGGGGCGCGGGCGGTTTCCCTGTTTACCCGATGATCGAAGTGGCCATTTTTGTTCTGTTCCACCCGCAGGCGTTGACGGTGAAGCCGGTGCCGGGGCGGGTGTTGCTGGTGAACGGCGCGCCGCTGGCGGGCGACCAGGCCGTGGGGGTGCGGCGCGAGGGGCGGCAGGTGGACTGGTTCTCGCAGCGGCAGACGCATACGGGCGCGGCGGTGCGGTTCGGCGGCGAGATGCTGGTGAGCGTGCCGGGTAAGATCGAGCGCCGGTACCGGGGGGAGCTGACGGTGACGGCGCCGGGGGAGGAGTTGCGGGCGGTGTTGCGGGCAGATCTGGAAGAGGCGGTGGCGGCGGTGACGGAGGCGGAGTCGGCGCCCGGGGCGGGGCTCGAAGCGCGGAAGGCGCAGGCGGTGATTGCGCGGAGTTGGCTGCTGGCCAACCGGCGGCGGCACGGGGCCTACGACTACTGCGACACGACGCACTGCCAGGTGTGGAAGGAAGCCCGGCCCTCGGCGGCGGCGGTGGCCACGCGCGGAGTGGTGGTGACCTACCAGGGCCGGGTGTTCGCGCCGGCCTACAGCGGCAGCTGTGGGGGCCGCACGAAGACGGCCGCCGAGGTGGGTTGGCGTCCGGAGCCGTATCCGTACTTCGCGGTGGATTGCGAGGTGTGCCGGCGGGAGGAGCCGGGATGGGAGCGGACGCTGCCGGAGCTGCCGGAGCGAGTGGGCGAGGAGGCTTCGCGGCTGCGCCTCGGCCGGAAGTTCGGCTGGGATACGCTGCCTTCGAACGACTATATGTTGATGGGGAACGTGGCGCGGGGGCGGGGGCGGGGGCATGGCGTCGGCTTCTGCCAGCGCGGGGCGGCGGGGCGGCCGGAGCCGTTTGCCGAAATCCTCCGGCGGTATCTGCCGAACACGCGGATTGAGCAGGTCGCGGGGCTGCCCTGAGGGCCGCCCGGGGTTAGCGGTTCGGCGTGTTTTTGAGCAGGGCCTGTTACTCCGCTTGGAGCCTCCCGCTTCGTGGAGAGAGACGTGGGCCGGCAGACGGTGAAGGCGCCGGGGTTGCGGCCGCGCAGCTCGTCATTCAGCGCGTCGATGGTGTGCATTGGTCCGCTGGCGGGCGCTACCCCGTATGGTCCGAATACAGGATTGCCCTGGTTCCCTTGGTCAGCCAAGCGTCCCATCTCTTCGCGGCGCCTGCTGAATTCGCAATTCAGGCCGTAACCGGCGTTGCCAAACGGGGCGCGGCCTTTGCCGATCACGCTGCAGACGCCCCAATCTCAGATGCCGCGCACACCTCCGGTGCCTGAATTCCTATGCGAATCGCCATGGCCGGCCTCACCCGCCCGATCAGGCCGCGTCGCAGTAGTAATAGTTCAGCATGCCGCCCAGGCGCTGACGGCGCTGGATGGCACCCGACGCTCCCCGGTGGCCCGCCTCCGGGTAGATGATCCGGTTCGCCAGACCCTGGTGGTTCCGCTCGCTGTGTTAGTGCTCCACAAAGTTCTGAACTGCCGTCCGTAGCGACCCCTCCCCGAGCAAGATCATCCGGTCCAGGCAGGACTCCTTGAGGCTCCTGACAAACCTCTCGGCGTGGGAACTCCGATTAGGTGATCGGGGCGGCAACTTGACCGATTTCACCCCCGCGTCCTCCAGTGTCCGCAGGAACTCCGCCGTCAACAGCGGATCCCGGTCGTGAATCAGGTAGCGTTTCCCGGTAAGAATTCCCGCCTCCGCATCGGTGAGACTCCGCGCGATCTGCTCATCCACAATCCGCTCGCTTCCGGCGCGATGCCCGCAATTTCAACCTTGCGGGTCGATAGCTTGATAAGGAACAGCACCGGGAACCGCTGCAACCCTCGCCGGGTCCACACTTCCACGGTGAAGAAGTCCGTGGTCACAATCAGTTCCCCATGGCGGCTCAGAAACTCTTTCCCCGTCGTCTTCCGGCTCCACTCCGGCGCCGGCTCGATCCCGTGCCGCGAGAGAATCTCCGCAATCGTGCTGCGGGCAATTTCGTGCCCCAGATTGGACAGGGCATCCCTCACAAGCGGCGAAGGAACACGCTCCGGCTCGATTTCTACTTCAGGATGCGGCCCCGACACTGCTTAACGATCAAACGGCCCGGCAGTGGGGTGCGCGCATCGTGCGCCGGCTCAATGGTCGTGGTGGATGAGTTGTCCAGGGGCTTCCCGGCGCGCTGCCGACCCGCGTTCGTCAGTATGCGAACCCGCAATGGCGTGTCCATCGCGATGCTCTTGGCCAACTCAAGCGCCGACGCCGGCAATCCGCCTTCGGCTTTGGCTTGGACATGCCAGGCCAGCTTCCGGAAAAGAAACTGCCGGTGACCGCAAGGAGGCTCCTTGCCAAAAAACGCCGCGTGCCGTTTTTGCAGCGCGGCCACGTCCAGCGTGGCCAGTTCCTCGATCAGTTGTATGGGGGTCTTCTTCATGCGTCAACCTCATGACCATGAAGGCTCTCCGGGCCGGAATTAGCAAGTTCTCTGTTGACGTTTTTTCTTGCTCCAAACGCGGCGGATCCAAGCGCCGGGCATGTTCGTACTGCCGGTAGGCCTGGGCGAGAAGAGTGGCGATCTGGGCGACGGCGTCGGTCGTAGTTTGGTCGCGGAGGTTCATGTGTTGCCGGTCCTTTGGGTTTCCGGCCCACAACGGCTTCCGCTGGGCGGCCTCGCGCGTCGTCTGGCTCTATTAATGGATACTCAGGCAGGTTCGAAAATGTCTAATCTGGGCCCCGACCTGAAAAACCGTGTCAACAAACGCGGGTGTGTCAACGGAGAAAATGGAGAATTCTGGGGGTTGAGAGAGGCCAACGAGGCGAACCATGGAGGTTGAGAACGCAGGCCGAAAAGGTAGGGTTCGAACTGGAGAATGGGCGAAAGGTGCAAATTCAGGCGAATGTTGGGGATACGAACGGGGGACGGGGAGGGGAGGTGTCAACGAAAACGGGCAGTAAAAAGTACGTCTTTAAGAATTTGGCTCCCC
>JAPKZB010000054.1 GCA_026393985.1 Acidobacteriota bacterium
CCACCACCTCGGGGAGGGTGCGAAAGTGGTCAAATTGTCCCGACGACTCGTTCAAATCGTTCCCGAGGAAGTTTGGCCGCAATCCATTGATTCCGCTATATTTACGGCCCGCTCGAGAAATGTTTACCGGACACTAGTGACGGAATCAGAACCAAAACGTTCCGCGCACCGCTAACTATTTTTGAGCATCCCCACCACGGCATTCAGCGCAATCGTCCCCAATGCCAGCGGGATCAGCACCTTCCATCCGATATCCATCAACTGATCGTAGCGGTAGCGCGGAAACGTACCGCGGAACCAGATCATCACGTACAGAAAAAACGCCACCTTCAGCAGAAACCAGAACGGCGCCGCCGCCGCCGCATTCACCGCCGGAATCACCAGCACCAACCCCACCAGCGTCAACGCCCCGCCCACCGCCAGCATCCCGTACCGGTGCGGCGCGTACCGCAGCTTGGGCGCCAGCAGCAGCACCGAAGCCACCCCCGGCCCGGCGAACAACAAAAACGGAACGCCATAGTTCAGCGGAATCTCCAGCCACCCCACGCTCGGAAACGGCCGCAGCCACCCGCCCCAGAACAGCGTCACCGACACCGCCGAAACCACGAAAATATTCGCATACTCGGCCAGCATGTACAGCGCCCAGCGGAACCCGCTGTACTCGGTATGGAACCCCGCCACCAGCTCCGACTCCGCCTCCGGCAAATCAAACGGCGACCGGTTCGTTTCCGCCACTGCCGCAATGAAGAAAATCACAAACGCCGGCGCCATCGCCCCCCAATTGTCAAAAACGAACCAAACCCCCTGCGCCTGCTGATTCCGCACAATCTGCACCATGCTCAGCGTCCCGGCCGACATCACCCCGCTCACCAAACCCAGCCCCATCGCCAGCTCATAACTCACCAGCTGCGCCGAACTCCGCAGCGCCCCCAGCAGCGGATAGTGGCTGTTCGACGACCATCCCCCCAACACAATCCCTAAAATCCCCACGCTCCCCAGCGCGCTGATCACCAGCAGCCCCACGTTCACATCGGCAATCCGGAACCGCTCGGAAAACGGCACTACGCCAAAGGCCACAAATGCCGTGAACATACTCAAAATCGGCGCCACGTAGAAGATCCCCTTATCCGCCTCCCGCGGGATAATGTCTTCTTTCAACAGCAGCTTCAAGGCATCCGCCAACGGCTGCAGCAGCCCGTGCGGACCCACCCGCATCGGCCCCAGCCGCACCTGCATATCCGCCAGCACCTTCCGCTCCACCAGCACGATATAGCCCGCAATCGGGGGAAACAAACCCACAATCACGAGCATCATCACCGCCGGAATCAGCCAGAACTCCATCATTTCAGCACCGCCCGCACCGCCCATTGCAACAACGGCTCCGGATACACCCCCGCCCCCAGCGTCAACACCCCCGTCACCCCCAGCGCCACCCGCACCCCCGCGCTTAACCCCACCCGCGCCACCCCCTCCGCCGCCGGCTCGAGGAACATACACCGCACCACCCGGAAATAGTAGAACAACGCCACCGCCACATACACCGCCCCCACCAGCGCCAGTACATACCGTCCAGCCTCAATCAACGCGAGAAAAACATAGTACTTCCCCACAAAACCCGCCGTCGGCGGCAACCCCGCCAGCGACACGAGAAACACCACCATCGCCGCCGCCACCGCCGGCTGCCGCCGCGCCAAACCGTTCAAATCCCCCAACTCCTCCCCGTGCACCCCCAGCAGCACAGCAAACGCCCCAAGGGTCATAAACACATACGCCCCGGCGTAAATCGCCACCCCCCGCAAGCCCGTCGCGTTCCCCGCCACCACCCCCAGCAACAGATACCCGGCGTGCGCAATCGAACTATACGCCAACAGCCGCTTCACGTTCGTCTGCGTCAACGCCGCCAGGTTCCCCACCGTCAGGCTCACCACCGCCGCCACCAGCAGCAGCGGCTCCCAAGCCGCCCGCGCCGTACCGAGCGGCCCCAAGAACAGCCGCAGCAGCAGCGCCACGCTCGCGATCTTCGAACCCACGGCCAGATACGCCGTCACCGCCGTCGGCGCGCCCTCGTAAACATCCGGTGCCCACATGTGGAACGGCGCGGCCGCTATCTTGAACAGCACCCCCGCGCTCACCGTCAGGATCGCCAGCACCGTCAGCGGATCAAACGCCGGCCGCGCCCCCACCGCCGCCGCAATGTCCGCGAAATAGGTCGATCCCGCCAGACCGTACAGAATCGAAAACCCGTAAGCCAGAATCCCGCTCGAAAACGCCCCCAGCAACAGATACTTCAACGCCGCTTCGTTCGACCGCCGGCTCCGCCGCAGAAACCCCGCCAGCACGTAAAAGCTGATCGACATCGTCTCCAAACCCACGAAAATCGTAATCAACTCCGTGCCCACCGCCAGAAAGTACGCCCCGGCCTGCGCCATCAGCACGAGGCCGTAGTATTCGCCCTGGTGCTCCTGCTCCACCTCCAGATACCGGTAGCTGAGCAACGCCACCAGCCCCGCCGTCAACAAAAACAGCCAGTTGAAAAACAGTCCGAACGCATCAATCGTCAACGCCCCGTGGAAGGCCGTAAACGGCGCAATCTCCCCCTGTCGCGCCAACTGCCACCCCGTCAACGCCAACCCCGGCAGCACCAGCGCCAACTGCCACCGCCGCGAACGCTCCCCCAGCAAAAAATCGAACAGGAACACCGCGCAACCAAACAACGCCAGCAGAATCGCCGGCAGCAGCGCAAAATGGTCGACGTCCGTGTAGAAATGGCTCACCGGCCCAACCTCCCCGCCAACTCCAGCACCGGCCGCTCCAGCACCGCAAACCACGGCTGCGGATACACCCCAATCGCCACCGCCAACCCCAGCAACGGAAGCACCGTCGCCCACTCCCGCGCCGTCAAATCCGGCAGCTCCCGGTTGGCTTCGTTTCGCAAATCACCCAGCATCGTCCGCTGGTACAGCCACAACAGATACGCCGCCCCCAGCACAATCCCCCCCACTGCCGCCGCCGCCCACGCCCGGTTCACCACAAAAGCGCCCTGCAAAATCGTGAATTCACCAATAAACCCGTTCAACAGCGGCAGCCCCGCCGAACTGAACACCGCCACGGCAAACACGAACGCAAACCGCGGCATCACCATCGCCAGCCCCCCAAAATCCGCAATCTGCCGCGTATGCCGCCGCTCATAAACATACCCCACCAACAGAAACAGCAGGCTCGTCGAAATGCCGTGGTTCACCTGCTGCAGCACACTGCCCGCCAACCCGTTCGCGTTCATCGCCGCCAGCCCCAGCGTGCAGAAACCCATGTGGCTCACCGACGAGTAAGCCACCAGCCGCTTCCAGTCCTGCTGCGCGAGACAAATCAGCGCCCCGTACAGAATCGCCGCAATCGACAGCACCGCCAGCACCGGCGCCGCCTCCCGCGCCGCATCCGGAAACAAAGGCAGCGAGAGCCGCACAAACCCGTACGTCCCCATCTTCAGCAGTACCCCGGCCAGCAGCACCGAACCCGCCGTCGGCGCCTCCGTGTGCGCATCCGGCAGCCAGGTATGAAACGGCACCATCGGCACTTTGATCGCAAAACCCAGGAAAAACGCCCAGAACAGCCACCGCTGCGTCTCCACCGGCAACTGCGCCCGCAACAACTCCGTCAACTCAAACGTCGCCCGCCCCAACTGCTGCCCGCCCTGCCAGTACAGCGCCACAATCCCTACCAGCAGCACCACGCTCCCCGCCACCGTGTACAGAAAGAACTTCATCGCCGCATACAGCCGCCGCTCCCCGCCCCAGATCCCGATCAGGAAATACATCGGCACCAGTACCAGTTCAAAAAACACAAAGAACAGCAGGATATCGAGTGACAAAAACAGCCCCAGCATACCGAACTGCAGCAGCAGTAGCATCGCGTAGAACTCTTTGACCCGCTCCGCAATCGCGTTCCAGGAAGCCAGCGCCGCCACCGGCCCCAGCAACGCCGTCAACAGCACCAGCAGCAGGCTGATCCCATCGATCCCCACCAGATACTGCGCCCCCAGCGACGGAATCCACGGCATCCGCTCGACGAACTGATAGCCACCCGCCGACCGGTCAAACGCCGTCCACAGCGGTGCCGCCAGCGCCAACCCGCCCAGTAGCACCGCGTTGGCCCACAGCCGCACCGCCCCCGTCGCCCGCCCGGGAATCGCCAGCAAAACCACAAACCCAACCAAAGGAAGCGCCAGCAGCGCCGTAAGCCAGGGCATCGATCAGGCGCTCCTCAGCAGATACCAGCCGGCCATCGCGGCCAACCCAAGCACAATCACCAAACCGTAACTCTGCGCCATCCCACTCTGCAGGTAGCGCACTGGAAGCGACGCCGCCTTAACGCAAAACGCCGTCAGCCGCACCGCCCCGTCCACAATCCACGTATCGCTCCACTTGCTGATCGCCCCCAGCCGCCGGCCCAGCCAGCCCGCGCCGTCCACCCCGCCATCGATCACCCCGCGGTCCCACGCCGCCAACCACGCCCCGCCCCCCCGCGCCATCCCCAGTACCACCGCCCGCTGATAAAAACCATCCACCCCGCAGCCCGCGCGCAGCCACCGCGCCAACCCGCCCTCGCCATCGGCCCACCCATGCCCCGCGCCCCCGCCATACACCCGGTACGCCCCGCCCAGGCCCGCCACCGCCACCACCCCGGAAGCCGCCATAATCCCCAGCGAGTGCGGCTCCGCGCTCGCGCCCAGCCACCCCGCAAACGGCGCCGCAAACCATCCCGCGCCAATCGATCCCAGGTTCAACACCCACAACGGCACCGTCATCCGCTTCGGCGACTCATGCACATGCCGCCCACCCCGGTACTCGCCCCAGAACACCAGCAAACACAGCCGGCCCATATAAAACGCGGTCAGCAGCGCCGTCAGCAACCCCGCCCCGAACAGCGCCGGCGATGCCGCCCAGACCGCCGTCAGAATCGAATCCTTCGAGAAGAAGCCCGCCAATCCCGGCCAGCCCGCCAGCGCCAGCGCACCCAACACCATCGTCCGGAACGTCTGCGGCATCCGCCGCCGCAGACCGCCCATCCGCCGCATGTCCTGCTCGCCATCGAGTGCATGAATCACCGACCCCGCCCCCAAAAACAGCTGCGCCTTGAAAAACGCATGCGTCACCACGTGGAACAGCGCCGCCCAGTACGCCCCCACCCCCAGCGCCAGAAACATCAGCCCCAACTGGCTCACCGTCGAATACGCCAGAACTTTCTTGATATCGTGCTGCGTCAACGCCATCAGCGCCGCCGCCACCGCCGTCGCCGCGCCCAACCCCGCCGCCACGCCGCCCACCTCCGGCGTCAGCCGGAACAGCGGCTCGGCCCGCACAATCAGGTACACCCCTGCCGTCACCATCGTCGCCGCATGCATCAGCGCCGACACCGGCGTCGGCCCCTCCATCGCATCCGGCAGCCAAGGGAACAAAGGAATCTGCGCCGATTTGCCCACCGCGCCCAGCAGCAGCAGTCCCGTCGCCCAAGGCAGCAGCGGATGCGCCGCCGCCTCGATTGCCGTAAATCGCAGCGTGCCAAAAATACTCAGCAGAAACAGCAGCCCCAGCAGATAGCCGGCATCGCCCACGCGGTTCATCACAAACGCCTTCATCGCCGCATCGCTCGCCGTCTTGCGCTTGAAGTAAAACCCAATCAGCAGGTAACTGGCCAGCCCCACGCCCTCCCAGCCCACAAACAGCAGCAGGTAGTTGTTCGCCATCACCAGCACCAGCATGAAGAACACAAACAGGTTCAGGCACCCGAAGTAGCGGTACAACCCGCCATCGTGCGCCATGTAAGCAATCGAGTAAACGTGAATCAGAAACCCGATGCCCGTCACCATCAGAATCATTACCGCGCTCACCGGATCGAGCAGATAGCCCCAGTCCGCCGTCAGCTGCACCATGCGCCCGTCAAAGGCCGGAAACGGCAAACCCGCCACCCAGGTAAACAACACCTGCTCCCGGCGCCCCGCCAGCACCGCCCCCAGGCTCCACAAAAACGACAGCAGCACAAAGCCCGAACACAGCGGCCCGATCAGCCACCGCAAACCCTGCCGCGGACGCAGATCCTGGTCGTGCCCCCCGTCGTGATGGTGACCGTGCGCCGCCGGCCCCACCGCCTCCTGCGGATCGAGATACTGATGCCGCCCCAGCAGCATCATCAACGCCGCGCCAAGCAGCGGAAACACCGGAATCATCCAAAGGGTATCGAGAAACATCTTCATTCCGGCCCTACCATTTCAGCAAATCGACCTCATCGACCTGCACCGTCTCCCGGTTCCGGAACAACGCCAGCAGAATCCCCAACCCCACCGCCGCCTCCGCCACCGCCACGGCAATCACAAAAATCGCAAACACCTGCCCGGCCGCGTTGCCGTGGTGCCGCGAAAACGCCACCAGATTAAGATTCACCGCGTTCAAAATCAGCTCAATCGACATCAGGATGATCACGATATTCCGCCGCAACAACAGGCCCGCCGTGCCGATCAGCAGCAGCCCCAGGCTGACGGCGACATAATGCATCGTCGAGATCACGCCCGTTTCCTCGCGAGCAGCACGCTGCCCACCACCGCCACCAGCAGCAGCAGCGACACCACCTCAAACGGCACCAGGTAATCCTGCAGCAGCGTATCGGCCACCAGCTCCACGTTGCCCGTCTCCGGCATCCGCTGCGCCGGCGGCAACTGCACCCGGCTCCACAGCACCGCCAGCACCACCCCCGCCACCGCCGTCACCGCCGCCCCCACGGGCCACCGCCGGTGAAACTGACGCAAGCCCCGCCCCGCATCGAGATTCACGAGCATGATCACGAACAGGAACAGCAGCAGAATCCCGCCTATGTAGAGAATGATCTGCGCCACAAACAGAAACTCCGCCGTCAGCAGCAGGTAAAGCCCCGCCACGCCCAGCAGCGAAACCATTAGCGCAATCGCCGCGTGCACCGCACTCGGCCGCGTCACGGCCAGCGCCGCCCCGCCCAGGGCCAGCGTCGCGAAGGCGTAGAAGAAGAAGGCTTCGAGGGTCATTGCCGGTATTGCGTGGGCCGCGGCCCCTCCTCCAAAGCTTGCCGGTCCCAGATCAGACCCTCCCGCGTATAGCTGGCCAGCTCAAAGTCCTGCGTCAGTTCAAGCGCGTCCACCGGGCAGGCGTCTTCGCACAACCCGCAAAACATACACCGCGACAGGTCATAGGTAAAGTGCACCAGATCCTTGCGCTTGGTCTCCGGGTTGCGCACGCTGCCGACGACAATCAAGTTCTCCGGGCACGCCACCGCGCACAAATTGCACGAAATGCACAGCGTCTCCTGCGTCTCCGGGTGCACGTTCAGCCGCGGCGCGCCCCGGTAGCGCTCGCTCACCGCCGGCCGCTCGCTCGGGTACTGCTCGGTGGCAATCTGGCTCGGGCTCTGATGCCGGAAGGTCACCCACAAGCCTTCGAGAAGATCGAGCAGCAAAAATCGGCGCAGGAACCGCTTCACCGGTCCACCTCCCCGAGAACAATGTCAATGGTGCCGATGATGGCCACCACGTCCGCCACCAGCGCCCCTTTCGCCATATGATCCAGCGCCTGCAGGTTCACAAACGAAGGCGGCCGCACCCGCAACCGGTAGGGCTGCGTCGACCCATCGCTCACGATAAAGTAACCCAACTCGCCCTTCGGTGCTTCAATCGAAACGTAAGCCTCCCCCACCGCCGGCTTGATCACCTTCGGCACTTTCGCCATAATCGGCCCGGCCGGAATGTTCGCTACCGCCTGCCGGATAATCCGCACCGACTCGCGCATCTCGTCGAGCCGCACAAAGTAACGGTCCAGCGTATCGCCGCCCGTGCGCACCGGCACGGCAAACTCGTATTGCTCATAGCCCGAATACGGCTGCGCCTTCCGCAGATCCCACCCCACGCCCGCCGCCCGCAGTACCGGCCCGGTCACCCCGTACCGCTTACACGTCTCCGCATCGATAATGCCCACCCCGCGCAACCGCTCCCGCCAGATGCGGTTGCCGCTCAGCAGCTCCTCGTACTCGTCCACCTTGGGCAGAAACTGTCCGCAGAAGGCTTCCACCTCCTGCTCAAAACCCTCGTACAGCTCATACTGCAGCCCGCCAATCCGAAACGCGTGCGTCGTCAGCCGCGCCCCGCAGTAGTTCTCGAAGATCTTCAGCACCGCCTCGCGCTCGCGCAGCGTATAAAACAGCGGCGTAATCGCGCCAATGTCGAGCGCGTGCGTCCCCAGCCACAGCAGATGCGAGGCAATCCGGTTGAGCTCGGTCAAAATCACCCGCACCGCCTGCGCCCGCGGCGTCGCCACCGCGTTCAGCAGCTTCTCCACCGCCAGGCAGTACCCCAGCCCGTTCGACACCGCGGCCAGATAATCCATCCGGTCCACATACGGCGCAAACTGAGTGTACGTCCGGTTCTCGGCAATCTTCTCAACGCCCCGGTGCAGATAGCCAATGATGCAATCGGTGCTCTTGACGCGCTCCCCGTCCAGCTTCAGCACAATGCGCAGCACCCCATGCGTAGACGGGTGCTGCGGTCCCATATTGAGGACCATCTCGTTGCCGTCAAGCCCCGTCCCGTCCCGTCCGGTCATTGCCCGCTCTCAATGCCGAGATTCGCCTGCACCCAGCCGTTATCCATGGCCAGAATGCCGTAGTCCTTCCGCAGCGGATAGCCGGACCACTCCTCCGGCATCAAAATCCGGCGCGGATCGGGATGCCCGGCAAACTCGATCCCGAACATGTCCAACACTTCCCGTTCCAGCCAGTTGGCGCCCAAAAACAGTGGCACTGCCGACTGCGGCGACTCCCCCAGCCCCACCCCCGCCTTCAGTCGCACCCGTTCGTTCCGCCCGTAGCTGTAAGCCACGTAACCCAGCTCAAACCGGGGCGTCCGCTTCGGGTAGTCCACCGCCGTGATATCCACCAGATAGTCAAACCCCAACTCGTCCCGCAGCACCGTCAGCGCCGGAACCATCGCCGAAAGCGTCAATACCGCAAAAGGCTGCTCCAGGTACGTACACGTCTCCAGCACCAACGCGCCCAGCCGCTCCCGCAGCAGGTCCGGAATCGGACCCTCCCAGGGAACAGTTGCCATCACAGCCGGTGCCTTTACGGGTTTTGGTTCTTCTGCCATCGAATAGGGGACGGGAGCGGGATAACCCCCGCCAACGGTCAACCCCCTAGTGTAATCCCTATCAGGATAAGGAGGTTTCCCGACCAGCGTCAATAAACTGCAAGTGAATGGCAACTGACGGCATCCAAATGCCCTAGAAGTACTCCGAACGGGGCGCCTTCCTCCCGCCCAGCGCCCCGTTCAGGAACCGGATCACCGGGTACATCGCCTCGAAACGCCGCGCAATCTCTTTCACAAACCCCGGACGCAGCGCCAGCGCCGGGTCAAGACCGGTGTCCCAATACAGCCACTGCTTCTTCCGCAGCCAGAAATCCGCCGGATGGTCTTTGGGAAACCCCTTGGGCGGCCGCGTGAGCGACTCGCCCTTCACCTCCCCGGCCACCCGCTTCCGGCTCTTATGCCCCACCAGCGCCTCCCACTCCTCCCACTCCGCCGCAATCCGGTTCCGGATCGCCAGCATCTGCTCCGGCGCCGGCATGTAAATCCCGCCCGCAATTTCAATCTCAAACGGCGACACCGAAACGTAGTACCCCGCCATCGCCTCCTTCTCGGCCGCCGAAGCATGAAATCCCGCCGCCGCGTTCGTCTTGTAGGGGTGCTTCTCTTTGCTGAAGCGCACGTCCCGGTAGATCCGGTAGATCGCCCGCTTTGGCTCGGTAATGTACTCCGGCGCAAAGCGCGCAAACTCGGCGTTCAGCGCCTCCACCAGCTCCCCCAGCGGCGCCTTCACCGCCGCCTCGTAGATCTCCTTCCGCGGCTGAAACCACTCCCGCCGGTTGTTCTCCTTGAGCTCCCGCAGAAACTCGTAACCAGCCTCCGGAAACCCGCCAAACGCCGTCGCCATTTCTTAAGCGTACGCCGAACTGACATGCCCCATCGCCGTCCGCGATAATCAGAGCAATGACTGCCGCCCTCGCCGCGCTCGCCGAGCTCGAGACCATTCCCGGTCTCGCCGTGTGCCCCGGCGCCCTCCTCTCGAACTACACCCGCTTCCGCCTCGGCGGCCCCTGCCAGGCCCTCCTCATCGCCTCCACCGAAGCCGCCTACCGCGCCGCCCACGAACTCCTCCTCGCCTCCGGCCTCCCCTGGACCACCATCGGCGGCGGAACCAACCTCATCGTCAGCGACGCCGGCTATCCCGGCCTCATTCTGCAATACATCGCCGCCGGACTCACCGTCGACGGCGCCCACGTCCAGGTCGAAGCCGGCGCCGACCTCAACGCCCTCGTCGATTTCGCAAACGCCCACGGCCTCGCCGGCCTCGAATCGATGGCCGGCATCCCCGGCTGGGTAGGCGCCGCCATCTACGGCAACGCCGGCGCCTACGGCCAGTCCATCGCCGAACGCATCCATCAGGTTCGCTTCGTCGACGGCCCCCACATCGTCACCTTCACCCGCAAACAATGCGAGTTCCGCTACCGCGAAAGCATCTTCAAACGCCACAAGCGATGGCAGATCCTCTCGGCCGAACTCATCCTCACCCCCGGCGACCCCGCCGCCCTCGCCACCCGTTCAGCCGAAATCCGCGCCACCCGCGACGCCAAGTTCCCCCCCACCATGCACTGCGCCGGGTCCATCTTCAAAAACCTCCTGCTGCACGAACTCCCCCCCGAAACCGCCGCCCAGGTGCCGGCCAACGTCATCCGCGAAGGCAAAATCCCCGCCGGCTGGTTCCTCGAACAGGTAGGCGCCAAGGGGCTGGCCGTCGGTAACATCCGCGTCGCCGACTACCACGCCAACCTTGTCTACAACACGGGCGGCGGCACCGCCGCCGATTTAGTCGCCCTGCTCGATGAGTTGAAGCGACGGGTCCGGGTCCGCTTCAGTCTGGCCATCGAAGAAGAGGTGCAGTTCCTTTCATGACAAACTAGAGATCATGCTCACTCTCGGATTTGTCTCGGCGATTCTGCCCGATCTCTCGCTTGCGGAAGTACTGAGTTTTGCTGCGCAAAACGGCTTCTCCGCCGTCGAAGTTATGTGCTGGCCAAAGGGCAAGGCGGAACGCCGCTACGCCGGGGTAACCCACATCGACGTTGCCGGCTTCACCGCCGAGGACGCCAAACGGGTGCACGATCTCACCGCCCAGTTCGGCGTCTCCATCAGCGGCCTCGGTTACTACCCCAACCCCCTCACCGCCGACCCCGAGGAAGCCAAGCTCTACACCAACCACATCAAGGCCGTCATCAAAGCCGCCCGCCTGCTCGGCGTCGGAGTCATGAACACTTTCGTAGGCCGCGACCACACCAAGTCGGTCGATGAAAACTGGCCGCGGTTTCTCAAAACCTGGAAGCCGCTCATCAAATACGCCGAAGACCAAGGCGTCAAGGTCGGCATCGAAAACTGTCCCATGTCGTTCACGAAGGACGAGTGGCCCGGCGGCAAGAACCTCCTGACCTCCCCGGCCATCTGGCGCCGCGCCTTCAACGACATTCCGAGCGATAACTTCGGGCTGAACTTCGACCCATCCCACTTCATCCTGCAACATATGGACTACCTGCAGGCGATGCGCGAATTCGCCCCCAAGCTGTTTCATATGCACGCCAAAGACGCCCGCATCGATGTCGAGAAACTCAATCAGGTCGGCGTCTTCGCCCATCCGAACCTGTTCCACACCCCGAAACTGCCGGGCCTTGGCGATGTGAACTGGGGTAAATTCTTTAGCGTGTTGACTGAGACCGGCTACCGCGGCGCCGTCTGTATTGAAGTCGAGGACCGCGCCTACGAAGGCTCCGTCGAACTCCGCAAGGCATCGCTCGTCCAGAGCGGCCGTTACCTCAAAAACTTCATCCCCTAACCGGCGCCCGGCGCCGACGCCCTTGCGCGGGTCTGCTTACTGCGGTAGGTTAATCAGACCCCGCCTCTTAGACGCCAACCGTTGGAATCTGCTCTTGACTGACCTGCTCATTGTCCGCCTTGTCTTTGTCGCTGCTCTCGCCGCCGCCGCCTTTGTGCTACAGCCGGCGGGGCTGGCGCCGTGGCCCGCCGCCGCGGCGGGGGCGCTTGCGGCCGGCTTGATCGTGGCCTTCGAACTCCGCGTGCGGCGCCTGTCGCTGCCGCGGCTGTTCGGCGCCGTTGCCGGCAGCATCCTGGCCATCCTCGGCGCCTATCTCATGGCGCTCGTCCTCGGCCAGGCCTTCCCGGGCAACCGCGATACCGTGCCGTTCCTGCAGGTCATGCTGCTGCTGTGGATGACCTATTGCGGGATGGTCGTCGGCGCCCACCAGGGCGAAAGGCTGAATTGGGGCGCCTGCGGCACCCTGTTCGGCAACGAGCCCCCGGCGGCCAAAACAGACGATCGCAAGATCCTCGATACCAGCGTAATCATCGATGGACGCATCGCCGACATCGCCGCAACCGGCTTTCTCGAAGGGACTCTCGTCATCCCCGCCTTCGTCCTGCGCGAGTTACAACAAGTGGCCGACTCGGCCGATTCGAACAAGCGCAACCGCGGCCGCCGCGGACTCGACATCCTCAGCCGCATTCAAAAAAACCCCGACCTCCACATCCGCATCGCCGAAGAGGATTTCCCGCAGGTGCGCGATGTCGATATGAAGCTGCTCGAGTTAGCCAAACACCTGCACTGCAAAGTGGTCACCAACGACTTCAACCTCAACAAAGTCGCCCAGATTCACGGCGTCGAAGTGCTCAACATCAACGAACTGGCTAACTCCCTGCGCCCCGTTGTACTGCCCGGCGAAGTGATGAAGGTGTTCATCCTCAAGGAGGGCAAGGAGCACAACCAAGGCATCGCCTATCTGGACGATGGCACCATGGTCGTCGTCGACAACGCCCGGAAAATGATCTCGAAAACCATCGAGATATCCGTCACCAGCGTGCTGCAGACCACGGCCGGCAAGATGATCTTCGGCCGCTTCGACGAGCGCGTCCATTCCGCCGAAAAGGTCCAGGCCGCGCTACACTAGAGTCCCTGACCATGAAAGTAGCAGTTATCCTTCCGGCGGCCGGCCTGGGCACCCGCATGATGAGGTCGCAGCCGGATACGGTCCACAATCGGAAACAGTTCCTGGTGCTCGAAGGATCCCCCATCCTCATGCACACCGTCCGCAAGTTCACCCAAAGCCCGGCGGTCTCGGAAATTATCATCGCCCTGCGCGGCGACGACATCGCCCGCTTCCAGGCCCTCCTCGATGAGGAATCGCTCGCCAAACCCGTCCGCCTGGTCGTCGGCGGCGACTCCCGCCAGGAGTCGGTCGAACACGCCCTCGCTACCCTCGACGAATCAATTGAACTGGTCGCCGTGCACGATGCCGTGCGCCCCTTCGTCAGTCTCGAACACATCGACGCCGTCATCGCCGAGGCCGCCGCCTGCGGCGCCGCCATCCTCGGCGTCGTCCCCGTCGACACGGTCAAACGCGTCTCGCGCCACCGCATCGAAACCACCATTCCGCGCGAACGCCTCATCCTCGCGCAAACCCCGCAGGTCTTCCGCCTCGGCCTGCTGAAACAGGCCTTCGCCCAGGCCGCCGCCGACAACTTCACCGGCACCGACGAAGCCTCCCTCGTCGAACGCCTCGAAAACGTCGATGTCCACGTCGTCCCCGGCAGCGACCGCAACATCAAGATCACCAAACCCACCGACCTCGAACTCGCCAAGGCCTTTCTGGCCGAAGAGTCGGCCCGCAGACCGATATGACGGACTTCCGCACCGGCCTCGGCTGGGACAACCACCGCCTGGCGCCCGGCCGCGTGCTCATCCTCGCCGGCGTCGAGATCCCCCACGAAACCGGCTTTGAAGCCCACTCCGACGGCGACATCCTCCTCCACGCCGTTACCGACGCTCTGCTCGGCGCTGTCGCCCTCGGCGACATCGGCATGCACTTCCCCGATACCGACCCCGCCTGGAAAGGCGCCTCCTCGGACCGTTTCGTGCGCCACGCGCTCGCCCTCGTCCGCGAACAGGGCTACCGCCTCTCGAACGTCGATTCCACCGTCATCCTCGAACGGCCCAAACTCAAGGATTACCGCCCCACCATCCGCGCCAGCCTCGCCGCCCTCGTCGAACTCCCCCTCGACCGCGTCAACGTGAAGTTCAAAACCTCCGAGAAAGTCGGGCCCGTCGGCGAGCAGCGCTCGGCCGAAGCCCAAGCGATTGTCACTATCTTGCGCGATAATAGCGAATAGAGAGGTGGTTTGTGAGGCTCGTCCTTCCGCTATTCGTGTTTGCTTTGAGCGCTTGGGGACAGGTGACGTACACGCGAGATATCTCGCGCGTATTTCAAAACAAATGCCAGCAGTGCCACCGCGAAGGCGACATCGGCCCCTTCGCGCTCGACTCCTACGAAGCCGCCATGACCTGGGGCGAAGATATTCAGCGTGCTATTGAACAGCGCCGCATGCCCCCCTGGAAGCCCGTCGAGGGCCACGGCGAGTTCCAGCACAACTACGGTTTGTCGGCCGAAGAGCGGGATATGATCCTCAACTGGTACCGCGGCGGCGCCCCCGAAGGGGACCCCCGCGACCTGCCCGAACCCCTACCCGCCACCGGCGAGTTCCGCCTCGGCGATCCGGACGTGGTAGTGACCATGCCGCAGAGCTACACGCTCAAGCGCCGCGGCGATACCTACCGCTGCTTCGTCATCCCCACCGACTTCGGCGCCGACCGCTATATCGACGCCTTCCAGGTCGTCCCCGGCAACCGGCAGGTGGTCCACCACGTCATCCTCTATCTCGATACCTCCGGCAAAGCCCGCCAGATGGACGGCAAAGACGGCGAACCCGGCTACGACTGCTTCGGCGGCCCCGGCGACGGTATCCCGCTCAGCCTTTCGAGCATGGCCGGCGGGTGGGTCCCCGGCATGGCCCCCAATCGCCTGCCCGAAGGCGTCGGCACCCTCCTGCCCAAAAACGTCGACATCATCATGCAGGTCCACTACTATCCCGGCGGCCGCACCAACCAGGAGGACCAAACCCGCGTCGGCCTATACTTCTCGCAGAGCGAGGTGAACAAGCGCCTGGTCTACCTGCCGGTGGTCAACACCAACTTCAGGATTCCGCCCGGGGCCAAGAGCCACAACGTCACCGCCAACTTCCCTATCCCGCCCCTGTTCGACGCCACGGCCTACCTCATCGCCCCGCACATGCACCTGCTTGGCACCCAGTTCAAGCTCGAACGGATCCGGCCCAACGGCCGCGCCGAATCGCTCATCTACATCGATAACTGGGACTTCAACTGGCAGGGCTTCTATCAATACCAGCAACCGGTCCGGCTCAGCGCCTTCGACCGTCTCCGCGCTACCTGCACTTTTGACAACTCGGCCGACAACCCGCGCAACCCGAGCAATCCGCTGAAGACCGTCGGCTGGGGCGAAGGCACCGAAGACGAGATGTGCCTGGGCTTTCTGGGCGTCACCTTCGACCGCGAAAACCTCGTCCCCTTCAACCTGCCCCTGTAAAGACGACCATGGCGGAACTCCTCAGGCCGCCCGGCCCGCCCACCGGCTTCTTCTCCGGTGGACTCCTCCGCTTCCGCCGCGATCCGCTCACTTATCTTGAACAAGTGCAGGCCGACTACGGCTCCTTCGCCTACTTCCAGGCCGGCCACCAGCACATCTACTACGTCAACGAACCGCAACTGATCCGCGAAGTCCTCGTCACCCGCAGCGGCCTGTTCACCAAAAGCCGCATCCTCCAGCGCGCCAAATCCCTCCTCGGCGAAGGCCTCCTGACCAACGAAGGCACGAGCCACCTCCGCCAGCGCCGCATGGTCCAACCGGCCTTCTACCGCGACCATCTGGTCACCTACGGCGCGCAGATGGTCGCCCTCGCCGACAAGGCCTGCCACCGTTGGCGCAACGAAGCCAAACTCGATATCGACCAGGAGATGATGCGGCTCACCCTCGCCATCGTCGGCCAGACCCTCTTCAGCGCTGACGTCGAGGACGAAGCCCCGCAGGTGGGCGAAGCGATGAACGCCCTCATCGCCATCATGCCGCTACTCATGCTGCCGGGTTCGCAGTTCATCGAGTACGTTCCGCTCCCCGTCACCCGCCGCTATCTGAAGGCCGCCAAGCTCGTCGAAGCCACCATCTTCCGCATCATGAACGAGCGCCGCGCCTCCGCCGCCAACCCGAACGACCTGCTCTCCATGCTGATGAACGCCCGCGACCCCGAAGGTGACGACCACGCCATGTCCGACCAGCAGGTCCGCGACGAGGCCCTCACGCTCTTCCTGGCCGGCCACGAGACCACAGCCACCGCCCTGGCCTGGACCTGGTACCTGCTCGCGCAGCACCCGGAGGCCGAAGCCGCCCTGCATGCCGAATTAGCCGACGTCCTCGGCGACCGCCTCCCCACCTTCGACGACCTTCCTCGCCTCCGCTACACCCAGCAGATCTTCGCCGAATCCATGCGCCTCTACCCGCCCGCCTGGGCCATCGGCCGCATGGCCCGCGAACCCCTCGAACTCGGCGGCTACACCCTACCCGCCAAATCAATCGTGCTCCTCAGTCCGTACCTGATGCACCGCAACCCCCGCTTCTGGCCGGACCCGGACCGCTTCGACCCCGCCCGCTGGGCCGATGGCGACTTCTACAAACGCGACTTCACCTACTTCCCCTTCGGCGGCGGCCCCCGCATCTGCGTCGGCGAACGCTTCGCCTGGATGGAAGGCGTTCTGCTGCTGGCCGTCATTGCCCAGCGCTGGCGCTTCCGCCTCGAACCCGGTCACCGCGTCGAGCGCAAGGCGTTGATCACCCTGCGCGCGAAAAACGGCATTAAGGTCATCGCCCAAGCGCGCTGAAGCTGCGCTGCCGCGCCGGCAGGAACTCGTCGCCTTCACGCCAGGTGGTCACCGCGGCCGAGTTGGCAATCGTCAGCCCGATCGTCCAGCCAAAACGGCCCATCTGCTCCATGCCCGCAAAGTCCCACGAATCTTTGTACTCATCCGACGGCTGATGGTAGTTCTTCGCGTTGTACTCGTAGACGATGTTATCGCCGAACGTCTCTTCCTTGCCCCAGTATTCGGTCCCCATGTTGACCGAAAACGCCGGCACCCCGGCGCGCGCGAAAGCGAAGTGGTCGGAGCGGTAGTAGTGGCCCTGCTCCGGATGCGGGTCGGGCTTGATCTTCAGCCGGAAGCGCCGGGCGGTGGCCTCGACCGTCGGATAGACGCTCGTCCGCTCCGCGCCGATCACGACGAGATCTTTCACCGCCCCAAACGGATAAAAGGAATCGTAGTTGATGTTCAGCATCGTCAAACCCGCCGGAATCACCGGCCGCGCCGCGTAGAACTCGGCCCCCCGCAGCCCACTCTCCTCGGCCGTCACGGCAATAAAAATCGCCGACCGCTTCGGCCGCCGCTCGAGCGCCGCCCACGCCCGCGCCGCTTCGAGCAGAATCCCGCAGCCCGTCGCGTTGTCCACCGCGCCGTTATAGATCGCATCGCTCCCCTTCTCCGCGCCCACCCCCAGATGGTCCCAGTGCGCGCTGAACACCACCGCCTGCTGCCGCAGCTCCGGGTCGCTGCCGCGCACCATCCCCGCCACGTTCGCCGCCCGGATGGCGCGCATCTTCGTCGGAATCGCCCCGCTCACCGTCAGGTTCAGCGGCGCCGCCCGAAAGCCCCGCGTATTCGCCTGCGCCAGCATCTCGTCCAGGTTCCTGCCCAGCGCCTTCTCCGCCGCCCCCCGCGTCACCCATCCGGCAAAGGCGAGCGCCGGCGCCCCCGCCTCCAGCTTTACCTGCGGGTCTTCCTTGCCCCACGAACTGCGCACCACCTCCCAGCCGTAACCGGCTGTCGGCGTCGTATGCAGAATCACACAGCCCACCGCGCCCCGCCGCGCCGCCTCCTCGTACTTGTAAGTCCACCGCCCGTAGTAAGTCAGCGCCTTGCCGCCAAAAAACTTCGGATCGTCACTCGGCGGCTCGTTCGTAAACAGTACGACCACCTTACCCTTCACGTCGGTCCCGGCGTAGTCGTCCCAGCCAAACTCCGGCGCGGTGATGCCGTGGCCGACAAAGACAGCCTCGGCGCTGAACTCGGCCAGGCTCTTCTGCTGCAGGGTGTTGCCGACGAAGTCGACGGCCCAGGTGAGCGCCGTCGCGCCAAGCGTGAGCTTCGCCGTGGGCTGCGGCTCCACCCCAACCAGGTCAACGCGCTGAAAGAACGTGCCGTTATCGCCCGCCGGCTCCAGACCGGCCAGCGCCATCTGCGAGGCCAGATAGGCCGTGGCAAGGTCGCCGCCGCGCGTGCCCACACCACGGCCTTCAAGCAGGTCGCTGGCCAGGAACTTCACATGTTCGCGGATGCGGACCCCGGAAATCTCGGTCTGCCCCCAGAGAGTCACGGCAGTCAAAACTACAAAAAGCAGCCTCATGAGATTCAGTGTATGCCGAAGCGGAATTACCCCAATCCCGATAGACAATGAGAGCATCTTCCTGGTACCCTAAAGGTTCTATGGAGACCCGCGTTCTCAGTCATCTCCGCGCCCTCGAGGCCGAGAGCATCCATATCTTACGGGAAGTCGTCGCCGAGTTTTCGAACCCCGTCATGCTCTACAGCGTCGGCAAGGACAGCTCCGTCATGATGCGCCTCGCCCAGAAGGCGTTTCATCCGGCCCGCATCCCCTTCCCTGTTCTGCACGTCGACACCGGCTACAAGTTCAAGGAGATGTACGAGTTCCGCGACAACCTCGCCAAGGAACTCGGCCTGAACCTGATTGTCTACGCCAATCAGGCCGCCCTCGACGCCGGCGCCAACCCCTTCACCCTCGGCACCCAGAAGTGCTGCGCCCAGTTGAAGACCCGCGCCCTGCTCGACGCCCTCGCCGCCGGCGGTTACGACGCGGCCTTCGGCGGCGCCCGCCGCGACGAAGAGAAGTCCCGCGCCAAAGAGCGCATCTACAGCTTCCGCGACAAGTTCGGCCAGTGGGACCCCAAAAATCAGCGCCCCGAACTCTGGAATGTCTACAACGCCAAGATCGAAAAAGGCGAAACCATTCGTGTCTTCCCGCTCTCGAACTGGACCGAGATGGACATCTGGCGTTACATCGAGATCGAGAAGATTCCGCTCGTGCAACTCTACTTCGCCAAGGAGAGGGAGATGCTCGTGCGGGGTAACAGCGTGATTCCGCTCGAGCACAACTACCCCATCCAGATTGGCGAAAAGCCGGAGATGGTGAAGGTGCGCATGCGTTCGCTCGGCTGCACCTACTGCACCGGCGCCATCCGCTCCGAGGCCGAAACCCTGCCCCAGTTGATGGAAGAACTCGTGCAGTTCAAGCGCTCCGAGCGCGAGAACCGGATTATCGACCACGACACCGAAGGTTCCATGGAGATCAAGAAGCGCGAGGGGTATTTCTAAACATGAGCGTCGAAAGCCAACTCCTTCGATTTACGACTGCCGGCAGCGTCGACGACGGCAAGTCAACTTTGATTGGCCGCCTGCTCTATGAAGCCAAGGGCGTATACGAAGATCAACTCGCGAGCGTACGCAACTCGAGCGTCAACCGCTCCACCGGCCCCATCGACTTCTCCCTGCTCACCGACGGCCTGCGCGCCGAACGCGAACAGGGCATCACCATCGACGTGGCCTACCGCTACGCCGCCACGCCCCGCCGCAAGTTCATCATCGCCGATACCCCCGGCCACGAGCAGTACACGCGGAACATGGCGACCGGCGCCTCAACAGCCGACCTGGCCATCGTCCTCATCGACGCCCGCAAGGGCGTGCTCGTCCAATCGCGCCGCCACGCCTTCATCACCGCGCTGCTCGGCATCCGCTACGTCGCCGTGGCTGTCAACAAAATGGACCTCGTCGATTTCCGCGAGGATGTCTTCCGGCGGATTGAAACCGAGTTTCTCGCCTATGCCAACAGCGTCGGCCTCAAGAACGTCGACTTCTTCCCGATCAGCGCGCTCGAAGGCGATAACATCACCGAAAAGAGTGCCCGGACGCCCTGGTACCAGGGCACGCCCCTGCTCGAGCACCTCGAAACCGTTGACCTCGGCGAGGGTCACAACTTCACCGACCTGCGCTTCCCCGTGCAGTACGTCAACCGGCCGACCCTCGACTTCCGCGGCTATACCGGCCAGTTGGCCAGTGGCATTCTCCGCCCCGGCCAGACGGTAATGACCCTGCCCTCGGGCCGCATCACCAAAGTGAAGTCGCTGCCGAGCTATGACGGCGATCTGGCCGAAGCCTATCCGCCGATGTCGGTCACGGTATGCCTCGAAGACGAGGTCGACATCAGCCGCGGCGACATGCTCGTCGACCCGGCCCGCGTGCCCCATGTCTCGCGGCGCTTCGCGGCCAAGCTGGTGTGGATGCACGAGACGCCGGGCGAAGCCGGGCGCGACTACCTGCTCAAACACACCTCGCAAACCGTGCGGGCGCAGATTGCGAAGATCCGCCACCGCATCGATATCAATACCCTCGCCGAACAGCCCGCCAACAAGCTCGAGCTGAACGAGATCGCCTCCATCCAGGTGGAGACGCGGCGGCCGCTCTTCTTTGACGCCTACGCGTACAACCGGACAACCGGGGCATTTATCCTGATCGACGCGATCTCGAACGCGACCGTAGCGGCCGGCATGATTGAAGAGTCCAACGCCGATTCGCTCGAACCGCTCCAGCTCGGCAGCCTCGAATTCAGCGGCGAAACCGAAGCCACGGTGACGCCGGCCGAACGCTACAAGCGCGCGGGCCACTACCCGGCGACGGTGTGGCTGACGGCGCGGCAGGAACTCGCCGGCATGCTCGAGCGCAAGCTGTTCGATCTCGGCTGTTCGGTCCACGTCCTCGCCGACGACCGCGAAAGCCACCTGCTGCCGGAGTTGGCGCGCGTGCTCAACAGCGCCGGCCTCATCGCCATCTGCTCCATCGCCTCGCCGGACCAGACCGAAACCCGGCGCGCCCAGCAGCTCGCCGGCGACACCCGCTTCCTGCTCGTCGATCCCCAGCAGCTCCCCTTCAAGGACGAAGAGGCCAGCGAAGTGCTGATGAAGATGCTCGAAGACCGCGGCGTGCTGCGGCGCAAAGAGCGCTTCGAGGTAGGCGAAGGGATCTAGACCCGGAAGTGATCGGGCCGCCACGTCTTGATGGCGGCCTTGATCTGCTTCTGCGTCCAGCTCCCGGCCAGGGCCTTCTGCGCGAGTGCGACCACCTCCTCATCGGAGGCAAAGCGCAGCCCGACCAACTGGCTCTCGCTGAGTCGGGAGAGGTCGGCCGCCGGCAGTTGGCCCTGAAGGCGGAGGCGCTCTTCGAGGCGGATCAGCCGGTCCTGCACCTTGAGCGAGTACAGGCGCATCTTGAAGGCGAGCAGGAACAGGGCGACGGCCAGAACAACGGCGACAATGGTCGTGTAGGCAGGGTAGGCCCAGGCGTGCCGGACGGCGAGGATCACGTTGACGAGCAGGATGGGCGAAATCACGAAGTGGAACAGCGGATCCCACTTGGTGTGACTCTTGAAGCTTTGAGCGGCCATAGGGCCAGTATAGGCTAGCGGCTCTTGCGGTCGAAGCGAACCGTGTAGTTCTTTTCCTTCCCCGGCAGGCTGCGGTAGCGCCAGGCCTCGTAGCCCTCTTTGGGGTGCGACTCGATCTCGTCGGGCGGACCGAATTGAACGTAGAGACGGCGCGGGGTTTCGAGCTCAGGGTAGCGGGCGGCGGCCCACTGCATGCGGCGTTCGTGCTCGGCTTTGGCGGCGGTGCCCCGGCGCTGCCAGAACTGCTCGACGAAGCGGTCGCATTCGGCGGGTTCTTTGAGGCGGAGGAAGGCGGCGCGTTCGGGCTCTTCGATGATCCACTGGACCTGGGTCGTAAGCCAGGTCTGATGCTGCAGTAGCGAGGCGCAGCGATGGGCGTCCGTCGGCTGGGCGCTCAGGATGGAGACGGCCAGCAGGACGAGGGGCAGAGCCCGGACCGGTCCGGGGGCGGGCTGATTCATTTGCAGGACTCTCCGGATGCGGTTCATGGCTCCCGCTTACGATGGAGGACGGCGGAATCCATCCAGCGGCGGGGTGGAAAAAGCAGGGTCGAGTGTACCAGACCTGAAGCCAGTGAACGAGGTAATCGTGGCGGGCTGTCAAGGCAGAGTAGAAATGTCCCCTTGTGCCCGGGTCGTTGAACAGAGCTTGCTAGTGATGGCCTGCCGGTGAAGCGGCGACCGGAAAGGCAGCAGTACTGCCGCGGCAAGGCGCACCCCGGGCTGAGGCCGCAGCCAAAACAGGGGCACGAGCGCGAAGAGGCGGCGGGCGAGAAGGGCGGCGCTGTAGCGGGCGCCGCAGAGAAGGAGCAACGCGAACGCCAGAGCGGCGACGATCAGGGCGCGTCGCGCCGTTCAGAGCACCCTGCGGCAGGGCCGCAGCGGAGCCGCCGAAGACACGCGGGATGATGTCTTCGAGGAAGCTGCGCTGCATCTGCTCGCGGGCCATCGCGGGGGAACCACATCGGCGCGGGTGCTGTCGTCGCCGAGGGCCTCGTGAACCTCGCGGCCGGCAAGCCGTCCGCGGTCCCAGAGCACGTGAAGGATATTCCATTCCGCTGGCGGTGCCCTCGTGCGATGATTACATAGCAAGCGATTCGTAATGTCAACGAGATTCTTCGTACTTCTAGTTTCCGGCTTCGTTTGTTTATACGCACAGTCGGAAGGCGCATTGCGCCAGGCCTTTGAGGGGAGAACGGTTCGGGTGAAGATGGACCTGCCGGCAACCAGCGAGGGGGTGGATATCCAGTACCGAGGGGAGCCGCCGCTGGACTTCCGGAGCTACTCGCAGCGCATCAAGCGTTTTGGCGTTTCGCTGCGGAGCGGGGACAGCGTGATGGTCACCACGGTCCGCGTGAAGGGCAAGAACATTGAGTTTCAACTCGGCGGCGGGGGGTATGGCACCTTGGGCGACCCGAGCGCTAACGTTTCGTTGGGAACCGTGTCGAAGAGCCAGCGGGAGCAGGACCTGGAGCAGGAGATTCAGAACGAGCCCAACACAACGCGGCGCAGTCAGATGAGCCGGGAACTGGCGCGGATGGTGGCGGACCGGGAGCGAGAAAATGGGGACCGCCGGGCGCGCGAGGTGGAGTTGACAGCGCTGCGGCAACGGGAGATTGAAGAGAAGCGGCTGCAGGCGGGGTCGCGGTTTAATCTGCGCTTTCCTGACAACTACCTGAAAGAGAGCGTGCCGACGCCGCAGGAGCTCCAGACGATGCTAGCGGAGTATGTCGCCTTCGACGGGGTGGCCGGGAGTGGGGAGGCGGCGATGCCGCGGTCCACCCGGGTGCGCAAGGGGATGACGATGGAGGAGGTTTATGGAATTCTGGGAGAGCCATCGGATACAGCGCGGAACCCGCTCGGCGAGTTTGAACAGGTGACCGCGACCTGGGTGCAGGGCGGCGGTGCGACGAAGGTGACTTTCATCAACGGAGTGGCGGTAAAGTTTTCGGTGCAGGGCTTGTAAGTAACCCGGTGGTGTTGTTGAAACGTTGGGGCTCGAGGTACTCGGATCGCGGGTTTGGCGTCGGCAACTGATCTGCAGTCTTTCCTGCGGCGCCATGCTGCGACAGACGCCCGAGGAGCTGTGCCGGCGGCGGCACCCTTAACCGAGGCCGAACAGGCTGCCATCTTTGCTCGAACCCACCAGTTCGACAACGCCTTCCTCGAAGCCGAGAACAACTATCTGCTGCGGCGTCTGGCCATCAACCGCGCGGCGCGGCCCACCGTTATGAACCGGAGAGGTTGGCATGGGGCGGGAGCACGAGCCCTAACGTGCGAATTCGCAACACGGGTACCGACCCCGCTGCCGATGAACGGGCTGCCGGGCCGCGAGATTAGCCTGCCGGCGCGGTTGACCGCGCCGGGGAACGTGGGCACGGGCGAGTTGCGCGTCGAACTGGTGCATGCCGACGGAGGCGTATTCACCGCGCCGGAGCGCTTTTCCATGGCCGTTGGCGAAAAGGTCACGCAGCCCGATCGCGCGCCCGATCCCATCCGCGGCCCGCTGGCGGACAACGGCGACGCAGACACCATCGCATCGGTATCCGCCTGAAGGAGCGGGTGGTGAGCTTGGCCCGCGCGCGGCGCGGCCTCGAAATTGCCATTTCCTCATCGCTGGGGACCTGCTGCCTGACGGTGAACATCGAATCTGTGTTCGACCAGCGCGGCTACAGCAACGTGATCTTTGCCTGCCGCGACTGCGTGCTGCGGCCTTTTGCGCCCGCGACGTACTTCGTAGCGGTAATGTGCGAGCCAACCGGACACGAGTTCGAACGTACGCGTGATTGTTCGACGCCACGGGGCTAAGCCAGCAGCGGACGAATGAGCTGCCCGCCGACCTGACTGAGCTGCTTTTCGCGGCCGGCGTGCAGGTAGCGGAGCTTCGAATCGTCGAGCCCGAGCAGGTGCAGCAGCGTGACGTGGAAGTCTCGCAGGGGATGCACCGTCTCGGCCGCCATGGCGCCCACTTCGTCCGTCGCGCCGACGATGGCGCCGGCCTTGACGCCGCCCCCGGCGAGCCACACCGTCATGGCGTTGGCGTTATGATCGCGGCCCCAGGCCGTGCTGCCGCGGCGGATGCCGTTGTCCGGGCTGCGGCCAAACTCGCCCGCCCAAACGACCAGCGTCTCGTCAAGAAGGCCGGTGCGCTTCAGATCTTTGAGCAGGGCGCTGACGGGCTTATCGATGGCGCGGAGGCGGGAGCCGTGAGCCTTGTCGATGTAGTCGTGCGAGTCCCAACCCATGGCGATGACCTGCACAAAGCGAACGCCTTTTTCCACCAGCCGGCGGGCGAGCAGACAGCGGCGCCCGAGCGCATCGGCGTCTTTGTCGGGGCCGCCAATGCCATACATCGCGCGGGTGGCGGGGGACTCTTTTTCAAGGTCGACCACCCCGGGCATTTCGGCCTGCATCCGGAAGGCGAGTTCGTAGCTTTCGAGACGCGCATCGAGTTCGGCATGTTGCGGGCGGCGGGCCCGATGGAAGCCGTTGAGCTCTTTCCAGAAGCCAAGATTGGCCGCCTGGCGCGGCGCGGTCATGCCGGGCGGCGGGGCCATGTCGAGAATCGGCGCGCCTTCCGGACGGAGCGGCGTGCCCTGATAGTAGGCGGGTAGAAAGCCGTTCGACCAGTTGGCCGCCCCGCCCTGCGGATAGGCGACATCCGGCAGGACGAGAAAGGAAGGCAGATTCTGATTGACGGTGCCCAAACCATACGAAGCCCACGCGCCCAGCGCCGGATCCCCGCCGAACTGATTGCCGGTGTTGAGGTGGTGAAGCGCTGTCGGATGGTTGACGCTGTCGCCTTTGAGGCCGCGGTAGAAGCAGCAGTCGTCGACTACGTCACTGAAGCTTTCAAGGAGCGAATTGATTTCGATGCCCATTTTGCCGGCGCGGCGGAAGGTGAAGGGGCTTTTGACGTAGTAGCGCTCGCCGGTGTTCATGTTGGCTTCGAACTTGTTGCGCTCCTTGGCAAAGCGCGTCATGTGCAGCTGGTCGAGCTTCGGCTTGGGGTCAAACGTATCGATGTGGCTGGGGCCGCCCTCCATGAGCAGGAAGATGCAGTGCTTGGCTTTGGCGGGATGGTGCGGCGCCTTCGGTGTCAGCGGCCCGGCGCTGGCCTGTTCGGCCAGCAGAGCGCTGAGGGCAACGGCGCCGAGGCCCATGCCGCCGCCAAAAAGCAGTTCGCGGCGGGAGAGGCTAGTAGACATAGACGAACTCGTTCGCGTTGAGGAGCATGAGGGTGACGTCGGAGAGAGCCCGCGTTGCCGGGCCGACTTCGGACGGATGCAGATTGGCTTCGTAGGGCGCGGGGTCGGGCGCCTGAACGAACTCCGAGGTTTGGCCGGTGAGTTCGCTGGTGATCTTGTGGACGAGGGGCCGGGGCTGCGGCTGAGAGGGCGGTGGATTAGTTTGGTGATAAGCGAGCATGCGGCGGAAGTGGCGCGTGGCGGCCGTCAGTTCGGCGGGTTGGGGCGGGCGGCTGAAGGCGAGGGCAAAGGCGCGCTCGAGGCGCGTTTGGAGCGTCGGCGCTTCCTTTTCAAGGCGGGCGGCCATGGCGAGGGCGAGGTCATTGGCGAACTGGCTGTTGAGCAGGCCGAAGGCTTGGGTGGGCACGGTGGAGGCTTCGCGGCGCTCGCAGGCCAGATCGAGCGTGGGGCCGTTGAAGACTTCGACGAGCGGATCGGGGAGGCTGCGCTGCTGGAACGTGTAGATGGTCCGGCGATTGCGCTGGCGGCGGAGGGGCGAAGGCGCGTAGGGCGGCGCGAGCGACCCCATGCGGTGCTGCGGCTGGCGGGCGACGTCTTCGTTGATCTGCGGGAAGACGCCGGGGCCGCCGGCTTCCAGGCTGAACTCGCCGCTGACGGCCAGCAGGCTGTCGCGCAGCTCTTCGGCGGCGAGGCGGCGGGGTTGAAAATTCGCGCTCTGGTAGGCGGCCGATTGGAGAATGAGCCGGTGGATGGCTTTGAGCCGCCAGCCGTGGTGGACGAGAGCGCCGGCGAGCCAATCGAGCAGGGCGGGATGGGTGGGTTTCTTCCCCATTTTGCCGAAGTTGCTGGGATCTGCGGCGATCCCTTCGCCGAAGTGGGCCTGCCAGAGGCGGTTGACGATGACGCGGGCGGTGAGCGGATTTCGGGGGTCGGCAATCCACTTGGCGAACGCGGCGCGGCGGCCGGCGACCGTTTGCGGGATGGCGACGGCGGGATAGTGGCCGACGCGTTCGAGCGCGGTGAGGACGCCGGGGGTGACGGCTTCGGCGGGTGATTGGATGTTACCGCCCGGGAGGATGTGGACGGGAGCGGGGCGGTAGCTGGCGAGGGGCGGATACTTGAGCGTGGGGCCGCCGTCGGTTTGGCCGTCGAGGGGGCCGCTCGAGACGGCGAAAGCGAGGGGTTCGAAGCGGTTGAGCGAATCCTGGTAGAGCTGCGAGTGCTTCCGGTAGAGCTTGAACTCCTCGTGCTCTTCCGAGTCGGGGTGGTTCTGGCGGAACTCCTTCATGCGGGCGAGGGTCCGGTTATGGAGCGCCTGTAGGTGGGCGGCGCCGGCGGCGAGGTCGGCGGTATTTTCCGTGGGAAGGAACGGCAGCTTCGGCCGGGCGAATTCGGTGGAGGCGAAGACGGCCTGGACACGGTAGTAGTCTTTGGTGGGAATGGGGTCGAACTTGTGGTCGTGGCACTTGGCGCAGCCGAGGGTGAGGCCGAGGAAGGTGCTGACGGTGTGGTGGGCGACGTCGTCGAGGAAGAGCTGGCGGGTGACGGCTTCGACGGACATGGCGGTATGTTCCCAGGGGCCGGAGCGGAGAAAGCCGGTGGCGATGCGGGCTTCCGGGTTGCCGGGGTAGAGCTCGTCGCCGGCGATCTGTTCGCGGATGAACTGGTCGTAGGGCTTGTCCTGATTGAGGCTGCGGATGACGTAGTCGCGATAGCGCCAGGCGTTGGGGCGCTCGAAGTCGTTCGAGTAGCCGCTCGTGTCGGCGTAGCGGACGACGTCGAGCCAGTGGCGGCCGTAGCGTTCGCCGTAGCGGGGAGAGGCCAGGAGGCGGTCGATGAGTTTGTTCCAGGCCTGGGGGGATTGGTCGGCGAGGAAGGCGTTGACCTCCTCGGGGGTGGGCGGTAGGCCGGTGAGGTCGAAGGTGACGCGGCGGATGAGGGTGCGGCGGTCGGCCCGCGGAGCGGGCGACGGCAGGAAGGAGTCGATGGTTTTGCCGGGATCAAACGGACGGACGGGACGGAGGGCCCAGAGGTCTTCGTCCGTGTAAGTCCACTTGGCTTCGGCGGCGCGGGCGGGCCAGGGGGCGCCGGCGGCGATCCAGTCGCGGAAGGCGGCGATGGTTGCCGGAGGAAGCTTTTGTTTTGGGCCACCGGGGGGCATCTGGAGACCGTTACGACCCTCGAGGACGTGGAGTAGCAGGCTCTGGTCCGGCTGGCCGGGCAGGAGCGCGGGGCCGCGGGCGCCGCCCTGGAGCAGGGCCGCGCGGGAGTTTACGGCGAGCTTCGAAAGCGCCTGTGCGGAACCGTGACAACCTTGGCAGTCGCGGGAGAGGACGGGCTCAATCCGCTCGCGAAACAACTCGTCGCCGGTGAGGGCGAGCACGGGACGGATGAAACAGAGAAGAGGTAGAAGGCGATACACGGCATTACCCCGGAACAGATGCCTTCTACTCTACCAACTTCTACTCTACCAACTGCTGGTAAGGCGGGGTAAAAATGGTCGGGCCGGCGAGATTCGAACTCGCGACCTCTTGCACCCCAAGCAAGCGCGCTAGCCAGGCTGCGCTACGGCCCGAATCTTTTCAGTATAGCGCACCAACCTGGCAGTTGGCTGGTTTGTTTTCAGCTTAACCGGCCCATGCGTCCGGCGCGGTAGTCGGCCATGGCCTCGCGGATTTCGTCCATGGTGTTCATGACGAAGGGTCCGTAGCTGGCGACCGGTTCGTGGATGGGCTCGCCGCCGAGGAGGAGCAGGAGAGAGTCGGCGGCGGCGGCGAGTTCGACAGTCTCGCCGGAGGGGCTGAGGAGGGCGAGGCGGGCTTCGCCGCGGAGAGGTTCGCCCTGGACGGTGACGTCGCCGCGGAGGAGGACGAGGCCGGTGCTGTGGCCCGCGGGGAGCGAGAGGGTGGCGCGGCTGCCGGCGGCGAGGCGGAGATCGATGAGGGTGATGGGGGTGAAGGTTTGGGCGGGGCCGCGGGCGCCGGCGAGCTCTCCGGCGATGACGCGGGCGACGGCGCCGGGGGCGAGATCGACGGAGGGGATTTGCGCGCTGGTGATGGGCTGGTAGCGGGGCGGCGCTTTCTTGGCGGCGGCGGGGAGGTTGACCCAGAGTTGGGCGAGTTCGAAGGTGCCGCCGGCGGCGGTGAAGTCGCGGCCGTGCTTCTCTTCGTGGACGATGCCGGAGGCGGCGGTCATCCACTGGACGTCGCCGGGGTGGATGGTGCCGCTGTTGCCGGCGGAGTCGCGGTGGTCGACGGAGCCCTGATAGGCGATGGTGACGGTTTCAAAGCCGCGGTGGGGATGCTGATCGACGCCACGGGGCTGGTTGGACGGGGGGAAGTGAGCGGGTCCGGCGTAGTCGAGCATCAGGAAGGGGTTGACTTCGGCGGAGACGCCATTGGAGGGGAAGAGATTGCGGACGGGGAAGCCGTCACCGACCCAATGTTGGGAGCCGGCGCCGTACTGGGCGAGCACTGTTTTGTTGGCCATGGTGATCCTTGTGACTCATGAGATGACGCCGGGAGGGGTTTGGATCCAGGTGCGTTGGCGAGGGCCTAAGCCGGGGGCGACAGCAGTTCGGGGTAGTCTTTGGCGGCCTGCCAGACGGCGAGGCCGAGAGCCATGACGAGGTCGTCGTGCTCCTGTTGGTCGCCGGAGGGCTGGAACTGGATCAGCTCGCGTTCGAGGTCCGGGAAGCCGGGGTCCGTCGATTCGAGTTGGATACGGCCGAGTTCGAAGACCATTTTGAGGCTGTTGACGAGATCCGGCCGGGGCAGGCTCAGGTAGCCATCCTTCAACTGCCGGGCGACGTGGCCGGTGGTCAACACGACGGGCTGGACGCGGGCCTTGGTTTGACTCTGGCGGATGAGTTCGACGACGGTATGGCCGATGCCGGTCGCGTCGATGAGCAGATGGTCGACCCGGGAGGGTTCCCCGAGGCGGGGCGCGAACCGCTGGAGGGTTTGGCGCACGAGTTGGGGAATTCTGGTGGTTTCGGTATCGAGCGCGAGGCGCGTCGAATAGCGCAGGAGCAGCGTGGGCAGTTCGGCGACCTTCTGGGTGACGTTGTTTTTGGCGCCGTAGGCCCAGCGAAGCTCGACGACGACGATGGCGGTATGGTCCTGGCGCTTGCCGATGTCGAGGCCGAGGTAGAGGCGGGTCTTTTCCCGGAGGCGGAAGTGCACTTCGGGGGGCGTTTCGATGGTCGCCTCTTTGACCTGGGAGCGGGTGAGCAACTGCAGGCCGGCGGCGAGGAACTGGCAGAGATATTCGCGGGCGACATAGAGGTCGCCGTAGGTTCGCCTTTCCGCGGCGAGGAATTCCGGGGTTAACCGGGGGCATTCGGTAGCGGAGATGGAGTGCCGTTCCCAGGCATCGTCCTGGTTGTGCCAGAGTTCGGCGAAGTGGCCGACGGGACCGGCCGGGGTGGAGATGACCCAGAGGGCGCCGCCGCCGACGGCGAGAATGGGGGCGAGGGCCTGGTAGGATTCGGCGCTGACGTAGGCGGCTTCATCGACGATGACGAGGCGGGCCTGCGAGTAGCCGCGCAGGGAGACGGGCACGGCGGGTCGCGCGATGAGCCGGGAGCCGTTGGGCAGGAGCAGCGATTGGTCGTTGATGCCGTCGCCGCGGATGCGGAGGCCGAGATCGGCGGCGAAGCTGGCGGCTTTGGCGAGGATTTCGCCGGCTTGGGAGCCGACGGGGCTGATCATGAGAATGAGGCTGTTGCGATGGCGGAGCGCCAGATAGAGGGCGCGCAAGGCCGCGATGGTGCTTTTGCCGACCTGGCGGGCGGACAGCAGGATGAGCCGGAGGGCATTACTGCGGAGGATGGATTCCTGTTTGGGATCGGGGTGGAAGCCGAGGGCTTGCCGGGCCCAGGCTACGGGGTCGTCCGGCGG
>JAPKZB010000083.1:0-39203 GCA_026393985.1 Acidobacteriota bacterium
CTTTCTTGGCCGCACTTCCAGAAGTCAGACACGGCCTCACACCGTTTTAACCCAGTATTGGCGGGCTCGACCAGGCTACCGCAACGAAAGACCCCAGACAGCCCAAGCCGCCCGGCGGGGGCCCTGTGCATAATTCAGGTGTCAAGGTTGACTCCGCCGCCGAAAATGAATCTGGCAATCGCCTTCGAAGAGCTTCTGTCTTCGTTTTTCGAATCTCCATATATCTGTCTGCTTGCCGCTTCTGGCGAGCTGGGTTTACTCGCGTCATACTCGAATTGAGAGACCTCCAGAAAACGGCCTGCCCACGCGACGGACGGCGCCGCTGATGCGGAGCAGAAGCTGTTGACGGAACAGGATGGGGGCTAATCCGCGGCAGCTCCCGACGAATCGTGAGGCCGCGGCGTCGAGCCGCGGATCGCAGAGGGAGGCATCGTCGCGAAATCCTTGATGTTGCCTTCGGCCGCGCGGTTTGAAACTGCCGCCCCCCACAAGTAGTGCCTCCCGCTCTGGTGGGCGGGAGGCACGGTACCCCTCGAGGAAAAACCGTCAGCCCCCGGGAAGGGTATTGACGGGTTTGTGATCAGAACGTCAGCCGCAGGGCGATCTGCATCTGGCGGTTGTCGGCTCGGGTGTCGGAGATGACGCCGTAGGTGGGCGCGCCGACCGTGGCGCCGGGGATGCCCCAGAGCGGATGGTTGGGCAGGTTGAAGATCTCCCAGCGGAACTCCAGATCCCGCTTCTCGCTGAAGCGGAACTCCTTGAGCACCGAGAAGTCCCAGTTGACGAGACCCGGTCCGATGATGGTGTTGCGACCGGCGTTGCCGAAGCGGAAGCCGCTATCGGGCAGGCGGTTGACGAAGACGGAGGTATCGAACCAGCGCCGGGGGTCCTGGCTGCCGCGCTGCAGGTTGGGCGTGCGCCCGAGGTTATCGGGATAGCAGCCGCCATCGCCATTCTGCACCGCGCCGGAACCGCAGGCGGGAGAGACCGGGAAGCCGGCGCTGAGCGTGATGATGGAACCCACCTGCCAGCCGCCGACCACGGCATTGGCCGCCCGGCTCGCGCCGGAGAAGAACTTGGCGCCGCGGCCGAAGGGGAGTTCGTACATCAGCGAGTTGGTGAGGTTCGTCCGGAAGTCGAAGGCCGACAGGCCGCGCGAGGCCCGCTTGTTGAGCGGGTCGGAGATGCCGCCGTCGCCGAACTGGATGCGGTAGGAGCTGAGGTCGTCAATGGACTTGCCCCAGGTGAAGGAGCTCAGCAGATTGAAGCCATATTTGGGCCGGTGCTGGAACTTGGCCTGCAGCGCGTGGTAGGAGGAGTGGTAGGCGCCTTCAATCCAGACGCCTGTGCCGTTGAAGATCGGGAACGGGCGGCGGGGGTTGATGGAACCGGGGCCGGGGCGGGCCGTGTTCATCGCCCCGCCGCCTTCCAGATACATGCCGGCCGAGCCGAGATAGGAGGCTTCAATCGACATGTTCTGCTTGATCTGCTGCTGAATTCCGAACGACCACTGGGCGCTGCGCGGCCGCGGGACATCGTATTCGTGGCCGAAGAACAGCGAGGGGATGTTCGACGGGCTCGTCGAGAGCTGCGACCAGGTGAGATTGGGAACCAGCGTGTTGGCGGTTTCGTTGCGGCGGACGGTGAAGGGGGGATGGCGGACGACCTCGAAGTTCTTGTTCTGAATCTCCTGGACGTAGTAGATGCCGGCGCCGGTGCGGAGGACGGTGGTCGGGGTCAACTGATAGGTGATGCCGAGGCGCGGGGCCCAGCTATCCATGCGGTTTTTCTGGATGCCGCGGCCGCGGGAGCCATCGCGGATGAAGGGGATCGACGGGGGCGGGTTACAGCAGTAGGGCCCGCCGGCGAACGGGTCGCCCTTGCCGGCGCGGACGAAGGTGGGGAAGATCGAGTTGTCGTAGCGCATGTTGACGTTGACGATGGCGTCGAACTTATCTACCCACGGGGTATAGTTCTCCCAGCGCATGCCGGCGCTGATGTTCAACTTCCGGGTGACCTTCCAGTTGTCCTGGAAGTAGAAGGCGAAGTACCAGTTGCGGTAGTTCGCCAGCGGAATGCCGGACTGCGACTCGGAGACCGAGAAGTTGCCCATCATCCAGTCGGCGATGTTATGGGCCGGAACGATGGGCTGGCCGGGGATGCCGGACGAGGCGTACTGGCCGTTGACGCTGAAGCGGCCGCGCGTGGTGACGCCGCCGAGCTGGTTGAAGCGGGTCCGCATGATCTCGCCGCCGAACTTCATGCTGTGCTTGCCTTTGGTGAGGGCGAAGTTATCGTTGGCCTGAATCATGGTGTCGTAGTTGATAAAGGGCGAGTCGGCCGAGTTCCCGGTTAGGGTAAAGCCGCCGCCGAAGGTGACGTTGGGCACGCCCCAGTAGAGCGGAATGGTGCTGTCGAGCGGGATGCCGAGTTCTCGGACGACGTTCTGCACGCTGGCCTGCAGCGGTACGTTGGCGTTTTCAAAGCGGCTGACCCCGGCGCGGAACTCGTTGACCTTGTTGCCGCCGATGACGAGGGTGTGCGCCAGCAGACCCTGGTGCGCCTGCACGTTGACGTTGGTACCGTGGCGGGGGATGGGTATGGGGTTGTACTGGATTTCGCCCGCGTGGGAGTAGCGGAAAAACATGGACGAGTTGGACGACTGCACCCAGTCAAACCGGGCGTTCTGCTGTTCGTTATCCGTGGGCCGGCCTTCGGTGTTGATGAAGTTGTTGGCGGTGGCCAGCGAGGCATTCACGGTCGGCATCCAGTCGCGCATGTAGCGCTGGGAGATCGGTTGCAGGCGGTTGGCGGGGATGCGGTTGCCGGGGAAGGGAACCGAGCTGAGGACGGCGTTGCCGGCTGGGTTCAACACGCGCGTCGAGACGTCATAGATCGGCGTGGTGACGGCGGAAAAATCGCCGGCCACCCAGGCGCTGGGCGGGACGGTGGCGGGCTGCACGAGGCCCTTGCGTTCGCGCAGGCCTTCGTAGTTCACCATGAAGAAGAGCTTGTTGCGGCCGTCGATCAGCTTCGGGATGACGACCGGGCCGCCGACGGTGAAGCCGAACTGGTTGCGGCGGAACGGGGGCTGCGCGGCGGGTTTGGCGTTGAAGTAGTTACGGGCGTCGAAGACATTGTTCCGGACGAACTCCCAGGCGGTGCCGTGCAGTTCGTTGGTGCCGCCTTTGGTGGTGACGTTGATCTGGGTGGAGTTCTTGCCGTATTCGGCCGGGGTGATGCCGCTTTCTACCTTAAACTCCTGCAGGGCGTCGAGCGAGGGCAGGAAGATATAGGATTGCCAGTTGGGGCTTGTATTTTCAAGGCCGTCGAGCAGGTAGCGGTTGAATAGAATCCGCTGGCCCGAGACGGTGAGGGTAAACAGGCTGCGGGTGCCGCCCTGGCGCAGGCCCATGACGAAGGAGGCCGGGGCCGCGGTGGAGGCGCCGGGGGTAAGCGCGGCTAACTGGAGATAGTTGCGGCCGTTGAGCGGGAGGTCGATGATGCGTTTGTTCTCGATGACGGTGCCGAGCGAGGTGTTATCGGTTTCAATGAGTGGCGCGCCGCCCTGCACCTCGATGACCTCCGAGACACTGCCGACCTGCAGCGTGAGGTCGAAGCGAGCTACCTGCGCGACTTGCAGTTCGATGCCGGTGCGCACCTGGGCGCTGAAGCCCTGCTTTTCAATGCGCACGGTGTAGACGCCGGGCGGCAGCGCCGTGAGGTTATAGACGCCGGCGCTTGTGGTGGTGGCCGTGCGGGTGGTGTTGGTGGCGGTATTGGTGGCGGTTACGGTGGCGCCGGCAATGACGGCGCCCGCCGAATCGCTGATGGTTCCGGTGATCTCTCCGGATGTAATCTGCGCCGTGGCGCGATAGGAGAGAGAAAGTAGAGCGAGCGCGAACAAAGTGGTTCGGCTCAAGCGAAAATGATGCATCAAATCCTCCCGGTTACTAACACAGCCGGAAAGTATATAAAATTCTAGCGGCGGTTGCTACGGCCCGGGTTGATACAGGTCGCTATAGCCCCGGCTTGGGCGGTTTCACCGGCGACCACGGGGTTAAGCCTTTCCGGTTCACCTTTCGCCGGAAGACTTTGTCGCCCGCCGTGACGTAGATCGTATCCAATTCCTTTCCGGCAAACACCACGTTCGACAGGCTCCCCGGCTGCGGCTTATTCAGGATCGCCGTCACGCGTCCTGGCTGGTCGCAAATCTGCAGGCCGATGTTGGTGGTCACCCAGAGATAGCCTTCGGTGTCCATCGTCATGCCGTCCGCGCTGGTCGCACTGCTCTGATCATTGGTTTCGAGCCGGTAGAAGGGCTGCCCGTTCAGTAGGCCGCCGTCGGGCCCGATCTGGAACGACCACACCCACTTACTCCGGCTATCGGCCACGGTCAGCAGCGTCTGGTCTGGCGACAGCATGATGCCATTCGGAAATTCGAGACCCTCGTGCACCACGCGCTTCTCGCCGCCCGGCGGCAGGTACCACACCTTTTTGGCCGTCGGATCGGTAAACCAGATCTCGCCCTTGGCGTTAATCACGAGGTCGTTCGAGGTCACATCGGTCGCCAAGGGCGTCGCCACGCCCGTCTGCACATCGTAGGCCACGATGCGGCGGCGGCCGTTTTCGCAGGCGTAGAGCTTGCCGTCCGGCCCGAACATCAGACCGTTCGTGTTGGCCGTATCGTCTTTGAACAGGCTGACCTTGCCGTCGATGACACGGAAGATCTTGCTCGCCCGCACATCGGAGAAGTAGAGATTGCCATCGCGGTCCACGGCCGGGCCTTCGCTAAACTGATGGCCTTCGCTCACCTTCTCCCACTGGCTGTCGCCGGCGATCATCCGCGAGAACTGCCGGTCGCCCGGCCGCAGGCGGTTGCCGATGGGCTTGGCGGGATCCTTCCACAGCCAGCGCAGGGCGTCGGGCAGAATCGAGGAGCCATGAATGTTGTTGTGCTTCTCTTCGCCCGCGACGAAGGTGTACTCGTAGCCGGCCCATTCAAAGGCCGCGGCCATGTCTTGGTTGGCGACCCACCAGCTGCCGGCGTAGATGTTGTTGTCGTTGCGGCCGTCCTGGAGGAAGACGCGGAGCGGGCGCGGTTCAAATTTGCGGATGCGCGTGGGGAAGTCCTGGCCGCCCCGGATATTCACAAACGTGCCGATGGTGCTCAGAACGCGCCGGAACTGATCGGGCCGCTCCCAGGCGGCGTTGAAGGCCGCGATGGCGCCGGAGGAGGAACCCATCAGGCCGCGGAGGTTCGGGTCGGTCGTCAGGTTCAGCTTCTTACCGACCTCGGGCAGAATCTCTTCAATCAGAAACCGCGCGTAGCGGTCGCCGAGAGCGTCGTACTCGAAGCTGCGGTTGTAGCGCGCCTCGGCGTTGGCGTGCGCGGCGGGCATGACGCCGGGGTTGATGAAGATGCCGACCGTTACGGGCATTTCGCCGCTGGCGATCAGGTTATCGAGCACGACGGGCACGCGCCAGCGGCCGTCGCGGGCGATCATGCCGCCGCCATCCTGAAAGATCATCACCGCCGCGGGTTTGGCGGCGTCGTACTGGGCCGGGACGTAGGTCCAGTAGTCGCGCGTGGTGCCGGGATAGATTTTTGAAGCCGACCATTCGTACTTGGTGATGGTGCCCTGCGGCACGCCCGGCTTCACCTGCGAATCGGGGCCGAGCGGATACCGCTCGGGCGCCTGCGCCAAGGCCGTCAGGGCCGTCCAAGCGGCGACAAGAAGAGTTTTACGCATAGTGGTTGACCGATGATACATCCTCAGCGCGGTTGCAGAAAATAGTCGAGCATGGGGGCGAAGTTAGGCACCGCGATATCGGTATGGCTGCCGTTGGGCACTTCGACGTAGACGTGGGGAGTGCCGAGCTTTTTGGCTGCTTCCACCATCATGCGCGACTGGGCCACGGGTACCGTTTTGTCGCTCGCGCCGTGCACGATGTAGTGCGGAATGGTTTTGATCTTCTCGAGGCCCGCCGGGTTGCCGCCGCCCGCAATGGGTCCGAGCGCGGCGAACAGACCGGGGTGGTTCATCGCGATCGACCAGGCGCCGTAGGCGCCCATCGAATGCCCCATCAGATAGATCCGCTTGGGGTCGATCTGATAATCCCGCCGGACTTCGGCGAGCACGTCGAGCACATCCTGTTCGGCGGTGCCGCGGTACATCGAAGCCGGCCCGCGGCCTTTGGGACACACGACGAACAGGCCGCGTTTTTCGGCCTCGGCCTTCAGGCGTCCGGCGGCGTATTGATCGAAGATCGAGTTCTCATCGCCGCCCATGCCGTGCAGCGCGACGACGAGGCCGGCCGGCTTTTCGCCGTCATAGGTTGAGGGCACAAACAGGCGGTAGGGCTGCAGCGTTTGATCGACCGGCGACCGGTAGGCCTTGCGGAGATCGCCCGTCACGCCCGCGAAGGGATTCTTCGTGTCGAGCAAGCTGTGGGCCCGCGCGAACTCTTTTTTGAAGTCGATGCGGAAGGGCGGGATCTCGCCGCGGTCGGCGCGGTCGAAGAGTTCGAGGGCGTAGGCTGGCGTGGGATCGACCGGGTTGCGTTTCCGCAGCGCCGCCACCTCGGCGGCCAGATCTTCGATGTGCACCGGAATGGTCCGCCCGGGCAGGGACTTTTCGCTGAGGGAGAGCCGGGCGTCGACGAGGTAGTCGCCCGCGGCGTCTTTGGGAATCATGCCTTCGATCGTCAGGGGCAGGCGGTCCGGACCCACGAGCGTGGCTGCGGCGATGGGCGGGCCGGCCATCTCGTTGGGCCGGCGCAGCGTGAGGGTCACGGCGACTTTTTCGGGCAGCGGCCGGGTTGCTTTGAACATGGGTTCGAGCGTGATCCGGATCAGCGTACCCGGCGCAACAACGGCGTGGTCGGCCTTGGCGCGGAGGCCCGCGGTGAATTCGACGGCCGGCGTCCATTCCTGGCCCAGCATGAGGGCTGTACCTTGCGCATAGCTCTGCATGGCCTCGCCGTAGCGTCCGTTAGCGGCGGCGACGCGGGCGGCCTGGCCCAGTTTCTGCGCTTCGGCCTTGACCTCGTCGGTCATCTGGCGGCTGGCCAACATGGTGCTGTAGCCGACGGTGGTTCGCAAAACGAGTTCGGCGTCCTGAGCGAGCAGGACGCCGAAGGTAAGCAGCAGAAGGAGGAGCGCGCGGGTCATCCCTTCAGTTTGCGGTAATTCTCGAGGCAGCGGGCGACGGTCTCCATCGGCCGCTCCTTGCCTTCCCACTCGATCAGGTAGCTTTCGACGCCGCCCTTCTTTTCCGCCGCGGCGAAGATCTCCTTCCACTTGGCGGCGCCCTCGCCAAAGCCGGCCGTGAACCCGTTGCCGGGGGGCGGGGCGTAGTCTTTGCAGTGCACCGAAACGATCCGCCCCGGATGATCCTTGATCCACTTCACCGGATCGAGGCCGGCCTCGATGCAGGTGCCGATGTCCAACTGCAGCACTACCTGCTTCGGCGTGTTCTTTGCGAGCACCACCATCGGCATCTCGCCTTCGAGCGGCACGAACTCAACTTTGTGATTGTGGAAACCCACGCGGATGCCCATGGCCTTCGTGGTCTCGGCCGCTTTGGTCAGCGTTGCGGCCACGCCCTTCCAGCCGTCGAGCGTGGTGACGCGGCCGGCCGAAGCCATGATCATCAGCTTCGAGCCGAGAATGGTGTTCAACTCGGCCACGCGGTTCAGGTTGGCGTCGGTGAACGCCTGATTGCCGTTGTGCGTTGACAGGCACTTGATGTTCAGGTCATCGAGCAGCTTGCGCACCTCTTTGGCGTACTCCGGCTTCCAGGCCGTGTACGGCGAGAAGAATTCGACCCCTTCGTATCCCATCTTCGCCACGGCTTTCACCGTGCCGAACAGGTCTTTGGCCAATTCCTCCCGGACCGAGTAGAGCTCCAGGCCCACTGGAATCTTCTTGCCGGCAGCCGGCAGTAGGGCCGCGGTGGCGGCCGCCCCTAAAAACGAGCGACGATGAAGCATACCCTCTCATCTGTATCACAGGAGACCTTATCGATGTATCGCGCTTTACTGCTCACGCTCTTCACCACGGCCCTTTCTCTGGCCGCCGGGATTGCCGGCAAATGGGAGCTGCGCGGCACCTCCGCCTCTGGCGAAGAGGCCCGCGTGCAATTGGTCCTGACGGAATCGGACGGCAAACACTCCGGCACGCTGCTGGTGGAGGGTGAATCGGTTCCGGTGCAGGGGCTCAGCGTCACCGGCGAGGAGGTGACCTTCAAGATCCCCACCGATGATACGACTTACACCGTGAAGGTCACCCTCAAAAACGATGCCGCCGAAGGCACTTTCAGCGCCTCCGACGGCCGTTCGGGCAAGGTTTCCGGAAAGCGGATCTAGACTTTTCCGGGTACGATGTACGGGGCGCGGTAGTTCCGCGTCAGCATCTTGTTCGCCGCCGCATCGTCGAACGTCTGGGTCTTGCTCGAGAAGTTCAGGCGTTTGCCGGTGCGGTAGGCGATGTTGGCAAAGTGGCACAGGTCGGCGGCGGCACCGCCGATTTCGATCTCGGCGTTCAGGCTCTTATAATCGCGCGATTTGACGGCGGCCAGGAAGTTTTCCATGTGCCGGACGGTACCGTCGGCGCCGCGTTCGGCCTTGACGTTCTTCACTACTTCGTTGTTCTCGCCCTTGTAGATCCGGTAGCCGCCGCCGTCGAGCTCCATCCATCCATCGACACCGTAGAACAGGTTGCCCACGGCGCTCGTGGCGCGGTTGGGGGATCCCAGCGTGCCTTCGCCTCCCGTCAGCACCCCGCGCACTTCGAAGGTGATCTCGCGGTCGCCGTAGTGGAAGGAGGCGTACTGCGTGTTGGGCGTCTCCTGCATGTCGTCATAGGCGTACATGCCGCCGGTGGAGGAGACGGCCTTCAGGCCCGAGTGGTCGTTGGCGACGCCCATGCCCCAGCGGGCGATGTCCATCTGGTGGACGCCCTGGTTGCCGAGGTCGCCGTTGCCGGTGTCCCAGAACCAGTGCCAGTTGTAGGCAAAGCGCAGTTCGTTGAACGGGCGCATGGGCGCCGGCCCGAGGAACATGTCCCAGTTCAGGCCCGGCGGCACGGGGCCGTCGGGCTTCTTGCCGATCGACTTGCGGCGCTTGAAGCAGAGGCCTTTGGCGAGATAGAGATTGCCGATCACGCCGTCTTTCAGATCCTGCATGGCGGCGATGACGTGCGGCGTCGAACGGCTTTGCGAGCCGATCTGGCACATCCGGCCGTACTTGCGGGCGGTGGCGATCATCTGTTTGCTTTCGAACGGATTGTGGCTGGCCGGTTTCTCGCAGTAGGTATCCTTGCCTGCCTGCATGGCCCAGATGGCGCCAAGGGCGTGCCAGTGGTTGGGCGTCGCCATCGAGACGGCGTCGATGTCCTTGGACTCAAACAGCTTCCGCATGTCGGCGAATTCGACGGCCTTCTCCTGGCCGGCCTTCGTGATCCGGGCGTTGGCGCGCTCGCGAGCCGCCTGGTTCACATCGCAGATCGCGGCGAGCTGGGCACCGGGAATCTGCAGGTACCCGCCCAGATGGGCGTTGCCCCGGCCGCCGAGACCGATCAGGCCGACGCGAACGCGGTCGTTGGCGCCCAGAATGCGCCGCGTGCCGATAGACAGCGCTGCCGCGCCGGTGATTAAAAGATCTCTACGTTCCATGGTTGTTCCAAGCTTATTGCGAACGGCCCGGCTGCCGCAACCGGCGCGTGGCCGCGATTGTCACGGTGGCCGCCGCTGCCGAGACCGGATGTTGCTGTAGGGACCCAATTTTGGGTTCAAAGTTGGGTTCAACTGGGTTGATTCGCGTTCCACGGGGATCGGGAAACGGAAGAGCCCGGATTGTAAATGGCTTTTTATCAACACCTTCCATGGTTCTTCCTGCTGCGCGGGCGTGTGGCGCGCGCACGCGTACTGTATTATGCGCCGAGCGATGGGCCGACGGGGAGCCGACAGCGGGCAGGGCGATGGTAAGGGCGATCGCGATGGTCAGGCGCAGTTGGATCGAGAGGTTTCGGGTGGGCAGTTTGGGTGTTGGTGGCGTTTGGCTAATTGGCATGGGTCACTCCCTCGAAAAGAGTTCGGCGCACGGGAAAGGGCAACCGGCGCGCGAGGGTGTGATAGGAGGGGTGTTTTTGGGATTTTGTTTTGTTTGGAATGAATTGGGTAGCAGGTATTTGGGGGGGGAGGCAACGGGCTGTGAACAACCGGGGATGGGTTCCCGCAGAAGTCTAGGGCGAACCGCCCAATTCCCGCAGGAGACGGATGGCCGGTTCGTGATCCGGTTCAAAGCGTAGCAACTGCCGCAGGGCGGCCAGGGCCGGCTCCCGTTGGCCACCGCGCCAGAGGGCCACGGCAAGGTTCATCCTTGCTCCGGTCATGGCGGGGTTGCGCTCAAGCGCTGCCTGCCAGAGAGCGATCGCCGCGGCGGTCTGGCCGCGTTTGATTTTGTAGATGCCGAGGTTCACGGCGGCCGCCGGGTGGCCCGGTTCGAGAGCGACGATCTGCTCGCACAGCGCCATGGCCTGCTCCTCCTGTCCCATACGGTCATGAAACTGCGCCAGCTGCGCCATGACGGCCACGTCGCGGGGCGCCTGGAGCAGGAGTTCGAAGGCCTGCCGCCGGAGGGAGGGTTCGGTCATCGCCGCAACGGCGTAGCCGAGGGCTGTCTCCCGCTGGCCGGGTGGGGCGGGAAGAAAGGAGCGGAGCGCGCGCCGGGCCACCGGTGGGGCCGCCGGGCGGGGGCGGCGCGGAATGGCATGGTCGGTGAAGGCGACGTGGTCCACGCCGCGGCTGGTGCCCTTGGGCATGTGGCAGCTGGCGCAATCGCCGGTCACGGCGGCTTTGGTGCAGGGCTTGCCGGCGTGACAGCTCTGGCAGCGTTCGCGGTAGAAGGCGGCCTTGGCGGCGGGTGCCGGTTCGCGGTGGGAGTCGTGGCAACTGCCGCACCAGAGCTGGTCGCCGGAAGCCTGCTTGCAGCGGCTGGCGGCGAGGCGTTCATAGTGGCTGGTAGCGTCGAAGCCGCCGGCCTCGGGGGTATCCCAGACGAAGACGGCGAGGTGGTCGCTGAGGAGGTCGCCGGGGCGGAAGGTTGCTCCCTGGCGCGTCGCCGCGGCGACGCGCGCGACGCCGGTGAGATGGCATTGGGCGCAGATGGCGTCGCGCCGGGCCGCGGGGAGCTTGGCGGGCTGCACAATGGTGGCGGGCTTGGCCGTGCGCGCGTGCTCCTGCCCCGGACCGTGGCAGCGTTCGCAGGTTACCCCGCCTTCCGGTTGCGCCGCGCTGGCATGACATTGCAGGCAGCCAGGCTCGACGGCGCGCGCCAACTGGATGGTGCGTTTGCCTCCGTAGCCGGGCGAGATGTCCCATTTTCGGGCGGCGGAGTAGTAAGAGACCGGAGCTTGAAACAGCACGCCGTCGGCGGAGAACAGGAAGCTGCGGCCCACGTTGCCCGAGCCGACGAACCATTCGAGGAGCCGGCGGCCCCGCACCGGGCCGCGCTCAAACTCCATGCCACGGTCCTTGTCAATGCGGTAGACGGCTCCGCTGGCCGGATCGGTGACGGTTGCCGGGGGGATGGCGAAGTCGAGTTTGCCGCTGCTGCGGGCCATGCCGGTGGTTTGATACCGCTCGACGATGGCCGCATGGCAAGGGGCGCAGAGGTGAGCGGCGAGGAGCAGCAGCATAAGTGGGTGCCAAGGCCGGGCGCGGCCAATCTGTTAGCAATTCTATACCGGCTGGCGGTAGCGGGCGGGGAAGCGCCCTTTGCAATTGGGATCCGGATTCAATAGACTGTGTTGTCTCTTCGTGGTGAGGAGCAGCTTAGTTAAATTATGAGAACAGATATTTTCCGACTGAGTCGATCGGTAATGGGCCTGCTGCTGCTGGCGGCTGGTCTTGACGCACAGACATTTACGGGTAACATCTCCGGGTTAGTGATGGACCCCGGTCAAGCGACGATAGCGGGCGCCACGGTGCGGGTGCGAAACGAAGCCACCAGCGATACGCGGCAGGCGACCACCAGCGGGGATGGCCGCTATATTTTTTCGCAGCTTCCTCCCGGCAACTATGAGGTTTCCGTGGAGATGACCGGGTTCCGCAAGAGCGTGCAAAAGAACGCCGAGCTGCGGGTGAACGCGACGCTTGAATTGAACTTCAACCTGCAACTCGGCGAAGTTACGCAGGTGGTCGAGGTCACGGCCGGGGTGACGATGCTCGACACCCAATCGGCCAACCGGTCCGTAACTTTGAATCAACAGGCGGTGCTGGACCTGCCGGTAAACGCGCGGAATCCCTTCGTGCTCGTGCACGTGAACGCGGGCGTGATCGCCGTGCGGACGGGCATCTCGCAGGCGACGCAGGACCAGAATCACAACCGCTTTTCGATGAACGGCGGGCGCGGGCAGGCTGGATTGACGCTGATAGACGGCGTGCCGGCGGCGGCCGTCGATTGGGGCGGACTGATCGCTTCGCCGAGCGTGGACTCGGTGCAGGAGGTGAGCATCGTCCGCAACCAGTTTGACGCGCAGTTCGGCAAGTCCGATGGAGGCGCCGTGAACATGATCACGCGCGGCGGATCGAACGCGTTCCATGGATCGGTGTTTGAGTTCCTCCGCAACGATAAGCTGGACGCCAACTCCTGGGCGAACAACCGGTCGGGGTTGCCCCGCGTGCTGTTCCAGCGCAACCAGTTTGGCGCGGCGGTGGGCGGACCGATCAAGCGCTCGAGCCGGCTTTTCTTCTTCACGGCCTATGAAGGGCTGCGCCAGGGTTCGCCGGGCACGAACATCTCGAACGTGCCGACGGCGCTGCAGCGCGGCGGCGACTTTTCGCAGACCTTCAACGGCAACGGGACGCTGGCCACGATCTTTGATCCGTTTTCGACGCGACCGAATCCGAACGGCAGCGGGTTTATCCGCGATGCGTTTCCCGGCAACCGCATTCCGGCGGCGCTGATCGACCCGGTAGCGGCGAAAGTGATTGGGCTCTTCCCGGCCGCGAACACACAGGGTGATCCCGGTACTAACGCCCGCAACTTTGTCGCCGCGGGCAAGACCAACACGATCAACGATCGCCTGGATCTGCGGATTGACTGGGCCAAGAGCGAGAAGTGGACCCTGTTCGGCCGCTTCACGAAGGCCTGGCAGGAGAACGTGGCGCCGGTGTTTTTCGGCAACGGCGCGGATACGAACTTCTCGGACGTCAACCCGCGGCACCACGTTGTGATCGGGACGACCATTACGCCCTCGCCCACCTGGGTGATCAACGTGCTGCTCGGCTCGGGCCGGTGGCGGGAGAATCAGAACTCGCCGTCGCAGGGCTTGAGCGCGACCAATCTCGGCTTCTCGCCGCAGTTGGTGTCGCAATTTCAGGCGCAGACCTATCCTGGCTTTTCCATCCAGGGTTATGCGTCGCTGGGCAACCGCCGCTATCTGAACGTGCCGCGCGAGACTCACAACCTGCAAGTGAACCTAACCAAGGAACTGGGCGCCCACAGCCTGAAATTCGGCTGGCTTGGCGAAGCGGCGCGACTGAACAACACCGACTTCAACACCCCGGCGTTTAACTTCACGCGCGGTGTCACTTCGGGACCCGCGGCGGCCGTGGCCAGTTCGGTGACGGGCGACGGCATCGCTTCGCTCCTGCTCGGCGTCGGCGCCAGCGGCAGTGCTCCGATCGGCATCGCCACGGCCAACGCGGCCGGCTACCACGGGCTGTACTTCCAGGACTCCTGGCGCGCCAGCCGCAAGCTGACGCTGCACATGGGATTGCGCTGGGAGGTGCAGTTGGGCCGCACGGAACGCTTCAACCGGCTGAACAACTTTGACTTCAAGGCCGCCAGCCCGCTGGCCCAACGGACCGGTTTGCCGCTGGTGGGCGGTCTTGTTTTCGTCTCGCCCAATAACCGCGGGGCGTGGGACACCGAGTACACCAACCTCGCGCCGCGCTTCGGCATGGCCTACAAGCTCACCGACAAACTCGTCTTCCGCGGCGGGTACGGCATTTTCTACCCGCAGACCGGCGGCGGCACCAACCAGGGCTTCTCGACCACCACCGAATGGGTCTCCACCGTGGGCGCCGACGGCATCAATCCCAACCGGAACGCGCTGCTGCGCAGTCCGTTTCCGAACGGGTTCACCCAGCCCGCCGGGTCGAGCCTGGGCTTGCTGACGCAGGTTGGCGACAACGTCAATGCCTTCTCGCGGCTCCATCCGCAGGGCTACGTGCAGAACTTCAGCGTCGACTTCCAGTTTGAAATCAAGCAGGGCATGGTGTTTGAGGCCGGCTTCACCGGTTCGCAGAGCCGCAAGCTATCCTTTGGCACCGGCCAGCAGGCCAACCAGATGCCCAAGGAGTTTCTCTCGCAAGGCGCCGCGCTGAATAATCCGGTGCGCAATCCCTTCTTCGGCATCATCCCGACCGGCGCGCTGGCCGGGGCGACCATTCCCCAACACCGGCTGCTGCGGCCGCATCCGCAGTTTCTCGGCGTGAACCTTTCGGCCGATTCGCCGGGAGCCAGCGCCAGCTTCAACGCACTGGTGCTTCGCTACCACTGGCAGATGGGGAAGGACCTGAACCTGCTGACCACCTACCAATGGTCGAAGGCCATCGACAATGCCAGCGAATGGCAGGGCTGGGAGGTGAGCGACACGCTGCGCGATTACTATGATCTGAAAGCGGATCGCTCGATTTCGGCTCATGACATCCCGCAGAGTTTTGTGAACGCACTGGTTTACGAGATGCCGGTGGGCAAGGGGCGCAAGTTCCTTCCCGACATGCATCCGGTGGCGAACGCCATTGTGGGCGGCTGGCAGGTTTCCACCATCATCCGGTTCTCGAGCGGCCTGCCGCTGGGCTTCACGGCGCCGAACACGCTGAGCGCCTACGGCTTCCAGATTCAGCGGCCGAACGTGGCCGATTTGAAGGCGGCGGCGATTGCCAATCCAACGCCGGACCGTTGGTTCAACACGGCGGCCTTCACCACGCCGGGTAACTTTGAACTGGGCAATGCGCCGCGCTGGATTCCCAACATCCGGTTCGGTCCCACGAACCACGCCGACCTGGCTATTCTCAAGAACTTCCGCTGGGGCGAGAACTGGAAAGCGCAGTTCCGCGCCGAGATGTTCAACTTCACCAACACGCCACAGTTCGGCAGGGCGAATACCAACATGGCCGATCCCAACTTTGGCGTTGTGACCGGCACGACCAACGTGGGACCGCGCAACGTCCAGTTGGGTTTGCGTATTCAGTTCTGAGTACTCAGCGACTGACGATACTGTTGTTCGGCCCGGGCCGCGTCCTCGACGCGGCCCGTGGCTTTATAGGCCCGGCTGAGCGGCATGAGCAGCGTGGCATCGGCGGGCGAAGCGGCCACGAGGTGGGGAATGGCTTCGGCATGACGTCCGGCTTCGACGAGGGCGCGGCCGAGGGCGCCGCGCGCGGGTGTGAGGCCGGGGGCGAGTTCGACGCTGCGTTCGAGCAGCGGTAGGCCCGCGGCAAAGCCTTCGGCGCGGGCCAGGGTATCGCCGCTCTCGTAGAGAAACTCGGCATCGTTTTCGAACGCCGGCCCCAGCGCGGTGAACAGCGGGCGTGCCGCGGGGTAGTCGCGGGCCTGCCAGAAGGAGCGGGCGGCGGCGCGTTGCAGGCGGCCGGCGTTAGCCGTGGCTTTGGCCGCGGCGGCGAGATAGGCGGCGCCGGCCTGCGGGTAGCGTTTGCAGGCCGCGTAGGCGTCGGCGAGTTCGGTGAGCACCTGCTCGGAGGCCTGCCAGCGCCGGGCTTTTTCGAGTACAGCGGCGGCGTCGCAGGCGCGACCCGCTTTGAGCAGCGACAGGCCGGCCACCAGATGGACGGGTCCCGGCGGTGGGTTCGTTTTCAAGAATTGGGCGAAGGCGGCGTTGGCGTCCGCGTACTTTTTGCCGGAATGGAGCGCGAGGGCGAGGTTGAGTTGGAGGCGGGGCTCCTGGGGGATTTGCTTGATCAGGGCGCGGTAGAGGCGTTCGGCTTCGGCGAAGCGGCCTTCGCGCATGGCGCGGGCGGCGGCGGCCGCGGTGTCCTCCTGCGCGGGGAGCAGGGCGGACAGCAGGAACAGCAGCAACAGCTTCATGGTTTTAATTGAATCGCACGGTTCACGGCGGTCGCAATGCGGCGCGTGCGACCGTCGGGCCAGGTGACCTCGACGTCGACCTGTTGGGCGGGGCCGAGGCCGAAGTGCAGGGGGCCGAGATAGGAGGAGGCGTAGCCGGTGGCGGAGGAGACCCAACGGGTTTGGGCGCCGATGCGGACGCGGGTGCCGGGTGCGCGGACGTCGACGCTGAGCCAGTTGCCGGCGCCCTGACAAGGATGGCGGAGCAGGCGGGGCGTGGCCTGGAGGGCGGTGAGGACGACGTCGAGGCAGCCATCGGCGTTGAGGTCGGCGGCGACCAGGCCGCGGTACATGGCAGGTTCCAGGGCGGCCCAGCCGGCGCCGTGGGCGAAGGTGCCGTTGGCCTGATTGCGGAACCAGGCCGGGGGCTCTTTGGCCTTGGCGCCGTAGCCGCCAGTGGCGGACAGGGCATCGCTGCGGGCGGCGAGGATGTCTTTCCAGCCGTCGTTATCGAGGTCGGCGAAGGCGATGCCCCAGCCGGCCAGGGCGCGCGTCAGCGGAGCCAGCCGGCTCTTGGCCGTCGTCTCTTCAAACTCCTGGCCGAGGTTGCGGTAGAGCGGAAAGGTTTCGTCGCGGAGGGCCGTATAGACAAGATCGGGGCGGCCGTCGTTGTCGTAGTCTTCGGCGCTGACGCCCATTCCGGAGACGGGCCTGCCGTCCTGGGGGACGGCGACGCCGCGGGCGAAGGCGCACTCTTCGAAGCGGCCTTGGCCGAGATTGCGGAAGTAGAAGGCGAACGTGCGGTCGTTGGTGACGTAGAGATCGATGAGGCCGTCGGCGTCGAAGTCGGCCGCGGCGACGGACATGCCTTTGCCTTTGTGGGCGGCGATGCCGGAGGGAGCGGATACGTCGGTGAAGGTGCCGTCGCCGTTGTTGCGGAACAGGGCGTTGGGTTCCGGCGCGTAGTGGCGGGGGTGGCAGAAGTCGGGCTTGCCGACGACGAGGCACACCTGTTCGGTGGCGGGATTCCACTGGACGTAGTTGACGACGAACAGATCGAGGTCGCCGTCGTTTTCCATGTCGAACCAGGCGGCGGCGACGGACCAGCGGCCGCGGTTATCGAGCCGGGCGGCGGCGGTGGCGTTGGTGAAGGCGCCGTTGCCTTGGTTGCGATAGAGGGTGATGCCGCGGAGGCCGAGGGTGAGCAGGTCGGGGTAGCCGTCGTTGTCGTAGTCGCCGGCGGCGGCGCCGAGGTCGTAGTCGAGGCCGGTGAGTCCGGCGGCGGCGGTGACGTTGGTGAACTGGAAATTGCCGTTATTGCGCAGGAGCGCGTTGGGGGCCTTCGGGCCCTGGGGCAGGGCGCCGCCGTTGGGGAAGAAGAGGTCGAGGCGGCCGTCGTTGTTGTAGTCGAAGACGGCGATGCCGCCGGGGGTGGTGGCGGGGAGGGGTTTCTTAACGGACTCGCCGGTAACGAGGACGGGGCCCAAGGGGGCCACCGTCCAGTTACCGGCGAGGGTGAGGAACAGCAGGTTAAGGGATGACCACTTCATCCTTTGCGTCCGCTAGAAAGAGTAGCGGAGAGCGAACTGGATTTGGCGGTTGGCGGCGGTGCTGGTGATGACGCCGTAGGTGGGCGTATTCAGAACATAACCGCCCGAACCGGGCGCCCCGAACATGGTGTGGTTCGGGAAGTTGAAGAACTCACCCCGGAGTTCGAGCGAATGACCCTCGATGATGCGGAACTTCTTGGCGATCGAGAAGTCGAACACGCGGCGGCCGTCGTCGCGCACAATGTACGCGCCGGCGTTGCCGAAGGTGAACGCATCGGGCATCACGAAAGCAGACGTGTCAAACCACCGGTCCGGCGTCCGCTGGTCGGCGGACAGATTGGGGTTGCGGACCACATTCGGACGCTCCTGGGTGCGGCCCACGTTGGCGCGGTCGAGACCCGTGCGGACGTTGGACGGGGTGCCGGTCTGCCACTGCACGATGCCTTCGATGGCCCAGCCACCGAGTACGCCATCGACGAAGCGATTCCAGTCACCGCCGAAGGAACGGCCACGGCCGAAGGGCAGGTCGTAAACATAGCCCATCTTGAAGGCGTGGGTGATGTCGTACGAGCAGCGGGACCAGTCGGCGCGCAGGTTGAAGATGTCCTGGTACTTGCCTTCGGCGAGCGAGGACTGGTTGTCCATGCACTTGCCCCAGGTGTAGTTGGAGAGGATTGTCAAACCCTTGCTGAAGCGCTTGTTCAGCTTGATCTGCAGGGCGTTGTACTCGGAGTTGAACATGTTCTCGCCGCCGTCCATGTTGCCGACAAAGCCCGCGGCCGCCAGGCGGCGACGCGGATCGATGGGTCCAGGGCCGGGCTTGAAGGCATTGTTCAGGCCGTAGTAGCCGATCTGCTTTTTGTTCGACGAGCCGACGTAGCCGACGTCGAGTGTCATGTCCTGCTGCAACTGACGCTGCACGAACAGGTTCCACTGCATCGAGTACGGCGTGCGGTTGTTCGGGTTCTGGGGCCAGCCGCCGATCGCCTGCGTCGAGCCGAAGCCGGGGCCGGGCTGGTTGATGCTGTAGTCGGGCACCGCGCCGCGGTTGAAGCTGATCTCCTGCTGCGGCAGGTAGGGCCAGAACTTACGCAGGTCGTTGATCTCCTGCATGAACGTGGTGTTGTAGAAGACGCCGGCGCCGGCGCGGATGACGGTCTTGCTGTTGGCTTGATAAGCGAGGCCGAGGCGCGGGGCAAAGTTGTTCATGTCGTTCCGCATCAGGGAGCGGCCGTAGCCAAGGGTCTTGGCGGGCGCGTTGTCGCGAAGCGGATTGGTGCCCGCCCACAGCAGTTCGGCGCCGTAGTTGCCCTGCGCGTCGCGGGTGATGACCAGGTTGCCGAGGGCGTTGTTGGTATCCCACGGCCGGATGCCGGACTCCCAGCGAATGCCGAGATTGATGGTGAGGCGGTCAGTGACGCGCCAGTCGTCCTGGAAGAACGCTTCGCCGTAGGGCTGGCGGGCGAACAGGCGCGGGATGCTGAAGCCGCGGCGGACGTAGCTGGGGTAGCCCAGCAGCATCGTCGCCAGGGCGTTACCCTGCGAGGGGTTCAGGTCGTCCGCGGTGAGCGAGGTCCAGAACTGGGCATCGCCGTTGGTGGGGTTTGAATACGCGGCGTCCATGGCGCGCCAGGTGTAGCCGCCGCCCATCTTGAAGGAGTGCCGACCCACGACCATCGACAGCTTGCCGCTCGTCTGGTGGTTCTTGTCCATGATGGTTTCGCCGCCGCCGCCGCCCGCGGCGAGGTAGCCCTGGGGCGAGAAGCTCGGCAGGGTGCCGCAAAGCGCGTCCTTGTCGAAGATCTGCACGCCGCCCGCTTCGAGGATGCCGGCGCGGGTGATGCCGTTGCGGAAGACCGGGCAGCCGGGGTTGTTCGGGCTGTTGTAGCCGTACTTGACTTCGAGCACGGTGGAGGGGCTGATGATGTTGTTCCAGCCGACGCCCCAGTTGCGGACGTCGTAGCGGTTCTCGCTGACAAACAGCGCCGAGGCGGCAGGCACCAGCTGGCCCACGCGCTGTTCGAGCATGCGGCCCCAGATGATGTTCTTGTCGTTGATGGTGTGATCGACGCGGAGCACGATCATGTCGCGGTCGATGGCCTGGCCTTCGGTCTGCAGGAAGTTGTTCACGAGACCGGGCCGGTTCGGCAGCGGGTGGAGCGTGTCCACGGTGCGGCGCATGCCCTGGTTGATGCGGTTAGTCGGGATGATGTTGCCCGGGAAGAGCTGGCGCACAATGCGGCCCTGCGCATCGAGCTGGCCGGTGAGCGGGTCGTAGATGCGCTGCGAGATGCCGCTGAAGTTGCCGGCGCGCATTTCGGCGGTCGGTACCGTGCTCTGCGCGGTCTGGCCGCGGCGCAGCCGGAAGCCTTCCCAGCCGAGGAACCAGAAGGTTTTCTCGCGGCCGTTGTAGATCTTGGGCAGCAGCACCGGTCCGCCGATGGCGAGGCCGTACTGATTCTGGCGGAAGGGCACTTTGCCACGGCCCTGCTTGTTGGCGAAGAACTCGTTGGCGTCGAACTTGTCGTTGCGGACGAACGAGTACAGCGAGCCGTGCAGGTCGCGGGTGCCGGACTTGATGGAGACGTTGACGTTAGCGCCGGCCGAGCGGCCGTACTCGGCCGAGTTGCCGGTGGCGACGCGGAACTCCTGGATGGCGTCCATGGGCGGTGAGCCGCCGGGCGAGTTCATGAACATCATGTTGTTGTCGACGCCGTCGAGGGTGTAGTTATTGTCCTGCGTGCGCTGGCCGTTGACGGAGACCATCTGGGCGCCGGAGAGACCGCCGCGGCCCTGGCTGCGCTGGATGTCGCTGGTGCCCGGCATCAGCACGAGCAGGCGCGTATAGTTGCGTCCGTTTACCGGAATGCGCGCCAGTTGCGACTGCGAAATGACGCCGCCGACCGAGGCTTCCTGGGTCTGCAGCATGGGCGCCGCGCCGGTGACTTCAACGCTTTCGGTGACGTTGCCGACTTCGAGGGCGACGTCGATTTTGACGACGGCGCCGGTCTGGAGCACGACGTCTTTCTGGACTTTGGTCTTAAAGCCATTGAGTTTGGCGGTTATGGTGTAGGTTCCCGGAACCAGCGGGCCGAGGCGATAAGCGCCGGTGTCGTTGGTGACCACCTCGCGGGCAACGCCGGTGGCGTTGTTAACGGCTGAGATGGTGGCGCCGGCGGCCGAAGCGCCGGAGGCATCCGAGATGATGCCGACCAGCGTGGCATCGGAGGTTTGCGCCAGGGAAACAAGAGGAATGGCAGCGCTGAGCAGCAGCGCAGCCAGGTATTTTGGTTTGATTTGCATAGGAAGCGAGAGTTCTTGTGATTGACAAGAGGTCTTTGGACTCTATCGAAGATTGGGCTTTCCGTCAACACGGGACGCCGCGCTATGATCGGGCTGATTGCTATGATTTTCCGCACGATTGCAGAGGAATTTTATGCCCCCGGCGGCGACGAGCTGCGTTACCTGCCCGAAGGCCCCCGCCTGCTGCGGGGCGGGAAGGAACTGGGCTGGGTGGCGATTCAACACAGCGCCGATGCCACCCATGGCAGCCTGAACCGGCTGGACCTTGGCAGCGTAAAGAACCGGACGCTGGCGCTGCCGGGGCGGCCCGGGTTTTTCGCCGAAACGGAGACCCCCGGGCGGTGGCTTGTCGGCATGGAGCGGGGGCTGGTGCTGGTGGATTGGGCTACGGGCGCCGTTGAGGAGTTGGGCGTTACTGTCTCAGACGACCCGCGCGTGATCATCAACGATGGTCTCGCCGTCGCGGGTGGCGTGCTGTTCGGGACCAAGCACCTTGGCTTCTCCGAGCCGATCGCGGCGCTCTACTTCTATGACACGGCGGCCGGCCGTCTGCACACCGTGCTCGATGGCCAGACCTGCTCGAACGGCAAGGACCTGCGCGGCGACCGTCTCATCGACATCGATTCGACGCCCCGGGCCATCAGCCGCTACCGCTGGGACGCTACCACGCGGCAAGCCACGGGGCGCGAAGTGATTGTAGACCCCGCCGATCTGCCGGCCTACCCGGACGGCCTGCGCCCATCGCCTGAAGGCGAAAGCATCCTGGTCGCCTTCTTTGATCCCGGCGCTGTTGCCGATGGCTGCGCGCGGATGTACCGCGTGGCCGATGGCGCCCTCGAGGCCGAATGGGTGATTCCCGGTTCGCCGCGGGTGACCTGCCCGGAGTTTGTCGAGCTCGACGGCAAAGTGAAGGTGGTCTTCACGACCGCCGTCGAGGGGATGCCGCCGGAGATTCGCGCGCTGGCTCCCGGGGCGGGGTCGCTCTACATCGCCGATACCCCGTTTAACCGCCTGCCCGCGCCGCCGCCGCTTGTGAAGATACAGTAAGGCGTATGCGCATTGCGGGTTGGTTGTTGCTAGTGGCGCTGTCCGCCTCTGGACAGGATGGTTCGCTTACGGAGCTGCTGCGGCTGCTGCGGCCGAGCGATCCGCCGCCGGACGGGCGCTACAACGCGACCGACCGGACCTGGGAAGAGTGGCTCCAGCGAACCGGCGAACAGCCGCCGGACTTCGCCGCTCTGCGTTCGATTCCCGGGCTGCCCGACGCGCTCGAAGGCGTGAAGACCCGGGCCGAATGGACGCGGCGCCGCGCGGAGTTGAAGAAGCTGGTTGAGCGCTGGATGTTTGGCCGGATGCCGCCGGCGCCGGGGAATCTCCGCGCCGTGGTGACCAGCGAGCGCAAAGAAGGCAGGGCCACCGTGCGCGAGGTGCGCCTCGAGTTCGGCCCGGATCGCCGGGCGACGCTGCGCGTGGAACTGATCATTCCTGAAAGCAGGCCCGAGGGCAAAGGCCCCTTTCCCGTCTTTCTCACCAACCACGGGGTGAACCGACCGTGGATCTATACGGCCGTCCGCCGCGGCTATATCGCCTGCGTCTACCACGCCACGGATCCGCGCTATCAGAACGGCGACGACTCGGACGCCTGGGTGGAGATCTATCCGGACTACGACTGGAGCGTGCTGGCGCGCTGGGCCTGGGCCGCATCGCGCGCCGTGGATTATCTCGTTACGCTCCCCGAGGTGGACGCCGGCAAGATCGGCACCACCGGCCATTCGCGCAACGGCAAGTCGGCGCTGCTGGCGGCGGCGATGGACGAACGGATTGGAGCCGTCGTGCCTTCGAGCGGGAACAGCGGCGAGGTGGACCCGTGGCGCTACACGACCGAGCCGTTCGCCAACGAGAGTATTGAGCTGTTGACCGGGGCGCAATCGCACTGGTTCCATCCGCGGTTGCGTTTCTTTGCCGGGCGCGAGGATAAGCTGCCGGTGGACCAGAACACGCTGCTCGCGCTGGTGGCGCCGCGCGGCGCAATGCTCTATAGCGGTTACGCCGAGTCGGCGGGGAACCCTTTCGGATTCGAGCAGGCTTATCGCGACGCCCGGCGCGTCTACCGGTGGCTTGGCAAGGAGCAGAACGTCTGGCTGCATCTGCGGGCGGGCGAACATCCGACCTCGGCCGGGGACGTTGAGAATTTCATCGATTTCTTCGACGCCGTCTTTGGCCGGGCGGTGATCCCGAAGCAGGAGACCTGGGTCCACGGCTACGAGTACAAGGGACCGCAAACCCCGTCGCCCCCAGGCCCGCCGCCCCCAGGAAAGTTGGGCGACCGGGAGCAGATCGCGTGGGTGCTCGGCGAGGAGCCGCCGGGAGTGCGGAACCTGCAACTGCGGCGGGCGCCGCTTGAGATCAGCAGCGTCGAAAGCTGGATTGCCGGGGTGCTGCGCCGGCCTTCGATGGACGCGACCGTGCGTGAGCGGATCGCGCGGGAGGGGATGCGGTGGACCGAGGTGCCGTTCGGCGACGGGCTGAAGGGCGATCTGTTTCTGCCGCAGGCCAAGGGCCGCTACCCGGTGGTGATCTGGCTGCACGGTTATACCTATCAGGCGGGGTGGTCGATCATGGCGCCGTGGTCGAGTGGCGGGAGCGCCTGGCGGCTGGATCAGCGGCCGTCGATTCCCGATCTGGTGAAGCAGGGCTTCGCGGTGTTTGCCTTTGACCAGATCGGCTTCGGGGCGCGGGTGCTCGATGCGCGGGATTTCTACCGGCGCTATCCGCGCTGGAGCCTGATGGGGAAGATGGTGGCGGATACGCGGGCGGCGGTCGAGGCTCTCGGGCAGACGAGCGAGGTGGGCGATGTGTACCTGATGGGCTATGCGCTGGGGGGCAAGGTGGCGTTGCTCGCGGCGGCGCTCGACGAGCGCGTGAAAGGCCTGGCCGTGGTGAGCGGCTTCGATGTGCTGCGGGCCGCGACGGCGGACAAAGGGGTGGAGGGCATCCGGCACTATTCGCATCTGCACGGGCTGCTGCCGCGGCTGGGGCCTTACGTGGACAGCCCGCGGAGTTCGCCGTTTGACTTCGACGCGGCGGTGCGGCTGACGGCGGGGCGGCCGGTGCTGCTGATTGCGCCCACGCTCGACCGCTACGTGCGCGCTGCGGACGTGGCGGCGGCGGTGCGGCCGCTGGTGCGGCCGGGTCTGACGGTGGAGACGCCGCTCGACTTCAACCGCTTCCGGCGTCAGACGCAGCAGCGGGTCGCCAGTTGGCTGGTCGAGGTTAGAGACCGAAGCGCTCGATGAGCCGGTAGAGCGTCTTGCGTTCGATGCCGAGGATCTTGGCCGCTTTCGACTTGTTGCCGTTGGCGGCGGCCAGCACCTTCTTGATCTGTTCGGCCTTGGCGTCTTCGAGGGTTTCGGCCGGGGTATCGCGGCCCTCGGCATCGGCGATGGCGTCGCCGACCGCGGCTTCGTCGATGCGGCCCTGCGGGGCAAGAATGACGAGCCGCTCCATCATGTGCTGCAACTGGCGCACGTTGCCGGGCCAGGTGTAGGAGTCGAGGGCGTTGAGCCCGGACTTGGTCACGACGGCCTCGCGCGCGTAGCGCTCGTTGTAGCGGTCCATAAATTTCTGCACGAGCAGCGGGATGTCGCCGGTGCGCTCGCGCAGCGGCGGCAGTTCCACTTTGACGACGTCGAGGCGGAACCAGAGATCCTCGCGGAACTTGCCGTCTTCAACGAGTTGGCGGACGTTCTTGTTGGTGGCGGCGACCACGCGCACGTCGATGGCCTTCGCGCGGGAGGCGCCGAGCGGGCGGATCTCTTTCTCCTGCAGAACACGGAGAAGCTTGGCTTGAAAGTTCGGGTCGATGTCGCCGATCTCGTCGAGAAACACCGTGCCGGTGTGGGCGGCTTCAAAGACGCCGGTGCGGTCGCGGTCGGCGCCGGTGAAGGATCCTTTGAGCGCGCCGAACAGCTCGCTTTCGAGCAGTGACGGCGGAATGGAGCCGCAATCGACCGGCACAAAGGGCTTGTCGGCGCGGCGGGAGTGGCGATGGATCATCCGCGCGATCAGCTCTTTGCCCGTGCCGGTTTCGCCTTCAATCAGGACGGTAGCTTCGGTGGGGGCGACCTGGGCGAGGGTTTTGTAGATGGCCACCATGCCGGCCGAGGAGCCGATCATGTCGGTTTCCGGGATATCGTCGATGCGGGCCTGCTTCTCGCCGGCTTCCCGGAGCGAGGCTTCGGCGCGACGGATCTTTTCGATCATGTCGTCGAGGTCGAAGGGCTTGGCGAGGTAGTCGAAGGCGCCGCCGCGCGTGGCGGCCATGACGGTCTCCATCGACCCGCGGCCGGACATCAGAATGACCGCGCAGGTGGGGTTGCTTTCGCGGGCGGCGCGGAGCACGTCGAGGCCGGTGCGTTCGTCGAGATAGATGTCCGAGAGAACAATCGGGTACTCTTCCTGCGCCAGACGCGTCAGCGCTTCGCGCGTTGAGCCGACGGCGTCGACGGCGAAGCCTTCGAGTTCGAGGCAGGTGACGATGTTTGAGCGGACCGAAGAATCGTCTTCCACAACCAGAAGACGGGACGAGGCGTTCTCCATAAGTGACGGGACGGACCAAAAAGAGGGCTGAATCTCCATGGTACGGCAAAGCGGACCGCGCGCGGGATGGTAGACTACCGGGCGTGACACGACGGCAATGGATCTTGGGGGCGGGCCTGTTGCAGGCGGCCGATGCCTGGCAGACGCTGTTCGACGGCAAGTCGCTCACCGGCTGGAAGGAGACGGCGTTTCCCCGCAAAGGCACCGTGAGCGTGGCGGAGGGGCGGATTCTGTTAGGGGCCGGGGCGCCGTTGACCGGGATCACTTACGCGGGTACTTTTCCACGGACGAACTACGAGGTCCGCTACGAAGCCATGCGCGTGGCGGGCGGCGACTTCTTTGCGAGCCTGACGTTTCCCGTGGGCGACAGTTTCGCCACGTTTGTGCTGGGCGGCTGGGGCGGCGACATTATCGGCGTTTCGAGTATCGACGGGTGGAACGCCTCGGAGAACGAAACGCGGAACTACTTCACCTTCGAAGACGGCAAGTGGTACCCGATTCGCGTGGCCGTGGTGCCGGAGCGGATCGAGTGCTGGATTGGGGCCGAGCGCGTCGTGAACGTCGGCATCGCCGGACGGCAGATCACGATGCGGCCGGGCGATATTGAACGGTCCGCACCGCTCGGGATCGCGTCGTACAACACGACCGGAGCGGTGCGGCAGATTGAGTACCGGACTGTTACCCGTTGAGGGTCCAGTTGGGACGGTAGGTGCGCTTCAGGTAGTCGTTGGCTTCGGGGACGTTGGTGATGCGGCCGGTGGCGGGGTCGTAGGTGAGCTTCTTGCCAACGCGATGGGCGACGAGGCCGAGCAGCATCTGCTCCATCATCGTGCCGGAGTAGTCGAAGTCGCAGTGGGTCTTGCTGCTGGTGCCGTGGGTGACGTTGTTGAGCTTGCCTTTGCAGGCGTCGAGCCATTCGCGCTGGAAGACGTCGACGGTGCGGTTGGGCGGGTTGCCGGCGAGGATGCCGGGGATGGCCGGGTTGGGCAGGCCGAGCGCGGCGGGCACCTTGCCGTTGAGCATCTGGATCTCCGGGAAGCCGGAGGGGCCGGGCTGCTGATTGGGCTGGGCGGTGAAGCCGGGCGGCAGCGGGGCGGGGGGGCCGCTGGGCGGGCGGCGGGGCGGCACGTTCTGCGTCACCTGGCCCGAGCCGCCGATGAGCGGCAGCGGTTCGGCGCGGCGCTTGTAGTAGGTCAGGTCGCCGTCGTCGTTGTTGGGCAGGATGATGCGCGAGGTGAAGTCGGCGAAGATGCTGCCCTTGGTGCCTTCGAAGATGGCGCCGTTGGGGACCTTCGAGATGTCGACGTAGCCGCGCGGCGCTTCCGGCTTCTGGCCGCCCTGGTACCAGAGCACTTCGATGGGTCCGCGCCAGGAGTTGGCCGGATGTTCGAAGGTGACTTTCAGCTTTACAGGGCAGATATCGGGGTGGTACTTGTCGGTCACGTCCTGATCGACCTCGATGCCGGTGGGGGCGCCGGCGTCGATGACGTTCCAGAGCAGGTCCATGGTGTGGGCGCCCATGTCGCCCATCTGGCCGACGCCGAAGTCGCGGTACATGTTCCAGAACAGGCAGTTGAGGCCGGCCGAACCGCCGAAGTACTGCGGGCTGTAGGGGTGATAGGGCGAGGGGCCGATCCACTGTTCGTAGTGGAGTTCGGCGGGCGGCTGGCCCTGGGCGGTGGGGTAGCCGGGGCGGGGAAGTTGGCGGGCGTCCCAGCCGTGGACGCGCTTCAGGTCGCCGATGGCGCCGTCGAGAATGAGCTCGCGGAGGCGCTCGAAGTTGGGATAGGCGTGGCGCTGGGTGCCGTGCTGGGTGGCCACCTTGGCTTTGTTCTTGAGGTAGTTGGCGCGCACGGTGCGCACCTCTTCGACGGAGATGCCGAGGGGCTTTTCGCAGAAGACGTGCTGGCCGCGGTTGATGGCCCAGTTGGCGATGAAGGCGTGGTGGTGGTCGGCGGTGCAAATGATGACGGCTTCGACATCTTTCTGGTCGAGGCACTGGCGCCAGTCGTAGTAGGTTTTGGCCTTGGGGAAGATGGCGAGGGCTTCCTTGGTGCGGAGGTCGTTGACGTCACAGAGGGCGACGACATTTTCGTCGCGCAGGACGTTATAGTGGGCCGTGCCGCGGCCCCAGACGCCGATGAGGGCGACGTTGAGGCGGTTGCTGGGGGCGGTCTGGCCGCGGAGGAGGCCGGAGCGGAGAATGGTGAGGCCGGCGGCGGATTGCAGAACTTGTCGGCGTTGCATGGTGGTGATTGTATCTGCTTACGCGGTGCGGCGGGGATTGACGAAGAGCCAGAGGACGGCCGCGGCGAGCGTGCTGGCGGCCGAGAGGTAGAGCACGGCGTTCCAATCGTGGAAGCGGTCGAGCACCAGACCCATGATGGCCGGGGAGGCGAAGCCGGCCGCGTTTGAGGCCGCGTTCATCAGGCCGGAGACGGCGCCGCCGGAGGTTTCGCCGATATCGGTGGCCGAGGACCAGGCCGCGCCGAGATAGAGATCGACGCCGCCGGCGGCGCTGGCCATGAGCAGGGCGCCGAGGGCGGGCGCGGGATGCCAGACACCGGCCGTGAACAGCGCCGCACCCGCACTTAGCGAAACGAAGCCAAGCACGGTGCGGGCGCGGCGGTCGCCGAGGCGGCGGGCGAGGAGGTCGGTGGCCAGGCCGCCGGCCCAGGTGGCGGCAACGCCGAACAGCAGCGGGAGGCCGGCGTAGTAGGATGCCTCCGTGATGGGCATGCCGCGCTGTTCGCGGAGATAAGTGGGGAACCAGGTGATGTAGAACTGCCAGAGGAACGTGGAGCCGAACGCAGTGCCGAGCAGGCACCAGAGCCGGCGGGAGCGGAGGAGGACGGCCCAGGGAATGGGTTCGTTTCGTCGCGGGGCATCCGCGGGCGGTTGGTTGCGATAGAAGGCGAACCAGGCCGCGGCCCAGAGCAGGCCGAAGGCGCCGAAGATCAGAAACGGGGCCTGCCAGCCGTAGCGCAGGACGAAGAACCCGGCCAGCGGCGGGGCCAGGGCGCCGCCGAGACGGCCGCCGCCGAGGAAGGCACCGAAGGCCGTGGCGCGTTCCTGAATGGGAATCCAGCGGGAGAAGGCCGAGGCGATCGAGGGGGAGAAGGCGGCTTCGAGCGCGCCGAAGACGAAGCGGATGACGAGGAGCGAAACGTAGCTCCAGGCGGCGGCGGTGAGGGCGGTGAATACCGACCAGCCGGCGATGGCGAAGGCGACCAGGCCGCGGGAGCCGTAGCGGTCGGCGAGGATGCCCCAGGGGGTCTGCCCGAGGAAGTAGGAGAGGCTGAAGATGCTGAAGACGAGGCCCATCTGCGCTGCCGACAGGCCGAAGGAGGTGCGTAGTTCGGGGCCGGCGATGGCGATGCAGACACGGTCGGTGTAGCAGACCATGTTGATGACGAGGGCGAGCAGGACCAGGCGGTGGCGGTAGGCCATGGGCTAGAAGCCCTCGGTGTCGAGCGGGTAGAGCGGCCGGGGGACGTTTTTAAACGGCATCTGCCGCAGGTTGGCCGAGGAGACGCCCGGGGTGTCGACGACGAAGATGGCCTTGGCGAGGGGCTCGTAGGCGGCGCGGAAGCCGTTGGGCGATTTGACGACGACGATCTGGCAGTAGACGGGTTCAATGCCGTGGCTGCGGAAGAGTTCGGGGTCGACGGTCATGGCGGAGCGCTCGGCGACGAGGATGTGGACGTGGCCGCAGACGAGGACGGCGGCGCGGCCCATGGAGGTGGTGATGCCGGTGTTGTAGCCGCGGGCGCGGGCGGTCCAGGAGCCGTCGGAGAGGAGTTTGACGTAGGCTTCGACGGGGACCGGCTTCGAGTTCTTCTTATCGAAGCAGCCGCCGATGCGGCGGGAGACCGTGCCGCCGACCCCGGCGGCGAAGGCGGCAGCGACGGTGGCGGGGTCGACGAGAAAGATGGCAGCCGGGCCCGTGAGCGGGGCCAGGAGCAGGTGCTTGAGCACGCCGGTGGAGTCGCCGGGCGAGCCGGAGCCGGTCGAGTCCGAGGATTCGGCGAGGACGGTGGGCCCGACGGGGAGGGCGAGCGCGGCGGCAATGGCGTCGGGGACCGGGGTGAGGGTGGTTTCGAATTCGGCTTTGCGCTTCCAGAGTTGCCGGGCGAGTTTGGTGGCCTGGGCCTGGGCGGCTTTGGGTTTGTGGTTGGTGACGGCGACGACGGCGCAGCCCATTTCGGCGATGTCGAGCCAGGGTTGGACGGGGAAGAGGGAGACGGCTTCGGCCTGGCCGGAGGCTTCGAGGGCCTGGGCGGCGGTGATGAGTTCGTGCATGGGGCCGCGGTAGGTCTGCGAGTTTTCGGCTTGGAGGATGAGGGGGAGTTTGAGATAGGCCATCGTGGGGCGGACCTCGCCCGCGAGGGTGCGGAGAAGGAGGCGAGCGGCTTTCTGGCCGGTTTCGAACATGTCGACGTGGGGGTAGGTGTGGTAGCCGACGATGGCGGTGGCCAGGGTGACCATGCGTTGGGTGATGTTGGCGTGGAGGTCGAGGGTGAGGATGATGGGCTTGTCGGGGCCAAGGATTTCGCGGGCGATGGCGAGGAAGCGGCCTTCGACGTCGTCTTCGCCCTGGGCGGTTTGGGCGCCGTGCATGGCGAGGAGGAGGGCGTCGGGGCTGGCGGCGGCGAGGCCGGCGGCGAAGGCTTTGGTGAGGCGGGCGAAATCGGCGCGGCGGCAGCGGTTGGCCGTGATGGCCCAGGCGGCGCAGATGGGGGCGACGGTAATGGCTTCGGTTTTGGCTTCGGTCGTTTCGAGCACATCGAGGAAGCCGCCCATTTCGGTGAGCTTGCCGCGGTGGCGGTCGAGCACGGCGGGACCGAAGACGGGGTTGAAGTCGTCGTAAGTGGTGGCGACGGGGGAGAAGTTGTTACTTTCCTGCAGGCAGGAGGCGATGGCGATTTTCATGGGTGGAGAAATCTTGCGTTAGGCTATCAGAATGCACAAGTGGAGGCACCTGCTGAGCGTGGTTTGCTTTACCTGCGCTCTGGTGTGGGCGGCTCCGGCGGCGGGCGAAAGGGTGCCGATGGCGGCCGATGAGGTCGCGCTGTTGCAGGGGATGTTACTCGCGGTGAAGAGCCCGGCGGGGCGGCCGTACGTTCAGTTTCGCGTGGATGGCGAGTTCGGGCCAGGCACACGGGCCGCATTGGCGGCGTTTCAGCGGGACCGGGGGATCGACGAGGGGCTGCCGCAGCCCGACGGGCCGACGTGGCGCGCGCTGCGGGAGGCGCTGCCGGAGGCCTACCGGGGGATGCGGGTACTGCCGGAGTCGCAGATCCTCTACTTCGAGGCGACGGCGGACGAAGCGGCCCGGTCGATGGCGCAGATTGAGAGTTACTCCGAGTTTGAGCCCTCGTTTCAGCGGCAGGTTAGCGAGATGGTGCGGCGGATGTACGAGGAGTACGGCATCGTGCTGTGGATTACTTACACGGGCTGGCGGCGGGGCTTTGGGGATCAGTTGGGCTTCGGGCGGCGGAACACGATGGCGGGTCCGGGGGAGAGTACCCATCACTATGGCCGGGCGTGTGATTTGGGTTTTCGCGGATTCCGGTGGATGGACGCGACGGGGGCGATCTGGCGGGATGGGGATTGGCTCGAGCGGATGAGCCGGGCGCTGGGGCCGGCAAGTTGGCGGCTATGGAAGGCGCGGGACGGGATTGCGTTTTCGCTGGGTCTGTACAAGATCGCCTGGGAGGGCGTGCACTTACAGGCGTTGGAGGACGAGCGGATCAGCAATGCGCAGTCGCTGGTGCGGCTGCTTGAAAAGACGGGGACGATGCGGTGGGAGACGCGACCGGTGGGTGGGCGGGCCTATTACTGGTCGGATCTGGGGCGGGGCGAGGGGATGTATCCGGTGGGTACGGCGCGGGAGATTTGGACGGGCCGGGCGCCAGTGCCGGCGGCGGCCGGGGACGTGACGGCGCTGCGGCGGGCGCTGCGGGCGGAGTTTGAAAAGGCCGAACAGAACTGGCGGCTGTGGGAGCCGGTGTCGGCCAACTAGGGCACCGGCAGCGAGAGGGTGAAGCAGGAGCCGGCGCCCGGCTCGGAAGTGACCTCGATGCGTCCGCCGTGGAGTTGGACGATCTGTTGCACGATGGACAGTCCGATACCGGTGCCGACCTCGCCGGACTGTTCGGCGCGGGTGGTGCGGTAGAACCGGGTGAACAGTTTTTTGAGTTCGGCCGGGCTCATGCCCATGCCCTGGTCGCGGACGGCGATGGCGAGGCGGCCGGGTGCGGCGGTGGCTGAGAGTTCGACGCGCGTGTCGGGCGGCGAGTACTTAACGGCATTCGTCAGTAAGTTGTAGAGTGCGTATTCGAGTAACTCGCGGTCGCCCTGCAGGGTGAGTTCGGGCGCGGCGAGGAAGTCGAGGGCGATGTTCTTGCGTTCGGCGAGGGGGCGGGCGCGGTCGAGGCAGACGTTGAGCAGGGCGGGGACGGGGACGGGGTCCTGTTTGAGCTGCATCTGCCCGGCGCCGAGGCGCTCGACGTCGAGGAAGGTTTGGATCATGCGGGCGAGGCGTTTCGATTCGCTGTTGATCTGGGCGGCGAGTTGCTTTTGCTTTTCCTCGGTGAGTTTGTAGCGGCCCATGAGTTCGCTCGAGCCCTGGATGGCGGTGAGCGGGGTGCGCATTTCGTGGGTGACGAATTGAATCGCCTGCTGGTAGCGGGCGCGTTCGCCTTCGGCGGTGGCGAGGGCGAGGCGCGTCGAGAAGTATTGCCAGGCGGCGGCGACGACGACGGCGAACCAGGCGGCGAGCATGGGCGCGACGTGGGAGAAGACAATGCCGGCCATGAAGAAGATATGCGGGATGAGATGGGCGATGCCGAGCAGGGCGGCGGCGAGGCTGTAGGCGGGCAGGCCGGTGAAGCGCCGGAAGATGAGGGCGGCGCCAGCGACGAGGGCGACCGAGAGGAGCAGGATGAGCGAGGGCGCGGCGTCGGTGAGGAACTGGCCGGTGGCCATGGTTTCGTAGGCGTGGGCGTGGATTTCGACGCCGGGCATGGGCTGCAGCGTGGTGTAGGGCGTCATGAGGCGGTCGCGAACGGCCGATTGGGAGGTGGCGCCGACGAAGACGACTTTGCCGCGGAAGGCTTGGGCGAGGGCGGGGTTGGCCAGCAGGGCTTTGACGGTGACGTGCGGGATGCGGGAGGTTTCGTTGTCGTCGGGCGGGAGGTAGCGGATACGCATGAGACGGCCGCCGGCGAGGGAGGCCGGGATGAGGACGCCACCCACTTCGAGGTCGGAGGGGGATTCGGTGACCGGGCCGCCGCCGGAGGCGAGGCGGAAGGCTTCGAGCGAGAGCGCCCAGAGGCGCCGTCCGGCGGCGCGTTTTTCGAGGGGCATGGCGCGGGACATGTCGTCGCGGGAGTCGGGGTCGGCGTGGACGTGGCCGAGGGCGGGGGCGACCTTGCGGAAACGCTCCTGCGGGAGTTCCCAGCCGTCAGCGGGGGTGAGGACGGCGGGCAGGACGACGTGGGGGAGCAGAGGTTGGAGGGCGTCGTCGTCGGCGGGGTCGCCGGGGTCAGCGAGGACGACGTCGAGCGCGATGGCTTTGGGTTGGGCCGCGACGACAAGGGCCAGCGATTGCGCGAGGGCGGCGCGCAGTTTGCCGACGCCACCGATGGATTTATAGGACGCGTCGTCGATGGCGAGGACGACCGAGGAGGTGGGCCAGGGGGCGGGGCGGTGGAGGCGGTAGGTCCAGTCGAGGGCGTAGTTGTCGAACTGGGCGCCGAGCGGGGCCCAGGCGACGAGCAGGGCGAGCAGGCCCGCGGCGGCCAGGGCGAGCCAGTAGCCGGTGCTACGGTTTACGGTCATGGCGCATGGCTTTTTCGACGGCTTCCGGTTCGCGCGGGAGCGCTTTTGAAAGGAGTTCGCCACCCGTGGGGGTGACGAGCACCATGTCTTCGATGCGCACGCCGAGCGACTCTTCCGGGATGTAGATGCCGGGTTCGATGGTGATGACCATGCCGGCTTCGAGTGGGGTTTCCGGCGGGCCAGGGTCGTGGACTTCGAGGCCGATGTGGTGGCCGAGGCCGTGGGTGAAGTATTTGCCGTAGCCTTTGGCTTCGATGACGTCGTAGGCGATCTTATAAAGCGATTTCTCGCCGGTTTTGGCGAGGGTCATGCCGGGCCGGACGGCGGCGATGGCGGCGCGTTGGGCGGCGAGGACGATCTCATAAATTTCGCGCTGCCGGGCGCTGAACTTGCCGTTGACGGGGACGGTGCGGGTGATATCGGCGGCGTACATGCCGCATTCGGCGCCGACGTCCATGAGCAGGACTTCTCCCGCGTCCATTCGGCGGTCGTTTTTGGCGTAGTGGAGGATGGTGGAGTTGCGACCGGAGCCGACGATGGGGGGATAGGCGTTGCGTTCGCAGCCGCGTTCGGCGTAGGCGTTGACCATGGTGGCGCCGATTTGATATTCGAACAGGCCGGCGGTGGCACGGCGCCAGGCGGCGCGGTGGGCGTCGAGGGTGACGTCGACCGAGGCGCGGAGCAGGCTGATTTCGGCCGGCGATTTGCGCATGCGCAGGGGGAACAGGAACGGGGCGGCGTTGTCGAGTTTGCGTTCGCCAGCGAGGCGGCGGAGCAGGTCAGGGCGGTTGAAGTCGATGAGGCCGTAGATTTTCGGGGCGGTTTCGAGGGCAGTGTAGAAGGTGACTTCGAGTTTGGGGGCGGGCAGGACCTGGGCGACGCCGGTGCGCGCGGGGGCGGCGGGGTCGGTGGGGTTGAGTTTTTTGCCGGTGTAGCGCTCGTTGACCTCGGAGGGGGCCGGGAGGAAGAGGTACTCGGCGGTGGGGGTGAGCAGGAGCGTGGCGCCGGGGTCGGTCCAGCCGGTGAGGTAGAAGAAGTTGGGTTCCTGGAAGAAGCGGTTGCGGAGGTCGCCGCGTTCGGCTTCGGTGGCGCCGAACAGGATCAGGACGGCTTTGTCTTTGCTGAGACGTTCGCGCACGGCGGCGCGGCGGGTGCGATATTCGTCGACGGGGACGGCGGCGGGGAGGAGGGTGGCGAAGAGAAGCAGAAGGGCGGCGGTCGCCTGCATGGAGTCAAGTATAGCGGGGTGGATTTCTAGGTGATAATCAAGCTATGAGTATTCGCACTGAGTGGGTGGCCGCTCGCCAGCAGGATCCGATTCGGACCCAGATGCACTATGCCCGGAAGGGCATCATCACGGGGGAGATGGAATATGTCGCCAAACGGGAACGGTTGACGCCGGAATTGGTTCGGGACGAGGTGGCGCGGGGGCGGATGATCATTCCGGCCAACATTAACCACAGCGCGCTGGAGCCGATGTGTATCGGCGTGGCGTCGAGCTGCAAGATCAACTCCAATATCGGCAACTCGGCCACGACGTCCGATGTGCAGGGCGAGCTCGAGAAGCTCGAATACTCGGTGAAGTACGGGGCCGATACGGTGATGGACCTTTCGACGGGCGGCGACATTCCGCTGATTCGGAAGGCGATCATCGCCAACTCGCCGGTGCCGATTGGCACGGTGCCGATCTATGAGGCGCTGTCGCGGGTGCGGCGCGTGGAAGACCTGAACAAGAATGTGATGCTCGAAGTGATTGAGGAGCAGGCCGAGCAGGGCGTCGACTACATGACCATCCACGCCGGCGTGCTGATTCAGCACATCCCGCTGACGACGAAGCGGATTACGGGCATTGTGTCGCGCGGCGGTTCGATTCTGGCCGAATGGATGGTGAAGAACCACAAGCAGAACTTCCTCTATGAGTGTTTCGAGGACATCTGCAAGATCTTCCAGAAGCACGATGTGAGCTTTTCGCTCGGCGACGGGCTGCGGCCGGGCTCGCTGGCCGATGCGAGCGATGCGGCGCAGTTTGCCGAGTTGAAGACGCTCGGCGAGTTGACGCGGATCGCCTGGCGCTACGACGTGCAGACGATGATTGAAGGGCCGGGCCACGTGCCGATGGATCAGATCCAGATGCAGGTGGAGAAGGAAAAAGAGTTGTGCCACGAAGCGCCCTTCTATACGCTGGGTCCGCTGGTAACCGACTTTGCGCCGGGCTTTGACCACATCACGAGCGCGATTGGCGCGGCGATGATCGGCTGGTACGGCGCGTCGATGCTCTGCTACGTGACGCCGAAGGAGCACCTGGGCCTGCCGAACAAGGACGACGTGAAGGCTGGGCTGATTGCCTACAAGATTGCGGCGCACGCGGCCGACATTGCGCGGCACCGGCCCGGGGCGCGGGACCGCGACGATGAGCTGTCGCGGGCACGGTACAAGTTCGATTGGCGGCGGCAGTTCGAGTTGGCGCTGGACCCGGAGACGGCCAAGGCGTACCACGACGAGACGCTGCCCGAAGAGGGTTTCAAGGACGCGCACTTCTGCTCGATGTGCGGACCGAAGTTCTGCTCGATGAACATCTCTTCGAAAGTGGAGACGTTTACCGAAGCCGATGCCGAGGCGGTGTTGGCGCAGAACCTGGTGAAGATTGGAGAGTAGTGGCTGGGAGCGGCACTATCGCGTGCTGCTGATTTCGATCCCGGATACGGGCACCCTGCGCGCGTGGGCGGCGCAGGTGCCCGACGGGGCGCTGGTGGGGATGGGTTCGGACGAGGAGGTGTCGCGGGCGCGGGCGGCGACCGCCGATTTTGACCATGTGATGTTCCACCGGCTGGACGGCGAGGAGATCCCGTGGCGGGATGGGTATTTTGACGTGGTGCTGGACCCGCTGGGGGCGGCGCCGCGGGGAGAGGCGTTTGCGCGGGAGCGGGCGCGGGTCGACCGGGGCGCTTTTGGCGATGCGCGGCGCGGTGAACTACCATAAGAGTTTTCCCTCCCGATGGCACTGCGCTTCTATAACTCGCTTTCCCAACACCTAGAACCCTTCTCCCCGCAGGACGGCAGAACGGTGCGGATGTACTGTTGCGGCCCGACTGTTTATCACTATGCCCACATAGGGAACCTGCGGACGTTCACGTTTCAGGACATCCTGCGGCGCTGGCTGCGGTCTTCCGGCTTCGCGCTGGACAACGTGATGAACATCACCGACGTCGACGACAAGATCATCCGGGCGGCGATGGGGCAGGGCAAGACGCTGCAGGAGTACACGGCCGAGTACGAAGCGGCTTTCCTCGAAGACATGGCCACGCTGCGCCTCGAACGGCCCGAACACGTCGTGCGGGCCACCGAGCACATCGGCGAGATGGTGGAGTTGATTCAGCAACTCGGCGCCAAGGGTTTTACGTATGAGTCGGACGGGAGCACCTACTACCGGATTGCGCGGTTTCCGGAGTACGGGAAGCTTTCGCACAACGATTTTGGCGGGATGATCGCCGGGGCGCGCGTAGACGTCGACGAGTACGACAAAGACGACGCGCGCGACTTTGTGCTGTGGAAGCAGAAGAAAGAGGGCGAGCCGAGTTGGGATACGCCCATCGGAGACGGGCGCCCGGGCTGGCATATCGAGTGCAGCGCCATGGCGATGAAGTATCTGGGCTCGACGCTCGACATTCACGCCGGCGGCATCGACCTGCAGTTCCCGCACCACGAAAACGAGATCGCGCAGAGCGAGGCGGTAACCGGCAAGCCGTTTGCGCGCTTCTGGCTGCACGCGGAGCACCTGATTGTCGAAGGGCAGAAGATGTCGAAGTCGCTCGGCAACTTCTACACGCTGCGGGACCTACTGGCGTTGGGCTACGCGCCCGAGACGGTGCGCTATCTGCTGGCGAGCGTACCGTACCGCAACAAACTGAACTTCACGATGGAAGGGGTGAAGGCGGCGGCGACGGCGATTGACCGGCTGCGGAACTTTGAGCTGCGGCTGCGAAGCGAGCGTTTCGCGGACGACAAGAACGCGGCGGCAACCGAACGGGCCTCGGCGGCCACGGCGCGTTTCCGCGAGGCCATGGACGACGATCTCAACACGGCCGGGGCGTTGGGGGTGATGTTCGAGTTTCTGCGCGATACGAACTCGGCCATGGACGCCGGCCAGTTCGGGATCGAAAACGCATACGAGGGGCTGGTTTTGCTCGCCCTGTTTGACCGGGTCTTTGACGTTCTACGGCCGACGGCGACCGCCGGCGGGCTTTCCGATGAAGCGGTCGCCGCACTGGTGGCTGAGCGCGTAGCGGCGAAAAAGGCGCGGAATTTTGCGCGGGCCGACGAGATTCGCGCCGATCTGGACACGCAAGGCATCGTGCTCGAGGACACCAAAGACGGCACGCGGTGGAAGAGAAAATGAAGATTCAAACGCAAGCCGTGCACGCCGGAGACCGGAAGAAGGCCGGTGCGCACGTTCCGGTCACCACGCCGATCTACACGGCGGCCAGCTACAGCTACGAGCAAATGGAGACGACCGACCAGGTTTTCGCCAACGAAGTACCCGGCTACGCCTACGCCCGCTACGACAACCCGACCAACCACGCGCTCGAAGAGTTGCTGACGACGCTCGAGAACGGCGCCGGGTCGCTTGCCTGCGCCACCGGCATGGCGGCGCTGCAGATTGCGATCGCGACGGCGCTGTTGGACCGAAGCAAGAAGGTGCTGGCGGCGAGCGCGCTGTACGGGGCGACGATCAACCTGCTGATGAATGTGATGGGTCCGTTTGGCGTGGAGACTTCGTTCGTCGACATCACGAATCCGGAGGCGGTGAAGGCGGCGATTGAAACCGAAAAGCCCGGCTGCGTGCTGATGGAGACCGTCTCCAATCCCGTCCTGCGGGTGGGACCGCTCGACGAGATTGCGCGCATCTGCCGCGAGGCCGATGTGCCGCTGATTGTTGATAATACGTTCGCGACGCCGCTACTGGTGCGGCCGCTTGAACTCGGCGCCCACATGGTGGTTCACTCGCTGACGAAGTATCTGTCGGGTCACGGCGACGTGATGGGCGGGTCGGTGACGGCCGATGAGGCGCACCTGCCCATGCTGCGGCAGATGTCGCGGACGGCGGGGCCTACGCTGGGTCCGTTTGAGGCCTACCTGTCGATGCGGGGCATCAAGACCTTTCCGCTACGAATGGAGCGGCAGTGCGCGAATGCGGCGGCGGTGGCACAGTTTCTGCGGGGGCATGCCCGGGTAGAGCGGGTTTACTATCTGGACGACCCGGCGCATGTCGACGCGGCGACGATTGCGCGCCTGCTGCCGGCGGGGCAGTTTGGCGCCATGGTGGCGTTTGAGCTGAAAGACGCCGGCACGCCGGAGGTGTTTGCCTTCATGAATCGGCTGCGGCTGGTGGTGAAGGCGACTTCGCTCGGCGATGTGCATTCGATGATGCTCTACCCGAAGATGGCTTCGCACCGGGACTTGAGCCCCCGGCAGCGGGAGCGAATGGGGATTCGTGATTCGCTGGTGCGGCTTTCGGTGGGGATCGAGGCGGCCGAGGATATCTGCGCCGATCTGGACCAGGCCCTTCTCTTTTGAGGAACGCGCACAGCGGACTTACTTCGGCCCGGCAGGTGGGGCGCGTTCCTCGCCCGTTGGTGCCGTGCCTGCGCGGCCTGTGCGCTTTTTTGAAACCGCGCACAACGGACTCGCTTCGGCCCGGCGGGCGGGGCGTGTTCCTCGCCCGTTGGTGCCGGGCCTGCGCGGCCTGTGCGCTTTTTTTGGAACCGCGCACAACGGACTCGCTTCGGCCCGGCGGGCGGGGCGTGTTCC
>JAPKZB010000083.1:39269-47857 GCA_026393985.1 Acidobacteriota bacterium
CCGTTGGTGCCGGGCCTGCGCGGCCTGTGCGCTTTTTTTGAAACCGCGCACAACGGACTCGCTTCGGCCCGGCGGGAGGGGCGCGTTCCTCGCCCGTTGGTGCCCGGCCTGTGTGCTCCTAAGACACACTCAGCCTGCAGAACTACTCCGGCCAAAAAAAAGGCCGCATCCGAAGTTACTGGATGCGGCAAACGGAGGAAATCAGGAGAGGACGTTGCTGCCAGAACGGCTAGGAAACCAATTTTGCTCGGCGGGACAGCGTGCCCAGTAGACCGAGACCGGCGCTCATGAGCAGATAAGTGCCGGGCTCGGGTACGGAATAATCCGCGGAACGGAAGAGTGTTTGCGAAAACTGCGGGCCGGCGGTTGGCTGGTAGAAGATGCCGGTGCCGCTGGATTGGCCCTGACTGGTGGAGACCAGAGCCGCAGCGGCGCTGAGAATGGTTGCGTTGGTCGTGCTGCTGGCCTGGACGCGGCCGGCGGAGAAGCCGTCGTCGCCATCGCTGACAACGTCCCAGGCAGCGAGTTGAAAGGCGGCCGCTTGCCAGCCCTGTGTAATGGTGGGCGCGTAGAAGTCGTACATCCAACTCAAGCGATCACCACGGTTGACATTGCCAGGGCTGAGTAAAGTGATCGCCACGGCTTCGACGTACAGGGCGACGAAGGGATCGGCGCAGAACAACAGTCCGGTTACCCCCGAATCGAAGCGCACGCCGATTTGCCCGGCGTAGATATTCAGGTTCTGATTATCGAAGAGGAGATTAACCTGCTCAAACAATGCCGGCACCGAGTTGTCGTAGGCCATCGTCACTCCTCTTGCTGTAGCAACTGTCATGCCAATCAATCCGAAGAGCTTCAGGAAGTGGCGTAGTCGTCTGGCTGTCATGGGTCTAGTATTCGATTCGCTTTAGTTTGGACGAATAGTGCAAAGGGTTCAAAAGAGTACACTTACTGGACTATAGGCCCTTTGGCCCCTGCGTACTGGCAGGTTTTTGCCGGTAGGCGAAGGGAAGTACTAGGTGGGTAGGGCGCAGGTACTGCTATCGCGCGTAATGGGACAAACTGTCCCTCACGCAGCGGGCAAGTTGTCCACGGGGGAAGGAAATGGGCCAAATTGTCCGGCCGGTTGCGTGTGGAGCGGGGCCGCGTTGTGACAATCCGGAGATGTTGCGTTGGCGCCGGAAGCGGTATGAGCCGCTTGCACCGGGGCAGCAGGCGAGCCCCTGGGAGCAGTTTTTCGACGTTGTGGCACTGGTCGTAGCGATGGTGGTGGCGATGGCGGTGTACACCGCGACATTACTGTACGCCGTCGAGCGTGATGCCTAGCCGCAGGTGTTTCCGGGCATTTCGGAGTCGATGGGGTGGGGCATCGGGACCTTGACAACGGGTGGCTGGCGAGCGGGTTTGCCGAAGAGTTGGGGCGAAACGGCAAGGCGGCGCACCGGAAGAGCTGTCCGCCTTGCGGTAAGGAGTGGCCGGCGGCGTAAGGTGTAGCGACGCGCTTGGGGTTGTCAATTTGTCGATAGTGTTTTATCATTACCGGGTGCGACCTTTGAAAGTCTTTTTGTTCGGCCTGATCTTTTCCCTGGAGCTGGGCGCCCAAGCCTCTTTTTCCGTTGGTAGCGTCTCGGGCACCGTGACGCTGGCGGCAACAGGTAAACCGGTCCATCACGCTTCGGTGCTGCTGGTGCCGCTTGGGCGCGTGGTGGAGTCTGATGATGACGGTAAGTACCGTTTGGCGGAGGTGCCGGCGGGCCGGTACACGTTGGTGGCGACGGTGAACGGCCTGAGCGGGGACCGAATGGTGGTGACGGTGACGGCAGGCGGGATGGCGACGGCCGATTTTGTGTTGGCGATTTCGCCGCTGCGGCAGGAGATTACGGTGACGGCGTCGGGGCGGCCGGAGACGACCGTGGAGGCCTTCAGTTCGGTGGCGTCGCTCGATACGCTCGAGCTTTCCACCAAGGCGGCGTCGTCGCTCGGCGATGTGCTTGACGGGCAGCCCGGCGTGGCGAAGCGGAGCTTCGGGCCGGGCACCGGGCGTCCGGTGCTGCGCGGCTTTGACGGCGACCGGGTATTGATCATGCAGGACGGCGTCCGGACCGGTTCGCTGTCGAGCCAGTCCGGGGACCATGGCGAGCCGCTCGATCCGCAGGGGTTAGAGCGGGTGGAGGTGGTGCGGGGGCCGGCAACGCTGCTGTACGGCTCGAACGCCGTCGGCGGGGTGGTGAACATGATTACCGGTCATCATGAGGCCCAGAACGCCGGGCACGAGGGTTTGCATGGATACCTTTCGGGGATTGGCGGGACCAACAATGGACTGCACGGTGGCAGCGCGGGGCTCGACTACGGAGTGGGCCGGTGGGTGTTCCGGATGGGGTCGGGCGGGCAGCGGACCGCGGACTACCGCACGCCGGAGGAGCGGATTTTCAACTCGGCGGCGCGCACGTACTCGGGGCAGGGCGGGGTAGCGCGGTACGGGGAGCGTTCGTGGTTTAACGTGTCGTATAACACGCAGCGTGGGACCTACCAGGTGCCGAACGCAGCCATCGAGGAGCATCATGAAGATGAGGCGAAGACGCCGAAGGCGGCCGCTGCGGACGAGCACGGGCATAGTCATGAGTCGGTACGGCTGCCTTTCACCCGGCAGGGGGTGCGGTTGGCGGGTGGGTACCGGAATCTGAACCGGCCGATTGAGGGGCTCCAGTACAGCTACAACTACACCGACTGGCGCCATAACGAGGTGGCTGGGGGCGAGATCGAGAACCGGTTCTATAACAAACAGTCCGATTATCGGGTGGTGTTCGAGCAGCGGCGGTCGGGCCGTTTGTCGGGCAGTTTTGGCGGGTGGGGACTGCGCCGGGACTACAAGGCGATTGGCGCCGAGGCGATCACCCCGCCCGTGGTCCAGAATGCCCTGGCTGGCTTCGCGGTGGAGACGCTGACGATCTCAGACCGGGTGCGGATGCAGGTGGGCGCCCGTCTTGAGAACAACCGCTTCCGGCCCGAGAGGTTGGCGAGCCGGTCGTTTACCGGCCTGTCGGCTTCGGCGGGCATCAATGCCTCAGTGTGGGATGGCGGGGTGTTCGTGGCCAACTACAACCACTCCTACCGCGCTCCGGCGATTGAGGAGTTATACGCCAGAGGGCCTCATCTGGGCAATCTGACCTACGAGATTGGCAGCGCGAAACTGCGGCGCGAACGGGGCGATGGCCTCGATGTGTCGCTGCGGCACACCACGAACCGCGTGCGGGCCGAGTTGAACTATTTTTACTACCGGATGCGGGACTTCGTCTTCCTGGCGCCCACCGGGGAGGAGAAGGACGGGCTACTGGAGGCTGAGTATGCGCAGGCGAACTCCCGCTACATGGGCGTCGATGGCCGCTTGCAAGCCGGGCTACACCGCAACGTGTGGTTGAACCTGGGCTTCGACACCGTCAACGCCGAGTTGACCGGTTTGGGAACGCCGCTGCCGCGGATTCCGCCGGTGCGCGGCCGGGTGGGTCTGGACCTGCGGGCGGGACGCTGGAGCCTGGCGCCGGAGGCGGTGCTGGTCAACCAGCAGACCCGGACGTTTACCACCGAATCGCCGACTGCCGGCTTTGCGTTGTTCAATCTGCGCGGAGCCTACACGGTGACCACGCAGCATACGGTTCACCTGTTCGGCGTAAACGTCTTCAACACGGGCAACCGGCTTTACCGGAATCATCTCTCCTTCATCAAGGAAGTGGCGCCGGAGATTGGCCGGGGCGTCTCCATCAGCTATTCGGTGCGCTTCTTCTAGGCTGCTACTCTGGAGCAGATGCTCTCGATTCGCGGCCATGTGCTCCGCATGGCCGCTTTGGCCTGGCCCATTATTATTGCCGAACTCGGCTGGATGTCGATGGGGCTGGTGGACACGATCATGGTGGCGCCTCTCGGTAAAGAGGCGATTGGCGCCGTCGGGGTGGCCAACATCCTCTATGACACCTTCGGCATCTTCTCGCTCGGTTTGCTGCTTGGGCTTGATCCGCTGGTGGCGCAGGCCTTCGGTGCGGGGCGGGCGGCGGAGGCCAACCGGTATCTGCGGCAGGGTGTATGGTTGGCGCTCTTTCTGACGCCGCCGACCATGCTGATGGCGCTGAGCCTGCCGGGGCTCATGCACTGGATCGGGGTGCAGGAGCCGGTCCGGGCGCTGGCCGAGCCCTACATCGGCGCGCTTTCGGCCGGCACGCTGCCGCTGCTGCTGTACGCCGCTCTCCGCCGATTTCTGCAGGCGACGGGCCGGGTGCGGCCGGTGATGGTGGCCCTGGTGCTGGCCAACGGGATCAATGCGGCGGCCAACGCTGTCCTGATCCACGGCGCCTGGGGCGTGCCGGCGTTTGGGGTGACGGGATCGGGGTGGGCCACGGCCGCCGCGCGGCTGTTTCTGGCCGGGTGGCTGCTGGCGGCGACGCGGTGGGACGATGTGACGGGGTTGTGGAGTCGGGGAATGCGCTGGGCCGGGCCGCGGGCGGCCGATCTGCGGGAGTTGCTGCGGTTGGGCGCTCCGGCGGCGGGGCAGATCGGTTTGGAGATTGCCGTCTTCGGCGCCGCGACCATGCTGGCGGGACGGCTCTCCACCGCCTCGCTGGCGGCGCACCACATTGCCTTGAACCTGGCGAGCCTGACGTTCATGGTGCCCCTGGGCATCTCCTCGGCCGGGGCGGTGGCCGTGGGGCAGGCGTTGGGCCGGGGCGAAGCGGCCGAGGCGAAGCGGGCGGGCTGGGTGGCGCTCGGCTTTGCGGGTGGCTTTATGTCGCTGGCTGGACTCGTCTTCGCCCTCGCGCCGCACTGGTTGCTGGGGGCTTTCACCAGCGATCCGGAGCTGCTGGCCATCGGAATCGGGCTGCTGCGCATTGCGGCGGTGTTTCAGCTCTTCGACGGCCTGCAGGTGGCGGCCACCGGGGTCCTGCGCGGGGCGGCCGAGACGCGGCTGCCAATGGTGGCCAACCTCGCCGGCCACTGGGCGCTCGGCCTGCCGCTCGGCTACTACCTCTGTTTCGCCCGCGGCATGGACGCCGCCGGTCTGTGGGCCGGTCTGTCATTGGGGTTGATTGTGGTGGCGCTGCTGTTGGTCTGGTACTGGCGGCGTCTGCCTTTGCGCGCTGTGTCATCCTGAAGCCATGCGCCGGTTCTGGCAGGGAGTTAAACACGCACAGGACGCCGGTCCCGGCGCTGTGGCCATCGGCTGGGCCCGGGCTGTCCAGCGCGCTCTCCGGCCCCGGATTGCGCTGCGTATCACCCGTGCCGGGCTGTGGTTCACGATTACGATTCTGCTCACCGGCATCGGGGCGTTTCTTTCCGCCAACAATCTGATCTTTCTGATTCTGTCCGCGCTGCTGGCGACTCTGGTTGTGAGCGGCAACCTGAACCGGTTGACGCTGGCTGGTCTCGAAGTGGAGTTCGAGCCGCCGGAACACCTGTTTGCGCGGGCGAGCGCCTCGGGCCGATTCGTGATCCGGAACACAAAAAGCTGGTTTCCCAGCTTCGCCCTGCGCCTGGCGAGCGCCAACGAGAATGGCCTGCGGACGGCGGTGTTTATTCCTCTCATCGCGCCGGGCGAGGTGGTCGCCTTCGATGCGGAGGTGTACTTTGCCCGGCGCGGCCGCTACCGGGAGAACGGCTTTTCCTTCTCCTCGCGGTTTCCTTTCGGCTTTGCCGAGCGCCGGGCTGCGGTGACGCTGCTGGCCGAGGTGCTGGTGTATCCGGAACTCGAGGAGCGCCACCTGGCCAATCGCCTGTTTGCCGAACTGTTGGCCGAAGCCGAGGCGCGGCAGCAAGGCCGCGGCACCGAGTTTCACCAGTTGCGGCTGTACCGGTATGAGGACGACGCCCGGCACATCGACTGGCGTTCGTCGGCGCGGCACGGCGAGATGCATCTGCGCGAGTACGCCGTCGAACAGGAGCAGGATGTGGAGTTGTGGCTCGACCTGGGCGGCTGGCAGAGCGAAGCGTTTGAAGACGCTATCCGCGCCTTGGCGACGCAGTCGCGGGCGCTGCACCGGCGGGGCATCGGCGTACGATTCCGTTCGCAGGAGTGCGAGATCGTGGTGCCCGGGCACACCAGAATCTACGGCCTGCTCAAGTACCTGGCGCTGACGGAGTACGAGCCGCTGGCGCGGCCTTTTCCCGCTTTGAACATGCCGGAGAAAGGCAACATTCTCGTGTATGCAGCCACGCGCGAGCGGGTGCCCGAGGCGTTGCAACACCGGGCGGTGTGCGCCGGAGAGTCAGTATAACTTATACCCGGCGGCGGAGCAGCGCCAAGAAGGTCAGTCCGCTGGCTAGGAGCAGATAGCTTTCCGGCTCCGGGGTGCTGATCATCGCGCTCGCAAGCCATTGGCGGGTCAGCGGTTCGTAGACGTTGGTGTGGATCCCGTAATAAACCTGGCTGGTGTAGGTCCCGGAGCTGACCGCCGGGACCGTACTGGCCGAGGCGATGCCAATGATCTTGTTATTGACAAACATCGGACCACCCGAGTCGCCCGCCGCGATGATGCCGAAACTGGGCGGTTCAAAGGGTGAGGAGAAGTCGTGCGCGGTGACCAGAGCTTGATCCGCTTCGCCGCCCAGAATTCCCAAAAGCTGGTTGCCGGCCCGCCGCCGTACCCCGCTGGTCAGCGCACCGGACGGGTTGCCGCCCAAGCCGTAGCCGACCTGATCGACCACCGTGCCGGTCGTGTAGCCGAACGTGAGCGGCAGCGTCCCGTCGGCAAGCGTGTAGATTGCCGCATCGAGCGGGGCGGGAATGGCCAGGCGCAGCAGCGCGACATCAAACTGCTGAATATTCGGGTTCGACGCGCGGTTGGCATACAGCGGGTGAAGCTCCGCGCTGGTAACGCCAATCGTCGCGATACCCGAAGCAGTTTCGAAGGTGACATTCCATTGGTTGGCCGTCGCCGTACAGTGGCCCGCCGTGATGACCACCGTGGGTGCGATCAAAGCGCCGGTACAGCCGAATCCACCACCCGCGCTGAGGGTGCCGACAATGCTCGCCACCCCGGTGTAGGCGCTATTTCCGGTCAGATAGCTAGGCGAGGAGGTGTTGTGGATTGTAATGGCGCTCGCCGTGCTGCCGAGGCAGCCCAGGAGGATTACGTAACGGCCGAAAAAGCCCATACCCGGAGCTTACTATGGAGTGCCTGTAAATGGCTCGTAAGTAAAGAAAGAAAAAGTACTTAGGACAAAGGTCATAGCAGCGACGTACCTTCGATTAGGTCGATCGCCCTAGTACGACTATGTTAATAATATGACAATCTATTGAGGTGACCCCGCAACCTCCCCCGGCGCCAGGTCCACAAGAAAACCGCCTCGCCGCCTATTTGAATGATCTGGCGCAAGCGACGGGGCACCGCGACCGGCATCAGCCGTTGAAGAACTATTGCACTGGTCTTCTGCTGCCCGGAGAACGGAGGAGCATTGAACCGATGGCGGCGCGGCTAGCTCCAGAAACAACACGGCGCATGCACCAATCCTTGCACCACCTCGTTGCCGACGCGGCGTGGAGTGACCAAGCGGTCATCGAACGCATCTGGCAGCGCGTACTTCCGGCGATGACGCAGAAGAATCCGATTGTGGCCTGGATTGTCGATGACACCGGTTTCCCCAAGAAGGGACGGCATTCAGTTGGTGTCGATCGGCAGTACTGCGGACAGGTCGGGAAACAGGATAATTGCCGGGTCGCGGTAAGTCTGTCGGTCAGTACCGAGTCGGCCAGTCTACCCGTCGCCTTCGAGTTGTACCTGCCCGTCAGTTGGACCGAAGACAGCAAGCGTCGCCAAACCGCTGGCGTTCCCACCGAGGTTGAATTCCGCACCAAACCGTTGATGGCCCTCGAGCAGATTCAAAGAGCCAAGGAGTCTGGCCTTCCCCCTGCTCCCGTAGTCGCCGACGCGGACTATGGCAACGATACCAAGTTCCGCGAAGCACTGACGGCAATGGAGATCGAATATGCCGTGGGAATCCAATCGACAGTGAGCTTGTGGCGACCCGGCGAGGAACCACTACCGCCAAAGCCCAAGAAGAACACCGGCAGGCCACCGAAGCTACGGCAGCGGAGCCCTTCCCATCAACCCGCGACCGCGTTGCAAATTGCGCAGGAATTGTCGGTTGGAGCATGGAAGAACACCACTTGGCGCGAAGGAACGAAGAAGACCCGGCGGTCCCGGTTCGCCTGCGTCCGTGTCCGACCGGCCCATCGCGACTTCGAGTGCAGCGAACCGCACCGGGAACAATGGCTTTTACTGGAATGGCCCAAAGATGAGCCGGAACCCACTAAATATTGGCTTTCGACACTGCATCCCGCGTCCACGCTCGCCGAACTGGTCAAGGTGGCCAAACATCGCTGGATTATCGAGCGCGACTATGAGGAATTGAAACAGGAACTGGGATTGGGTCATTTTGAGGGTCGTGGATGGAGAGGGTTTCACCTGAATTATGCACAGGGCCCCCGCCGGGCGGCTTGGGCTGTCTGGGGTCTTTCGTTGCGGTAGCCTGGTCGAGCCCGCCAATACTGGGTTAAAACGGTGTGAGGCCGTGTCTGACTTCTGGAAGTGCGGCCAAGAAAG
>JAPKZB010000008.1 GCA_026393985.1 Acidobacteriota bacterium
ACATGGTGCAGGGACTGGTGAGCGCGCTGGACATTATCTGGATCAAGACGGATCCGGGTCAAGACGGGCGGCCATGGGCTCCACGCTTTTGCGTTCTCCGGGCAAGAGGAGGCCGAGGCAGTAGCTGGTTAAGGGCTGATGCCGATCTCGGTGTCCTGCCGCTTGCGCCAGACCCTGAAGGTAGGTGGCAAGACGCTGCTCGCGTGGGCCTGGCGCGGGGGAAGGTTGCGGGGCCACGCCAAGAGCGTATCATATATCTGACACAGTAGTAGCAAGTATCCCCCGGCAAAGCCGGGGGCCTTATTTCGTGAGCCGCTCAAAGCGGCTTTGCGGGGTCGCTAACGCGACCTCCGCTTGAGGTTAGCCACCATTACGGTGGCGGTTCAATAGTCCAGTTTCAACTGGTCCATTCGTTCATCTTCCTTCTCCTGGTTCCGAATGTATTCGCGGATCACCGCGGTCGACAGGAAGTAACCGCGCGCCCAGAAGTGTTGCCCTACGACGTTGCGCTTCCGCTCTCCGTAGACTCGCGCGACAGGAATCGCGCTCTTCCCCTTGATGTACCCCACAACCTGCGACACCGAATACTTCGGCGGTATCGCGATCATCATGTGTACGTGGTCACTCATCAAATGCCCTTCTTCGATCCGGCATGCTCGTTGCGCGGCTAATCGCCGGAACACTTCTCCCAAGTTTCGCCTCAACTGCCCATACAAAACTTTCCGGCGGCATTTCGGGATGAACACCACGTGATATTCGCAGTCCCACTTCGTATGGCTTAAACTTTCATTCTCGTCCATCGGGTTTTCTCCTTATCGTGTGCTTGGCGGCTCACGCTTCGAAGTTTCCCCGATCGACTCCCGGAATTGTCAAACTGCGCATGCCTCCCCGGCATAGACGGGGGGCCTACCTTGTTAGGCTAGAACCTGAGTAGAATTCCGGTTTCAACTAGGTAGTCCTACTGATTGGAGGCCCCACCCCCAAATGTTAACTTACTAGTAGCAACTGAATCATATTCTCATGTTGCACGGAGAGGAAAATACTACAATGAATCGTTTTAAGAATTTTGTCTTGCGGGCTAAGCTCTGGAAGGACGTCAAGGGCCAAGACCTCATTGAATACGCGTTGATGGCTGGTTTCGTGGCCGTTGCCGCCGGCGCCATCATGCCCGGCGTAGCCACCTCGGTCAGCACCATCTTCTCGAGAGTCGCCTCCACGATGACCGCCGCCGCTGCCCAAGGAAGCTAAGCTTATGACCCTGCCAAGGGTTATGCGTCTAAGAATAAAGCTTCTTAGGGACAAGAAAGGGCAGGACCTGATCGAATATGCGCTGATGGCAGGGTTCGTGGCTGTTGCAGCAGGGGCTATCCTGCCCAGCATTTCAACCTCCGTCAGCACGGTATTCTCAAGGGTCGCGTCTACCATGACCCGGGCCGCGTCCCAAGGGAGCTAGGGTATCAACCGAACAACATAAGTCGCGGGTCGAACGCACTCTGCGTCGACCCGCGGTCTTCTTTGCGCCACTGTCCTCGCCCCGCCCTCCACCACACGAAGCCAGACCGGTCTTCCTTTTGCCAAGCCGAACCACAAACTCTCTCCAGAAGCAGACCACACCCTTTCCGGAAGCAGACCACACCAAAGCGCGTCCCCAGTTAGGAATAGACTAGAGCGGCCCGTCCATCCGGTCGGCCCATCCGGTCGACAGGTGTGCCCCCATCACCTCCCACCAACTACCGGTCTCCGGTCAATCGCCTCGGCCTAATGCCGCGCTCCCGTCAAATCCTCCACGCCAAACAGCGAGGTCAGGAAATTGCCCTGCGGATCCAGCTCAATCGGCTCCGGATCGCTAATCACCGTCAATAGCGGGAGCTTGGCAATCTCCGGCAGCAGATTCTCGCTCAGCGCCAGCGGAGTCAACTCCATCGTGTTCTTGATCCACCCCACAGTGACCGTGCTGTCGTCAAATTTGCCAACCGTTGGCCACAGAGTCCGTAAACACTCATAGTCGCTCCCAAAATGAATCGGCGTCCGGATCGCGCCCGGCGTCGACGCCGTCAACGAGTTAATCCGCGTCGGCGTCCAATCCACCTTCGCCAGCAACCGGTCATGGACAATATCCGCCATGCCCAACCCCACCGCGTTGCCATAGCTCTTGCTCGAAAGATCCCGCAGATAAATCCGCTCAAACCGCGGACCCGGCCAAGGATTCGACTCCCCGCTTACGCTCCGGTTCACCACCTTCGTGTCCATGCCCGCCCCGGAGATCGTCTTGCCAATCTCGTCGAGCATCAGAATGTCCAGGTCAAACGGCACCCGCCCCATCCAGCTCTTCACCAGCGCGAGCAGTTCCTCCTCACGCTTCTCCATCGTCTCCACCGGCACCGCTTCCACATGCGCCGTGTGGTGATAGGCATCCTCCAATACCGCCAGGCCACCCAGAATCTTTCCCGACTGCAATACCTGCCGGCCCACACTCCGGATCACGTGCCCCAAACCCAACTTATAAGCATAGGTGTGGTACCGCTGCGCCCCGGCGAATTTGCCCAACCCAATCGCCATCATTTTGAACAGGCCGCTCTCAATCTCGCCCGCAAAGTCGGTATGCCACTTCACCCGCCCGACCAGCATCACCCCATCGGCCCCGTAGGCCTCTCTGTCGAGGAAGGCTTCAATGCCGTTCGCGTCCCGTCCCAGTGAGACCACTTCGAGCTGACTGATCACCGGACAACCCATGGTCGCCTCCGTGATCTTATAGTTGGCCAGCACGTGCGCCTGCCCTTCCGCCGTCGCCGCGCCGTGACTGCCCATGGCCGGGAAAATGAACGGCTGACAACCAGCCTCCTGCCAGTAACCCACCACCGCCTTCACGATCAAATCAATGTTCGTGATGCCCCGGCTACCCACCCCGATCGCCACGCGGGCGCCCGGCTTCACCCGCCCGGACAATCCGGCCGTGCGTAGCGCCTCGGCTACCGAACCAGGCACATCCGCCAAAGCGCGGTCAGGAAAATTTTGTTTTACCCGCACCATGCGGGGCAGTTGGAAAGAAGTCTCCGGCATCAGGCGAAGTATACCAATTTACCTTGGCACGGCGAAGCGCCGCCCCAGCCTAACCCATCAACTTCTCCTCCACCTCCTCCGGCTGGCAACGCACCCCGACATAGAACTTCCCAAACTTCGCATACACGGCGCTCACCTCGTCAAAACGCATCTCATAAATCAGCTTCTTGAACACCACCGGATCGTCTGAAAAGAGATCGACCCCCCACTCCCAATCGTCCAGACCTATCGATCCGGTGATAATCTGCTTCACCGTCCCCGCATAGCGCCGGCCCACCATCCCGTGCTCGTGCATCATCCGCGCCCGCTCTTCAATCGACACCGTGTACCAATTCTTGTCCTCTCCCCGCAGCCGGTCCATCGGATAAAAGCAGACATACTGGCTCTCCGGCAGCCGCGGATACAACCGCGGCGCCATCGCCTCCGCCTGCCGCTCCAGCGTCTCCTGCACCGCCGCCTGCCACGGCTCGGAGTGCGGCGCCAGCCCCTTGTCCTCGAGCGACCGGAACGTCTTCACCGACGACTCGTAGAGACCCAACTCCACCACCGACGTGTAATCGGCTACCGGCGTCAGATAGCCGGCCAGCGAAGTCCGCAAAAAGTCCCGCTGCGCCTCCTGTAGAGCCGCCAGCGATTCGCGAAAGTAGATCAGCATCAGGTCGCCCTTGCCCACCATCGCGTAGGCCGCCGTCTGCCCATCCTCCCGGCTTTGGGCATACCGCAAATCGGCGGCAAACTCTCGCAAAATGTCGCGCCGACTCAGGTTGTCGAGCGCGTTCCACCGGGTCCGGTCGATCCGGTACATCAAATGCAGCACCCAGGCGCCTTCAATGGTGAGAGGCACCGCGGGAAGAGCCGCCGGCAGCGAATGGGCAGTTGGTTCAGACATGGATCTTCTTCTCCCTCTACTGTAAACCGTCCATTCCGCCGCCCGTCACGATCCGTCCCGCCTACGCCAATCCTCAAGGGGCCATCGGAGCCGCGCCGGACGCCGCCCCACCCCCTGCTTGAAACCGCATCACCTCGTCGCGAATATGCCGCAACACCCGCTCGTGGATGCGATGAATGAGCCCATCGGCCCACAGCGCCCAGGAGAAGTCAGGATAAAGGCCGTGCCGGTATGTCGTTGTCCCTTCCAATCGAGTGCGGCGCCCCCCATCCAGCGGAATCAGCCGGAACTGCCCCCGCTTTGCTTCGAGGAACCCATGCAAATGCGGCGCCTGAATGTTGTTGTGGAAGGTCAGTTCCCGCATCGGCGGCGGATTGTGCGTCACGCGAAACGCCAGTAACCGCGGCGCATCCCAAATCTCAATCGGTTCCACGAAATCACCCGTCGAAAACTGACAATAGCGAACCGCCCCCGGCCCCGATGCCCCTTCGATCCGCGCCTGCACCGGATAAGCCACCCCGGCCCGGAAAAACTACTCTCCGGCGGCTTTTCGACCTTCGGAAACGCAATCACAACCGGCCACACGGCGGCCGGTTGAGCGTCCACCTCCACCGCCGTCACCACCCGATGCAGTGGCGCCTTGGCCCCCAGGTCGTGGTTCAATGTACCCGCCGGCCGGGGCAAAAGCAGCAGCACGGCCGTCGCTCCCGAGGCGAACCGCTCCCTGAACCATCGATAGACCAGCCCACCAACCGCACCGCAACCAGCCGTCAACGGCACCGCCAGGAACAGGCAAATCAACCCCTCGAACCCCACGAACAGAAGCAGAAACGACCCCGCCGCACTTCCCACCACCCCCGCGTCCCCATACGAGTCCGGGTCCAGGCAGGCAACCACCACGGCGCCAGTCTGCACCGGAATCGCCTGGAATCGCGTCAGCCCGTAAAGCCTGGAGGAGATCGCCCACAAGCAACCCACCAACAGAGCCACCAGCAGAACCAGCAAATGGAAAATCCGCATACCGACCTCAACCCACGCTCCGCACACCCTCAATCAACGCCACCGCCTTGGCACTCGCCCGCAGACGATCGCCGGTCCGCTGCTGCCCCGCCGACTCGTCAATCAACCCGAACAGCACGATCCCCGCATCGTACATCCACCGCCCGGCCGGCAACTGCGGCCCCAGGTCCTTCGAGATGCCCTGGTCGGCCACCATCTTCGCCAACCACGCGATATCCGCCTCGCGAATCGGCTTCGTTCCCTGCCCAAGCAGGGACAGCGGCGACGCCGGATCCGGGCCGTCGCGCAGCAGCGCCCGCGGGACGCTTCGGTGGGGACCAAACAGATCGAGTTTCGCCCGAATGTCCTGCCGCAGCCGGCTGTCGAGAGTCGTCCCCTTACCGGGCTCCGCCGCCGCCGCGAGCGCCTCCCTCAAGAACGCCATCACAATCAGATCCGTGGACTCGCAATAGGAGTAGGCCGCGCCCGTTGCCACCCCCGCCCGCGCCAAACGCCCTCAGACAGGTTCCCCAACCCCCGCTCTATCGCTGCAAAACCACGTGCCTCTCATAGCGCGCCGCCATCGCATACCCATCACTCGAACTGATCTTCAAAACCACCTGAAACACCGCCGGCCACTCCCCATAACCCTCCTCCCGCAGCTTCTCCCAAAGCTCCCCCACGGCCCGCTCCTCGGTCAAATACTCAATCCCCGCCGCCGACCCATCCGACGTGATCCCGGAAAATATCATCACCCGCGCCACCCCATCCCGCATCACCGTCACCAGTCCGTGGTTCGTCTCGTTGGACCCCAGCTCGTTCACATAACGCTCCGCTCCCCGGTGAATCGCATACCGCCGCAACTCATTCACCATCCCCACCTGATAGCCCCCCGCCGCGCGCAGATAGCGCCCGATGGCCGGACTGTACTCCGGCCGCCCAAAAGCCAGCACCGGCTTGCCCTTCAACGCCACCTCACTTCGCAAAGTCGACTCCGGCACCATCTCGGCAGGCAACATCCGCTGGCCCAGAAACCGCGACGCCCACGCCGCACCCACCGCATCCCCCCACAGGGTCGCGTTCGGGCTGGGGTGTAACACCAGCCGCGCCCCCTCACTCGTCCGCGGCTTCCAGTACCGGCGAAACGACTCCGACTCCGGCAGCGCGTCCGGAAAGTGTGGATAATCCAGCGCCTGCTCCGCCTGCCCCTGGATATCCCGCACCCACACATGCATCGGCTGCCCCACCAGCAACACCGGCTTCACCCCCGCCCCCACCACCGGCTGCCACAACCTCTCCATCGCGCTCTCCCGCGGCAAAACCCCTGCGGCGACAGCCACCACCAGCCCCATTACCCCCGCCACTATCCACCGCCGGCCCCCGCCGCCCCCAGCCGCCCCCGGCCTCTCCTCCCCGCCTACCTTGACGTACACCGGCCGGTAGCTCCCCTTGGGCACCTCCAGCCGCCAACCCTCCCGCCCCGCGTAATACTCCTCCAACCTCTGCCGCAATCCGTGCAGCCGCGTCCGCACGCTCGAATCCGTCTCCGGACAAAAATCATCCCGCCGCCCCAGCGCCGAAACCCCCAGTTCGTACTCTGTCACCGCATGGCTTCGTCCCGCCTCCTCCTGCTCCACCAGATAACGCAGCAGCCGCTTCATCTGCTCAGCGCGCCGGAATGTGTCGCTCTCGAGCAACTCCGCCACCACCCGCTGCTTGTCCGCTGCTGGAATCAACATGCCACGGCCAACTTATAACGTTCTTGTAACGCCCCGCAACTCATTCACCCCACTCACCTTCCTAGAGCAACAATATCGGCACGGCACAATCCTCCGCTTTTGCTGTACAGTCGCAGCTCTATGTCCCTTTCCCGCCGCCAATCTCTGGCCGCCCTCCTCGGCGCCGCCACTCTTTCCGCCCAGCAGACCGCCAACCTTCCCAATGTCGGCCTCAAATCCGACGCCATCCCCTCCCGCTCCGAGTGCGGCGTCGGAGCCCTCATGCCCTGGGCCGATGCCCTCTGGGCCGTCACCTACAACTCTCATAAAGCCGCCACCGGCACCGGCCTCGCCCTCTACCGCATCGACTCCAACCTCAAAACCGAGCAGGTACACACACACAACGGCACCCACGCCAACCGCTACCTCCACAAAGAATCCTCCCAGGCCTTCATCGGCCCCTACGCCATCGACGCCAAAGGCAACTGGCGCTTCCTCGAAGCCCTCAAAGACGTCCGCCTCACCGGAACCATGACCCATCTCAAGGATCCCGCCAACCTCGTCTACATGCTCGGCATGGAAGGCGAACTCTACGAAGTCGACGTCTCTACCCTCAAAGTCCGCCTCCTCGACGACCTCACCGCCCGCCTCGGCCGCAAACGCCGCGCCCACTTCAAGGGCGCCTTCACCGGCCAAGGCCGCCTCGTCGTCGCCAACAACGGCTTCTACGAATTCGGCGAAGAAGACCCCGGCCTCGCCGAATTCGACGGCGCCAAATGGAACATCCTCTCCCGCAAACCCCACATGGAATGCATGGGCCGCGAAAACATGGGCAACGTCATCTTCTGCACCGGCTGGGACGAATGCTCCGTCCTACTCTGGGCCCTCGTCAAAGGCAAATGGCAGCGCTACCGCCTCCCCAAAGGCGGACACGTTCACAACCACGCCTGGCAAACCGAATGGATGCGCATCCGCGAAGTGGAAACCGAACACTACCTCATGGATATCCACGGCCTCTTCTATGAACTCCAACCCATCGCCTGGGAAAACGCCATCTGGGGCGTCAAACCCATCTGCAACCACCTCCGCATCATCCCCGACTTCACCGCCTTCCGCGGCCTCCTCGCCCTCGCCGGCAACCAAACCTCACCCAACAACGACAACAACCGCTACGTCGGCCAACCCCAATCCGGCATCTGGTTCGGCAAATCCGACGACCTCTGGCAATGGGGCAAACCCTCCGGCTGGGGCGGCCCCTGGCGCAATACCCCCATCGCCGCCAACACCCCCTCCGACCCCTTTCTCATGACCGGCTTCGGCCAAAAAGTCCTTCACCTCTCCACCAACAAAACCACCACGATCGCCATCGAAATCGACTTCCTCGGCAACGGCTCCTGGGTCCCCTATGAAAAGATCACCCTCTCCCGTTACGCCCACCACGTCTTCCCCGCCGGCTTCTCCGCCCATTGGGTCCGCCTCACCGCCAACACCAGCGCCACCCTCTCGGCGGAGTTTATTTACTCCTGACTCCGTAGCCGCTTCCGCAAAACCGTTATACTTTATTTCAGATTTCAGGGTCTCTCCATGTCGCAAAAACTCATCCTCCTCCTGCTCCTCGTAAGCCGCTTCGCCCTCGCCCAGCAGGGCCGCGGCACCATCCTCGGCACCGTCACCGACTCCTCCGGCGCTGCCGTCGCCAACGCCGCCGTCACCGTCACCAGCCGCGCCACCAACCAGACCATCGAAACCCGCACCACCTCCGATGGCCTCTTCCAGGCCTCCAACCTCGCCGTCGGCGAGTACACCCTCACCGTCGAACAGCCCGGCTTCCGAAAAGTCGTCCGCTCCGGCCTCCAGCTCCAGGTTGACCAGCGCGCCCAAATCGATGTCCGCCTCGAAGTCGGCCAGGTCACCGAAACCATCGAAGTCCAGGGCGAAGCGCCCCTCGTCGATACCTCCAACACCTCCATCGGCAAGGTCGTCGACCAGAAACGCGTCGCCGAACTCCCCCTCAACGGCCGCAGCGCCCTCGCCCTCACCCTCCTCACCCCGAGCGTTAAGTCCAACGCCGGCTCCACCGCCTCCGGCTTCGCCGACCGCGGCATCCAACTCTCCAGCATCTCCATCAACGGCGGCCCCAACGCCATGAACGGCCAGCTCCTCGACGGCGGCAACAATATCCAATCCTACATCGGCGAAGTCGCCATCAACCCCGGCGTCGACTCCGTCCAGGAGTTCAAGGTGCAGTCCGGCGGCATGTCCGCCGAATACGGCTTCACCGCCGGCGGCGTCATCAACATGGTCACCCGCTCCGGCACCAACCAGCTCCACGGCTCCCTCTACGAGTTTTTCCGCAACGACAAACTCGACGCCCGCAACACCTTCGCCGCCACCCGCCCCCCCTTCCGCTACAACCAGTTCGGTGCCTCCGTCGGCGGCCCCGTCATCAAGGACAAAACGTTCTTCTTCGGCAACTGGGAAGAGTATCGCTACCGCCGCTCCCGCGCCCTCATCGCCAGCTTCCCCACCGCCAACCAGCGCACCGGCAACTTCTCTGATCTGTTCACCGCCGGCGGTGCCCTCATCCCCATCTACGATCCCTACTCCACCCAGGGCTCCGGCGCCGCCGCCACCCGCTCCCTCTACCCCGGCAACATCATCCCCCCCTCCCAAATCGACCCCGTCGCCCGCGCCATTAACGAGTTCTACCCCCTGCCCAACCGCACCCCCTCCGACCGCTTCACCAACGCCAACAACTTCATCAACAACGCCAGCGAGGTCCAGTCCATGCGCCAGTATACGCTCAAGGGCGACCACCGCTTCTCGGACCGCAACTCGCTTTTCGCCCGCTACTCCTTCTTCAACCACAAGACCGACAACGGCGGCGGCGGCGCCGCCCTCTACCCCAACGAAGTCGTCGGCAAACGCGACGACGACCTGAAAAACTGGAACATCGTCCTCTCCGACACCCACACCGTCTCCCCCACCATCGTCAATGAATTCCGCGTCGGCGCCACCCGCGGCTACTTCCCCTTCGTCGTCCGCAGCTTCGGCGGCGGCTGGCCCCAGAAGCTCGGCATGCCCAGCATCGTCCCCGCCGACACCTTCCCCGGCATCAACAACGGCCTCACCGGCTTCAACACCGGCACCGCCGGCCTCCGCGGCAGCCTCAACTGGCAGTTCCTCGATCAGGTCAACCTCGTGCGCGGCAAGCACTCCCTGAAACTCGGCTTCGACCTCCGCCTCCTCCAGGGCCACAACCTCCAACGCTCCTCCCCCTCCGGATCCTATAACTTCGCCGCCGCCCTCACCGGCAACCCCACCGCCCCCTCCGGCACCGGCAGCGCCTACGCCAGCTTCCTCACCGGCGCCGTCTCCAGCGCCTCCGCAACCACCCACCTCGGCGAATCCCAGGTCACCCACAGCCTCTCCGGCTACTTCCAGGACGACTGGAAGCTCACCCGCCGCCTCACCCTCAATCTCGGCCTCCGCTACGACTATCAGTCCCAGGCCGTCGAGCGCAACAACGGCGTCACCAACTTCGACCCCGCCTGCCGCCTCCCCAACGGTCTCCTCGGCTGCACCGTCTTCGCCGGCGTTAACGGCCAGCCCCGCAACTGGCGCAACGAAGACTACTCCAACCTCGCCCCCCGCCTCGGCTTCGCCTACGACCTGTTCGGCAACACGAACACCGTCATCCGCGGCGCCTACGGCATGATGTACCCCTCGCAGATGTGGCGCGAGAACTACGGGAACGCCGCCGGCTTCGCCCAGACCGCCACCTCCTACCCGCAGAACGATCCCCTCCGCCCCGCCTTCCAGCTCCGCGTCGGCCTCCCCTCGGCGCCCGTCCCGCCCCAGGGCGCGGCCCTCGGACCGGCGGCCTTCCTCGGCCAGAGCGTCGCCTACGACGAATCCGACGGCCGTATTCCTCGCATCCAGCAGTTCACCCTCAGCCTCCAGCAGCAGCTCTGGAAGTCCTGGCTCTTTGAAGCCTCCTACGCCGGCAATCTCGGTCGCGGCCTCACCGCTGGCAGCTACGATCTGAACCAGCTCGATCCCCGCTTCCTCTCCCTCGGCCAGGCCCTCACCCAACAGGTTCCCAATCCTTATGCCGGGCTCGTCCCCGGCGCCCTCGGCGGCGCCACCATCTCCCGCGAACAGAGCCTCCGCCCCTTCCCCTACTTCAGCGGCGTCTCCGTCCGCAATCCCCGCCTCGGTTCTTACAACTCTCACCTGCTCCTGCTCAGCGCCGAAAAGCGCATGAGCCGCGGCCTCACCTTCCTGTTCTCCTACACCGCCGGCAAGATCATCTCCGATTCCATCGCCACCCCCGTCAACTTCGGCCCCATCGAACAGGCCTCCGTCGTCGGCTACCAGAACGGCAAGTTCAACCGCGCCGCCGAACGCTCCGTCGACCCCGCCGACGTCAGCCAGCGCGCCACCGTCAGCCTCCTCTATGAGCTCCCCTTCGGCAAAACGCAGAAGGGCCTCGGTCGCCTCACCGGCGGCTGGCAGATCAATACGATCGGGGTGATGCAAACCGGCCTGCCCCTGCTGATCCGCGGCGCCAACAACCAGCGCGCCGACCGGCCCGACTCGACAGGCAAGTCCCCGGCCATCGACAACCCCACCGCCCAGCGCTGGTTTGAAACCACGGCCTTCGTCAACCCCGCGCCCTTCACCTTCGGCAACGTCGGCCGCGTCATCCCCGACGTCCGCACCCCCGGCACCTTCAACTGGGATCTGTCGTTTATTAAGAACACCCGCCTCTCGGAACGCTTCAATCTCCAGTTCCGTACCGAGATGTTCAACTTCATGAATAACGTGAACCTGGGCGCGCCCAACACCACCTTTGTCCCCGGCCCCAACGGCCTAAACCAGTCCGGTGCCTTCGGCGTCATCACCTCCGCCCGCGACTCCCGCAACATCCAGCTCTCCCTCAAGCTGATGTTTTAATCCGGCCCGGAGGAGACTCCGGGCCTCCAACGGCAAGCCGTCCCGCCGCGCCCCGATACCTCCCGCGCGCCGGGTAGCGAACTGAACCGTCACGGTTGAGGTCGTTGGCCGCTCTCAACCCGCCAAATTCTCCGTTTTCTCTGTTGACGGAGAGGCTCATGTTGACGGGGTGGTTCAGTTCGGTGGGCCTTCGACCGCAGGTTCGTTTCTCAAACTCCTCAGGCAATCGAAAAGCCCGGAGTAACGCTTCTGGGATGGCACCAACTGACCGCAAGCATATGCTGAGATCGTTATGAAGATTCGATCTGATGAAGCCACCCACTTTTACGCTTGCAGCCTGGCCCACTGGTGAGCTACCGTGTCCAGCGTGCGCGATTGCAATGGGGTACATTCTGGAGAACCTGCCCGACTACCCGCCACGCGAATTCTGGCGCTGTCCGAAATGCGCGATGGAGGCTGTGCTGCCAGATGAAGCTGCAATTCGGCGATTTCATTGACGTTATTTCAGGTGCCGAGCGTTGGAAACGGTCTACCGCCCGGATTGCTGGTCAACGTCTGCGCAGTACAACCCATTTTGGCCGCCAATGAAAGAACTGGGCGGCTAGCTCCTTGGCGGTGAGTCCCGTTGTATTGCGCACCTGCCTCAGGCTTGCCCGTCCATTTTTCTGCGTTGCCCGCCTGGGAATAGCTGTAACGCCGGTTCCAACGAAGCCCGTTGTTCCGGGGTGATGAAAGCCTGGAAATTGGAGGGACAACTGACGGCGAACGATTGCATTGCGGCAGTTTGTTCGCCGAACTTTCCGCCAGGTGGAAAAAAGAACTCGCGCGCCGGCTGTGATTCGCGCCTTTCCTGCAGGCTGCTCCTGGAGTACCCTGAACTGGATGTAACGGTTATCCGTATACTTTTCACTACCAGTGGAGCCTGCACGAGTGGCATACAGCGACAAGAAGACCGAAGGCGGCCAAGCCGCATCCATCTCCGACACCATAGTACTGCCCATTTATCTTGCGCCGAGTACGAGTAAGGGAAAGAATACTATTCGTGAGGAACTAATCACCGTTGGCTGTTGGAAGATGGAGGATCTGCGCTTCGCCTTCAATTCTTCGATGGTGCTTCCCGAAGCAAAATCCGAGTTTGCCGAACTAGCAGCTCTAAAGAGCGCGCACCCCGGTTGTCCTCTCACGATGTTTGGTCACGCCGACCCCGTCGGCGACGACAGCTATAACAAAGTCCTCTCCGGCCGCCGGGTTCGCGCCGTTTACGCCATCACTGCGCGCAACACCGAAATCTGGGAAGGGCTTTATTCGAATTCCGATGGGACCAGCGACGACTGGAAGCTCGACCATCTGCAGGTCATGCTCAAGGCGCTCAGCTTCGAACCCGGCAATACGTCCGGGTCGGCCACCACCCAATCGACGAACTCCATCAAAGAGTTCCAACGCAAGAACGAGCTCGAGGACGATGGTGTAGCCGGGCCACTCACTCGTGCCAAGCTCTTCCGAGCGTACATGGACTTTCTTTGTCCTGTCGTACTCGACAAGACGGAGTTCCTGGGCCGCGGTCAGGATCCTGGGGGCAAGGCCGACTATCAGGGCTGTTCTGAATTCAACCCGCAAATGATGTTCTCCGCCGAGGAGAACACCCGCCTTTCCCAGGCCGCCAACCAGGCCGAACGCAACTCGGAAAATACCGTCAATCGCCGCGTCATGGCGCTTCTGTTCCGCGCCGGTACTCAGTTCAACATCGAACAGTGGCCTTGCCCCCGCGCCTCGGAAGGCACCGCCGGTTGCTTCAAACGATTCTGGTCCGATGCAGCCACGCGCCGCCAGTTCCAGGCCAAGCGCCGCACGAACGTAACCGACCGCAACACCTTCGCCTGCCGGTTCTATGACCGCATGGTCGGCACCTCTCCCTGTGAAGGGCCCTCCGTCCCCATTGACAACCTGAAGCTCCGTGTCTTCCTGAAACTGGTCTTTCTCGACCCTGAAGGAAAGCAAACGCCATTTCCGAAAGATGTTCCGGTCACCGTGCTGAATCCTGCTGGTGATCAGGCAGAGAAAACAAATGCGGGAGGCCTGCTCGTCTTCGATTTCGACCGCGCCAAAGGCTTCTTCACCCTCGCCTTTGAACACCCCGATCACTACATCGCCGTCGCCACCGACGCCACCCAGAATGCGGAGAAATGTCGCTGGTTAGCTGCGGCCGATGTCGATACTGCTGTCAAGGACCATTACAACGTCTTCAAGCTGCCCAAGGAATGGTCGCTTACCACCTCCGAATGGAACAAGGTACAGAGTCCGCTCTACAACAAATCCGAGTTCCGCTTCGAAAATCTGCTCCCCGCCTCCGCCGTTCTCGGCGCCGAGGGCGCTCCGGTTGAGATGCAACTCGACCCCCACTGGCAGTTCATCCGTCTGGAGTTCTTTGACCGTGCCTTCGGCCATACGGCCCATAACGGCAAACGGATCAGCGCACCTCCTATCCTGCTCGAAGGCTTCCGCGATGGCTCTACCGCCCGGGGCCCCGTGCCGAATCCGGACACTCGCGCCAACTGGTCGATCAATCTCACTAACACTGCGACGCAAGCCCAAGCCCTTCCGTGGATCCTGCAGCGCAAAACCGACAAGTCTGCCGACGCCCGGCCTCTTGCCAAGGTACTACTTCAGTTCACCCAACCAGCCAATACCTTCATCTCGTCCACTGACGCGAACTCCCGCATCGTCGAAACAGTAGCCGACGCCGCCAAGCGAGGTCCAGGACCGGATCGCCTGAAGCTTTACGACCTTCCGGTGCTCTGGAAGTCGAACAAGTACTTCACTCGCGGCGCCGCTACGAACAAGTTCTACGATCAACTGACCGACGCCGAGGTCCTCACCTCGCTCGACAAAACGAAGCCGCTCACCTTCTCCCTCGACGACCTCATCCTCGTCGACGCCAGCGGCGCACCACATCCTGCCGGAGGCGACGAACTCGCCCTGATCTTCTTCCACCAGTTCAAGAAGCCCACCGCGGGCCATGCGGACATCAAAGAGCAAGGTGTCTGGAAACTCGGCACCGACAATACCAAGCCTTTCTTCCCATACTCCGACGTGAAAATGCCCGTCAAATATTACGTGCAGGACTACGCCGATTGGACCCGCCTCCTAGTGGTCAATGGGAACTTGTATGAAGCGTTTGCCGATCGGACACCGGACACCGGAGCGCATGAGGTCGTCGGCGCCCGCGTCGCGAATATGTGGGTGGACTCGGTAGCCGCCGGCCAAACTCCCACGAATCCGGTCAATCCCCGTCCCACCACCACCACCCGACCTTTCTTCTCCATCCAGCCGTTCTGCTTTCAGGATATTCACCGCGTTCGCACAGCCTGTATGCCAGTTGGCCTCTCCAACGAGAATACGTCGCAAGTCCCCTCCCACCCTGGCTTTTTCTATGGCCGCTATGACACCGTCCTACTCCGCTGCTGTGATGTCGATGGAGCCGAAGAACTGGCCATCAATCTGAATTTCTTCCGCGTCCACTTCGACTTCACTACGCCCCCCCCAACGAATCCAGACGGCAGTGCATTCAATAATGGCAACTACAAGCAGACCATGCTCGAGAACGTTCCCAAGCGATGGAACGGCCCCGAAACTTTTACCCTGACGGACGGCACCGCCGTCGTCACCAATCCCGGTGACTTCGTCTATCGGCCGCAGACCGCCGGCGCCCTGCCCTTTCGTTGTAGGCCGTTCCTATATTGCCAGGACGTTCCTCAACCCCGCGCCCATTTCAGGCTCAATATAGTCGTTCAGCCCCGCGCCGACATGAACGGCTTCAACGGCATCGGCAACTTCAGCTCCGGCAACGAAGCCGCCAACAGCTCAGGCTCTTTCGTCGCCGCGCATGAAGTGGGACATGGCTACTCCCTACCCGATGAGTACAACGAACGTTGGAGCGAAAACGCCTGTTCGTACGAGTTCGCCGGGTTTGGCAGTCAGGTCCCCGGCGACCCGTTCTCCGTAGTCTCCGGCGCGCTCATGATGGAAGGGATCCTCACCATTGAGAACCGCTACTACTGGCACTCGGCCGAGTGGGTCCGCCACATCCTCGCGACCCCCCTGCAAATTGAGTCCGGTACATTCCAATACCGCCTGCCGCCACACCCTACCGCCGTCAACAACAGCCGAGCGTTCACCTACTTCCCCTTGATCATCGACTCCCGCCGCTCCGGCGGCTCGCGCGGCAACTTCGACAGCTATGTCTACATGCTCGGCAAGGACTCTTACGCCAACCGTCTCAAGCCCGGCGTTGAATATGACGGCATCCATTGCGTCCTCGTCAAGATCTCCTACCAGTTCCCCACCGCCGCCGCGCATACGGATATCACCGGGCCCATCCAGAGCTTCCTGATCTCCGTCGATGCCAACATGAACCGGAAGTTTGTCTACAGCGGGTCGATTACCCCCGCCAACTTCACGAACTGCCTCGTCCAATTCATGCCGCGGACCTTGGTGGAATCCTTCATCAACGACGGGTCCGCCGCCAACACCCGGTATCTCGGTGGAATCGGCAATCCCGCCAATCAAGCAGCCTACACAACGCTCGTGAATGCCGTGAATACCAGCCATCCTCGGCACTTCACTATCCGCGTGGTGGCTGGTGGCGCCACCGGCTGGCAAGACGCCACCACGCTCCACCTCACCGCCGCTCAACTCCAAGCTGCCGACGCCTGGAAGTGGTACGCCGACATGGTCGGTATCGACTGCAGCGCCCTCGCCAACCCAGCTACCGGCCTCACCGACGCCCTCGTCCAATCCCGCATTGTCCGGCCCGCCGTCCCAGGGGCCACGGTCGTGGCCAGTGCGTAGACGCGACTTTCACTCCTTCGCTCTCGCCGCCGGGTCCGGCGCAAACACCGGGTCCTGTCAGACTCCCAAACCTCCGAAGGCCAAAACCATGACTTCACTTCTCAATCAACCCGCCGCCAAACTCATCACCGCCCGCCCAGGATCGCTGACTCCGCTGCCCCCCGCTGCCGTGCCCGGCGTCCCTACCGGATTCCTGCGGCCCTACGCCAACGAACGACTCAACTCCCGCCTCAGCCAACCCCTCCCGCTGGGCTCCTGGACCCCTTCCTGGGATGTCCCCATCGACCCCTCCATCAAACCTTCCGGCCTACTTGCCTACGGCGCATCCGTTCTCGCCCTTGGCCTATCGGCTTATCAGCTCTTCGTGGCAAAGAAGGGATTAGTTAACCAACCAACCACCGGCCGGGACGCCGAACTCATCCCATCCGCCAATGTTTTTCTCATCCCAGACCGCTACGGACGCATCGCGGCTTTTGATTTGATCTCTGCGGCCCCCTCCGAAACTCTCTCGCCCGCCGGAGGGATGGAAACCAAACGCACCTATTTCCACCGCCGCCCCGACGGCGTTACCATCGTCGCGAGCTTGGACGCGTCGGCCAGCCCTCACAATCCCGCGCCCACCATTGTTACCTACCTGCAGGTCTTCAACGCTGCCGGCCAGGCCACAGCCAGCCGCGATGCGTTAAACGCACCCCTCTACATCGCCATGCACGAAAACTTCCTCGTGCTGGCCCGCCGTGGCGCCGTGGATTTTATTGATCTGTCTCTCAACGTCCAGCGCCGATTAGAAGCCGATATGACGCCGCAGGGATTGAGCCTGGATGAGTCCGGCCGCTGCTACCTGCTCTGCGCCGCGCCGAACCGACAACAACTCTGGATCGTTTCTCATACCGGCGAGTACTCCGCCACCCCGCTGCCGGACGGCGTCACCGTCTTCCAGCGTCCTCCCGTGGTCGGCTATGACCATCGCATCTACCTGCTCGCCCTCGATAGGATTCTTTGTCTCGCCGCCAACGGCCAGATCGAGTGGCAGTATCAGGCGCCTGGCCGGGTTGCCGGCGCGACGGTATCCCCGAACGGCCTACTTTTGGCGGCCATCGGCGATGCCGTCGTGGTTTTGAATCCGGGTGGCGAGGCTCGAACTCTCTGCCGCGTGGCTGGCGAGCAACTCATGGGCAGCCCCATTCTCGGTTCGACCGGTGAACTCTACGCGCTCAGCGGCCGCCGCCTGCACTGTTTCGTTAGTGGTTGACGCTGCTCGGCAGGCAGCCGCTTTCCACGGCGACGCACTGGCCGGTGATACAACTGGCCGCGTCAGAAGCCCGGCGAAAACTGGCTCTGCGGAGATCCTTCGCCTGCCCCCCTCATCGAGGATTCAAGGCTCACGAAAGCCGGTCATCAGCCAGGCGGCGGTTTCTTTGGCGAAGGCGATCATCTTAGCGACCCCGGCAGGGTCGGGCCTGGCGCCGTCGCTCCGTAGTTCCAGCCTACCCGCTGCTCCCCGTTTTCGTTGGGAGTGTCTCACTGACCGAGCCATGAGCTGGTTTCCCGCCCCGGCCGCATCGCACGGAGTGGGCAGAGTTCCCGCACCAGCGCACCGGGGTTCTCCTCTTGGCGGCAGGCGTCCCCCGGCAGGCGTCCCCCGGCAGGTGGATTGTGTTCCGGAGGGGCTACTTTTCGAAGCCCCGCAGGTACGCCGTATCCGGCGGGCGCGCGCCGGTGCTGAATTGGGCTCCCCGAGTGGAGCGGTAGCGGATGTTCATCATCGGCGTTTCGATGCGGCGGCCGACGGCGGAGAAGCTGCCGTTTTCCCAGTTGGATTCCATGTAGTGGTTCGTGATGCCAGTCGACAGGAGCAGCCGCCCGGCATGGAACGGTTCCTGCTTTGTCACCATCATTTCGGTGATCCAGTGGGGTTGGGCGTTGGAGGCGTGATACTGCGCAAAGGGGCCGGGCCAGCCCAGCATCGAGATGATCGTTGGCTCGTTCTGCCCCTCGATTTCGCCGGCGTAGGTCCAGCCCACGTTGCGGCCCGAAATCACCGCCCCTTTCGTTCCGTCGTTGTATTCGACGATGCACACATTGGCCCGGGCGTCCTCCTGAAAGGTTCCCTGTTTGAAGTTGAACTTTGCCGCCACGGAATCCAGCAGCCTGCCGGCCCAGGGATTGCGTTCGACCCACTTCCAGGTTTCGGCTCCGCCTCTGATGGACTGCACGGAATTGACGCCGGTCTCGCCACCCTTGCGGCGTTCGACGAAGCACTGGAGTACATCAATGCAATGGAAGATGCCTCCCTCATCCGGCGCGGCGCCGACGACGATCGAGTTCTTTATCGGGGTGTCGGCCGCGATCTCGATCTCGGGCTTGCGGAAGTAGACGGGTATGGAGGAACCGCCGCTCAAAGGGAAGTTCAACTCACGCGATTTATCAAACATCCACTTGGCGTCGTCCCAGTTGTAGGAGAGGTGCTTGTCGTTGAAGACCGGCACCGAGCGCTTGCTCTGCTCGAAAACGCGGATCACCTGCTGATACATCCACCAGCGCGGCAGAAGCCAGTGGCCCTTGAGATCGGTCGGATAGTTCCCGTGCTCTCCGACGATGACCACGCCATCCACCGCGAGTTCCTTGCCGCCGAGCGTGACTGCCTCTCCGACGGTCTTAAAGATGGGAATGTTTTTCGCCTGGCACACCTTCTGGCCGAGCAGGCTGGTGTCGAGCTGGTGGATGTAAACGGACACGACGTCTACCCTTGACGGGGTGTGCGCACCCTGCCACCAGTAGCCGTCCATGAGCTTGCAGATGATCCAGTCCGCATGCGATCCGGGACCGCCCCAAAAGGTGACGCAACAGGCGATCCGAGGCCGTCTTTGCGCGGTCTGGGCGGCGGCGCTGCCGGTGAAACCGGTCAGGGCGGCTATGGCGGCGGTGCCGAAAAGTTCGCGCCGGGTGGCGAGCGGTTTCGAGCGAAGGGGGCGGTTTTCAGTCATGGGAAGGCTCCTTGTGCCGCGGTCGGGGCCGGCTTTGTCCTCACCATAGTATCGCCCCATGCTATCGCTGTTCGACGAGCCGCCCGGAGGCGGGATCCCAGCGCCCTTGGGCGTTGTGGCCGGACAGGTGTACGCCGCCGAGCCATCGATCGATTCCGTTCAAGCCGATTTGGTCGGCTCGACACTCGATGACAGTGCGGCCCGCTTCTGTGGGCGTGACGACGCCGAGGCTGTCGCGGGTTCGTTCGGAAACCTGCAGGAGCGGGTGCCGGGCGATGGAGAGGTCCGCCATCATCCGGTAGAACGACCAGTCGCCCATGAAGACCTGCTGTGGTCCGCAATAAACTCCGCCCGAGCCCTGCAGTGTCGTTTAAGCGGCGTCCTCTACCGGGCGATACTCGTGACGTAAGCCGCCAAGGACCGGTGTCTTCGCTAACCGGTATCCGGCTGGCAGCTTGTGCCGGTGGCCACTGGCCGGAACAGTCTCCTGGCTGGGTTCCGGAATGCCAGGTCCTAATGAACTGTGCGGCCGGCCTCGATCGTAGTGGCGTCCCCATTCTTTGCCAATCATCCGCAGATGGCCTTCGTTGAGCGGAATCAGGAAATCGAGACACTCCCGGCGCAGACTGCCACCGAGGCGCTCGCCGTAGGCATTCGCCTGCGGCGCCCGTACTGGCGTACGGAAAACGCGCCCGCCGAGCCGCGTAACCGCCTTGTCGAGTTCCCGGGGAAAGATGCTGTCCCGGTCGTGGAGCACGAATCGGTACGGATGGTCGCCGGGCAGAGTCTCCTGGAACTGCTGCAGGGTCCACTCCGCCGTCGGATGGGCGGTCACATTGTGATGGAGAATGCGGCGGCTTCCCACTTCCATCAGCACGAAGACGCGGAGAATGCGAAACGTGGCCGTCATCACGACAAAGAAGTCGCATGCCACGATCCCTTGGGCGTGATTGGGGACGAAAGTGATCCTGCGCTGCTTCGGATCTGGCGTACGCGCGAGGCCGCCACGGCGCAGAGACTTCGCGACCGTCCGAGAGGGAACCAGGATTCCTAGTTTGAGCTGCAACTCGTTGGCGATGCGTACCTGTCCCCAACTGGGATTGTCTACCGCCATCTCGCGGATCAACGCCCGGGGGTCCTTGGGCAGGCGCCGTCGGCCCGCCGTCTTCGACTTCCAACGCCAAAAGAGGCGGAATCCCTGGCGGTGCCAACGCCGGAGCGTGTCGGCTTGGACGTTCACCAGCGCGTTGCGCCACGCGAACCATTGACTCAGGGCCGCCATCATCCAGCTCGTGGAATCGTCGGCCCGCCGAGGCCTGACCTTCCGCTCCTGGAACAGGGCCAACTGCTTTCGCAGGAAGAGGCTCTCGGCCACCCCCGCCGCCCGTCCTCGGGCGGCGGGGGCAACCCGTCCGACCAGGTCAACAGCAACCAAAGACAAGGTCCGCAAGCCATGCACAACCGCCGGGAAGCACAAGGACCTCGACATGGATTGCCCAGGATCGCACGTTATGAAACGTTACTGGCCCGCTCTGGCAGGCTAGGACGGGATTTTTGCGGACCACTGGCGTTCGGCTTCGTTCTGCTTTGTCGGTTCCCCCAGCCGGATTCCGCCCTCCGGGTTCGTTCGCTATCGCTCTCCGCAATCCGCCCGGTACCCCTGTGACTTGAAGCATCGTTTGGCCAATCTGAGACCCTAAGTTCTTTGGAGGAGTCCGGGCCGCATGGGCCTCGAGGGAGGGCGGAAGCATCGTTTGGCCGGAAGTGCAGGAAACGGAAGCATCGGATGGCCGTGAGTGCCCAAAGCACAAGACGGTCATTTCCGTCGAATTTTGCACGCTATTTGGCGCGGGAGGGCCGGCGTTTGGTACGACGGCGCAGCGGGTACGGCTAAACTCTGCACTTCGCGACAAGGCAGGAACTTTCCGATTCTTCCGACAGATTGGACGCTTGAGACATGACCGTGTCGCTCCGGCTTTTCCTTCTCTTCTTGCCAATTTTCGAAATTGCAGCCCAGTCGGGTACTGGGTTGTTCGAGTATGATCGACTCAGAATCCCGAAGCTCGAGGGCCAGGATATCGCTCAGCGATCGGATGCCTTCGTTCGTGGCTGTGCGTTCGCAGGCCCACGTGGCGGGCAAGTGAACCTTGTTCTTGTAACGCCGAGAAAGGCAAAAATACCCTATGCTGCAGTGTTGTTTCAGCATGGTGGCGGGCAGTCGATGACCAACTACTTCTCGGAGGCGCTGGTTCTAGCCCGAGCAGGTGTGGTGTCTATGCTGACTGACGCCCCGGCTCGCGGTGATGGAGTAATCTCGGAGATCAACCAAACCAAACTAGACGACTCTCAGCGCTTTCAGGCTGATGTCGTTGTGTCCTTGCGGATGGCGTTGGACCACCTTCTGCAGCAGAAAGGAGTGGCCCCTGATCGCATCGGCTTCGTCGGCCATAGTTACGGGGCCGTCGCTGGCGGTGTTCTGGCTGGCGTGGAGCCACGTATCCGGGCCTACGTTCTGCTAGGCGGCCTAGCTTCTGAAGCCGAACACATTCGGGACAATAGGAGCCCTTACTGGCTCGCGATGCGCCAAGGGATGACACCCGATGAATTCACCCAGACGCTCAGGAAAATCGAAGCAACAGACCCAGCGCATTTCCAGCGCATTTCCTGCCGTTGGCGAAGGCGCCCATTCTAGTGCAGTGCGCAACTATCGACACTCCAGACAACGTCACCCTCTGTCCGAAAGTATATGAATTGGCGGGTGGACCCAAGCGTCTCGTCTGGTACGACGAAGATCACCATTTCACTTCATGGGCAGCTGGAAGAGACCGATTGAGTTGGCTCGCCAAGCATCTCGCCGTGAAAGATGTCCAGACAAGACTCAGGGATTTTATGCGCCACGAGAACCAATAGGATCAAGTCCACGCTACCGAAGACCTTCGAAGGTCTCCAAGTCGATTCCCAGTTGCTCAAGGATTCGGTAAAACAAGGGCGGTCCGATGTCACGCCCGCCGTGAATGGGAATAGTCGTCGCCCGGCCATCTTTGTGCCGCCACCGCTGGTGACTGCCTGTTTTACGTGCTGGCTCAAATCCGAGTTTTGCAGCCGCGCGCTGCAGTTCAGATGCGCGGCCGCTAGGCATGCACGATTTCGGTCGTGTCGAGTGGCAGAGTCTGGCCGTTGGCGCGGTGCTCTTCTTCGATCAGCAAGAACACGTTGGCGAGTTCCGTCACCGCCTCTTCAGCAGTGGGCATCAGAGCGTGGCACCCTGCAATCGCAGGAATCTCTGCCACCCAGCCATCAGGGCGGTTTCGATATATGACGAGCTTGTAGTCATCGAAACTCATGATCCTAGTGTAGTTCGGTAGCACTAAAACATGAAACTGCTGCAAAACGGCGTAGTCGGCAGAAACCTGGAACTCTCCCGCACCGGTACCAACGGTCCGCCGCCCGCCGCCTCATGCCTGTCCCTTCGCGCAAACGGCGCTTTGCCGGACGCTGCCGCGATAGTCCGGCGCGCCCCCGTGCCCGTCGCGACCTTCCGCAGTACGTTCGCCGCCGGACCGGAAGCATCGGTTGGCCGCGAGTGCAGATGCACAACAAGACTGGAGTTGTCCCCGAATTTGAGACACGAGATTAGACTCATAAAAATCCCCGAAGGAGAATTTGAGTCATGTCCACAACGCGAAGGAAGTTTACGCGCGAATTCAAGCTATCAGCCGTGAAGCGGCTGCAGTCGGGCTACCCGGTCGGCCGGGTCGCCCGCGAACTGGAAGTGAACCCCAGCCAACTGCACACCTGGCGGCGGCAGTTTGAAGAACGCCCCAACTCCGCCTTCTCCGGCGAAGGCCGCCGGCGGCAGGAAGAAACCATCGTCGCCGAACTCGAACGAAAGATCGGGCAACAGGCCGTGGAGATTGATTTTTTAAAGGGTTGCTTGCGGCAGATCGAAGAGCTGCGGAAGTCGCAGGCAGAGATACCCACTCCGCCCTCTGCCGGAAAATCCACGAAGAACGGCAAAGGAAGGGCCCGTTGACCGTCCAGCAGATGACCGCGCTGGCCGGCGTCAGCCGAGCCACCTTCTACCGCTTCGATGCCGAACTCACGCCCGCGGTGAAAGACGTCGATCTCCGCGACGCCATCCAACGGATCGCGCTGCAGTTCCCCGCCTACGGCCGGCCGCGCATCACCGCCGAGTTGAAGCGACAGGACTGGAACGTGAACCACAAGCGCGTCGGGCGCATCCTGCGCGAGGACAACCTACTCTGCCTGCGCAAGCGGAAGTTCCAGGTCACCACCGACTCCCGGCATGGTTTCCCGGTCTACCCGAATCTGGCGCGGAAGTTCGTGCCGTCGGGCCGGAATCAGCTCTGGGTGGCCGATATCACCTACATTCGGCTGGCCGAGGAGTTCGTCTACCTTGCCGTTGTCCTGGACGCCTATTCGCTTCTGCCATCTGGCGAGGGTGATGGCTACGCTGCCCAAGACGGTTGAGACCTTCCGGGCGAGAGCCGACGCGGGCTTCTACTGCTGGGAGGCGGTGAAAGCCTACACGGATCTGAGTTGCGAATTTGTCATCGTGGCCCGCAAGACGGACCGGTTGTTGGGCGAGTT
>JAPKZB010000044.1 GCA_026393985.1 Acidobacteriota bacterium
CCATGGTTACCGGTGAATCAATAATGGACGTTCCTTTTGAGTGGGGCAGTACGGTACGAGTATTGTCCGATCCGGACAATCGACTTGCCAGCGTCTGTGGCTTTCGCCAAGTCGAAACATCGTCAACTGCGGCAGAATTTGGCGTTGTGATCGGAGCATACTTAGTGCTGGTTGAGTTCGATGATGGCAGCTCCAGTGAGATCCCAGCTTCGCAATTGCAGCATATTCCTGACTAGGACCCTTTTCGCTCTTGCATACGGGTAGTCTCCGTATGCAAGAGGCGGAGGGCCCGTATGCGCGAGTGCTCTCTCCGTAGGCTTCTTTATGTTCCACTACCGGGGTGGTGGAACTGCGCTGCGGCTTACAGAAAGCTTCTGTAAGGGCGGTTCTGGGCGTCTGTAACGCTAAGCGATTGCAGGGCTGCGGGTTAACCACGAAAGCCGCCTCGCCGATACAGACGCTTCTTTATGTTCCACTAGCAGGGCTGATGGCAGGGTGGACGGCCGACGGAAGGCTGCTGCTTAGAAAACGTTGGAAAATCTTAGAACTTCCTGGAATGCCGGCCGTGGTATTAGAACTCTCTAGAACTCTCTAGAACTTCTTGGAAGAACTTGGAACGCCCGCTTTATCCGCCCACCGGGGGCGGCGGCTTAGCGATACGCCTCGGAGCGATGGCGGACGCCGAAGATGCGCAAAACGTTATCCTGAAGCGCGAACAGGACGCGGTAGTCGCCGAGGCGCAGGCGGAAAGAGCCTGCCATGTCGCCGTGCAAGGGAGCGACATCGCCACCGCCGGTGCGGGCATAGTGAAGAATGCCGTCAAAGATACGCATGGCGGTGGGACGGTCGAGGCTGCGCACGTCGGCCTTGGCTTGATCGAGCCACTCAATACGGTAGGGCGGCATTACTTGCTCAGCGGGAAATCTTCCGGCTTCATGCCGAACTCGGCCAGCACGTCGTCCATGGGAATGCCTTTGCCGCTGGCAAAGAAGGCTTGGCCTTCGTGAAAGCGGCGGCGGTCCTCATCGCTGACTGGTTCGTCGTCATCGAGCATGACTTCGAGCAGGGCGCGGACAGCGCCGAGCTTGGCGGGGGGAAGTTGATCGAGCAGGGCGTGGGCTTGCTTGAGTTCTTGTTGGAGGTCGAGGGCCATGAGAGTTACTTTCTTTCGCCGCCGTTGGAGACGGTCTGCCAGCGGCGTGCTTCATGCTTGAGGATCATGCCTTCGAGCAAGGAACGCACGACCCGCTTCTCTTCTTCATCAAAGCGTGAGACGGCTTCGAACTGCAAGCGGAGGTCTTCGTCGGGGCCACGTTCGTCTTTGCCGAAAAGGAGCAGATCCGCACTCACTTGCAGAGCGGTGGCGAGCTTGCGGATTACGTCGAGCGTGGGTTGTGAGGAGCCGGCTTCGTAGCGGCGCAACTGGACGACGTGAGTGCCGATGCGCTCGGCGAGTTGCGCCTGGGTAAGGCTGCGACGCTTGCGGAACTCGGCGAGCCGTTGTGGGAAATCGGGAGTAGAAGCGGCAGTGATGCTCATATAACTAAGATACGGGGGGAGAACAGAAGTGTTTACCTGGAGAGACCGCGTATGCTGACCAAGATATAACACATATGCTTGTTGACGGCAATCTCATCTGCGTCCCATTTCTGGAGATCCTCTAATGGCACGCATCCCCGACAACGAGATCGAGCGGCTAAAGAAAGAAGTGGCGCTGGCGCGGCTGGTGCTGGACTTTTGGGTGGAGCTGAAGCGGCACGGGGCGGAGTTGCTCGGACGTTGTCCGTTCCATGAGGACAAGACGCCGAGCCTGGTTGTCTCGCCGAAGACGAATCCGTGGCATTGCCTGGGCAAGTGCAACGTGGGCGGCTCGACCATCGACTGGGTGATGCGGACGAAGGGGGTGAGCTTCCGGCATGCCGTCGAGTTGCTCAAAGCCGATTATTCTTCCTTAGCCGCTGGAGAAGCTCGTGTTGTCAAGAAAGGGACGACCGCGAAGCTCGATGCGCCGGTGAAGGCGGAGGCCGATGACCAGGAGGCGCTGCGGCAGGTGATCGCGTTTTATCACGAGACCTTGAAGGAGTCGCCGGAGGCGTTGCGGTATCTGGAGTCACGGGGACTCACGCATCCGGAGATGATCGGCCACTTCCGGATCGGATTCTCTTCGGTTGCGGACGCGGAGGACGGTTACGGTCTCGCCGTCTTTGTGGAAGCGGACGCGGTAGTCGCCGACGCGAAGGCGGAACTCGGGCGGGTCGATGCCTTGCAGGCGCTTCACATCGCCGACGCCGGTTTCGGCGAAGCGCTCGACAGACTGCTTGACGCGGCGGGCGATGCCCTTATCGAGACCGGCCATGTCGGACAGAGCCGCACCGGTCCATGCGATCTCCATCTACTCCAGTCCGAGCCGCCGCATCGATTCTGCATGAGGAATGCCCTTGCCGCCGTTGTTCTGGAGCCAGGTCTTAGCTTCGGCGACAGCGGCCTTCTCTTCGTCGGTTTCCGGCTCGTCGTCGAGCGGCGCGCTGCGCAAGGCCGTCGCCACCGGATCGACGATGGTTTCGAGGAACTGCACCAGGCCGGAAAGCTGCGCCTCAGGTATGCGGTCAATCAACTGGTGGGCGTGCTGGCGGGTGTCGCTCATCGGGGGGAGCCTCCTCCATTCTCGGCGAAGCGGCGCTCGGCCGCCTTGACGGTGTTGCGCAGAACCATGCTCTCGATCACGGAGCGGATGACACTGTTCTCTGCCGGGTTCAGCCAGGAAGCGGCCCCGAACGGCAAGCGGAGTTCGTCTTCGAGACCACGCTCATTCTGCGCGAAAAGAAGCATATCCGCGCTCACGCTCAACGCCCGGGCCAGCTTGCGGTTGGCGTCAGGTGTCGGTTGAGACCGTCCGCTTGCATGGCGTCGAATCTGGGGGATGTGCATCTCGACGAGTTCGGCGGGAGCCTGCTGGGTGAGTCCGCGTTCCTTCCGGAGCGCCACTAGGCGTTCCTGGAAATCCAGCTCGGGAGGGACCCTCTTCTTCAAGAGTCCAGGACAAGAGGGGGGAGCGGGAATGCTTGCCGCTTGAACACTCATATGCGCCTCTCAACCTAGCACAAGAGAGCCTTGACGCACTCTCTTACGCGATCCAGTTTGGGAAGGTAATTCCCAGGGATGGCGCGTATCTCCGAAGCGGAGACCGAGCGGCTAAAGAAAGAAGTGGCCAACGAGCGATTGGTGATGGGCTTCGGCGTGGAACTGAAGCGCCACGGGGCGGAACTGATTGGGACGTGTCCGTTTCATGGGGACAAGACGCCGAGTCTGGTGGTGTCGCCGAAGACGAACTTGTGGCACTGCCCAGGTAAGTGCAACGTGGGCGGCTCGACCATTGATTGGGTGATGCGGACGACGGGCGTCAGTTTCCGGCATGCGGTCGAATTTCTTCGCGCCGATCCTCTTTATTGAGCCGCTGGGGTTGAGCCGCTGGGGTTGAGCCGCTGGGGTTGAGCCGCTGGGCCTTTGCCGCTGGGGAAGCGCGTGTCGTCAAGTAGGGCACGACGGCGAAGCTCGCAGCGCTGGTGAGCGCCGAGGCCGATGACCAGGAAGCGTTGCGCCAGGTGACGGCCTACTCTCACGAGACGCTGAAGGAGTCGCCGGAGACGTTGCGGTATGGTTCCTGGCAGCGACACTGTTTTTGGCGCCCGGACCCGCGTCAGACGTTTTCGGTCGTGGCAAGCCTCATCATTATCAACGGGTTACGGGCCCCTGGTTTTCCGCGTTTCGGGTTGGTATCCGTTACTATCTGCACGGATGTCCGTGCGGGTTCCACGGCGACCCGACGCGGGAGTGCCGGTGTACTCCGGGGATCATTCGTAAGCGTACTTGTCCAAGATCAGCGGGCCCATGCGGCACGAGCGCCCGGAGGCGCCCCCACGGCGGCCTCGACGAGGCCGGCGAGCGTACCCTCGAAATGGCCGTGCGGCGCATGGGCTTCAGCGTCCGCGCCCACGACCGGATCCTGAAAGTGGCGCGGACCATCGCCAAGGCCGTGCAGTGCCGTGGCGGCAAATAGTAGCCTGTAACCATGGCTCAGATTCTGGACGGCATTCGCGTCCGCGACGAAATCCTCGACGAACTCCGGCCTCGCATCGCGGCGCTGCCCCGGCGGCCGGGGTTGGCCGTTGTCCTGGTGGGCTCCGATGCCGCGAGTGAAGTCTATGTGGGCAGCAAGGTGAAGACATGCGCCAGTCTGGGCCTGGTGAGTGAGAAGATCACCCGGCCGGGGTCGATCACCACGGCGGAGTTGCTGGCGCTGGTGGACAGCCTGAACGCCAATGAGGCCATCGACGGCATTCTGGTGCAGATGCCGCTGCCGCGGCATATCGACGCACAGCAGGTGCTCGAACGGATCGCCCCGGAAAAGGATGTCGACGGGTTTCATCCGGTGAATGTGGGGCGGCTGTCGATCGGGTTGCCCGGTCCGCGGCCGTGCACGCCAAACGGGGTGATGCAGCTACTGCGCCGGGCCGGGATCGACGTGGCGGGCAAGCGGGCCGTCGTGGTGGGGCGCAGCGACATCGTCGGGAAGCCCATGGCCATGCTGCTGCTGCATGCCCACGCCACCGTCACGATCTGCCATTCGCGGACGGTGGACCTCGCGGCCGAGTGCCAGCGGGCGGACATTCTGGTGGGCGCCATCGGGCGGCCGGCGTTTCTCACCGCCGAGCACATCCGGCCCGGGGCGGTGGTGATCGACGTCGGGATCAACCGGCTCACCGAGCGGCATCTGGTGGAGGGCATTTGGCGGAACGATGGCATCGCGCTGGCCGAGTTTGACCGCAAGGGGAAGATTCTGGTGGGCGACACGCATCCGCTGGACGCCCCGGCGCTGGCCGGCGCCTGGACGCCGGTGCCCGGCGGGGTGGGGCCGTTGACGATCGCCATGCTGATGACCAACACGGTGGAGGCCGCCGAGCGCCGGCAGGGATGCTGACTGTCGCGCTCACCGGGGGGCTGGCCACGGGCAAGTCCACCGTGGGCCGTATGTTTGGCGAACTCGGCTGCGAGCTGGTCGAGGCCGACCGCCTGGGCCACGAGGTGCTGGCCGGTCCGGGGCGGACGGCCACCGTCGCGCTGTTCGGCGCGGGGATCTGCCATCCGGACGGATCGATCAACCGGCGCGCGCTGGGCGCCGTGGTGTTCGCGGACCCGGCCAAGCTGGCCAAGCTGAACGCGATTGTCCATCCGCTGGTCGAGAAGCTGCGGGAGGAGCGCTTTCTGGCGATCTTTGCGCGGGACCCGCACGCGATCGTGCTGTACGAGGCGGCGATCCATATCGAAACGGGTTTGTACAAGCAGTTTGCACGGGTGGTGCTGGTGACCTGTGACGAGGAGACGCAGATCCGGCGGGCGATGGAGCGCAGCCAGTGGACCCGGGAGGAGACGCTTGCGCGCCTGCGCCGGCAAATGCCGCTGGCGGAGAAACGAAAATTCGCCGATTACGTCATAGACACATCGGTTTCGCTCGACGACACGCGCCGGCAGGCCGAAGAAATTTATAATGATCTTAGGGCGTTGCTCGAGTAACCCACTCTCTATGAAACGGTTCCGCTACCTCATCCTGACGCTGGCGTTTGCCGGTACCTTTGTCTACCTCACCACGATCGCCAAATCGCGGTTCTTTCCGCCGCTGGCAAACTCGACGGCCTCGGCCGACGGGCCGTTGTGGCAGGAGGGCAAAGTGGTGCAGGGGGCGAGCCTCGGCTCGGACGAGCAGAACAATATCGATGTCTACAAGCGTTCGCGGGCGGCGACGGTGAACATTTCGAGCACCGTCTACCGGCGGGCGAACTTCTTTGAGGTGGTGCCGGCCAAGGAGACGGGTTCGGGCTTTATCTTTGACGCGAGCGGCCTGATTCTGACGAATAACCACGTGCTCGCGGGGAATTCGAAGGTGGTGGTGACGCTGCCGGACCAGTCCAAGTACGACGCCGAGGTACTGTACAAAGACCCGAACAACGACCTGGGGCTGATCAAGATTGTGCCGCGGAAGAAGCTGCCGGTACTGGCGCTGGGCGATTCCGACGCGGTGCAGGTGGGGCAGAAGGTGCTGGCGATCGGCAATCCGTTCGGGTTGGACGGGACATTGACGACGGGGATTATCTCGGCGGTCGGGCGGACGATCCGCGCCGATGAGAACCGGGAGCTCGAAGGGATGATGCAGACGGACGCGGCGATTAACCCGGGCAACTCGGGCGGGCCGCTGCTCGATTCGCAGGGTAACGTGATTGGGATCAATACGGCGATTTACGGGCCGGGCGGGAATATCGGGATTGGTTTTGCGATGCCGATCAACAAGGCGAAGGTGATGATCAGCGACCACCGGGCTGGGCGGAGCTACAAGCGGCCGCGGCTGGGTGTGGAGGTGATCTACGTGGCCGGGGAGTGGGCCGAGGCGCTCGACCTGCCCGCGGAAGGCGGTTTGCTGCTGCAGGGTGTGCAGCGGGGGAGTGCGGCGGACCGGGCGGGGCTGCGGGGACCGCGGCAGGTGGTGATTGTCGGCAACGCCGAGGTGGGCGTGGGCGGCGACCTAATCATGGCGATTGACGGGACGGCATGCGACCGGCCGGATGCGATTACGCGGGCGCTGGCCAAGAAGCGGGCGGGCGATACGGTGGAGCTGACGATTGCCCGGCAGAAGAAGATTTCGCGGGTGAAGGTAGAGTTGGGCGAGGCGCCGGACGAGTTTTAGGCGATCCGGTCAGCGGGCGTAGCGGACGAGCAGGGAGGCTCCCGGGCCGGGCGGCGCGCCGATGCGGTCGAGCGGTACCGGCCGGATCTCCTCGCCGACGAGCCAGGCGGCCTCGGTGGCGCCGGAGAGGGCTTCGGCGCCCGGGTGGCCGGCCTGGAAGAGCTTGACGGAGTGCTTCTTGCGGGCCAGGGTGATCTCTTCGACCTGGCGGGCGACGGCCCAGAGGCCGTCGGCGCGGCGGACGCGGAGCTGGAACTTGATGCCGCGGGCGGGTTGGTCGGGCACCCAGTAGGTCTTCCACTCCGGGGCGATACGGCGCCAGGCGGCGCCGTACTGTTCAAAGTAGGCCCAGAGTTCGCCTTCGCCCTCGGCTTCGAAGCGGATGACGGGATCGTCGTGGATGACGCCGCCGTGGCGGGGCGCGAGGATGCGGCCCGTGGGGCCGGCGACGGAGGCCCCATAGAAGATGCGGACGGGACCGACGGCTTTGCCGCGGCTGAGGAGGGCGAGGGGGAGTTCGCCGGACGGGGTTTCGGCGCGGATGGCGCCGGTGAGTTGGGCGGGGGTGAGCGCGCGGGCGTCGGGGAGGTCGCGGTAGACGTCGCCGGGGCCGAGGGCGAGGAGCAGGAGGAGCCAGTTCATTTCGATAGGGAGATGAGCTGCCCGGTGTGCCGCTGGGTGTGTTCGGCGATGTGGCCGAGCAGGAGGCCGAGGGGGACTTCGATGCGCTGGCGGCCGACGGGGCGGGGGTCGCGGTAGTCGAGGTCTTCGAGCAGGCGGAGTTCGGTTTGGACGCGGGCGAAGACGGTGGTGACGGCGTCGAGGAGGGGTTCGCGATCGCCGGGGCCGTGGTCTTCGGCGGCGAGAAAGGCGAGTTGGGCGGGGGTGAGTGGGCTGCCGAGGGCGTAGGTCCAGAGGCGGTCGACGGAGCCGGCGAGGTGGCGGAGGTGGAAGGCGATGGCGGCGTTGGGCGCGGCGGGGGTCCAGCGGCGGAGGTCGGCGAGGGCGTGGTCGAGCGAGCAGGCCAGGAGGCGGCGGAGGGGATCGAGATCGGCGTGGCGGCCGGCCAGCCAGGGTTCCATACACCCAGGATATGCTAAGGCAGGAATTCGACCGAGACGAGTTCGCGGGTGGCCTGGATGTAGGCGACGCGGACCTTGCGGTCGGCCGGGCCGCAGGCGAGTTCGCGGGAGCCGCCCGTGATACGAATCTCGCGGGGGCGCAGGATACGGAGTTCGCCGACGCCGTCGATGCGGACGCGGGCCGGGTCGGCGCAGACGAGTTCCTTGAGCACGCCGTCGCTGATGGCGTCTCCCTGCAGACCTTGCCAGGAGTCGGGGATGACGACGGCGGGTTGGCGGGCGGGCGCCGAGGGGGCATTTTGCGAAACGAAGCCAGCGAGGGCGGCAGCCATCTCGCGTTCGGCGGGGGTGGCGGCGGCGAGGCGGCACTTGAGCGCGGCGCGGGCGGCTTCGGGGCGGCGGCCGGCGCGGTGGAGGGCCATGGCCATGGCGTGCCAGAAGTTGGCTTGGCGGGGGAGGATGGAAACGGCGCGCTGGTAGGCGTCGATGGCGTCCTCCCACTGTTCGCGTTTGGCGGCTTCGAGGCCGAGGAGGAACCAGGCCTCGGGGTGTTGCGGGTTTTTGGCGACGGCCTGGCGGAGGAGGGGTTCGAAGGGCTGGCGGGCGTCGCGGAGGAGCATGGCGGCTTCGAAGTAAGGCGTGGCGGCGGGGTCGTGGGCGGCGATCGCGTCATTAAAATACTTTAATGCTGTGGCGGGTTCGCCGCGGGCGAGGGCGAGGAGGCCGAGGGGGGTGGGGCGCTGCTGCTTTTCGTAGAGGCGGGTGGCGAGGGCAGTTTTGCCGCAGGCGAGGGCGAGTTCGGCGACGGACTCTTCGCCGACGGAGTCGAGTTGGACGCGGGGGGCGTCGAGGGGGTCGGCGTCGACGGCGGCGACGGGGAGGGCGCCGCGGAGGAGGCGTTGGCGGGCGTCGTCGAAGAGTTGGGCGGGGGAGCGGCGGAAGGCCTGCTGGCAGGCCTGGTCGGCGGGGATGCCTTCGTCGAGGAGTTCGACGAAGCGGTCGAGGTGTTCGCGGTAGCCGGGTTGGGTGTAGAGCAGATGAACGAGAGCCCAGCTTTGGGCGTAGAAGAGGCCGGCGCGGTTGGCTTCGTCGTAGACGGCGGAGTCTTTGCCGATGGCGAAGAGTTGGCGGGGCGGGAGCCAGTCGAGTTGGCGGAGGACGCGGATATGGTCGTTGACGGGGCGGCCGATGAGCCAGCGGTCTTTTTCGGGGGTGACGGTGGAGTAGAACTCGGCGACGCCCTCTTCGAGCCAGAGGGGGCGGCGGGCGGTGGAGTGTTCGAGGGAGGCGTGGACGAATTCGTGGGAGAGGGCGCGGAGAGCGTCGGGGCCGTCGAGGACGGCGAGGTAGTCGCGTTCGGGGCCGGACTGGTAGAAGCCGCGGGCGGTGGGGACGGGGCGGAGGTGGCGGAACCAGCGGTCGTCGGCGAAGAGGTAGGCGCGGATTTTGGATTGGCGGCGGCCGAGGAGGCGCTCCATCTGCTGCAGGCGGGCGAGGGCGCGGCGGGCGGCGGGTTCGCCGGCGTCGGAGATCAGTTCGAGGTTTTCCGTCTGTAAACGGAGGAAGAAAGTTCTTGCATCCTGAGGCAGCGGTGCCGCATCCTGCATTCGTGCCCAAGTTGCCACGAGCAAGATAACCCTAAACGAATTTTGGAGCATAGGGGTAATAAAGTTTTTCGATTGGACCCGTCTGATCGTCGCCCTTACGCTTATAAGGTGGCAAGCACAAGCATGGGGATCCCTCCTCTTCAAGTATCACTTCTCCAGCGGGTGAGCAACATTGTCTCAAGCGAGCTTTCGCTTGACGAGATGTTGGGAGAAATCGTTGGATTGACCGTTCAGGTCACTGATTGCGATGCGTGCCTGGTGTACCTGTTTGACAAAGAAGCCAGCGAAATTGTTCTTTGTGCTTCGCAGGTGCCGCACGCCCACGAACTGGGCAACCTTCGGCTGAAAATGGGCGAAGGCATTACCGGGTGGGTGGCTGAGCACAAATCGGTGGTGGCGCTTCCGTCGAACGCCGCGCAGGATAGGCGGTTTAAACGCTTCCGGGCGCTGGTGGAAGACACCTATGATGCGTTTTTGTCGGTTCCGCTGGTATCGAGCGGGGACCTGATCGGGGTGATCAATGTTCATCACCGTCAAGCGCATGAGCATAGCCCGCAGGAGATCTCGCTGCTGACCTTTATCGGCGAGCAGATGGGCGGGGCGATTTTCAAGAACAAGCTGGCGGAAGAGAACGCGCGGTTGAAAGAGGAGACCGTGGAGGTAAAGCGGAAACTCGAGGAGCGCAAACTGGTGGAGCGCGCCAAGGGGATTCTGCAGCGGCGGCACGGGCTGACGGAAGAGGACTCCTATCTCCAACTGCGTAACGAGAGCCGCCGGTTGCGGCGTCCGATGAAGGACCTGGCCGAAGCGATCATCTTCACCGAGGAGCTGAGCAAGCGGGCCGGGGGCGAGAGCACGGAATAGGGCCACGGGCTAGACTGGTAGCTTGTCTCCGTTCGAGCCGCTGATCCGTAACGCCCACCTAGCGACCATTGCGTCTAACTTCTGGCCGCGCTACCGGGAACTGGAGCATTTCCCGGAGCGTGCGGTCCGCTATGAGACCGAGCCGGGGGTAGCGGTGCTGGTGCACGAGCAGCGGCCGGAAGGGCGCTGCCGGGGCGAGTTGGTGTTGGTCCATGGTTTAGAGGGCTCTTCGGTGGGCGGGTACATGCTGAGCATGGCCTATACGGCGCTGCGGGCGGGCTATGCGGTGCACCGGGTGAACATACGGGGCTGCGGGGGGACGGAGAGCTGGTGCCGGACGCTGTACCACGCTGGGTTGACGAGCGACCTGCACCGGATTCTAGAGGCAGTGGGCGGGCGGGCGGAGGGGCCGATTCTGCTGATGGGGTACTCGCTCGGCGGCAACGTGGTGTTGAAGCTGACGGCGGAGGGGGGGCCGCAGCGGGCGACGGTGGCCGTTTCGACGCCGCTCGATTTGCATGCGTGTGTGCGGGCGCTGGGGCGGCCGGAGTGTTTCCTTTATCAAAACCGGTTTATTAATCGGATGCGGGAGCGGCTGCGGGAGCGGGCGCGGCTGCATCCGGAGGTGTTTGCTCCGCTGGCCGAGCTGGCCGAGCGGGAGCGGATCCGGACGGTGTTCGACTTCGATGACCGGATTACGGCGCCATTTTTCGGCTTTGGCGACGCGGCGAACTACTATGCGACGCAGTCGGCGGTGAACTACCTGGGCCGGATCACCACGCCGGTGTTGTTGATTACGGCGCAGGATGATCCGTTGGTGCCGTTTGCGATTTACGCGCATCCGGCGATTGCGGCCAATCCGCGGATTGAGCTGGTGGCGCCGCGGCACGGGGGGCACGTGTCGTTTCTGGCCAAGGGGAAGCCGCGGTTCTGGCTGGACGCGGCGGCGTTGGGGTGGCTTGAAAACTACGGGAACAAATAGGCCACTCTCCTCGTTGCTGCTAGAGGACCGATGGCCACTGCGAACCATGCCTCTTTTGCCGAAGCTGCCCGGGTAGCGCTGCGGTCGCTGCGCGCGAGCAAGCTGCGGAGCTTTTTGACGCTGCTGGGGATTATTCTCGCGACGACGACGCTGGTGGCGGTGATGAGCGTGATTCGGGGCATGGACGATTACATCGCCACGCAGGTGGCGGATATGGGGGTGGACGGGTTCCGGGTGGAGCGGCTGGTGATGATCGGGCAGTGGGACCCGAAGAGGTACCTGGAGATGCAGCGGCGGAATCCGGAGTTGAGCCGGGAGGAGTTTGCGTTTTTGAAGCGGGAGGCGCGCCTGTTGCGGGAGGCGGGCATGGAGACGAGCCGGCAGACGGCGCTCCACTTTCGCGCGGAGCGGATGGAGGACGTGGAGTTGCGGGGGGTGACGGCGAACATGGGGTTGATCACCAATATTCAGGTGGCGGAGGGGCGTTTTCTGAGTGAGTCGGACGATGCGCGGCGGCTGCCGGTGGTGGTGGTGGGCCATGAGGTACGGCAGCGGTTTTTCCCGGAGGGGGATCCGATCGGGAAGACGATTGCCGTGGGCGGGCGGCCGTTTACGGTAGTGGGCGTGGCGCGGGAGCAGGGGAGTGTGTTCGGGCAGTCGCGGGACCGGTTTGTGGTGATCCCGGTGGAAACCTACTTTAAGCAGTACGGGAGCCGGAAGGGGATTGGGTATGCGGCGCTGGCGGTGGACCGGGAGCATTTGGAGCGGGCGCAGGACGAGGTGCGGTCGCTGCTGCGGGCGTGGCGGCACGTGCCGCCGGGGGAGGCGGACAACTTCGGGATGTTCAGTTCCGATTCGCTGGTGTCGGCGTGGGACCAGATGACGAGCGCGATTGCGGCGGCGGCGGTGGCGATTGTGAGCGTGTTTCTGGTGGTAGGCGGGGTGGTGGTGATGAACATCATGCTGGCGGTGGTGACGGAGCGGACGCACGAG
>JAPKZB010000004.1 GCA_026393985.1 Acidobacteriota bacterium
CTTTCTTGGCCGCACTTCCAGAAGTCAGACACGGCCTCGCACCGTTTTAACCCAGTATTGGCGGGCTCGACCAGGCTACCGCAACGAAAGACCCCAGACAGCCCAAGCCGCCCGGCGGGGGCCCTGTGCATAATTCAGGTTTCAGCGTCCTGCTCGATGAGGAGGGTAAGTTCTTTTACATTTACTACTCCAACTACGCCGGCCCGTTAAGCGCGCAAGGCATTGCCGTTGCCCGGCTCGCCTATGAAGATCGCTTCTCCCCCGCCGGCAACGTCTGGAAGCGTTACGGCGGCGAGTGGAAAGAGGCTGGCCTCGGCGGTCTGTCGCAGGCCGTCCTCCCCGCCGCAGTCAGTTGGGCCAGCCCGAATACGGACGCCTTCTGGGGCCCGTCCCTGCACTACAACACCTATCTCAACCAGTACGTGATGCTGATGAACCGCGCGTGCTGCGAACCGGGTTGGCCGCCGGAGGGCATCTACATCAGCTTTGCCGGCGATTTGGCCAATCCGGAGGGATGGTCCCCGCCGCGGCAGATTCTCGCTAACGTCGGTTGGTATCCGATGGCTCTGGGCCTTGGCTCGGGCGAGACCGACAAGCGCGTCAGCCAACGCGCCCGCTTATTTGTCGGCAGCGACTCGCGGTGGGTGCTGACCTTTCTCAAGTGAAGCATCCGGACGCCGGGACCCGGCGTCGCAGCCGCTCATTCAAGTGGGCACGCCCAATTTGGGCAGCACAAAACGCATCAGCACGATGTAGCCGGCAATCATCGCCAGCGGAAGAAAGATTTCGCTCATCTGCCTGCTAGGATGCAGGGCGGCGGCGGAAGGTGACAACGAAAACGGCCGCCGCGGGTGGTTCCCGGGGCGGCCGTTGTTTCGTTTGTACGCGGCGGAGCTACTGTCCGGCTTCTGCCTTCAGCTTCTCGCGCTGCTCTTTGAGCACCGCTTTGCGGCTCAGTTTGATTTTGTTGCCTTCGAGCGCCAGCACCTTCACCATGATCTGGTCGCCTTCGTTCAACTCATCCCGCACTTCCTTCACGCGGCTTTCGGCGATCTCGCTGATGTGCAGCAAGCCGTCGGTGCCGGGGAAGATTTCGACGAACGCGCCGAAGTCGACGATGCGCACCACTTTGCCCAGGTAGGTCTTACCGGGCTCGGCAACGGCGCAGATGTCGGTCACGCGCTGAATCGCCTTCTGCGCGGCCACGCCGTCGGTGGCGTAGATGTTCACCGTACCGTCGTCGCTGATGTCGATCTTGCAGCCCGTCTCGTCGGTGATGCTGCGGATCATCTTGCCGCCGGGTCCAATCAGTTCCCGGATCTTGTCGGTCGGGATCGTCATGGTGTGGATGCGGGGCGCGTGCAGCGACAGGTCGCCGCGCGGCGTATCGATGCACTTGGCCATGATGTCGAGGATGTGCAGCCGGGCCTTCCGCGCCTGCTCCATGGCCTCTTTCATCAGTTCCGTCGTGACATTCGGAACCTTGATGTCCATCTGCAGGCCGGTGATGCCTTCGGCCGAACCGGACACCTTGAAGTCCATATCGCCGTAGTGGTCTTCGGCGCCGGCGATGTCGGTGAGGATGGCGTAATCGTCGCCCTCTTTCACGAGACCCATCGCGATGCCCGCCACTGCCTTCGCCACCGGCACGCCGGCGTCCATCATCGACAGCGAAGCGCCGCAGACGGAAGCCATCGAGCTCGAACCGTTCGATTCGAGGATGTCGCTGACCACGCGGATCGTATACGGGAACTTCTTCTCGGAAGGAACCACGGCCGCCATCGACCGCTCGGCCAGTGCGCCGTGGCCGATTTCGCGTCGGCCGGCGCCGCGCATGAAGCCCACTTCGCCGACCGAGAACGGCGGGAAGTTGTAGTGCAGCATGAAGCGCTTCGAGAGAACCGTCGGGTCGAGCAGTTCAATGCGCTGCTCGTCGTCCTTGGTGCCAAGCGTGGTGGTCACCAGCGCCTGCGTCTCCCCGCGGGTAAACAGAGCCGACCCATGCGTGCGCGGCAGAATGCCCACTTCGCATTCGATGTGACGAACCTCGTCAAACGCGCGACCGTCGGGACGACGGCGGTCTTTCAACATCTCATCGCGGAAGATGCGCTCTTTGAGCATGCTGAACAGCTCTTTGGCTTCCGCCTGCTGCTCGTCCGGATACTTTTCGACCACCTTGGCCTTGGCCGCGTCGATCCGCGCGTAGCTTTCGAGCTTGCCGTACTTCTCGGTGTTCAGGGCATCGCTCAGTTCGGGGCGGATAAACGCATCGATCTGGTCGAGCAGTTCCTGATTGATCACCTTCGGAATGAACTCGCGCTTGGTCTTGCCGGTCAGCGCCATCAGCTCCCGAATGCCGGCGTTGAGCTTCTTGCAGCACTCATGACCGAACTCGATCGCCTCGAGAATCTCCGCCTCGGGCACATGCTCGGCACCGGCTTCCACCATGACGATTCCACTATCGGTGCCAGCCACAATGATGCTCAGCGTCGACAAGGCCGCCTGCGCGTAGGAGGGATTCGGCACCAGTTTGCCGTCCACTTTGCCCACCCGCACCGCGCTCAGGACGTGGTGAAACGGAATATCGCTGATCGCCAGCGCCGCTCCCGCGCCGGCAATCGCCAGCGTGCCCGGGTCGCGCGTCGGATCAGCCGACAGCAGCATGCCGATTACCTGGGTCTCGTGCGAGTAGCCCTCCGGAAACAGGGGCCGGATCGGACGATCGATCATCCGGCTCGTCAGAATTTCTTTTTCCGACGGACGTCCTTCCCGCTTGATAAAGCCACCGGGGAAGCGCCCCGTCGAGTACGTGTACTCGCGGTAATCCACCGTCAGCGGGAAAAAATCCGCATTCGGCTTGGGCTTGGGAGCCGTGCAGGCAGTCACCAGAACCACCGAATCGCCCGAACGAACAATCACAGATCCGTTCGCCTGTTTAGCCATGTGACCGGTCTCGAAGGAGACCGGTACACCAAACAGATCAATATCTACTTTATGAAGCATTGCTATTCCTTGAACCGAATTGACTCGAAATCAAGGAGACGCGAGGAGCGATTGTACGTGTAGCCTGTTCCGCCACCAGAGCGGAATCACTTTCAGCCTTCCCCTAACGACGGATGCCCAAGCCAGTGATCAGCGTCTTATAGCGCTGAGGGCTGATACCCTTCAGATAGTCCAGCAGACGACGACGCCGGGCTACCATCATCAAAAGTCCACGGCGGGAGCTGTGGTCCTTTTTGTTGGCCTTGAAATGATCCTGCAACTGCGTAATGCGCTGGCTCAGGATCGCAACCTGGACCTCTGGCGAACCGCAATCATCCTTGTGGATCTTGTACTTCGCGATTACTTCTTGTTTCGATTCCGCCGCCAGTGCCATGCCGTAAAGTGGATACTCCTTAGTCTTCCCTTAATCGTTTGATGTCAATAAAGAGGATAACACAGATGAAATGTTCATTTGGGGGCCAATCGTATGCCGCCGTCCAAACGAATTGTTTCGCCGTTCAAATATGGGTTCTCCACCACCTGCCGCACGAGCATGGCGAACTCCTCCGGCCGGCCCAACCGGTTGGGAAACGGCACCGTCCGGCCCACCTCCTCGCGCACCGCCGGGGGCAGCGCGTCCATCATCGGCGTATCCATCAACCCCGGCGCAATTGAGACAACGCGGACGCCCGCCCGCGCAAACTCCCGCGCCAGTGGGAGGGTCATCCCCGCCACGGCCGCCTTGGACGCCGCATAAGCCGCCTGTCCGACCTGGCCGTCGAAGGCCGCAATCGAAGCCGTGTTCACAATCACGCCCCGCTCCCCGTCCGGTCCCGCCGGGTTATCCATCATCGCCGCCGCCGCCAGCCGGATCACGTTAAACGTACCCAGCAGATTGACCCGGATCACCCGTTCAAACTCCTCGAGCGCCACCGGCCCCTCCCGCCCCACCGTCCGCTGCGCCGTGGCCACGCCCGCGCAGTTGACGACAATATCCACCCCGCCCAGAATCGCCAACTCCACATCACTATCCCGCAGCACATCCTGCCCCGTCGCCCGGTCAATCACTCGGACCTCGGCCCCGGCCTCGCGCAGCATCGCCGCCGTTGCCGCGCCCAAACCGGACGCCCCTCCCGTCACTACCGCCCGCCGGCCTATGATCTGCATCAGGCTCTATTAAACCAAATCGCTATAATTGCTTTGGATTCGTGTTGGCCCCGAGTTGCTCGTGAACCCGCTCCTCTACTGCCAGATCGCCGAACATCCCCCTCCCCACCCGCGGGCCGATTGGTTCCAACTGCGCGCCAAGCATCTCCCGGCCCGCCAACTTTACGCCCTCACCCGCCAGGCGCTCCTGCAGGCGACCGGCCAAAAGATCATCGTCAATAGCCGCCTCGATATCGCCCTCGCCGCCCGGGCGCACGGCGTCCACCTGCCCGCCGACAGCCCCGCCCCGCGTCGTCTCCGGCTCGCCGCCCCGCCCGGTTTCCTCATCGGCGTCTCCTGCCACACGCTCGACGAACTCCGCCAAGCCGAAGCCGAAGGCGCCGACTACGCCTTTTTCAGCCCCGTCTTCCAACCCTTCTCAAAACCCGATTACCACCCCGGCCTCGGCCTCGATCAACTCAGCCAGGCTTGCCGCGCCGTCCAAATCCCGGTATTCGCCCTGGGCGGCATCACCCATGAAAACGCGTCACACTGTCAAAGGGCGGGCGCCGCGGGCGTGGCAGGCATCTCGCTGTTCTCTTCGATATGAAACTCCTCACGGCTCTTCTTCTGGCTATCCCGCTATCGGCCCAGGCACCGGTCTGGCGCGAGACGGAAATCGACGGCCGAATGGTCCGCTACCAGATCGTCGATGGCGAAGCGCTGCTCGGCGATATCGTGCTCGGCCCCGCCGCCGACCTCGAGAGCAAATCCCCCCGCGCCTCCAGCCTCGTCCTCGGCCAACGCTTCCGCTGGCCCAACGGAGCCGTCCCTTACGTCATCGACGAAGACGTCCCGGAAATCTCCGCGCGCGTCGAAGCGGCCATCCGCGCCTGGAACGAAAACACGCCCATCCGGCTCATCCCCCGCACGACGGAAGCGGACTACATCCAGTTCCGCCGCCGCAATGGCTTCTCGTGCTCCTCGAACGTCGGCCGCATCGGCGGCCGCCAGTTCATTAACCTGCCCGACGACTGCGCCCTCGGCTCCGTCATCCACGAAATCGGCCACGCCGTCGGCCTCTGGCACACCCATTCCCGGCAGGATCGGGACCTGTTCGTCGACGTCGACCTGCCGTCGATCAACCGCGCGGACTGGAGCCAGTACACTGTCTCGCTCCGGGATGGCGAGGATATCGGCCCCTACCCCTACGACTCGATCATGCATTACTCTGGCACCGGCTTCGCCCTGCCCCTGCGGTACGCCATGCAGACCATCCCGCGCGGCATCCCCATCGGCCAGCGTACCGGGCTCTCCCCCTCCGATATCGACACCATCACCCGTATCTACGGCCCGCCGCCGCGCCGCACCACGATCACCTCCAATCCGCCCGGCCTCAACGTCATCGTCGACGGCGTCTCCGTTACCACCCCGGCTGTGTTTGACTGGCCACCCGGGTCCACCCACAGGCTCCGGGCGCCCGACCAGACCAGAGACGCCATCCAACTCGCCTTGGGCCGATGGTCTAACTTCGGCCCGCCCGACCAAACGATCACCGCCTCGGCGGCCACCACGCTCTACACCGCCCACTATCGCCGACTGGTCGAGTTCCCGGCCGCCGCCATCCCGGCCCCGGCCGGCACCATCGAACTGAATCCCGCCCCGGAGAACGGACTGCTCCCGCTCGGCGCTCTCGTTGCGCTCCGCGCCGTGCCCGCAGCCGGATTCACCTTCACCAACTGGTCCGGATTCGGCTTCTTCAGCACGCACGGCAGTGACAACCCTCTCCGGATTCCCCTCGCCGACCCCGAACTGCGCTACACGGCCAACTTCACGAACAGCGCAGTCACCACGGTCACCTCCAAACCGCCCGGCCTGCGGGTGGTCGTCGATGGCGCCACCATCACCACCCCCCGGCGCTTCGCCTGGGCCCCGGGCACCGCCCATACCCTGCGCATCGCCACCCTGGCGCAAGCCGCGCCCGGCACCACATCCCGCTATAACTTTGCGGCCTGGTCGCTCGGCGCCGATGCCGCGCAAACCTACACGGCCACCACCTCACCGGCAATGCTCACCGCCGACTTCACCGCCGAACACCGCGTCAATCTGGTCGCCTCGCCCTCCGGCAGCGGCACCCTCTCCGTAGACCCGCCCCTGCCCGCGGATGGCTTCGTCCCGGCCGGCTCCACCGTGACGGTGACCGCCTCTCCCCGCGCCGGCTTCGAATTCACCGGCTGGGGCGATGCCGCCTCCGGCGCCGAGCCGGTTACCCTCGTGCAGGTCAACGAGGAGGTGTTCGTCTCCGCCCGATTTGCCGCCCCGAACCAGATCACCCTCTCTGGTACCGTCAACGCCGCCAGTCAGCTAGGGGGCGCCGTCAGCCCCGGCCAGATCATCTCGCTTTACGGCCTGGAGATTGGGCCCGCCACGCCCGCCGGTTTGGCGCTGACGGCGCAGGGCCGGGTGGCGACGCAGTTGAACGGCGCCCGCGTGTGGTTCAACAATCTCCCCGCGCCCCTGGCCTACGTCTCGGCCAACCAGATCAACTGCGTGGTGCCCTACGGCATTCCGGAGGCGACCGTGACGCTGCGGGTCGAGGTCGATGGCCGGACCACCAACGCCCTGAACGTGCCCGTTCAGCCGGCCGGGCCGGCATTCTTCACCTATAACTCCTCGGGCCAGGGAGGCGGCGCCTTTTTGAACGAAAACGGCAGTGTCAACACGGCGGCGAACCCGGCCGCCCGCGGCGCAATCGTCGTGCTCTACGCCACCGGAACCGGCCGCACCACCCCGGCCCAGGCCGATGGCGAGGTCACCGGCAACCTGCCGCCCCGGCCCGCCCAGCCGGTTAAGGTGTTCCTGGCCGATCGCGAAGCCGAGATTCTGTTTGCCGGCAGCACGCCGGGCGTGGTCAGCGGCTTGACGCAGTTGAACGTGCGAGTGCCGCGCGATCTGGCCCCGGGCCTCGTGCCGGTGGTGCTCGAAGTGGGCGGCATCCGGAGTCCGCGCACGGTCAGCCTGGCGATCCGCTAACCGCCGCGGCCCCTCGTTCGCGCTACCCTAAGCCTGAATGCCTGCCACCCGCGTCGCCATCATCGGCGGAGGAATCGTCGGCCTCGCCACCGCCCTCCGGCTGCAGCAACGCCTGCCCCAACTCCAAATCACCGTCTATGAGAAGGAGCCCGCTGTGGGCCGCCACCAGACGGGTAACAACTCCGGCGTCCTCCACGCCGGCCTTTACTACAAGCCCGGCTCGGCCAAAGCTCGCCTCGCCGTGCAGGGCGTGCGGCAGATGGTCGCCTTCTGCCAGGCGCACGAGATTGCGCACGAAATCTGCGGCAAGCTGGTGGTCGCCACCGACCCGTCGGAACTACCCCGCCTGCACGATCTGCACCAACGCGGCCTGCAGAACGGCCTCTCCGGCCTTAGCCTGCTGTCGCCCGGGCAGATCCGCGAGATCGAACCCCACGCCGCCGGACTCCTCGCCCTCCGCGTCCCCGAAGAAGGCATCGTCGACTATCCGCAGGTCTGTCACGTAATGGTCGGCCTGCTCACCGCCGGCGGCGCCACCGTCCGCACGAACTGCGCCATCACCTCCATCGAACCCGGCTGGGTCCTGAACGGCCAGTACGAAGCCGACTTTCTCATCAACTGCGCCGGCCTCCAATGCGACCGCGTCTCCGCCCTCGCCGGCGAGCGGCGCCGGGCCCGCATCATCCCCTTCCGCGGCGAATACTACATGCTCAAGCCGGACAGCCAGCATCTGGTGCGCCATCTCATCTACCCCGTCCCCGACCCGGCTTTCCCCTTCCTGGGCGTCCACTTCACCCGTCTCATCCACGGCGGCGTCGAAGCCGGCCCGAACGCCGTGCTGGCGTTCGCCCGCGAGGGCTACCGGTGGAATCAGGTCTCGCTGCCCGACCTGTGGGACGCGCTCACCTTCCCCGGCCTGTGGCGTTTCCTGGTCCGCTACCCTTCCATGGCCAGCTACGAGATCCGCCGCTCGCTCAGCCACAAACTCTTCTGCGCCTCCCTGCAGCGGCTTGTCCCCGCCATTCAGCCCGCCGATATCGAACGCGGCGGCGCCGGCGTGCGCGCGCAGGCCATGCTGCCCAACGGAGACCTCGTCCAGGACTTCCTGATCGTCGACAGCGCCAAGGCGCTCCACCTGCTCAACGCCCCCAGCCCCGCTGCCACGGCCTCACTGGCCATCGGCGACGAGATCGTCAACCGGGTCGTCGGGCGCCTTACCTGACCACGTCGCCGAACCCGTTTTGCAGCGAATCCATAAGCTGCAGCACCGCGGGCCCCAGCGTGACCAGCAGCACGGCCGGAAAGATCAAAAAGAACACCGGGAAAACCAGCTTCACGCTCACCTTGCGCGCCTGCTCCTGGGCCTGCTGGCGCAGATTGGTCCGCAGGTAGCGGGTCTGGTTCCGCAGAGCAGTCGCCAGGCTCGTCCCAAACCGGTCGCTGTCGAGCAGCACCTGCGCAAAGCGGCGGATCTCCGGCTCTTTGTTTTCGCTGATCAGTTGCCGGAGTTGATCCTGCCGACTGCGCGTCGACAGTACCCCGGGTGGCACGGCCGCCAATTCGGCGGCCAGATCCGGATGCGAGCGCTGCAGTTCGCGCGCCGTATCGAGCATGGCCCCGTCGAGCGACTGCCCGCTTTCAAGACTCAGCACCAACAACTCCAACGCCAGGGGCAGACTGCGCTTCAACTGTTCCGCCCGCCGGTTCCCCAACCAGTCCAGCACCCGGTCGGCCAGCAGATACCCCGCCCCGCCGCCGGCGATCAGCGCGAGCACCCACTGCGGGCCCGCGTCAACCCGCAGGAACGAAACCAACGCGGCCACCAACCCCAGCACCAGCGTCGAGGCGGCCTTGGCGCCGTAAAAAATGGTCAGCGCCTCCGCCCGCCGGTAGCCGGCGTAGCGCAACAGCTTCCGGTAGCGTCCGGCCTGCGAGTCCCGCGTCGGAACCGCCGCCCCGAAGGCCTGCAGCGTGCCCGCCAGCAACTGCTCGGGATCGGCCTCCTCGCCGGCCGACTCCCGTTTCTGCAGATACCAGTATCCGCCGCCTCCCACCACCGCCAGCATCAGGAGAAAGAAGCCGCCAACCAGCGCGATTTCCGGATTCATCTTTAGACCTTCACCTTTACAATCCGCTGAATCACCAGATGGCCCACCGTAACGCAGGCCATCCCGATCCAGATCAGGTATTTCCCATAGGCGTGACGCAGCAGCACGGAGATGAAATCCGGCGCCGTCAGATACAGCATCGTCGCAATGCCCAACGGCAGGAGCGTCAGGACCGTGCCGGTCATCTTGCCTTGCGCTGACAGGGCGCGCACCTCGCCGCGCAGCGCCGCGCTCTCCCGCAGCGTCTCGGCCAGCCTTTCGAGAACCTCCGTCAGGCGTCCCCCGGTCCGGGCCTGCAGCAGCGTCGCGGCGACAAACAACCGGACCTCATCCACCCGCACCCGCGCAATAAAGTTGTCCATCACCTGATTGAGCGGCGCCCCCAACCGGCGCTCCTCGGCCATCCGCCGAAACTCCAGGCCCAGCGGCGCCGCTACCTCCGTCCCCAAAACCTCAAAGGCGCTCGCCAGCGGGTGACCAGCGCGCATCATCCGGGCCAGGCTCTCGAGGGCATCCGGAAACTGGGCTTCAAACTTTTCCATCCGCTGTTGCCGCTTCCAGCCAATAAACCAGTACGGCAGCCAAGCCCCCAGAATGAAGGCGACCAGCCCCGAACCAGGTGGCAGCAGCCGGGTATCCGGCACCAGCGCAAAAAACAGGCCCCCCAACAGCAACATCGTCAGCGTCACCCGGCCCACCGACCAATGCAGGTCGGCTTCGTCCATGCGCTGCTTCAGCTTGTCAATCAGGTCCAAGCGCCGCAGCAGCGCCTGCCAGAGGCTGATCGAGCTGAGCGACTCCTCCCGCAACAGGGGACCAACTCCGTTCTCCTCTAATTCGCCGGCGCCTTCGGCCACCGGCGCGGCCGTCCTCAGCCGGCTCTGGACGAAAGAGGCGATGAAAACCGCCCCCGCCGCCAGCAGAAACGTGCCGGTGAAGATGATCAGGATCAGCGCGAGCGCCATGGCAATCCTACCGGGCGGCCTGTACCATGGGCGCCATCACCCGCGGCGTGATCAGCACCACCAGGTCCTGGCTTGCGCCGGGATTGATCCGGCCCCCAAAAAGCTTCTGCAGCAGATGGGCCGACTCCGTCGCCCGGCCAAAGCCGGAGAGTGCCATTGTCTGCCCGTCAGCCAGGTCCACCTCGGCGGCGACGCGCCGTGTCGTCGACCCCTGGCCCCATTCCATCGTCATCTCCGGCTCGACGCGCAGGCGGACGGCACCGCTGCCGCTCACCTTGGGCAGCAGTTGAATCCGCAGCCCGCAGGCGTTGCCATTGGCCGCCTTCCAGGTGGCGCCGGCCCTCACCGTGACCGTGCTCTGGTCCGCCGCCCGCAAGGTCTCCTTGGAAAGCAACTCCTGCGGCCGGATCACCGCCTCGCTCGCCACCCCCCGCTGCAGAGTAGCGATCCGCACCGCCGCCTCCTGCGGCAACCCTGTCAGCCGGGTCTGATTCTCTTCGAAAAAACTCGCCCGGCCGTTGACCAGTTTCACCTCGAGGTCCACGCGGGCCACCGAGGCCGGAACGGCCGCCGGAGCCGCCGCCGGGGCAGACTCAGTCCGCACCGGGCCCCGCGGCATTTGCTCGAGGAGCACCTGCCGGAACTCGACGGCCGGCCGCGCCGTCTGCGCGTCGTCGCTCTGGTTGCGCAGCAGCAACCGGACCCGGGCCGCCGAATCGGCCAGCGCCACCCGGTCGGCATCCTGGGGCTCCACCAGCAGATTCACCACCGGCACCGCACCTTGGCCATTGTTCTCGCTGCCCTGCACACTCAGCACCTCAGCATTTTGGAGCAGCGTGCGCACCGCCGGTTCGTTGCCTCGCAGGTTGATGACCTGCAGATCCACCCGGTGACCAGCCCGCAAAAACGGCATCAAACCGTTCGATTCCGAAATGCGCACCGAAATCGCACGCATCCCCTTGGCTATCCCGGCGCTTTCGCCCTTGCTCGCCTCCACCGCCGTTCGCTCTTCGGTGATCGGTTCGTTTTCCAGCGCCGCACGATAAACCGTCTTTCCCACCACGTCCTCAACCCGCTGATAGGCGCCCGGTGGCAACGCCCCGGCCCAGGGAGACAGCTTCAGGTCCGCCGCATCCAGTTGGCGGCCCCGGTCAATGGACCGCGCGGCCACCACAATTGTATTTTTGGCCGCGCTCGCCTCGCTATCCCGCATCCGCCCCACAAAAAGGCCATAGAAGATTCCCGTCGTCGCCACAGCGACGACAAACGCAATGCCGAGCAAAGGAACAAGATTTCGCTTCATGACGAGACACGGCCCCCTAGCCTAGTTCATCATGAGCCCGCCGCGGAGCCAATCCGCAGAAACGGTTATGGGGCAGGGGAAAAAACCCTACTTACCGCTCAGGTCTTTGTCGTAGACGAAGCGCTGCTCGATCTCCCCCTGCGGTCCGGCAATCGTCCGGAATACCGTCAACTCCCGCCCATCGGACGACAAACTATACTGATCCGTCATCGCCAGCGACCGGCCTCGGGCCGTCACCTTTGACCGCACCTGCAGAATCGGACCCCGCCACCCCGCCACCGCCCGCACCTCATTGCCGTCAATCACGTTGACCGATTCCTTGCCATCGAGCGTCCACCGGTACTGGTTCACCCGCCCGCTCCCCGTCGACTCGGCTGCCAACTCCCCGCCCTGCTGCCGGATCCTAGTCACTAAAACTCCCGGCCGCGGCATCGGCCCAAAGTCGCTCCGGTCGTGATTCAACCGCCAGGAGCCAGAGAGATTTGGCTCGGCCAACAACAACCCCGCCGCCGCCAAGAAACCCAACAAAATGCCCATGCCTCGATGCTAGGCGTCCCCGCTCCGCGGCGCAAGAAAAATCTTGTAAGCAAAAGCACCTAGGGCCACCGTGGCCAGCGCGGCCAGCGATACCGACGGCCGCATCAGAAATCCCGAACCCGCCACCCAAGCCCCCACCAGAATGTAGAAGGCGGGAATTAGAGGCCAAGCAAAATTCACCACCCCAAGCCTCTGCCAGCCTGCCCGCTTCCGGAAGACAAACAGCGACGCCACGGCCAGCACCGAAAACGCGTTCAGCAGAAAACCCACGTAGAACATCAGATCCCGGAAGGAGAGAAAACACATCGCCACCGCGCAAACGGCCTGCATCGCAATCGCCATGTACGGTGTTCGCCACCGGTCGTGCACCCGCGCCGCGGCCGGAAAAAAAGCCTTGTTCTGCGCCATCGCGTAATAGACGCGCGGACCGATCGTCACCATCGCGTTCACCGTCGCCAACAGCGAAACCGCCATGAGCCCGCTGAACAGGCTCGCCACCTCCGGCCCGAACAGGTTTGAAGCCGAAAGCGAACCCACGGCCACCACACCTTTCATCTGCTCGAGCGGCTGCGCGTAAATGTAGGCCACATTCAAGCCGACAAACAGCGCCGCTACCAGCGCCGTGCCCAGCGTCAGCGCCAGCGGCAGGGTCCGCTCCGGCGTCCGCAACTCCTCGGCGACGTAGGTGGCCGCGTTCCAGCCCGAATAGGCGACGTAGATGAAAATCAGACTGGTGGCGAACTGCTCCCACAGCGGCGAGGTCGAACTCCGCACCGCCGCCTGCTCGAAGTTCCCCCAATCGCCCTTACCCACCGCAAAGGCAAAAACGAGAAACCCCACAATCACGCTCAGCTTCACCGCCGTCAGTACGTTCTGCACGCTCGCCGCCAGCCGGATGCCGAACAGGTTCAACACCGCAAAACTCACAATCAGCGCCGAGGCCACCATCTGCGCTCCACCAACGGTAAACGGCCCGATGGCCGCCGAACTGGCCTGCTTTACGGCCGGAAAAAAGTAGCCCAGGTAGTCGGAAAAGGCGAGCGCCGCCAGCGCAATCGGCGCCGAAAAACCGGCCGTGAAGGAGATCCACCCCTCCATGAAGCCCCACGTCGGCCCGTAGGCCTGCGTCAGGTAGACGTATTCGCCACCCGAGCTCGGAAAGTTGATGCCCAGTTCCGAGTAACAAAAGGCACCCGCCAGCGCCACAATCGCCCCGGCCACCCAGATGCCCAGCACGATGCCAGGCGCCCCCAGGTCGCCGGCGAGAAACCCGGTGGTCGTAAAGATCCCGGTTCCCACCATGTTGGAGATCACCAGCGCCGTCGCGCTAACCAGCCCGAGCTGGCGAAGAAGAGAAGAAGAGGGTTGGTTCAACTGGCTACTCGAAGATCGGTCGGATGATGGCCGCAAGCGGCTTCGTATACATGGTACACGTCGTCAAAGACGCGGTCCCAGCTCACGCGGCAGGCCGATTCCCGCGCTTCGAGGCGCATGCGCGGCAACTCTACCGGATTGGCGATCTGTTCGGCAACCCGCCGTACAAAGTGCGCCTCGCTCTGGCAGACAAATCCATTCACCCCGGTCTCGATCAGATACTGCGGCCCGCCCTGATTCATAACGACCGCCGGCACCCCGCTCGCCAGCGCCTCATGCACGCTCGTGCCGTAGGTGTCGGTCAGCGAGGGATTCAAAAACAGGTCCATCCCCGCATACGCCGAAGCCAGTTCGGCGCCGTCTAGAAACCTGCGGAACTCGGCCCGCCGCAGCCGCCGCCGCAGCCAGGCTTCTTCAAACCCCTCGCCAATGATCAAGAAGCGGTGGTGCCCCCCGGGGAGCGCCCGCTGCACCTGCGCCAGCAACCGAACATTCTTTTCCGGCTGCAGCCGCCCGGCAAATCCCAATGTGAAGGCCCCGTCCTGCCGCAGCCGCCGCCGCGGGTGAAACAGGGTCGTATCCACCGCCCGAGGCATCAGATGCACCGGCTTGCCGGTCTGCTCGCCCAGAAACCGTACCAGGTCCGGGTTCGGCGCAAACAGCCGCCGCGCCAGCTTGTAGAAAAGCGTGACGCTCTCAAGCGCCCCCCGCTCCGTCAACTCCGTCACAAACCCGGCGTAGGCCCGGGGCACGAGCGAGAACAACGGATGGTCCAGTAGCAGATGCAGCCGCCGCGCCGCCAACTCATGCAGGTTGTTATGCCAGGAGGCCACCAGCGGTATCCCGTAGTAAAACGAGAAGTACGCCCCCATCAAACCAATATCGCCCGGCCCGGTGACATGAATTACATCCGGACGAAACCGCCGCACCGCCGTCCGCAGCCGCAACAGATGCCGGGGCAACAACGGGTCAAACGATAATTCACTATCAACCGGAATCGAGGTTACCGCGCGGTGCAGTTGCACGTGCATCTGGTTGCCCTCGGACCAACTCGCGGTCGCCTCGCCCGGCCGCACCAGCAACAGCGGCAGGCCGTTGCGTCGGGTAAACCCCGCCAACTCCCGGCTCGTACGGGCCAGCCCGTTCACTTCCTCAAAGGAGTCGGTAAAGTAAGCCGCGCGAATGGAGGGACGAGCTGACATGCGGGTACACGCAACAATACCCAATTATAAACGTTTCCTCACCTGCCTCGCGGCCTAGTGCTCATGAGGGCGGGCGAAGACCGGCTCGAGACCATGCAGCGCCAATCGGGTGTCGATGGCCGTCTCGACCACGGCTTTCTCCTCTTCATCGAGGGCGCCGGCCAAGTCCTTTATCTTCCGGTACAGCGTCTTGGCGTTTGACCGGGTGGTATCCCCGGCGCAGCAGAGGGCGTAAGCGAACAAGGCGCGCTCCCGCAGGTCCGGGTCGTCGAACATCTGCTCGAGCTGCTTCGATTCGTAGACCATCCCGAGGTAACCGACCCCCGTAATGGCTTCGTTTTGCACTGCGCGTACCGGATCCTGCAGGTGTTTGGAAAACAGCGGAGCAAAGGTCTTGTCAAACGTGCGCCACATCGCCCGCAGGGCCTGCGGGCGCGTCGCTTGGTTTTCATAGAGTTCCCGCAGAGCCGCCTCGACTGCCGGGGTGAACTCGTTGGTGGCGGTGGCGATGGCGGCACCGGCGCGTTCTGTGGGCGGCGCGGCGGCATCGGCCATCTTGGCCCGCAGCTTGGCGGCCACGCCCAGCTCCTCCCAATACTCAGAAAGGCTCTGCCACGCCGCGCCGCGCACGGCGGCATCGGCATCGCCCTCCGCCGCACCGAGCAGCGCGGCGAGCAGCTGCTCGTCCGGCTCTTCGTCGACCAGCGCTTCGGCTGCCTCTTTGCGAACTCCCGCCTCGGGATGCTGCAAGAACTCAACAATCTCGGCGGCCTCGAGGACATCCCAAACGGGCGGGGCGATCTCCTCGAAGTTGGCAAACACGTCGTAGGGCGGGTGGCCGTCTTCGATCACCGGCGCTTCGAGATTGCGCAACGAATACTCGAGTTCGCGCTTCTGGTCCTGTTCGTCCTCGCCCATCCGCTCGAGCCGCGCCTCCATGGCTGGCATCAGCTCCCGGTCGCCGTACAGGCTCAGGTTGATGGCAGCGTCGGCCGGGTCGGTTTCGAGCCGTTCGAGCAGAATCTGCCGGATCCGGTCGTCCTTGACGCCGAGGCCGGCGAGCAGGAACTCCATGTTGGTTCGGCTTTCGCCCTCGGCCTCGGCGCGCAATTGGAGCAGCGGCTCGACAGCGGCCTCGCCCAACTCGCCGAGCGCCTCATAGATCTCGTCCGGGGCCTCCCCATCGTCCTGATGCAACAGGTTGATCAAAAACGGGATGGCGGCCGGATCGCGCAGCGCACGCAGGACATGAAACAGGTCCACGGACAGATCCACGCGGTCCTCTTCGGGCTGCTCGAGCGCGTAGGCCGCGACTTCGGCGGCCACCCGGGGCCCGCGGTCGAGAATGGCCTGCACCAAGGCCCGGTCGACGCCAATGCGTCCCAGGCCGGCTTCGTGCAGCAGGTCGCGCAGCGGCGCATCAGCGTATTGAGTCGGTAGAAGCAGCATGGGATGGTTACTCTCGTGTACTTAGTAAGTGGCTCGACCGCCGGAGGCGTCATAGGTTTGGGCGGTCACAAAGCTGCAGTCGGGAGACGACAGGAAGTGGACCACGGCGGCGATCTCTTCCGGCTCGCCCGTCCGCCGCATCGGAATCTTGTCCGTCATGTAGGAGACCTGCTGCGGCGTCAACTGGTCGAGAATCGGGGTGCGCACCACAGCCGGGCTGACGGCGTTCACGCAGATGCCTTCGGTGGCTACCTCTTTGGCCACCGATTTGGTGAAACCAATGACGGCCGCCTTCGTCGCCGAATAGGCGGTCATGTTCGGATTGCCTTCCTTGCCGGCAATCGAAGCGATATTCACAATCCGGCCGTACTTGTGCTCGCGCATGTGTGGCAGCACGGCTTTGCAGCCGTTCCAGACGCCGTCCATGTTGATGGCGATGCAGCGGTGCCAGTCGTCAATGTTCTGCTCCCAGAGCGGGGCGGCCTTACCGCCGATGCCGGCGTTGTTAACCAGAACATGCACGCGCCCGGTCTGCGCAATCACGCTGGCGACAGCGGCCTGCACCGACTCGGTGCTCGTGACGTCCATGGCCACGGCCAGGGCCCCTGGGATGGTGGCCGCCACTTCGGCCGCCGCGGCCCCGTTAATGTCGGCGATGGCGACTGTCGCCCCCGCCTTCGCCAGACGCCGCGCAATCGCGGCCCCAATGCCGGAGGCCGCGCCGGTAACAATCGCCGTCTGGCCCGTTAGATCGAAAAAGCCCATCTCGCTATGCTCCTAATGAAGAAGGCCCGGAGTCAAGTGCCTGACGCCGGGCCTTCGATCCATCATGGCGAAGAGAGCTACTCTTCGCGCTTGACTACTACTTTGACGCTGGCGGTGACCTGCTTGTGCAACTTCACCGGAACCGCGTACTCGCCCAGCATTTTGATCGGCTCGGCGAGCACGATCTTCTTGCGGTCGATGTGGAAGTTCCGGACTTCCAGCTGATCGGCGATGTCCTTGACGGTGACCGAACCGAACAGATGGTCGTTCTCGCCAGCTTTCATGCTGATCTCGATCACCACGGGCTCGAGCAGCTTGGCCAGTTCCTGCGCATCGGCCGCTTCGACGGCTTCGCGCCGCAGCGCCGCCTGACGCTCCTGTTCAACGATCTTCTTGTTGGCTTCGGTCGCCGCCACAGCCAAGCGCTTGGGCAACAAAAAGTTGCGGGCAAAACCCGGGGCGACGTTCACTAACTGACCGCGCGTGCCGAGCTTGTCGATATCCTCTCGTAAAATGACTTCCATTGGGGATTCTCCTCGGGGTTATAGCGATGTGGTGAACGGGAGCAGGGCGATGTTCCGGCTCTGCTTGATCGCCATGGCGAGCAGACGCTGGTGCACGCAACAAACACCGGAGATCCGCCGGGGCGTGATCTTGCCGCGCTCGGAGATGAAGGCCGAGAGCAGCTTCACATCTTTGTAGTCGATGTGATCAATCTTCTCGACACAGAACCGGCACACCTTCTTCCGGCGGAAAAACTGCTTCTTATTCCCGGCCAGGGCTTTGTCGCCGCCGGTCGGACGCTGGCTGGCCGCAATCGGGCGGCCTCCGCTCTTGGTTTCTGCCATTGTCTTAGTCTCCTACTCGTTAGTTCTCAGCGGCCGGCTCGGAGGCGGCCCCAGCGGTTTCCGGTTCCTCGCCCAACGGGAGGGGCGCGGCGGGCATCGGCATTTCTGGCGCGGCCGGCATGTCCGGACGAACGCCCGGCACCACCGGCGCCAACGGAGCCGTAATCTGCGGCTTCCGGGCGGCGCGTTTCTCGCGACGCTTCTTCCGCTTCTCGACGCGACGCATCCGTTCATCCATCCGCACGGTGATGAACTTGATTACTAGGTCGGTGACCCGCAAACGGCGCTCGACTTCCTTGGCCGTCTCCGCCGTCTGGGTTGAGAATTCGAGCAGAATGTAGATGCCCTCGAGCTGCCGGTTGACCCGGTAGGCGAGTTTTCGCACACCCCACTTTTCCACCTTGTCGAGCGTACCGCCGCCGGAGGTGATTACCCCGCGGAGCATCTCGATAAGCGCCTCTTGTTCTTCTTCCGTAGCGCTGGTGTTGACAATAAAGAGTTCTTCGTAAGTCCTCATGGTTCCTCTTGGACACCGGGAGCGCGACGCGCATTGAAACGCGCCATGGCCTTTTCGACGCCCCCGGTGATGATGGATTCCACCGCCGCGACCACTTCGTCGAGCAGCGGATCCAACGTGGCTAACTGTGCCCGCCGGATCTTGGCCAGCACATACGACTTCATATCCTTCACGGGATGTTCCGGGCGGATGCCCAGTCGAATCCGCGCAATTTCTTCCGTCCCCACGCTGCGGATGACCGAACTGACACCGTTGTGCCCCCCGGCCGAGCCTTTCGGCCTGATCCGCATCGAGCCCCAATCGAGCGCCAGTTCGTCGTAGATCAACAGTAACCGGTCAACTGGAAGCATGTACTTGGCCAGCAGCTCTTTGACTGAGCCGCCGCTTAAATTCATGTATGTCTGGGGTTTCGCCAGCACCACATCAACGCCGGCAATCCGCCCCAATCCTGTAATCGCCTTGCCCTCGGCCCGGGTGATCCGGATCCCGTGGGCGGCAGCGAGCCGATCGATGGCCAGGAAGCCCAGGTTGTGGTACGTGTCTTCGTACTCCGCGCCAGGATTGCCCAAGCCAACGATCAGCATGAAAGACTACTTCTTTTTGGCCTTGGCGTCGGCCGCGGGAGCCTTATCGTCCTTCTTGCCCTTCTTGATCACTTCCGGCTCACCGGCGGCTGCCGCGGCCTCAGCGTCCAACTTCGGAGCGACGATGTGCACAATCACCGCCTCGGGCGCCATTACCAACTTCATCGAATTGGTCATCGGCAGGTCGGCGGCGCGGATCGCCTGGTTGATCTCGAGCGAGGCAATCTCCAGCCGGAAGTCGGCCGGGATGTCGTCGGGCAGACACTCCACTTCCACTTCGCGCGTCACGACGTCAAGGACGCCGCCCTGCTGTTTGACACCCTTCGGTTCCCCATGCACATGCACCGGAATCTTCACCTTGATGCGCTTGGTCAGATCGATCCGCTGCATGTCGATGTGCAGCAGGTTGCCCTTGACGGGCTCGTACGACCAGTCGACGATCATGACAGGTTCGGGTGTGCCACCGTCGACGGCGACGTCGAAGATGGAGTTGTGACCGGTGGAAGAGAGGAGAATCTTGTTCACTTCCTTCGGACTAATGGCGACGGCGACAGGGTCTCTGCCGGTGCCGTAGATGATCGCGGGTGCGCGTCCGGAGACGCGCAGCCGCCGAGCTTCGTTTTTACCGCGCGTGGCGCGGCCCTCGGCGGCGATCGTGATGTCCTTTCTCATACAGGCTCCTGAAAACTCAACTGACAACTACTTAACTGACGATTAGACGAACAGACCGCTAACGCTGGTCTCTTCGTGAATCGACTGAATGGCCTGGGCCAGCAGAGGAGCAACCGAAAGTTGCTTGATCCGGCCCGAAGCCATGGTTTCTTCCTTCAGAGGAATGGAGTTGGCAAACACCACCTCCTCCAGATTGGAATTGCGGATCCGATCCACGGCGGGACCGGACAGAACGGCGTGCGTGGCACAAGCCCGCACCTTCTTGGCGCCATTGCTCAACAGCGCTTCGGCACCCTTTACCAGGGTACCAGCCGTATCGATGATATCGTCAACCAGCAGGCAGGTCTTACCCCGGACGTCCCCGATGACATGCATGATCTCGGCGACGTTCACCTCTTCGCGGCGCTTGTCGATAATCGCCAGCGGCGCGTTCAACCGCTTGGCAAAAGCCCGGGCGCGTTCGACCCCGCCGGCGTCCGGAGAGACCACCATCAAGTCCGGAATCTTCAAATCCCGGTAGTACTCAATCATGACCGGCGCCGCAAACAGATGATCCACAGGGATATCAAAAAAGCCTTGGATCGGTGCCGCGTGCAAATCGAGCGCCAGCACACGATCCGCTCCGGCGCGCTCAATCAGGCTCGCCACCAGCTTGGCAGAGATCGGTACACGCGGCTTGTCTTTACGGTCCTGCCGCGCGTAGCCGTAATACGGCAAAACCGCCGTAATCCGGTCCGCCGAGGCGCGTTTCAACGCGTCGATCATGAGCAGCAGTTCCATCAAATACCGATCGACCGGATTGCAGGTCGGCTGAACCACAAAAACATCCGCCCCCCGGACGTTTTCCTTGATCTGCAGGTAGATTTCTCCGTCCGCGAAGGCGCGCACCGGAGCGACACCGAGTTCGGTGCCGAGGCACTCGCAGATCTCCGCCGCCAGTGCAGGGTGAGCGTTGCCGGTAAAAATCTTGAGTCTGTCGAATCTCATCGCGCTTACCGGCGGCAAGGCGGCCATTGTTTCGCGTCCATGTGTTGTTTGAGGGCTTGCCACCAGGAGGCCTGATACCGCCGGCGAGACAGCGTCTTCGTCGCGTAAACACGCGTTGAGCCGAATCGGCCCGCCGCGGTCTGTACCTGCTCCGGGGTGCTGAAAATTCCAAAAAGCGACGCTCCGCTGCCGCTCATGCGGGCGGACGCTGCTCCCAGTCTCTTCAGTTGTTTGAGGGTCGACTCCAATTCCGGGTGCCTCGGAAAAACCACCCGTTCAAAATCGTTCTCACTGCTGCTTCCCGCGCCACTAGGAGACAGGGATTCCCCGCGCTCCCAGACCCGCGCCTGGAATCTACCAATGTAGCGAGCTACCTCGGCTTCTGTCAATTTTCCATTACCGGCGCGGTCGAAGGCACGGTAGGCGTCGGGCGTCGCAACGTGGATCGGCGGCGCCACAATCAGCAGGTTTTCCGCGCGGCTTTCGGGCAGCGGATACAGCTCTGTTCCGCGCCCCAGCCCGAGAGCGCGCCCACCGTAAAGAAAAAACGGCACATCACTGCCCAGCCCCGCGGCAATCTCGTGCAACCGGGCGGCCGGCAGCGGCTTGCCGGTCAGCACCGGCAGCGCCAGCAGCACAGCCGCGGCGTCGGTCGATCCTCCCCCGAGCCCGCCACCCATCGGAATCCGCTTGACCAGCTTGCAGTGCAGGTGTCCCTTCGCCCCGGAGGCTTCGAGCACGGCCCGCGCCGCCCGCAGCACCAGATTATCCGGAATATCGATTTCGGATTCGAGCGTCGGCTCGATCGCCTTGCCCGGGGTGAAGAACAGCTCGAGCGTGTCGTGGAGCGAAACGGTCTCAAAAACCGTCCGCAGTTCATGAAACCCGTCCGCGCCCCGGTTGAGAACGGTCAGTTCCCGGTTGATCTTGGCATAGCAGGGGACGCGGACGGTGCGGGTTTCAGCCACAACGACTCAGTAATGCAGCAGGGAATGGATGGGCCGGCCACCCAGTTTCCGCCGCCCGTCGAGGAAATCGAGTTCGATGACGAACGAGAGTGCCGCCACCGTTCCCCCCAACTGTTCAACCAGCGAAGCCACCGCGGCCGCCGTCCCGCCCGTAGCCAGCACGTCGTCCACAATCAGCACCCGCTGGCCGGGCTGGATGGCGTCCTGGTGGATCTCCAGCTTATCCGTCCCGTATTCGAGAGCGTACTCGACCGCCTCCACCGCCGCCGGCAGCTTCTTTGGCTTCCGCACCGGCACGAAGCCCTTGCCAAGGGCGTGCGCCACGGTCGGCGCGAAGAAAAAGCCGCGAGCTTCAATCCCGATAATGACATCGACCTCTTCCGGGCGGACGGCCGCCGTCAGGCCCTGAATCACCTGCGCAAATCCGGCGCCATCTTTCATCAGGGTCGTGATGTCGTAGAAGAGAATGCCCGGCTTGGGCCAGTCCGGAATCTCCCGGATCATTTGTTTGAGGTGGACCATGGCTATAGCCCCTTATTCTAACAGCCCTCCCGGCGCTCGCGGCCTTAAGCGGCAATGATAAACTTCCCCCCATGAGGCCTTTCGCGGCATTCCTCCTGGGCACGCTGGCCTTCTGCGCTGAATCGTTTCCCGACTCCGTCAAACCCGCCCTGCAGCAGCACTGCGCCGGCTGCCACGGCGACGCCGACCCCGCCGGCGGCCTCTCCCTCCCCGCCCTCCTCGCCGGCCCCAACCCCGATTCGCCTACCCACCGCGAACGCTGGGAACGCATCGCCGCCCGCCTGCGCGCCGGCGAAATGCCGCCCCCCGGAGCGCCCCGGCCCGCCCAGCCGCAGCTCGAAGCAATCGCCCAACTGATCGAATCCGCCTACGAAGCCCTCGACCGCACCCGCCCCGTCGACCCCGGCCGCGTCACCGCCCGGCGCCTCAACCGCTTCGAGTACGCCAACTCCGTCCGCGACCTCCTCGGCATCGACCTCCACCCCGCCGAAGAGCTTCCCCCCGACCCCTACGGGTACGGCTTTGACAACATCGGCGACGTCCTCTCGGTCAACTCTGCCCTGATGGATGAGTACCTCAAGGCCGCCGAACGCATCGCCCACGCGGCCATCCCCATCCCCGGAGAAACCGTCCCGGCCACCATGCACCGCTATCTCGCCGAACGCATCGGCCAGGACCGTCAACTTCGCCTCACCATCGACCACGTCTTCCCCATCGACGGTCTCTACACCCTCCGCACCGCCTTCTACCAGGCGCTCAAAGACGGCACCCGCGTCCGCCTCCGCCTCACCGTCGATGGCCAACTCGCCCAGGAAGGCGAGCTCCGCTTCTACTACCAGATTGACCGCGGCCTCGATGCCCCGCAGGTGCGCGTCCCCGCCGGCCGCCATCGCGTCGAAGCCACAATCACCGTCCTCCCCGACCCGCCCTACAAAGGCGCCCCGCCCTACCTTGAATCCGTCGAAGTCTTCGGCCCCCTGCCCGCCGACCAGCGCCCCGACCGCCGGCTCCTCACCTGCACCGCCGCCCCCGGCCCCGCCTGCGCGCGGCAGATCCTCACCCCTCTCCTCCGCAAAGCCTGGCGCCGCCCCGTAACCAGCGCCGAAACCACCGCCCTGCTCGACCTCGCCGCCCGCGAACAGGCCCGCACCGGCTCCTTTCAAAAGGGCCTGCGCAGCGCCCTGATGGCCATCCTCGTCTCGCCCCACTTCCTGTTCCGCCTCGAAGCCGACCGCGGGCCGGGCCCGCAACCGGTCTCCGCGCACGAACTCGCCACGCGCCTGTCCTACTTCCTCTGGGGCAGCCTGCCGGACGGCGAACTCTCTCGTCTTGCCGACTCGGGCACGCTGCCGGCTCGCCTCGCCGAACAGACGCAGCGCCTGCTCGCCCACCCGCGCGCCGCCGCGTTTGTTGAAAGCTTCTCCGGGCAGTGGCTCCAGACCCGCAACCTCTCCGTACTGAAGCCGGACGCGAAGCTCTTCCCTTCCTTCACCGGCGAGCTCGCCGCCGCCATGCGCACGGAAACCGAGCTCTTCTTCACCGAGATCCTCCGCCAGAACCGCTCCGTCCTCGACCTGCTCGACGCCCCGTTCACCTACCTCAACGAGCCGCTCGCCAGGCACTACGGCATCGACGGCGTCCGCGGCGAAGCCTTCCGCCGCGTGGCGCTCGATGGGGTGCAGCGCGGGGGCGTTCTCACCCACGGCAGCGTGCTCACCGTCTCGTCCTATCCCACGCGCACGAGCCCCGTCATCCGCGGCAAATGGATCCTCGACAACCTGCTCAACCAGCCCCCGCCGCCGCCCCCGCCCAACGTCCCGGCGCTTGAAGAGAAGGCCGCGGCCAGCGGAGGCTCCATGCGGCAGCAGCTCGCCCAACACCGCAGCAACCCCTCCTGTGCCGCCTGCCACACGCGCATGGACCCGCTCGGCTTTGGCCTCGAAAACTACGACGCCATCGGCCGCTGGCGCGATGAGGACGCCTCGGGCGAGCTGCCCGGCGGGGTCCGCTTCACGACGCCCGCCGAAATGAAGCAGATCCTCAAGGCCGATCCCGACGTGCTCGCCCGCGCCCTCACCGAAAAGATGCTCACCTACGCCCTCGGCCGCGGCGTCGAGCTATCGGACCGGTCCGCCGTCCGGCTGATCGTCGACCGGCTGCGGAAGAATAGCTACCGCATGCAGGAGCTGATCCTGGGTATTGTAGAAAGCGAACCGTTCCGGAAACGGCGCGGGGAAGGAGGCGTATGAGGAAGCTATCGAGAAGGCATCTGTTGCGGGGTGTGGGAGCGGCCATCGGCCTGCCCTGGCTCGAAGCCATGGCGGCGCCGGCGGCCCCGCCGAAGCGGCTCATTGTCGTCTACGCGCCCAGCGGCAAGATCATGCCGTACTGGACGCCCTCCGCGCCCGGCACCGGCTCTGCCTTCCCGCGCACGCTGGCCGCTCTTGAAAAGCACCGTGCCCGCCTCAGCGTGCTCTCGGGCCTGGCGGCCAACCAGGGCAACGCGCTCGGCGACGGCGCCGGCGACCACGCCCGCGCCGCTTCGAGCTACCTGACCGGCGTCCACCCCCGCAAAACCGAGGGCGCCAATATCCGCTGCGGCGTCTCGATGGACCAGATTGCCGCCGCGCACTTCGCCGCTACCACCCGCGTCCCCTCGCTCGAAATCACCTGCGAGGACAGCCGCCAGGTGGGTTCCTGCGACAGCTACAGCTGCGTCTACCAGAGCATCTCCTGGAAGTCCTCCACGCAGCCCATGCCGCCCGAAATGAACCCGCGCGCGGTCTTCGAACGGCTGTTCGGCGACGCGAGCCTCACGGCGGACCAGCGCGCCGCCCGCCACAGCGTTCTCGATCTCACGCGCACGGAAACGGCTCGTCTGGCCGGACGGCTCGGCGGCACCGACAAGCGGAAGCTGGATGAGTATCTGACGGCGATCCGCGAATTGGAGACACGCCTCGACAAGGCCGGCCCCAGCATTGGCGTGACGGCGCCAGCCGGCATCCCCACGAGCTACCGCGAACACGCCCGGCTCCTGTTCGACCTCTCGGCGCTCGCGTTTGCCTCGGGCTCGACGCGCATGATCACCTTCATGCTGGCCCGCGAAGGCGGCCTGCGCACCTACCCGGAGGCCGGCGTGCCCGAAGCCCATCACTCCTGCACGCACCACCGCGGCGACCCGGAGCTAATAGAAAAGGTGGCGAAGATTAACGCCTTTCACGTCGAGCAGTTCGCCTACTTCCTCGACAAACTGCAGGCTACGGCCGATGGCGAAGGCACGCTGCTCGACAGTACCCTGGCCCTCTACGGCGCCGCCATCGGCGACCCGAACGCGCACGACCACAACAACCTGCCGACGCTGGTCGCCGGCGGCAAACTCGGCGGCGGCCGCCACATCGTCTACACGAAAAACACCCCGGTGGCCAATCTCCACCTCTCGCTGCTCGAGATGGCGGGCGTGCCAGTGGACCGCCTCGGCGATGCCACCGGACGGCTGGACTACCTGACGGGCCTGGCCTAAAACACCAAGAGCCTCCCGCCGGCAAAGGCGGGAGGCTCCCAGGGCAACAACTCGCTACCGGCTAAAAGTAGTACTTCAAGCCGAACTGCATGTTGCGCGGACCCACGCCGCTGCGCAGGCCCGTGATCTGTCCGAAGTCAACAGCGCCAAAGTTGAGGGCCGGATCGCCAAACATCGGGGTGTTGGTGAAGTTGGTCGCCTCGAGACGGATCTCGATGCGGTGTCCTTCCTTCACTGCGATGCTCTTCAACAGGGCCGCGTCGAGGGTCTTGATTCCCGGTCCACGGTAGTTGAGGTTGCGGGGCGCGGAGCCCGGGACGTCCGCCGCCGGCTGCGAAAACGCCGCCCGGTTGAAGTAACCGTTCAGCCGGTCTTGCACGCGGCCCGCGGTGCTGGGGTCGCCGATCAGGTTCGGACGCTGGGTACCGTCCCAAATGGCGCCGCCGGCCTGGTTGACCTGCAGCGGCATGCCGCTCTGCATGAGCAACATTCCGCTGATGTTCCAGCCGCCGGCAAACCAGTTGAGAACCCGGTTCATGTTCCCACCGATCGCCCGGCCGCGGCCGAACGGCAGTTCGTAAGAACCGGTCATGACGAAGCGGTTGGCAACGTCATGCGAGGAGAGCGCCCGCTCACCGCGGAGGTCCCAAATGTTCTGCAGGGTGGTCGATCCGCCCAGCCACGAGACGTTACCCGAGCTGTGCGAAACGTTGTCGATCATCTTCGACCAGGTGTAGTGCGTCAGCAGCGTTAGCCCCTGGCTGAAGCGCCGTTCGAGCTTCAACTGCAGAGCATGGTAGTTGGAGTCGCCACGCGCCGGTTCCGCCGTACCCACGCTGGTGCCATCAAACTGCGGCATCGGACGCAGCGTGCGGACCCGCGTGATATTGGGCTGGCTCAACTGCGAACGCGAATCGGTGATCTGACCGAAGAACGGATTGGGAACCAGTTGGTTCAGCACCGTCCGGCCCAGCGCCCAGTGCGTCGGATTCAGCGGCGAGAGCGTGGTAATCGGCATGAACAGATGCGTGCCGCGGCTGCCGGTGTAGTTGATCTCGAGCACCGATTGCTGCGGCAGTTCGCGCTGGATCGACAGGTTCCAGGAGTGGTACTCCGGGTTCCGGTTGTAGTCGCGCACAATGGTGCCGGCGCCGAAGCCGAGCAGCGTGCGGTCGCCCTGCGAACGGCCCGGCGGCAGCAGCACGCCGTTCGGGAACGGGTTGTTCAGCTGCGTGGCGAGCGTGGCGTTCGAGTCGATGCTCCAGATCGACGGCGAGTTGATCGTGAAGCCAGTGCCCGGGCGGCCGAACACCGTCGCGCGGGAGAGGGTGTAGAAGAGGCCATAGCCAGAGCGGATAGCGGTCTTCGGATTCAGCGCATAGGCGAAGCCGACGCGCGGTTGCCAGTTGTTCATATCGGCGTCGAAGGGCGAGCGGTTCTTGTCATCGACGAACTTGATGACGCCCCGGGTGTCATAGCCCTGGGCGCGAATGGGCGACTGCGCATCGAGATCCCAATAGCTGTAGCGGTCCTTCGTCTCCCAGCGCGGCACGTCGAAGTCGTAGCGCACACCCAGGTTGATCGTCAGCTTGTTGGTGATCTTCCAGTCATCCTGCAGATAGAAGCCCCAGTAGGCCGAACGAGAGAACGCCTTCGGTTCAATGTGGTAGTTGCTGCCCGTGGTCCAGCCGAGCAGCATGGTGGCCAGACCATTGCCTTGGTTGGAAGGGCAGGTGAAGCGGTCCGCGCAGGTGGCGCCGCGGGCGAAGCTGTAGTTGCCCGAAGGGAAACCCGGCTGCAGATAGTCGAGGCGGTTGTAGCGCCGCTCGCCGCCGGCTTTGATGTTGTGGCCGCCGATCATCTTCGTCATCGAACCCGACCAGTGGTGGACGGCCTCCTGACGATCCATGATCCAGTAGCCTTCCGTGCCCCACTCGCGGAAGCCTTCCGGCCCGAAGCGCGGAAACACCAGGTTGGTCGCATTGTCTTTGATGTTCGAGGCAAAGCCGAGCGAAGTCGGATCAAACGTATCAAAAAACGGATTCCGGCCAAAGTTGGAGTACGTGTAGCCGTAGCGGAAAACGAATAGCGTCGTCGCATTCGCCACGTGGGTGAAGTCACCGACCATCGACTGCGTGCGGGTGAAGCTGGGGCCGCCCGTGAAGTAGGACGGGTTGCCATCGCCGAACAGGTTTGGGTTCGTTCCGTCGTTTCGCTGATTGCTCCAGCGGCCGCTGATGCGGTTGTTCTGGTTGAAGTTGTGATCGCCTTTGGCGGTGATCTGGTGCGATTTGCTGGTATTGATGCCCTGGTTGAACCAGTTGTTGGCGTTGGTAAAGGCCGCGCCTTGCTGGTTGGGAGCGGGCAGAAACGTAAGGGCCTTCACGGCCAGCGGGTTCATCCGCGAAGCGGGAACGATGTTGCCCGCCAGCGGCTGCCGCGTGATCACCCCGGCCGCGTTCGTAATCGTGTTGAACGGATCGTAGACCTGCATCAATTGGCCCGAGGCGTTGAAGGTTTGCGAGAAGTCACCGCGGCGCTGCTCGGCCGTCGGCAGGCTGGCCTGCTGGCTGGTGGGGCTCTCTTGTGTCGTGTACTCGTAGGCGCCAAAGAAGAAGGTCTTGTTCTTGATCACCGGCCCACCGATCACGCCACCGTACTGATCGCGGTGAAACGCCGGAATGGCGCGGCCCGCCCGGTTCGAAAACCAGTCGTTGGCGTTGAGCTTGGCGTCGCGCAGGAAGTAGTAGCCCGTGCCGTGCAGGTCGTTGGTGCCCGAGCGGGTCACCATGTTTACCACCGCGCCGCCGGTCTGCCCGTACTCGGCCGAGAAGAAGTTGGTCTGCATCTTGAACTCCTGCACCGCGTCGACAGACGGCGAAAACTTCAAGTCGGAGATGCCGGAGTTCTGCTCGACCGTCGTCACCGTAGCACCGTCAATCAGCACGTCGGAGGTCGAATTCCGCGAACCGTTGGCGCTGAAGTTCGTATTGCTGTCGCCGCGCCGCCCACCGGAGCCGACCACGCCAGGCGTCAGATACGCCAGACTCATCGAGTTGCGGGCCAGATTGGGCAACTGCAGAATGTACTTGTTGTCGATCACCTGACCGAGGTTCGAAATGGTCGTGTTGACCAGCGCGGCCGCCCCCTCCACCTCGACGGTCGTCGTCACATCGCCCACCTGCAGTTGCGCCGCAATCGAGCGCTGCTCCTGCACGGCGACGCTGAAGCCGCCGCTCTGAAATTTCTTAAAGCCCGGCGCTTCCACCACGAGCGAATAATTACCCGGGGGCAGCGCGGTCACTACAAACCGGCCGGAGCCGTCCGCTACCGTCCGAAACGTGGTGCCGCGGTCCCGGTCCGTGACGACCACCTTGGCCGCACCGACCACCGCTCCCGTTTCGTCGGTCACAATCCCGTTCACGCTTCCGGTGAACGACTGTCCAAATAAGCTTGACGTGAGCCATAGCGCGAGCATGGCGAGCCAAGCAACTTTGCTTGTCTTCAAAAGAGACCTCCCTGATGGCGTTAAATGATTTTTAACGATGGCACAAATCATATAACAAACTGGGGGTGCTTGCGCGGGGCGCGAAGATCGCGAGAGACTTGGGGGCGATGAGTTTGACACGACGCAGCTTTGCCCTGATGACCGCCGCCGCGGCCACCGCCGCCGGACAGAAACCAAACTCCCGGATCGGTGGAGTCCAGATTGGAGCCATTACCTACTGCTTCCGCTCCCTGCCCAGCTCCGCCCCGGAGCTGCTCGGCTACTGTACCGAACTCGGCATCAGTGCGGTCGAACTCATGGGCGACGCCGCCGAGTCCTTCGCCGGCGCCCCGCAGATGCGCGGACCCGCCTTCGCCGGCCGCCAGATGACGCCCGAACGCCAAGCCGCCATGAAGAAACTCGCCGCCGAACGCACCGCGTGGCGCACCTCGGTCTCGATGGACAAGTACAAGGAGCTGCGCAAGCTCTACAGCGCCGCCGGCGTCAATATCGCCATCGTCAAGCTCTCGCTCACCGCCGACATGGGCGACGCCGAATACGACTATGTTTTTCACGTCGCCAAGGCGCTCGGCGCCCGCAGCGTCACCATGGAACTGCCCAAGGAGGCCGCGCTCACCGAACGCATCGGCGCTTTCGCGGCCAAGCACAAAATCTACGCCGGCTACCACAATCACATGCAGGTCAACGAGCAGAGCTGGGAGACCGCGCTCGGTCAATCGAAGTACAACAGCATCAACCTCGACGTCGGCCACTTCACCGCGGCCATCAACAAATCGCCGATTCCCTTCATCCGCGCGAACGCCCCCCGCATTAGCAGCTTCCATCTCAAAGACCGCCGCTACGGCAACGACGGCGCGGCCAACCTGCCCTGGGGCCAGGGCAGCACCCCGATCAAAGAAGTGCTCCAACTGATGAAGAAGGAAAAGTATACCTGGCCGGCGAACATTGAACTCGAGTACGCCATTGGCGAAGGTTCCACCGTCATGGCCGAGATGAAGAAGTGCCTCGACTACTGCCGCGAAGCGTTGGCCGGCTAAATGGAACGCCGCTGGATCGTCCTCGGACTGCTCTTTCTCGGCATCGTCATCAGCTACATGGACCGTGGCAATCTCAGCATTGCCGCGGTGCCCATCATGCAGGAGTTCGCGCTGACCCCGGCGCAGATGGGGCTGCTGCTCTCGAGCTTCTTCTGGACGTACGCGGTTTTTCAGGTGCCGGGCGGGGCGCTGCTCGACCGCTTCGGCATTCGCAAGCTCTACGCCGGGGCCTTCCTGCTCTGGTGCCTCGCCTCGGCCGCCATCGGCTGGGCGCGGTCGTTTGAAGAGATGTTCGCCCTGCGCCTGTTGCTGGGCATGGGCGAAGCCATCGCGCCGCTGGCCAGCATGTCCTTTATCAAGCAGAACTTCGATGAGCGGGAACAGGGCTTGCCCACGGCCATCTACGTCGCCGGCCTCACCATGGGCCCGGCGCTCGGCGCGCTCCTCGGCTCTTCGCTCATCGAATGGCTGGGGTGGCGGGCCATGTTCCTCGCTACCGGGCTCGGCGGCTGCCTGTGGGTGGTGCCGTGGTGGCTGCTCGCCCCGCGTGGCGCCGCCGCCGCCGCGAGCCAGACCGAAGGCTCGCTGGTCGAGTTCCTGAAGCAACCGGTAGCCTGGGGGCTCTCGCTCAGCGTCTTCTTCTACTCCTATTTCTGGTACTTCGTGCTGACCTGGGTGCCGGCCTACCTGATGCAGGCGCACGGCTTTCCGAACCTGAAGATGGGACTGACGATGGCGCTGCCGCTCGCTGGCATGGCCGTGGTCAACCTGGCAGGCGGGGCGTGGGCGGACCGGGTGCTGCGTGGCGCGGCCGAACCGCTGCTGCTGCGCCGGCGCTTTGTCTGCGCGGGCTTCTCGATGGCGTCCATCCTGATGGGGCTCATCTGGGTCCCCCGGGGCGGTCCGGTGATCTGGGTGCTGCTCGCCTCGCTGATGGGCGTGGGCATCGGCGCGGGCAACTATTGGGCGATGTCACAGAGCGCGGTGCCGCGCGCGCTCGTCGGACGCGCACTCGGCTTTCAGAACATGATGGCGCAGGTGGCAGGCGCGGTGGCCCCGCTCGCCACCGGCTATCTGCTCGGCGACGGGCAGAACTATACGGTGGCGATTCTCGTCGCCGGCGCCTCCCCGCTGATCGCCGTGGGAGCGCTGCTGCTGTTCGTGCGCGGCGAGGGTTAGAAGCGCACAGGCCGCTTCGGCGCGGCACCAACGGGCGAGGAACTCACCCCTCCGGCCGGGCCGAAGCGAGTCCGTTGTGCGCGGTGTTCTCAAGAGCGCACAGGCCGCTTCGGCGCGGCACCAACGGGCGAGGAACGCACCCCTCCTGCCGGGCCGAAGCGAGTCCGTTGGGCGCGGTTTCAAAAAGAGCGCACAGGCCGCTTCGGCCCGGCACCAACGGGCGAGGAACTCGCCCCTCCTGACGGGCCGAAGCGAGTCCGTTGGGCGCGATTCTTTAAAAGCGGCAGGCGGCCGGGTCCGACTTGAGCAGATAGGGCTTGTAGTTCTTGGCCTTCTTGTCGAGGCAGCCGACCAGATTCAGCAGTTCGACGTTGCGGAACTGCACCGGATGGCTCTCGCTCTGCAACGAGATCGAGCCGGACTCGAGCAGCTTGCCGTCTACCTTCACCGCCGGATCGTGATGGGACACCGCGCCCCCGCCAATCTGCGGGCGCTCGTACTTCAACACCGATTGCCCGTTGATGAAGTGCTCTACCGACTCCGAGCCCTTCACGAGCACCTCGGCCTGCACCCACTGGTCGCCGTCGAAGGTCGGCGAGCTCGAGTTCAGACAGTGCGGCGTAAACAGCTTCCCGTCCCGCTCCACGTTCGTGCCCGGAGTGCACAGGTTGCCGGTTGTCCGCGGCCCCTTACCGAGGCCGCCCAGAAGCTGCACCTCGATCGAGATGGGGAAATCCTGGTCCTTCTGCATCGTCTCGACGGGCTGACCATGCACCATGATGCCGCTGTTGCGCGCCGCCCAACCCGGGCCCTCGTTGGACTGATTCCCGATAAACCGGTACTCGAGGCGAATCCGGTAGTACGAGAACGACTCTTTGTAAAAGAGGTGCCCGAAGCGCTGGTTGAACTTGTCATAGCCCTCGTAGCCGACGGTCAGGTAACCGTCCTGCACGCGGAAGGTGTTGGCGAAATTCTCCCCGACCGGATAGCCGGTGATTTTCGGCGTCCAGCCGGAGAGGTCGCGGCCGTTAAAAAGCGGGATCCAGTCTTTCGCCGACTGGGCGAACACAGGAATGGTGAGAAGAGCGAATAGAGCGAAAGACTTCACGCTTTGGAGTATACAGAATCCTAGGCGAACAGGTCGGCGACAACCTTACCCTTTACGAGTTCGCGCGGTTGGTTGAGATGGTTGCGGATCTCCAGCTCCGGATCGATGCCGAGCGCGAAGTAGATGGTGGCGAGCAGGTCGTTCGGATGCACCGGCTTCTCTTTGGGGCTGGACGCGGTCGCATCGCTTTCGCCGTACTGCACGCCGCGGCCGATGCCGGCGCCGGCTACGACAGCGCTATAGCAATAAGGCCAGTGGTCGCGTCCGTCGGGGCTGTTGCTGTTGCCGCTCGTCGAAACGCCCATGCGCGGGCTGCGGCCAAACTCGCCCACGGCCACCACCAGCGTCTCCTTGAGCAGCCCCCGGTCGTCCATGTCCTGTAGCAGCGCGGACAAGCTCCGGTCCAGCTTCGGGCAGTGCAGATTCTTGAGCGGACCGAAATTGGCGGCGTGCGTATCCCACGCCGTCTTTTCCGGGTCACCGTTGGCCACCGACGGCCAGTTCACCTGCACAAACTTCGTCCCGGCCTCGATCAGACGCCGCGCCATCAACGTGCTCTGCCCGAAGGTGTGCAGGCCGTAACGCTCCCGCATCTTGTCCGATTCCTTGGTCAGATCCATCGCGTCCCGCGCCTTGCCCGAGAGCACCAGATCATACGCCTTGCCGTAGTACTCATCGACGGCCGAGGCGTTCAACGCCTTTTCGAGCTCCGGCATCGATCCGTTAATGCCCTTGAGCAGTTCGAAGCGATCCTTCAGCCGCTCCGGCGGAATCTCCTTGCGCAGCGACAGATCTTCAAGCGTCACCTTCTGCGCCGGATCCTGATACATCCGGTAGGGGTCATAAGCCTTGCCGAGGAAGCCGGCCGCGCCACCCTTGCCGATAATCCCGGACTCCTGCAGCGGACGCGGCAGTTCGACGAAGGGCAGCATGGCGTCCTTCATCGGCATCATCTTCGAGATGTGGCTGCCCGCCGTGGGGAAGTCGGCGGCGTTGGGCGGCTCCAACTGGCCGGACGGCGAGACCTTATCCGGCGGGTAGCCAGTGAGCATCTGATAGATCGCCGCCGTGTGATTGAACAGCCCGTTTGGCGTGTAGCTCATCGAGCGGATGAGCGTCACTTTGTCCATCGTATCGGCCATCATCGGCATGTGTTCGCCGATCCAGGTACCGGGGATTTTCGTCTTGATCGGCTTGAACTCGCCGCGGATGTTCGAGGGCGCGTTGGGCTTCGGGTCCCAGATGTCGATGTGGCTCGGCCCGCCCTGCAGGAAGATCATGATGACGTTCTTGGCGTTGCCGAAGCCCTTGGCGCCGGCGAACCGCTCGGCTACGGCCGCGGCCTTCGCCGCCTTCTGCGAAAGGAAAAACCCGGGCAGGTGCAGGCCTGCCAGGCCGAGCGAGCCGATGCGCAGCAGTTCGCGGCGGGTCGGTCCTTCACAAGTCTGTCCAGCGATACGTCCAGGGATGTTCAACATGATCTTGCTCCTTAATAACTGTAGAGGAATCCTTTGCTGTTGAGAAGGGCCCAGAGCAGATCCTGCGCGCGCAGGGCCCGGGGTCCGCCGGAGAGGTACTTTATGCCGTATTCGGCCTCGGCCTTGGTGGGCAGCCGCGAGAGCGAGGCCAGGTAGAGATCTTCCACCATGGCCGCTTCGGTCTTGCCGGCCAGAACATTCTTCGCCACGCGGCCTTTCGGGTCGGCCACAGCGTCGGAGATCGTCTTGCCGTTTACCAGGTTCAGCGCCTGCGGCAGGCTAAAATCGGTCCGCCGCTCACACTCGCAAGCCGATTCGCGGGTCGGCCGGCCAAACAGGTCGAGGAAGCCCTCGGCGCCCACGTGCGGGTCGAGCACCTGCGAGGCGTTGGTCTCCTCCGGTACATCCGGGAACTTCGGCCGCGCCCCGGCCGCGGCCGCCACGGCGTCCATCAACGGTTCCGCGTTCAGCCGGCGCGGCATGGCGTGCGAAAAGTTATCCGCGTCGAGCGCATTCCATTCGTTGGTCTGGAAGGAAGCCTGGTAGGTCCGGCTGCGCACAATCGTCCGCATCAGATGTTGCAGATCGAAGTTGTGATCGGTCAGGTCTTTGGTGAGCGCTTCGAGCAGCGCCGGGTTGACCGGAGGATTCGAAGCCCGGATATCGTCCACCGGGTCGATAATGCCCTTGCCGAAGAAGTAGCTCCAGATGCGGTTGGCCACGGCCTTGGCAAAGAAGGGATTCTGCTTCGAGACCAGCCAATCGGCCAGCGCATCGCGGCGCTGCGGCCCGGCCGGAATCTTCACCGGCGTCAGCGATGCAATCAGGAACTCGGGCGCCACCACGCGCGAGTCCTTCGGGTGCTTCATCTCATACTCAGCCCGCTGATCGTAGAGAATCTCCTCACCCACCTCGTAGCCCGGGCGCAGCCCGACGGCGGAGAAGAACGCCGACATCTGGTAGTACTGATTCTGCGTCCACTTTTCAAACGGGTGATCGTGGCACTGCGCGCACACCATGCGCACGCCTAGGAAGACCTGCGTCGTCTTCTCCATGGTGGGCTTGGCGTCGCGCGTGGCCCGGAAGTAGTTGCCGGCCGGGTCGTCGTAGGTGCTGCCGCGGCTGGTCAGCAGTTCGCGCACCATCTTGTCGTAGGGCTTATTGGCGGCGAGCGATTCCCGGATCCATTCGCGGAAGCCGTAGGCGCCCTTCTCGCCCAGGAACTTCCGGGACGACTGCAGCAGGTCGCTCCACTTTACCGTCCAATGGTCGGTAAAGGCGGGGCTGGCGATGAGCTTATCGATCTTCCGGTCGCGCTTCAGCTTCGCGGGCGCGGGGTCGGCCACAAAGGCGCGGATCTCATCGGGCGAAGGCAGCTGCCCGGTCAAATCGAGCGAAACCCGGCGCAAAAACGCCGCGTCGTCCGCCGCCGGCGAGGGTTGAATCTTCAGCTTCTGCAGCTTGGCGTCGATGTGCTGGTCGATGTAGTTGTTCTGCGGCAGCTGCTTCCAGGCAAAGCCCGGCTTTGGATTGAGAATCGTCACCGGAATGGTGGAGTACTTGCCCTGATAGCGGACCAGCAGCGTCGCCTCGCCCACCCGTTCGCCGGAGACCTTGGCGGCCGCGTCCACTTTGGCGACGTCGGGCGTGTTCGATTCAACCGTCGCTTCGCTGGTCACGTCCCGCGTCTGCCCGTCGGCAAACCGGGCGGTCACCTTCACCTGCGCCGTGCCGCCGGCGCCGGTCATCGCCACCTCGGCCGGGGTCACTTCGAGCGCGTTAACGTTATCTTTGGCCGGGTCGCCGTAGGGCACACCCTGGGCAATCCAGTTGTAGATCGTCTTGTAATAGGGCGACTTTTTGTCAAACCGCAGGCCGCCGCCGTGCGCCACCGACTGCGTGGGCTTGGCGAGCATCAGGCTGCGCCCGGGCTCGGCTCGGTTAAAGCGGCGGCCGGAGAGGTCATAGAGCAGCGCTTCATAATCAAACTGCGGATCGTAGCCGCGCAGCGAGAGTTTGAAGCCGTTCTTGCCCTTGGCCGCGCCGTGGCAGGGGCCGGAGGTACAGCCGGTCTTGTTCAGAATCGGCGCGACGTCCCGCAGAAACGTCACGGGTTGGGCGCTGGCGGCAACCGCCGCGCTAACGAGCAGGAGTGGGATTCGCATCGTTCGATTTCTCTTCCGGATCGAGTTCGGCTACCGCCAGAGGCAGCAGCGGCGAGTAGATTTCCAGGGCTTGGCCGCCCGTCATCAGACGGCCCATTACCCCAATGTTGTAGAGCGCCGGCAGCGTGTTGCGCGTCGAGGTGACCAGAAACGTACCGGTCGTCCGGTCTTTCTTATCGACCTCCATCTCAATGGCGCGAAAGTCAATGAAGTTCGGCAGGTCGACCACAACGTTTTCCGGCACGGCTTGCATCCGGTCCCGCGTCGTCCAGCGCCAGCGGAACAGATACTCGTAGCCGGCCGCCTTCTTGGTCGCTTTTTCGAGTTGCAGCGATAAGCTGGCCGGTGCGGCGTCGGTTAACGCCGTGGGCAGCTGGTAGCCCAGCCATTGCCCGGTCAGCGCCCGCTGCCGGTCCACCACGCCCTGCGTGGTCGCACCGTTCACGGCGATCGAATAGCCTAATCCCGTCGCGATGCGCTCCACGCGCGGCATCTTCGGGTCGGTCGAAACCACGCGGAAGCCGATCTCGCCGGCGGCGAACTGGGCGTCCGGCGCTGCAGTCAACGTGATCATGCCGCGGCGGCTATTGGCCCGGTTGTTGGGGTCGGGGATCTCGTGCGGAATGTCGCCCCCGGCCGCCTGGATGCCGGCGGGCAGGTTGATGGGTTCGATTCGCAAAGGACCGGTATAGCCGCGGCGGCCGATGTTGAAGTTCACCAGCGCCGTGCCGCCCGCGGGAATGTTCACGAACGGGGTGGTAACCTGGGCCTGAAAATCGGCGCCCGAGCGCGAGACGTGCAACCGGTAAGCGTAGTGGGCGCCGCCGCGCAGCGCCAGGTCCTCGACAGCCACCGTGATCTTCCGGACTCCCACCGGCGCCTTGAACTGCAGAAACGGATCGCCCAGCGTCCGGCTGCTGGCCTGCACCGCGGCCACGTCCACCGGCAGCGGGCCATCGCCGGCCGAGCTGAGCTTCTTTCCGGCCTCGTCATAAACCGTAATCAACCCGGTGAGCTTCGAGGTGCCCAGTTCGCGGGCCTGCAACTCGAACAGATACTCCTGGCCGGGTTCGACGTCCAGCGTGTACCGGTCCACCTCGGCGGCCTTGGCCAACCGGCCATTGATGGTCACCGGCAGCGCCAGCGGCGCGGTCACCGGCTCCCGCAGCTCCGGAAAGTCGCCCACGGCGAACGGCAGCGGCAGCGAGGGTGAATCCGGCAGATTGACGAAGGTCTGCGGGGCCTTGACGCTCGCCAAATCGGCCTTAACGGTCACGTTGGACAGCGTCACGTTCATCACCTCGCCGCGCCGGCCGCCGAGCGGGAAGATGTCGGCGGCGTAGGCGTAGGCTCCGGTCTTGAACCGGTAGTAGCTCTGGGCCTGCGTCGAAAAACGGGCGTCGTGGATCTCGACGTAATAGAAGCCCTCTTTGGGGAACGTCATATCGAGCCGGGCGTCGAGGCCGATCATCGGATCATCCTCACTGCGGGCGATCTGCTTGCCGGCGGCGTCATAGACGCGGATCACAGGGTCGACGGCGGAGCCGGCGCGCCGGGCGTCCACTTCAAACACGCGACGCTCACCGGCCTTCACCTGCAGGCGGAAGACATCGCGGTCCGGTCCGGCCAGGGTGCCGTTCAGGGTCAGCGGCGTCGAGGGAAGCGTCTGCGCTTTTTCGAGCGAATCGTTCTGGCGCGGCAGCGCGCCGGGGCGGCTCTCCTCTTCGGTTAACTCCGGAAACGCGCCCACGTTGAACAGGACGATGTTCGACAGGCCATTCGACGCTTTTACTCGCAGCGGGTAGACGCCCACGGCCCATTCGCCCGTCGGCTCCACCAGAAAGGTCGCGTAGCGCGACTCCATGCCGGGCTTGGTGGACCCGAGCGGGGTGAATGTGGCCGGCAGCGAGGAGACCACCGTCGCGCCCTCCCCGAGACTCTGGCCGACAATCGTGAGTTCGAACGGACGGCCCTTCTGCGCGCCGCGGGGCTGCAACTCCGTAATCGTTGGCGGGGCCGCCATCAAGGCCGTCGCCAAGCAGAGAGAGGATAGCAGTCTCATTGGGCACCTGCCGAAAGAGGAACGGGAACAAAGGAGTGGAGCAGTTTGCAATCCCCGGTTGCGTAGACGCGGACCTTGCCATCAAAGCCGCCTGTCGCCAGCTTCGTGCTGTCCGGCGAGAAAGCCACGGTGTAAATGCCGGCGCTATGGCCGGTGCAGCTTGCCTTCTTCTCCCCCGACTCCGGATCGTACACATTTACCGCGGCCGACTGGCTCGCCACAGCAATCCGGGCGCCATCCGGCGACCAGCCCAGCGCCGTAATAGCGCCATCCTGCCGCTCGAGCCGCCGCACCAGCGTCGTGTCGTCGGCGATCTTCATGTTGCGCGGCCGGTCCATCAGATAAATGTACGGGTAGCGCTCCGCCCCGCCGAGCACGACCACGTCCTTCTTCGGATGGCGGGCGATGGCGTTGAGTTCACCCCGCAGCAGATTGACGTTTTCAAGAAAAGCGCCCGAGTTCGCATCGATCAGCTTGGCGGCGCGATCGCCGGAGGCGGAAACGAAACGCTTGGAATCGACCCCAAACACCGTCGCCAGCACCCAGTTTTCGTGGTTGCCGATCTTGTACAGCTCCTTGCCCGTCGCCGTCTCGAAGACATGCACCGTGTTATCGGCGCAGCCGACGGCGATCTTGGAGGCATCCGGCGCCAGCGAAGCGCCGAAGACGGTGTCGTTGGTGAGGCGGGCCGAGCGCAGCAGCTTCGCCGCGGCAACGTCCCAAACCTGCACCTCGCCGAACTGCGCCGGGGTTCCGCCGCCGGCGATGAGGAGCTTGCCATCGGCGCTGAAGGCAACCGAAAGAATCCGCTCGGCGCGCCCCGCCAAGCGCTGAAGCAGCTTCTTGCCATCGGCCGTGTGCACCAGGATCTCGCGGTTGCCGGAGACGGCCAGGGTCTGCCCGTCCGGGGAGAACTGCAGCGCGGTGATCACCGGGGGCTGTGTGTAGACGGTCGCCCGCGTTTCGGTAACGGCGGCCGGGGTATCGTCCTTGGCGCCGTCGCGAATCCATTCGCGGAAGAGCGCGATCTCCGCATCCGGCAGCGCCGCCGCGGCCAGCGGCATCCTTGGCTTCGTTTCGCCAAGCAGGTAGCGGACGGTCAGCGACTGCTCCGGTTGCCCGGCGACAAACGCAGGCCCGCGCTGGCCACCCTTGGCAAACGCCTCATAGGTAGTAACGTCCAGATTGGCCGCCTTCGAAGCCGGCTGATGACAGCCCTGACAGTGCTTCTGCAAAAGCGGCTGAATGTCTTTATGAAAGCTGGGGGCAGCGGCGAGTGGGCCGATGGTCCCGCATAGGAGAAATAGAACGCAACGCATGATACTAACTTCCGAGCACCTGACCGGAAGTATATCAGACCGCCCCGCGGCCCTTTACCGTTTTCTGGGCTTGCCTTCCTCGCTGGCGGCGATTAGGTTGTTGGTCACCGAAAACGCCCCGGGTACGCCGTTGGCCTGCAACTCGGCGATGGTGCGGTCGCCGGTGTTGGCAACGACGCCTTCGAGGGTTACCTGGCCATTACGGACAACGATGTGAATGGGATGGAAACCGGGAGGCGGGTCCTGCGTGATGCCCATGGTGCGGCGGGTCATCGAGGGAAACAGCGGCGCGCCGCGGTTGGGATTGTAGCGGGCGAGCGCGGGGTGCCCGTAGATGGCGACGTAGACGCGCCAACGGATATCGTCGTCGGCCGGAGAGAGCGGTAACACCTCAATCTCGTTGACCACCTTCTCGACGCCCTCAATGCCCTTCACCACGCGCTCGGCCGTCGATTTCAGCGTGGGCCGGGAGGCGAAGCCGCGCAGATAGACGGTGTAGTCCTTGATGCCGAACTTGAGATTGTCGAACAGGCCATACTCGGGCAACCGGATGAGTTCCCGCTGCACGTTACGCGCCAGCGCGACGACCGTCTTCTCGTTCGAGGCCGGAGGGCGGGCGTCCCCCGGCTTCAGACCACCGTTCTCCTGGGCATACAAAGAGACCACCAGCCAAGCAAAGAAGAACATCCGCATAACCGACTCCGAAAACCTAGAAGTTGACGATCGAAGCAAACGAAGCGGGGTCGAGACTGGCTCCGCCCACCAGCGCCCCGTCGATTTCGGGCTGGGCCATCAAGCCTTTCACGTTATCCGGCTTTACGCTGCCACCGTACAGGATGCGCACGGCGGTCGCGGCGTTACCGCCGAACGCAGCCTCGACGCGCGCGCGAATGATCCGATGCGCATCGGCGGCCATCTCCGGCGTCGCCGTCTTGCCGGTGCCAATCGCCCACACGGGCTCGTAGGCGATCACCACCCGCGCAAACTCCTCCCCGCTGAGGCCCGCCAGGCTCCCGGCGAACTGCTGGTGCAGCACCGCCTCGGTCTCGCCGGCTTCGCGCTCGGCCAGCATCTCGCCCACGCAGACAATCGGCTTCAACCCAGCGGCCAACGCCGCCTTCGTGCGCTCGAGCACCGTCGCATCCGTCTCGCCGAAAAACTGCCGGCGTTCGCTGTGGCCAATGATGACCCACGCCGCACCGGCGGCCTTGATCATCGGGCCGCTGATCTCCCCGGTAAAGGCGCCTTCATTCTTCCAATACAGGTTCTGGGCGCCGACCTCGACGCGGGAGCCCGCCGTGGCGGCCACCGCGGCCGGGATGTTGATCGCCGGAGGGCACAGGACGATTTCGCAGTGCGTCGCGCCCGCCACCTGCGGCAGGAACTTCTCGAAAAATGCAGTGGTTTCCGCCGGATTCTTGAACATCTTCCAATTGCCGGCCATGACAGGAGTTCTCATAAGCTTGATAAAAAACTGGTTCCTTGGGCGATTTGCACGCCAAAATTATCCGCCACCGTCTGGCCGATGTCGGCCAGCGTGGCGCGGGTGCCAAGCGGCACCGGGGCGCCGCCGTAGACCAGTAGCGGCGTGTACTCGCGGCTGTGGTCGGTCGAGGCTGTCGTGGGGTCGCAGCCATGGTCGGCGGTAAAAATCACGAGGTCGCCGGGCGCGAGCGCCGCCAGCAGCGAAGGCACCCAGGCGTCACACTCCTCGAGCGCGCGGGCGTAGCCTTCCACGTCGTTGCGATGGCCGAAGAGCATATCGAAATCGACGAGATTCACAAAGATCAGGCCGGACTTCGATTCCGCCATCGCGGCCAGCGTCTTGGCCATGCCATCGGCGTTGGTCTTGGTCTTGTCGTAAAGCTGGATGCCGCGGCCGAGAAACACATCAAAAATCTTGCCTACCGAGTGGACCGGAACCTTCGCGGCGGCCAGCCGGTCAAGCAGCATGCCCGGCGCCGGCGCCATCGCGTAATCCTTCCGGTTGGCCGTGCGGCGATAGGCCCCGGACTCGCCCTCAAACGGGCGGGCGATCACGCGACCGATACCGGGGAGCATCTCCCGGGCCGTCTCACAGATTTTGTAGAGCTCCCAGAGCGGGATCACCTCTTCGTGCGCCGCAATCTGAAAGACGCTATCGGCGGAGGTGTAAATGATCGGCGAACCCGTCCGGACGTGCTCATCCCCCAACTCGACGATGATCTCGGTGCCCGAAGCGGCCTTGTTGCCGAGCGTGTCCCGGCCGATCCGGTCCCCAAAGACCTTCATGAACGCCGGATCAAAACCATGAGGGTAAAGCGGCAGCGGCTGATCGAGATGAATGCCCACCATCTCCCAGTGCCCCGTGGTCGTATCCTTGCCCGGAGAAGCCAGCGCGCACTTGCCGTAGGCCGCCGTGGGCGCATCCACCGGCCCCACGCCGGAGACCGGCGCGATGTTCCCTAAACCTAAAGCGGCAAAGTGCGGCAGCCGCAGCGGCCGCCGCCGCGCGATATTGCCGAGGGTGTTCGAACCGGCGTCGCCATAGGCGACCGCGTCCGGCATCTCGCCGATGCCCACCGAGTCGAGCACAATCCAGATGGCACGAGAAAACCGCATTACTCTCCCAGTATCCGCTTGACGCGATCGGTGAGGGAGTCGACAAACCGGTCCGGGATAAACCCGTTCATCCGGCTCGCGAGTTCCCCTCGCTTGTTGAGGATAATCGTCGCAGGAATCGAACTCACGTTCATCAGGCGCGACAGACCGCCTTCGAAGTAGACGGACTTGTTCCAACGGTTCTTTTCAAGGAAGGGCGCCACCACCGAGCGGTCCTCGTCCGTATTGATATTGAGGAACACCACGTCCGGTCGATCCTTGAAGCGCTCCTGCACCTGCTCGTACAGCGGCTGCTGCGTCCGGCAAGGGCCGCACCACGTGGCCCAGAAATCGAGCACAACCACTTTGCCGCGCAGGGTCGACAAGTCCAGCTTCGCCTCCGCCGGACCCGTTACCACAAAGTCACCCACCGTCGACCGCAGCGCGTTCGGGTCAATCGCGCGCAACCGGGCCAGCCGCTGCTTGCCGCGTTCGACGGCGCGGTCGTGCGCCGCCAGCACCAGGTCGCCCAGTCCTTTGTCGTCAGGGTGGGTATTCCGCCATTCGGCCCGCAGCGCGGCCAGGTCGGCCGTCCGTTCGGCGTCCTGCGCCACGACAAAGGCTTCGGCGAAAGCCTCGCAGGCTTCGGGTTTTTTTTGCGCGGCGTAGGCTTGGCCCAGCGCGCGCGCCGACTCCGCCGTGGGGTTGGCGGCGTGTGACTGCTGCGCCAGCACCACGGCCTCAGCCACCTTGTTCAACGCCAGATGCGCCCGGCTCTGGTAGAGCAGCGCGCGGCCCAACCCCTGATCGAGTTCGGCCCGCATCTGCCAGCGCGAGATCTCGGGCGTATCGAGCGCCCGCAGGGATTTCTCGTAGCGCAGCGCATACGGCAGCGCCTTGTCCGCCTTGCCGGAGGCGAGTAAGGCGCGGGACACCGCGTCGAGCGTCGCCAGGTCTTCCGCATCCTGCGCCAACACCTGCTCGCCGTACTGCACGATCCGCGCGTTGTCCTTGATCTCGATCGCCGACTTGGTGATGGCCCGGGCCAGCTCAAACCGCGTGGCGGTCTTCGGATACTTCTTCAAATGCGCTTCGAGCGCGGCCAGAAATTCGTGCGAGGAGTTGCCCGCCTCGGCTAGAGCATTCGATAGCTCCTGCTGCTCGGCCGGCGGCAGGGAGCCCTGCGCCAGCAGCAGGCCCGCCCAGAAAATAGCAAGCCATCTCATGGTTTCGGCTCCGGCGCCGTCTCCGCGCGGAAGGCATTGACGAGAAAGGCGGCCCGGTCCCGGGCAATGTTTAGATACGACTCGTTCCTGACGATGCGCTCAAGCGTCTTAAAAAACTGCTCGGGCGCCACAATCCGCTTCCGCTCCCAGCTCGATTGCAGCAGCAGCAAAGCCTTGTTGACCCCGAGCTTGTCGAAGCGGGCGACGCGTTCGAGGTTGATCCGATGGCTCTCGGTCTCCGTGATCCGCTCAAACCAGTCGTGCAGGGCTTGGGCATCGAGGTCCTGCGTGTAGTTGAACTTCGTTTCAAACTTCTTGTCCCCATCCACCCAGCGGAAGCTTTTTTCGCCCATCTTCGCCACCGCCAGGCCGGACTCGAGCGGACGGTTAAAAAAATTCAGCTTCTCGGCGAGACCGAATATCGCGCCAGTCTGTTCGGCGTTCAAGGTAAAGGTCAGCGGCTGCGGGTCGTCTTTCTGATCGGTGTATATGCCTTTACCGTCTTTAGTCAGCGTAATCTGCACCCATTCCGGCACGGAACCCGGAAAGGATTTGCTATAGATCACTTGCGGCTCCGCGGCGGCCCCGCCGGCCAGCAGGCACAGGACCAACAATACTCTCATACCCGAACCGCCTCCCGGTAGCGTACCTGGTTGGCGTGGCAGATGGCCGCCGCCAAAGCATCGGACGCATCCTGGCTCTTCACGATTTCCTTCAACTGCAGCAGCGAGCCGACCATCAACTGCACCTGCTCCTTCTCGGCCCGCCCATAGCCCACGACGCTCGTCTTGATCTCGAGCGGCGAATATTCGCCCACCGCCAAGCCGGCTTCGGCCAGCACCAGCAGGGCGACGCCGCGCACATGAGCCAGCTTCAAGGCCGTCTGTGTGTTGGCCGCGTGAAAAACAGCCTCCACGGCCGCCCCCTCCGGCGCCTCGGCCGCAATGACGTCCCGCAGGCCCGAAGCAATCGTCAGGAGACGCTCGGCGAGTGGGGCCTTCGTCGAAGTCCGGATCACCCCGGCCACCCGCAGACGGTGCGACCGGCCATCGGAGTCAATCACCCCGTAGCCGGTCCGCTCCGACCCGCAATCGATGCCGAGAATCCGCATCGCCTACTCCAGTTCAGCTTCGTCAATCTCGTAGTTGGCATAGACGTTCTGCACGTCGTCGTGATCTTCGAGGGCGTCGTTCAAACGGATCATTCCTTTGGCTGCCGCGTCCTCCAGCTTGATCGTGTTCTTGGGCACCATGCCGACTTCAGCGCTCAACGTTTCGATCTTCGCCGCGGCCAGTGCCTCGACCACGCCTTCGTGCGCCGAGGGGTCGGAAAGCACCTGCCAAACCTCACCCTGCCGCTGCACGTCGTCCGCCCCGGCTTCGAGCGCCAGATTCATCAGCTTGTCTTCATCGACCTTATCGGCTTCGATAATGATGTTCGACTTCTTCTCGAACATCCAGCCCACCGAACCCGGCTCGCCCAGATTGCCGCCCCACCTGCCGAAGATATGGCGAATCTCGGCCACCGTACGGTTCTTGTTGTCTGTCGCCACATTGACGATGACAGCCGCCCCGCCTGGGCCGTACCCCTCGTAGGTGTACTCCTCGATCGTCAGGCCTTCAATTTCGCCGGTGCCGCGCTGAATGGCGCGTTTGATGTTGTCGGCCGGCATCGAGACGGCCTTGGCCGCCGTGATGGCGGTGCGGAGGCGCGGGTTACCGTCCGGATCACCGCCGCTGCGGGCGGCGATCGTAATTTCCTTGATGATCCGGGTGAAGATGCGGCCTCGTTTGGCATCGAGGGCGCCCTTCTTGTGTTTAATGGTGTGCCATTTAGAGTGACCAGACATGGAAGAGAACCAACTTAATAGAATATCGGATCGGGAGGGCCGAGCGCTCGACTCATCCGACTCCACTCATCCGACACAGTTGATCCGGCGTGGCGGCGCAGCAGCCGGTGGACGGCCGCATCCTGATCCGCTACCCTGATTCCATGCGTGGAGTACTTGCCCTGCCTCTTCTCGCCCTGCCCTTGGCGGCGGCCCCGAAACCGCTGCCCAGCCACGTGACACTGGTCCGACCGGCACTGCCAGCCCCCAAACCCGTCCTGCGAAACCTGATCCTCCCGCCCCCGGCGGCGCCCGAGCGGCCCGCCACCCTCACCGCCTGCTCCTCCATCGTGATCGTTCCCGCCGACCCCGGCCTGGACGCCAACATCATCCACCACCAACCGCTCCCCGTCCACCCGATGCCGGTCTACGCCGGCCGCCCCGCCTGCCGCTAGCGCCTCCCCGAACCCGGCAGCGCGCGTCAGGAACAGGCGGGAGGCTCGCGCCACCCGCCTGCGTCCTCCGGCTACTTCGCCGGCGGCACCAGAATCTGCACGTTGCCGAACGCATCCGGCACCTGCGTCTTGCCGTACAAGCGGCGCAAGCGCATCGTGTTGTCAGCGCCCCAGCCCCAAACATCAATCTGCGTATCGATCACGAAGCCCCGGGCCGCCAACTGCTTGGCCCGCTCAATGCGCGCCGCAAAAGGGTCCCCGCCTTCGCTCGGCTCAATGAACGCGATTTCGCTCACCTCTGGTGGAATCTCAGTGAAAACGGCCTTGCCGGCCGAGTCGAGATACGCGCGATGTTTCGCCGGATTGAACGACTCCGGCCAGTTGATTTGCGACATGAATCCAACCTCCCTCAGTGAAATGAAAAAGGCGCCCTCTCTGGACGCCTTCCCTTTCAAATTAGGACCCATCGACCAACAAGCCAAACGGCAACCAGAGCCGTTCCTTTTCAAGTCAATGAAACAGCAACAGTTATGCGCTGAAAAAAAAGAGCAACGCCCCGTGAACTGCTAGTCTCCTCTATTTAGGGGTGCCACGAGCCCAGGGGTGGGGAGAGGGCTCGTGGCGTTTTGCCGGTGGCTGGGGTGTTAGGCGGAGGAGCCACCGACAAACTTGTTGATTACGAGTGAATCTCTTGGAGACTCCAAACTCGAATCGGATCTCTACGACGACTGGCTGCCGCTTCTACTGCCGCTCTAGCCGCCGACATGGTCGTTATACAAGGTACTCTATACGTTATTGCGGCGCGACGCAAGGCTTTTTCATCACCAAAACTATAAACGCCGGTGGTTGTATAAATCGCCAACTGCAAACGTCCTGCCTTTAATAAGTCTACCGCATTTGGTCGCCCTTCGTTCACTTTAAATACGGTCGTGCACGATAATCCTGCATTTTTTATTGCCGCAGCCGTCCCGCGGGTGGCCGCCAGGCTATATCCAAGCTCCGCAAAGCGCTTAGCGACCTCAATCGCTTCGTTTTTGTGCCGTTCTGAGACGCTGATAAACACCGTCCCTTCCGCAGGCAGCGGCGAACCGGCCGAAAGCTGCGCCTTGGCAAACGCCTCCCCGAAATTTTCGCCCACGCCCATCACCTCGCCCGTCGACCGCATCTCCGGCCCCAGAACCGGGTCCACCCCGTGGAATTTGTTAAACGGAAACACCGGCGACTTGACGAAAAACTGCGGCACGGCCAGCACGCCACTCGTCTTGCCCTGCATCAGTTGGGCAAACTCCCGCAATTTCCGCCCAAGCATCAACCCAACGGCAATCTTCGGAATCGGCACGCCCGTCGCCTTCGCCACGAAGGGCACCGTCCGCGAAGCCCGCGGGTTCACCTCAATGACGAAAACCTTCCCTTCCTTGATCGCATACTGCACGTTCATCAAGCCAATCACGTTCAATGCCCGCGCCAGCTTGACCGAATACTCTTCAATCGTCTGCAGCTCAGCCGCGCCGATGCCGAACGGCGGCAGCACACAGGAGCTGTCGCCCGAATGGATGCCGGCCTCTTCGATGTGCTCCATGATGCCGCAGATCAGCACGTCGCTGCCGTCGGACAGACAGTCGACGTCCACTTCAATCGCATCTTCGAGGAACCGGTCCACCAGCACCGGACGCTCCTGCGAGAAGGTCACCGCCTCGCGCATGTAGCGCCGGACCGTGTCTTCGTCATAGGCAATCGTCATCGCCCGGCCGCCAAGCACGTAGCTCGGCCGAACCAACACGGGATAACCCAGCACATTGGCCACGGCGCAGGCCTCTTCCACGGTAGTCGCCGTACCGTTGGGCGGCGAGGGAATATGCAACTCATCGAGCAGCTTGCCAAAGAGCTTGCGGTCCTCGGCCAGGTCGATATTCTCGGGCGCGGTGCCGATAATCGGCACCCCGGCGCGCTTGAGCGGCAGCGCCAGGTTCAGCGGCGTCTGCCCCCCGAACTGCACAATCACGCCGTGCGGCTTTTCGGTGTCGTAGATGTTCAGGACCTCCTCGAGCGTGAGCGGCTCAAAGTAGAGGCGGTCGCTGGTATCGTAGTCGGTCGAAACCGTCTCCGGGTTGCAGTTCACCATGATGGACTCATGGTCGAATTCCTGCAGCGCGAAGCTGGCATGGCAGCAGCAGTAGTCGAATTCGATCCCCTGGCCAATGCGGTTCGGCCCCGCGCCGAGGATCATCACCTTCCGGCGATCGCTCGGGTCGGCTTCGCACTCGGATTCGTAGGAGGAGTACAAATACGGCGTGAATGACTCAAATTCGGCCGCGCAGGTGTCGACGCGGTTGAAGACGGCGGTAATGCCCATCTGCTTCCGGCGGTCGCGAATGCGCAGCGGATCTTCGTTCCAGAGCCGCGCCAGCGTCGTATCAGCCACGCCGTAGCGTTTGGCCTCCCGCATCTCGGCCCCCGAGATGGTCGCCAGCGACTTCTTGGCGAGCGAATCCTGCAACTGGACGGTCTCGAGCAGTTGCTGCAGAAACCACGGGTCAATCTTGGTCAACTCGTGGACCTGTTCAACGGTCCAGCCCTGTTCAAACGCGAAGAACAAATAAGATAGGCGGTCCGGTGTTGGGGTGATCAGCTTGTTGGGAATCAACTCCACCTCAAAAGCTTCCACCTTGGTGGCCGACTTGCCCGTCTCCTGCGAGCGGATGGCCTTGGCGAGCGACGCCTTAAAGTTCCGGCCGATGGCCATCACCTCGCCCACCGACTTCATCTGCGTGCCCAGGGTCGGATCGGCACCCGGGAACTTTTCAAACTGCCAGCGCGGAATCTTCGACACCACGTAGTCGATGGTCGGCTCAAAACAGGCCGGGGTCAGCCGCGTAATATCGTTGGGGATCTCGTCGAGGCGGTAGCCGACGGCGAGCTTGGCCGCAATCTTGGCAATGGGGAAGCCGGTTGCCTTCGAAGCCAGCGCCGAACTGCGCGAAACGCGCGGGTTCATCTCGACAACCACCATCCGGCCATCGACCGGGTTGATGGCAAACTGCACGTTCGAGCCGCCCGTATCGACGCCGATCTCGCGCAGACAGCGCAGCGCGCCGTCGCGCATCATCTGATACTCCCGGTCGGTCAGCGTCTGCACCGGCGCCACCGTAATGGAGTCGCCCGTGTGCACGCCCATCGGGTCGAAGTTCTCAATCGAGCAGACGATGATGACGTTGTCGGCCAGGTCGCGCATCACCTCCAGCTCAAACTCCTTCCACCCCAGCACCGACTCCTCAGCCAGCACCTCATGGACCGGCGAAAGCTGCAGGCCGCGCGCCAGAATCTCTTCGAGATCCTCCGAGTTGTAGGCGATGCCGCCGCCCGTGCCGCCCATCGTAAAACTGGGCCGCAAAATCAGCGGGAAGCCCACCTTGGCCGCGAAATCGTAGCCACCCTGCATCGACGTCAACAGGGAAGAGGTCGGCGTTTCGAGCCCAATCTTCCGCATCGCGTCTTTAAACAGCAGGCGGTCTTCGGCCTTCTTGATCGACTCAATCTTGGCACCGATCAGTTCGACGCCGTACTCATCGAGCACCCCGGCTTCGGCCAGCGCCACGGAGAGATTCAAGCCGGTCTGGCCGCCCACGGTGGACAACACCGCATCGGGCCGCTCCTTCCGGATGATCTCGGTCAGATAGTCGACGCTGAGCGGTTCCACATAGGTGCGATCCGCCAGGTTCGGGTCCGTCATAATCGTCGCCGGATTCGAGTTAACGAGGATCACCTCGTAGCCTTCATCCTTGAGCGCCTTGCAGGCTTGCGTGCCGGAGTAGTCAAACTCGCAGGCCTGGCCAATAATAATCGGGCCGGAGCCAATAATCAGAATACGGTGGAGATCGGTGCGTTTCGGCATCGCTTAGCGCTTGACCCCTTTCATGAGGTCGATGAATTCGTCGAACAGGTAGAGGGAGTCATGGGGCCCCGGGGCGGCCTCCGGATGATATTGGACACAGAACAGCGGGGCCGACTTATGCCGCAGGCCCTCCACGGTCTGGTCGTTCAGATTGATGTGGGTGATTTCGACGGCCGAATCGGCGAGCGAGTCCGGATCGACCGCAAAGCCATGGTTCTGCGCGGTAATCTCCACGCGCCCGCTACGCTTGTTCAGCACCGGATGGTTCCCCCCCCGATGGCCGAACTTCAGCTTATAAGTCTTGCCGCCGAGCGCCAGGCCGAGCACCTGATGGCCCAGGCAGATGCCGAAGATCGGCGTCTTGCCGATTAGCTGCCGCACCTCGGCCGCCTGCGCCTGCAACGGTTCCGGATCGCCGGGGCCGTTCGACAGAAACACGCCATCCGGCCGCAACGCCATCACATCCTCAGCGCTCGTATGCGCCGGCACTACCGTAACATGGCAGCCGCTCGTCACCAGACGGCGCAGGATGTTCCGCTTGATCCCGAAATCGAAGGCCACCACATGGTACTCCGCCGGGCGGCTCTTCCCGATGCGCTCTGAGGGCGAAACCGGCTCCACCGGGCTGGTCCACCGGTAACGTTCCGGCGTCGAGACCCGCGTCGCCAGGTCGAGACCCGCCATCGAGGGCGATGCCTTAGCCTTGTCGACGAGTTCGGCAGCGTTGGTGGAAAGACTCGACAGCACCCCGCGCATCACGCCGCGCGTGCGCAGATGGCGCACCAGCTTCCGCGTATCAATCGAGTCGATGATCGGAACATTGGCGCCGGCCAGATACCGGTCGGCCGGGCTCTCGGAACGCCAGTTGGAGACGATCGGCGAAAAATCACGCACCGCCAAGCCCTCAATATACGGTTTCGACGACTCCATATCGCCTTCGTTGGCGCCGTAGTTCCCAATCTGCGGATAAGTCAGAACAACAATTTGTCCTGAATAAGAAGGGTCGGAAAAAATTTCCTGGTAGCCCGTAATGGAAGTGTTAAAAACAACTTCCCCGGAGCGCTCCGTCTGCGCCCCAAATGCCCGGCCCGCGAAGACTGTCCCGTCTTCTAGGGCGAGGATTGCTGGATTCAATTCGGGAACCTCCCGCTGGATTTTACCTATTGGAACATATCCGGCCAATCCCCCGCAATCAATGGTTACAAATTCCTGATAAACTCCCCCTAACGTGCGTCTAGCGGTCTTTTTCTCCTTCGCTCTCTCCCTCTACCCCGCCGATCAAAACAGCGCGGCCGTCGCGCTCCTGGCCCGCAAATGCCACGCCTGCCACGGTCCCCAGGTTCAGCTCTCCGGTCTCCGACTCGACAGCCGCGAAGCCCTCCTCCGCGGCGGCAAGCAAGGCCCCGCTCTCACCCCCGGCAAGCCCGCCGAAAGCCGGCTCTTCCACGCCGTCTCCCCCGGCGCCAAAGTCGCCATGCCCCCCACCGGCCCCCTCGACCCGGCCGAAGTCAAGCTGCTCGGCGAATGGATCACCGCCGGCGCCGCCTGGCCGGCCGACACCGTAGCCGCCGCGAAATGGTGGTCGTTTGAAAAGGTAAAGCCGGTCTCCCCGCCCGCCCTCGCCGACCCCTGGGCCCGCACCCCCGTCGACCGCTTCATCCTCCAGCAGCTCCGCGCCCAGGGCCTCTCCCCCGCCCCGGAAGCCGACCGCCGTACCCTCCTCCGCCGCGCCACGTTCGATCTGCACGGCCTCCCCCCCACCGCCGCCGAAATCGCCGCCTTCGAAAAAGATCCCTCCCCCCGCGCCTACGAACAGCTCATCGACCGCCTCCTCGCCTCCCCTCGCTACGGCGAAAAATGGGGCAAACACTGGCTCGACCTCGTCCGCTACGGCGACACCTCCGGCTTCGAACAGGACCCCTATCTCCTCTACGCCTGGCGCTACCGCGACTACGTCATCGACAGCTTCAACGCCGGCAAACCCTACGATCGCTTCCTCAAAGAGCAACTCGCCGGCGACGAAATTTACGAAGAGCCCACCGCCCGGCAGGGCACCGGATTCTACACCGTCGGGCCCAACCGCGACATGCTCTTCAAGGTCGAAGACATCAACCGCGTCGAAACTCTCACCGACTTCGTCGACACCACTGCGAGCGTCTTCCTCGGCCTCACCGTCGGCTGCGCCCGCTGCCACGATCATAAATACGACCCCATCCCCCAAAAAGACTACTACCGCCTCCAGGCCATCTTCGCCCCCATCGTCAAGTCCCGCGTCTTCCTCACCTACAACCTCGCCCGCCAGTACGACCTGCAGGAAAACACCCGCCAGTGGAAGCTCTACGACCTCGCCGACGAGTTCCAACGGCTGAAAGCGCCCTACGTCAAACGCCTCCGCGCCGATAAACTCGCCCAACTCCCCCCGGCCGCCCAAACCGCCTTCGCCACCGAAGAAGACCAGCGCACCCCGCAGCAGAAAGCCGACTTCGAGATGTACGCAAAGAAGGTCGCCCCCCGCGACGACGAAGTCTTCCCCCTCCTCACCGCGGACGAAAAAGTCCAGCTCGAACGCCTGAAAACCCGCCTGCTATCGCTCTATAGCACTTACGCCCCCGGCCCCTTCTCCCCCAGCGTCACCGACTCCGGCCCCATCGGCCCACCCGTCTACCTCCCCGGACACCCCAACGCCGAGGTCCCGCCCGGCTTCCTCACCGCCCTCGGCGGCGGCGACATCCCCCCACCCCCGCCCGGCTCCGCCACCACCCTCCGCCGCAAAGCCCTCGCCGAATGGATCGCCTCGCCCGATCACCCGCTCACCGCCCGCGTCGCCGTCAACCGCGTCTGGCAAGCCCACTTCGGCCGCGGCCTCGTCGCCACCGCCTCCGACTTCGGCGCCCGCGGCGCCCGGCCCACCCACCCCGAACTCCTCGATTGGCTGGCCAACGAATTCGTCGCCCAAGGTTGGGACTTCAAATCGCTCCACCGCACCCTGATGCTCTCAAGCGTCTACCGCCAACAGACCCGCCCCACCCCCGCCGCCCTCACCAAAGATCCCGAAAATCAGTGGCTCTCCCACTTCACCCGCCGCCGCCTCGAAGCCGAAGAGGTCCGCGACGCCATCCTGCTCACCGCCGGCACCCTCAACCCCAAAATGCACGGCAAGCCCGTCGTTCCCGCCCTCGCCGCCGAAGAGCTCTACGGCATGAGCCAGCCCCTTGCCAACGCCTGGGTCGTCACCTCCGACCCCACCGAACACACCCGCCGCAGCATCTACATGATTTCGCGCCGCAACTTCCGCATGCCCCTGCTCGAAGTCTTCGACCGCCCCGAAGGCGTCCTCAGCTGCTCCCGCCGTGAATCCTCCACCACCCCCACCCAGTCCCTCTCCCTCCTCAACAGCGACTTCACGCGCCAGCAAGCCCTCGCCCTCGCCGCCGCCTCCCTGCGCGGCGACGAAACGGCCATCGCCGAAGCCATCTTCGGCGCCGCCCTCGCCCGCCGTCCAGATGCGAACGAACTCGACCTCGCCCGCCAGTTCCTGACCAAACAAACCCAACTGCTCGGCAGCGTCGAAAAAGCCGCCGCCGAACTCGCCCGCGGCCTGTTCAATACCAACGAATTCCTCTACGTCGACTAGGAGCCCCATGCAACCCTCCCGCCGTCACTTCCTCGCCCGCGTCGGCCAAGGCTTCGGCCTCGTCGCCCTCTCCGGCCTTCTTCAGGAAAACCTGCTGGCCGCCACCAAGGCCAAGCGGATCATCTACCTGTTCATGCACGGCGGCGTCAGCCACGTCGATACCTTCGACCCCAAGCCCGCCCTCGCCAAATACAACGGCCAGCCGCTGCCTGGCTCCTTCGGCGAAGGCCTCGTCACCAGCCGCATCGACTTCCGGAAAGCCCGCATGCTCGCCTCCCCGTGGCACTTCACGCGCAGCGGCCAGTCTGGCCTCGAAATCTCCGACCTCTATCCCCACCTGCAAAAGCACGCCGACAAACTCGCCGTCATCCGCTCCTGCCACGGCGATGCCTTCGACCACGCCCCCGCCATCAACCTCCGCACCAGCGGCAACCAGTTCCCCGGCCGCCCCTCGCTCGGCGCCTGGGCCGCCTACGGCCTCGGCTCGGAGAACAAAAACCTGCCCTCGTTCGTCGTCATGAGCGATGGCGCCATGAAGTCCGGCGCCGGAGCCTACGGCTCGGGCTTCCTCCCCGCCTCCTACCAGGGCACCACCTTCCGCAGCGGGCAAAACCCCGTTCTCCACCTCGCCTCCCCCGCCGGCATCCCCCCCGAATCCCAGAAAGAAACCCTCGCCCTCATCGACCGTATGAACCGCCGCCACTTCGCCACCCGCGAAGAGGACTCCACCCTCGAAGCCCGCATCGCCTCCTACGAACTCGCCTACCGCATGCAGTCCGAGGCCCCCGAAGCCGTCGATCTCGCCAAAGAATCCGCCGCCACCAAAGCCCTCTACGGCATAGACCAGCCGATGACCGACGACTTCGGCCGCAAGTGCCTCCTCGCCCGCCGCCTCATCGAACGCGGTGTCCGCTTCGTCCAGCTCTACCAGGGCACCAACCTCGGCGACGATTGGGACGACGCCCACCTCGACCTGCTCGGCTCCCACAACAAGATGGCGAAGAAATCGGACCAGCCCATCGCCGGCCTCCTCTCCGACCTCGCCTCCCGCGGCCTGCTCGATTCCACCCTCGTCGTCTGGTCGAGCGAGTTCGGCCGCACCCCGCTCGCCGAAGGCAAAAACGGCCGCGACCACCACCCCTACGGCTTCTCCATGTGGATGGCCGGCGCCGGCATCGCCGGCGGCCGCGTCCTCGGCGCGACCGATGAGTTCGGCCTCCGCGCCGTCGAACAGCGCAAGGATGTCCACGATGTCCACGCCACCCTGCTGCGCCTGCTCGGCCTCGACCACATGCAGCTCACCTACCGCTACCAGAGCCGCGACATGCGCCTCACCGACGTCCACGGCGAAAACGAATTCACCAGCTGGCTGCTCAACGCCTAATCCCGAAACAGCGCCACCAACTGCTCGATAGCCGACGCCACCATCGCCTCTCCGCCCCCGGCCGCCACCCGCGCTGAGATCACCTCATAAGCGCCCTCGGCATACGCCTTGCGATCCGGCACATAACTCAGATTCCCGTTCGCCAGCCCCGCGACAATAGTCACCGGAAACGGCGATGCCAGCTTGATCGCCCGGCCGTGCTCCACAAAAATCTCGCCTGGCAGCCCCACCCACGCCACCGACTTGCCCAGCGCCATCACCTGCACCTCGGCCGGAAACGGCTTGCCCCCGCGCTCGACAAGGTCCATCACCTTGAACGCGTTCACCTGCTCGTAGAAAGGGTTCGCGTTCGGCCGGCCATAGTTCTCGATCACGGCCCGCGCCTTCTCCACATCCTCGGCCCCGAAAGCCGCCGGCGCCAGTTCCACCATTCGCGTCGACGCCCGCACCGCCTGCACCGGCACCGGCGTCATCCGCTCCATCGTCTTTAACACCGCCGCCGCCAGCACCGTTCCAATCCGCGCCGCCTCGCCGTGGCCCTTCTGCGGCCGGTTGTGCGAAACATCCACGTGGTTGATGTTCCCCGCGCACCCAATCGTGAACAGCGTCGAAAACGCCGGTCCCTTCACCTCCCGCAACGCGCGGCTCAGCGCGTAAGGATAATCAGCCGAGTACTCCGCCCCGCCCACCGTATCAAGGTGCAGGGCAAAGTTCACATACGCCCCGCCGCCCGCCGCCACCACCGCCACATCGGGGTCAATCGTCCCCAGCACCCGGTCGATCTTCGGGTTCCGTTTGCCGGGGTTCCAGCCCGTTGTCCCGTCGATCATCCGGAAGCGGCGGATGAAGCTGATCGACTCCTCCCGCCCGACGCCCACCTGAATCTCCCCCGGCGCCAGCGCCCCATTCGCCCTTTCCACGCTTTCGGCGATCAAGCCCGGAATCTTCGCCCAGAAGCCCTTGGCTAGCGCGTCAATCTCCGGCGTCACATTGCGCAGCCGCGTCCCCAACTCCGGCCCCGTATGCGAGTGCGTCGCCGAAATCATCACGTGCGTCGCTGGAATGCCGGTCCGCGCCGCAATCAATCGCCGGGCCTCTTCGACAAACGGCCGCGGAATCTGCACATAGTCCACCGCCACCAGCGCCACGCGCTCCCCCGCCTGCTCCACCACCATCGCCTTGGCGTAGAGCGGATCATGCCGCCCCTCGTTCAGCCGAATGTGGTAGTAACCCGCCATCGGCATCTTCGCCGGCGGCGTAATGTCCACCTCCGCCCGTCCCACTCTCCACTGCGCCTCCACCGAAGCCGCCAGCAGCACCAAACAAGCCAGTCTCACCATGCCTGTTATCCTAAAAGATTCCCGTCATGGTCGCTCTCACGCAGACAAAACGGTTCGATTCCCTGGAGCTCGATTGCGGCGTCACCCTCGCCCCGGTCGACGTCGCCTACCAAACCTACGGCACCCTGAACGCCCAGCGTTCGAACGCCATCCTCATCACCCACGCCTTCTCCGGCGACGCCCACGCCGCCGGCATCGACCCCCAAACCCAGCAAAAAGGCTGGTGGGACAGCATGATCGGCCCCGGTAAGGGTTTCGATACTGATCAGTACTTTATTATCTGCTCGAACGTCCTCGGCGGCTGCCGCGGCACCACCGGCCCGGGGTCCATCGACCCCGCCACCGGCCAGATCTTCGCCATGACCTTCCCGGTCATCACCATCGGCGACATGGTGCGCCTCCAGGCCATGCTCATCGAAGCCCTCGGCATTGAACTCCTCCTCAGCGTCGCCGGCGGCTCCATGGGCGGCATGCAGGTGCTCGAATGGGCCGCCCGCTACCCCGACCGCGTCGCCTCGGCCATCCCCATCGCCACCACCCCGCGCCACAGCGCCCAGCAGATCGCCTTCAACGAAGTCGGCCGCCAGGCCATCATGGCCGATCCCGACTGGAACAACGGCAACTACTACGGCGGCAAACTCCCCGGCCGCGGCCTCTCGGTCGCCCGCATGGTCGGCCACATCACCTACATGAGCGATGAGTCCATGCGCCAGAAGTTCGGCCGCCGCCAGCGCGAAGACCAGGGCATCTTCGAAGTCGAAAGCTACCTGCGCTACCGCGGCAGCCAGTTCGTCGACCGCTTCGACGCCAACTCCTACCTCTACATCACCAAGGCCATGGACCTGTTCGACCTCGCCGCCGGACAGCAGTCCCTCACCGCCGTCCTCGAACGCGCCAAAACCAAGTTCCTCGTCATCAGCTTCACCTCCGACTGGCTCTACCCCTCCTACCAGTCCCAGGAAGTTGTCAACGCCCTCCGCCGCCGCAACCAGGACGTCGCCTACATCGAACTCACCTCCCAGTACGGCCACGACGCCTTCCTCGTCGAAGTCGACGAACAGGCCGAAATCGTCAAAGGCTTCCTCCACCGCGTCACCAAAGGAGTCAACCGCCGATGACCGCCGCCCGCCAGTCCGATCCCTTCGTCCGCGACCTGCTCGGCCGCGGCGACTACGCCATCTTCAGCGAAATCGTCGCCCCGCAAACCTGTGTCCTCGACCTCGGCTGCGGCGACGGCGAACTGCTCAGCTGGCTCGCCGAAAACAAAGACGTCGACGCCCGCGGCGTCGAAATGGACGCCGCCAAAGTCCAAAAGGCCATCGCCAAAGGCGTCAGCTGCTATCAGGGCAACCTCGAAGAGTGCCTCGCCGACTACCCCGATGGCGCCTTCGACTACGTCATCCTCAGCCAGACCCTGCAAGAGGTCCGCCGCCCCCTCCAGGTCATGAACGAAATGCTCCGCGTCGGCCGCCGCGCCATCGTCGCCTTTCCTAACTTCGGCCACTGGCGCGTCCGCCTCGCCCACCTGTTCACTGGGCGCGCCCCCAAGACCACCCGCTTCCCCCACGAGTGGTACGACTCGCCCAACATCCACTTCTTCACCGTCGACGATTTTGAAATCCTCGCCGCCCGCGAAAACTGGACCATCGAAAAGCGCGTCTTCCTCGACGGCAACCGCGAAGTGAAAATGCTGCCGAACCTGCTCGCCGAAACCGCCGTCTATCTCGTCCGCCGCCACGCCTAAGCCGATATAATGCGCGAAAGCATGCTCTCGCGCCGCGCCTTTCTCGCCGCTGCCGCTGCCGCCTCCGCCGCAGCCGCCCCGCCCTCCCGGCCCAACGTCCTCTTCATCTCCGTCGACGACATGAACGACTGGGTCGGCTGCCTCCGCGGCTATCCCGGCGTCAGCACCCCCAACCTCGACCGCCTCGCCCAGCGCGGCGTCCTCTTTTCTAACGCGCATTGCGCCTCCCCCCTCTGCAACCCCTCCCGCACCGCCCTCCTCCTCGGCCAGCGCCCCTCCACCACCGGCATGTACGACAACGACCAGTTCTGGCCCCCCGTCCTGCCCGACGCCGTCACCCTGCCCATGTACTTCAAGCAGCACGGCTACCACGCCGCCGGCGCGGGCAAGGTCTTCCATCACACCGCCGGCAACAATCCCCCCTCCCAGTGGGACGAGTTCCAACTACAGGTCTTCGACGACCCCTGGTATCGCCGCGCCGACTGGTACCCCTGGAACAAGCGCGTCCCCACCCCGCCCGGCGTCCCGCTCAACGGCCTCGACAACTTCCAGGGCGAATTCGACTGGGGCATCCTCCCCAACCCCGAACAAGCCTTCGGCGACCAGCGCGCCATCGACTTCGGCGCCAACTTCCTCGCCCAATCCCACGCCAAGCCCTTCTTCCTCGCCATCGGCCTGTGGCATCCCCACATCCCCATGTACGCCCCGCAAAAGTACTTCGACCTCTATCCCCCCGAAAAGGTCCAACTCCCGGAGGCCCCCGCCAACGACCTCGACGACGTCCCCCCCATCGGCCGCGAGTTCGCCGCCTTTCGCCGCTCCGAGCACGAACGCATCGTCACCACCGGCAAACATAAAGACGCCGTCCGCTCCTACCTCGCCTGCATCAGCTTCGCCGACGCCATGGTCGGCCGCCTCCTCGACGCTCTCGACCGCTCCGCCTATGCCAAAAACACCGTCATCGTCTTCTGGAGCGACAACGGCTGGCACCTCGGCGAAAAGCAGCACTGGCACAAGTCCACCCTCTGGCAGCGCGCCACCCACGTCCCGCTCCTCATCGCCGGCCCCGGCACCGCCCAGCCCGGTGTCGCCCGCACCCAGGCCGTCAGCCTTCTTGATCTCTACCCCACCCTCGTCGAACTCTGCGGCCTGCCCAAGAACCCGCGCAACGAAGGCCTCAGCCTCGTCCCCCAGCTCCGCAACCCCAAAGCCAAGCGCCCACCCGCCGTCATCACCTATCTCGAAGGCAACCACGCCGTCCGCACCGAGCGCTGGCGCTATATCCGCTACCGCGACAACACCGAAGAGCTCTACGACTGCCTCGCCGACCCCCACGAATGGCGCAATCTCGCCGCCGACCCCGCCCACACCAGGCTCAAGGCCGAACTCGCCCGCCACCTGCCCGCCACCAACGCCAAGCCCCAGCCGCCGCGCACCGACTTCGACTTCGACTTCGCCACCAATACCTACCGCCGCAAAGGAAAATAGCCCATGCCTTCCCTGCTTCTCCTCGCCGCCTCCGCCTGGCTCGTCCTCCACAAAGGCGATAGCTCCCTAGGCTTCTACTCGGCCGACGGAAAACTCGAAACGAAGGTAGCAGTCAACGCCCACCCCCACGAAATGGTTCGCTCCGCCGACGGCAAGCTACTCTTCACCACCGACAACGGCACCATGCGCATCGAACAGGCCGGCCGCGGCGGCAACACCGTGTCCATCATCGATCTCGCCCGCCGCGAAAAGATTGGCGAGACCTCCACCGGCGAATACCGCCGCCCCCACGGCATCACCCGCCTGCCCGACGGCCATCTCCTCGTCTCCACCGAACTGCCCGACGCCCTCCTCCGCATCGACCCCGTCCGCCGCGCCGTCGTGCGTGTTTACCAAACCCAGGGCAAGACCGCCCACATGGTCACCGCCAGCCGCGACGGCCAGTGGGCCTGGGTCTCCAACTCCACTTCGTCGAACATCTCCGCCATCCACCTCCCCACCGGCGAAGTGAAGCTCATCCCCACCGGCCCCCGACCGGAAGGCAGCGTCCTCTCCCCCGACGGCAAACGCCTCTACGTCTGCCAGCGCGAAAGCCGCGGCATCGCCGAAATCGACACCGCTACGCACCGCCTCCTCCGCACCCTCGACTCCGGCCCCGGACCCGTCCGCATCGATGTCACCCCCGACGGTCGCTCCGTCGTCTACGGCCTGCTCGATGAAAAAGCCGTCGCCTGGACCGATACCAAAACCGGCAAAGTCATCGGCCGCGTCGAACTCCCCGCCCCGCTCGGCCAAATCGTCAGTCTCCACCTGAGTCCCGACGGCCAACTGGCCTACGCCGCCAACGAAAACCTCGACAAGGTCTATACGGTCTCCCTCGCCGCCCGCCGCGTCGTCAAAGAATGGACCCTGCCCAAAGGCTTCGGTCCGGACCCGGCCATGGAGTTACACTAGGGCACCGGTGCCAGTAGACGCGCGTCGAGTTCGGCCTCCAGATAAGCCTCCCGACCCGGAAACCGGTCCCGGAACTCCAACCGCACCGTCTCAATCGGCACCCGCAGCGCCGCATAGACGTTCTTCCGCGCCCGGCCCTCGGCCAACTTCCCGGCGTGCTGCAGCAACAGCCTCGCCACCGCCACGCTCGCCCCGCGCCGCGCCCGCCAGTCCACCGGTTCCGGCGCCGGAACGGCTTCCGGCTCAGGCACAGCTTCCGGCTCATGCACTGCTTCCAGCTTAGGCGCCGCTTCGATCACCGCCAACTCCAGCGCCGTGCCCGCCGGCTCCACCGGATGCCGGTGCTCCGGCTCGGCCGGCGCGGGCTGAATCAACGGCATCGCCACCGTCATCTTCCGCAACTCCAGCGAACCGGCCGCCAAAGCCGTCAACGTTTCCAGCGCCGGCAGATTCGCCTCGCCCTCGGCGTAGAGAATCCCCAACACGCGCGTCTTGCCCGTCACCGGCAACAGATGCACCCGCTTGTCGAGCGCTGGCGCCAACAGTGCCCCGCCCAACTCCGACGCGGCGGCCAGACACACCACGGTCTCTTTGCTCTCAATCACCTGCCGCAGCGCCGGGGCCTCGCTCAGCGCCACCGCCTCGGCCGGCACCTCCCCCGGCCCCCGCAGCGCCTTCAGCGCCAGCCGGTCTCCCTCCACCGAAAACAAAGCTACCCGCGCCGCAAAAGTCGCCGCCGCGTCCGCCACAATCTGCACCCACTGCTCAATCGACTCCGCTTGCCGCAGCGCCCGGGCCGCCCGCTGCAGCACGGCCGTCTCCTGCGGCAGCGCCGCCAGCCGGCTCGTCAACAGCGCCGCCACCTCCTCGCGAATCTGCCCGATCTGCGCGTTAGTCATCCGATCCGAACATCCCCGTAATCGCCCCGAACGCACTGCGTTCATCACCGCCGCCGGTCGCCGTCGGCGCCAACTCCTGCCGCAGCTTGCTCAGCGTCATCGACTGCACAATCGCCCGGCCCGGCCCGGTGAGCGTCGCCAGAAACAGCCCCTCCCCGCCAAAGATCGCCGTCTTGATCCCGCCCACAAACTGGATGTCGTACTGCACCGTGTCTTCAAATGCCACAATGCAACCCGTATCCACCTGCAGCATCTCCCCCGGCCCCAGATTGAACTCAATAAAGTCCCCGCCGCCGTGAATGAACACAATGCCCGGCCCCGTCAGCTTCTGCAGAATAAATCCTTCTCCGCCGAACAGGCCGCTGCCGATTTTCTTGACCAGCGCAATGCTCAACTGCACCGTGGGCTGCGCGGCCAGAAATCCGTCCCGCTGCACCAGCACGCTCTTGCCCGCCGGCAGATCAAACGCCTGAATCCGCCCCGGGTACGAACCGGCAAAACCCACCTCCCCCAATCCGTTCGCCCGGAAGTAGGTCATAAACAGCGACTCGCCCGAAAGCTTGCGCTTCAACGCACCCCAAATCTTCTCGCCCAGCGAGTTACCCGACATCCGGGTCTCCCACTGCACCGACGGCGTCTTGTACACCATCTTGCCCGCCTCGGCGTAAATCTCCTGGCCCGGCTGCAGCTTCACGCGCGCCACCTGCAGGTTATCGCCGTGGATCGTATATTCGAGCGGTTGCGGCGCGTAAGCCGCCGGCGCACCCGCCGCTACGCCCATCGCCGTTCCGCACTGAAAACAAAACCGCGCCTCATCTGCCTGATTCGCACCGCACCGGTTACAAAACGCCATCGCGCTAAAACCCTCCCGAAACTCCATTTTACAATGGGGAATGGTCCCCTCGATCAGTCGTTACGCACATCTCGCGCTGTTGGTTCCTTTTTTCGCGGGGCTGGCCGCCGCCAAGTCCAACACCACCTGGTGCGGCAGTTATCCAGGGCAGGCCCACGAAGAGCTCGATCTTCACCGCAAATCCTTCCGTAGCGGAAAATTCAAGGCCGCCACCGGCCGCCCCGCCGCCCGCCTCGATGGCAACATCCTCATCCTCGAAGACGCCGACGGCGTCGTCGCCCGCCGCAACCCCTTCAACCTACTCAACCGCAGCGTCACCTTCTCCCCCGCCCCCACCGGCTACCGCTTCGCCACCACCCCCGCCCCCGCCTCCCCCCTCGACCCCGCCGCCCTCGGCGACCCCCTCCCCGGTCTCGATGACGACGACACCCGCGAGCTCGACCTCCCCTTCCCCTTCCCCTTCTACGGCGCCACCTACAACAAAATCCACCTCAACTCCGACGGCAACCTCACCTTCGGCGAAGGCGACGTCAGTACGAGCTCCCGCAGCCTCGGCCGCTTTAACGCCGGCCCGCCCCGCATCGCCGGCCTCTTTGCCGACCTCGACCCCTCCGCCTCCGGCGAAGGCGTCCGCGTCCTCCGCTCCCCCACCCGCTTCACCGTCACCTGGCTCCGCGTCCGCGAGTACAGCAACTCCGGCTTCGGCCAGCCCCAGACCTTTCAGATCACCCTCACCCCCGACGGCGGCATCACCCTCTCCTGGGCCCAGGTCAACATCGGCGCCGCCGTCGTCGGCATCACCCCCGGCGCTTCATCCGGACCCTCCACCCTCGTCAGCTTCAACGACGGCAGCGACCGTACCTTCCCCGGTGCCGTCGCCGAAAGCTTCGGCAACGCAACGGCCGTCGACCTCGTCACCGCCTCCCAAAAAGTCTACGCATCCCAGGACGACGCCTTCGACTACCTCGCCTTCTTCAACAACAGCGGCATCTCCCCCGGCAGCGGCGTCATCGCCTTTCAAGTCACCGTCCGTGGCCGCCGCAAAGGCATCGGCGACTCGCTGCTCGACGCCGGCCGCGACTACGGCTCCGCCAACCGCCTCCAGGCCGTCCTCAACCTCGGCCCCCTCACCCAATACCCGGAAGACCCCCACGCCCCCATGCCCTCCCGCGCCTCCACCGGCGACACCGGCCTCACCGTGGTCGCCCACGAAGCCGGACACCTGTTCCTCGCCTTCGCCTCCAACCGCGAAGGCAGCAACCTCCCCCTCCTCGGCCGCCAAACCGCCCACTGGGCCTTCACCTTCAACTCGGAAGCCTCCCTCCTCGAAGGCAACCGCATCGAGGATTCCGGCGAAGCCGCCTCCCCCCGCTTCCGCACCGTCGCCACCGTCGAAGGCTTCTCGCCCCTCGACCAGTACCTCATGGGCCTCCGCCCCCCCGCCGAGGTCCCCCCCACCTTCTACGTCCAGAACTCCGGCCTCTCCCCCACCCTCACCGCCCCCCGCGTCGGCGCTACCTTCAACGGCACCCGCCGCAACATCGGCGTCGAAGAGCTCATCGCCGCCGAAGGCCGCCGCATCCCCGACCACACCGTCGAACAGCGCCGCTACCGCATCGGCTTCGTCCTCATCGTACCCGCCGGCTCCACGCCCACCGCCCAGGAACTCGCCAAAGTCGATCTCTACCGCCGCGAACTCGAAGCCGCCTGGCCCCGCTACTCCGGCGGCCGCGCCAGCCTCGATACCTCCTTCCGCCGCAACCTCCGCCTCAGCGTCGAACCCGCCGCCGGCCTCCTCGCCGGCCGCTCCGCCACCGCCACCGTCTCCCTCGACCGCCCCCGCCCCACCCCCCTCACCGTCACCCTCCGCGCCGCCGCCGGCCACGTCACCGCCCCCGCCGGCGTCCTCATCCCCGCCGGCCAGACCAGCGCCCCCTTCGAACTCACCGCCCTCCGCCCTGGCGTCGACGTCCTGTACGCCGAAGGCCCTGACGAGTTCACCCCGGCCGAAGCCCGCCTCCAGGTGCTGCCCGCCTCGGGCGCCGGCCTCAGCCTCGTCCCCGTCTCGAGCCCCGGCGCCAACCCCGTCTTCCGCGCCCAGGACAGCAACGAACTCCCCTACCCCTCGCTCCCCCTCGCCGCCGGCAACACCGTCGTCACCACCAACGCAAACGGCCTCGCCACCCTCCCCCCCGGCTCCCAACAGGTCACCCTCCCGGGCACCACCATCACCGGCGCCGTCGACCGCCCTCCCGCCCTCTCCGCCAACGGCGTCGGCAACGCGGCCTCCTTCCGCCCCGGTATCGTCCCCGGCGGCATCGCCACCGCCTTCGGCGCCAACCTCCGCGGCGCGCAGCTCACCCTCGACGGCGCGCCCCTCGTCGTCTTCTTCAGCAACGATACCCAGGCCAACTTCGCCGTCCCCACCGGCCTCACCCGCCCCACCGCCGAAATCGCCGCCGGCAACACCGCCGGCCGCGCCACGCTCTCCGTCCCCGTCCTCGCCGCCCAACCCGGCATCTTCTTCGATGCCGCCTCCGGCCGCGCCGCCGCCATCCCCCGCGGCGGCGGCGTCTATGAGGTCTACGGCACCGGCTTCGGCCGCGGCGCCGTCTCCGCCCGCAGCGGTAGCCGCTCCCTCGAAGTCCTCTTCTCCGGCCCCGCGCCCGGCTTCATCGGCCTCCAGCAGATCAACATCCGCGGCGGCAGCCCCGGCGACGCCCTCACGCTCCTCGTCGACGGCGTCGAATCCAATACGGCGGGGTTACCATGAAACATGGACCCGGAACGCCTTCGCCTCATCGAAACCGATAAACGCGAACGCCACTGGCGCCGCTGGGGACCCTACCTCAGCGACCGCGCCTGGGGCACCGTCCGCGAAGACTACTCGGAAACGGGCACCGCCTGGGACTACTTCCCCTTTGAACACGCCCATCTGCGCGCCTATCGCTGGAGCGAAGACGGCCTGCTCGGCATCTGCGACAACCACCAGCGCCTCTGCTTCGGCCTGGCGCTGTGGAACGGGAAAGATCCCATCCTCAAAGAGCGCCTCTACGGCCTCGGCGGACCGCAGGGCAATCACTCCGAAGACGTCAAAGAACTCTACTACTACCTCGACTCCACCCCCACCCACTCCTACATGAAGGCGCTCTACAAGTACCCCCAGGCCGCCTTCCCCTATCAACACCTCCGCGAAGTCAACCAGCAGCGCAGCCGCCACGAACGCGAATACGAACTCCTCGACACCGGCATCTTCGACGAAGATCGCTACTTCGACATCCAGATCGAATACGCCAAAGCCGACATCGACGACATCGTCATCGAAATCACCGCCACCAACCGCGGCCCCGACCCCGCCCCCCTCACCATCCTCCCGCAGCTCTGGTTCCGCAACACCTGGACCTGGGGCCGCTCCCACTCCCCCAAGCCCGTCCTCTATCGCATCAACGATCGCACCATCGCCTGCAAACACCAGGACCTCGGCCACTACGTCTTCACCTTCGCCGAACCCACCCAACTCCTGTTCACCGAAAACAACGGCGACAACGAAAGGCTCTGGGGCAGCCCCAACGCGGGCTACGTCAAAAGCGCCTTCCATCGCTATCTCCTCGAACGCCAGACCAACGCCGTCAACCCCGCCCACTCCGGCACCAAAGCCGCCGGCCTGTTCTCCTTCACCCTCGCCCCCGGCGAGTCCCGCACCATCACCGCCCGCCTCACCGGCCTCAAAGACGACGCCGACCTCCCCGCCACCATCTACCCCGACGAGGTCCTCGCCAACCGACGCGCCGAAGCCGACCGCTTCTTTAAAGGCGTCCACAGCGTCCCGCTCTCCGAAGACGGCAACCGCATCTTCCGCCAGGCCATGGCGGGCCTCCTCTGGACCAAACAGTTCTACCACTTCGTCATTGAAGATTGGTTGAAGGGCGACCCCAACACCCCGCCCCCGCCCGAACGCCGCAAGCACGGCCGCAACGCGGAATGGGGGCACCTGTTCAACGACGACATCATCTCCATGCCCGACAAATGGGAGTACCCGTGGTATGCCGCCTGGGATTCGGCCTTCCACATGATCCCCATGGCGATGATCGACCCCGGCTTCGCCAAAAGCCAGCTGAAGCTCTTCCTGCGCGAGTGGTACATGCACCCCAACGGCCAGATCCCGGCCTACGAATGGGCCTTCGGCGATGTCAACCCGCCCGTCCACGCCTGGGCCGTCCATCGCGTCTTCCAGATCGACGCCCGCCTCACCGGCCACCGCGACTACGCCTTCCTCGAACGCTGCTTCCACAAGCTCCTCATGAACTTCACCTGGTGGGTCAACCGCAAAGACACCACCGGCAACAACGTCTTTGAAGGTGGCTTCCTCGGCCTCGACAACATCGGCGTCTTCGACCGCTCCTCCCCCCTCCCCACCGGCGGCACCATCGAACAGTCCGACGGCACCAGTTGGATGGCCATGTACTGCCTGAACATGCTCACCATCGCCCTCGACCTCGCCGAACACAACCGCGCCTACGAGGACATCGCCAGCAAGTTCTTCGAACACTTCCTCTACATCGCGAGCGCCATGAACAAGCCCGGCGCCGAGAGCCTCTGGGATGAACAGGACGGCTTCTACTACGACCTGCTCCGCGTCCCAAACCGCGAACCCTTCCGCATGCGCATCCGCAGCATGGTCGGCATCATCCCCCTGTTCGCCGTCACCACCATCGACGCAACGCAAATCGCCAACCTCCACGGCTTCCGCCATCGCATGCAGTGGTTCATGCGCCACCGTCCGGACCTGTGCCACAACATCGCCTCGCTGTTCGACCGCGGCCAGCACGAACGAGTCCTGCTCTCGGTGGTCACCCCCGACAAGCTCCGCCGCATCCTCCGCCGCCTCGTCGACCCCAACGAGTTCCTCTCCGACTTCGGCATCCGGGCCCTCTCGAAGTTCCATAAGGACAGCCCGTTTGAACTGCACGTCAACCAGGACGTCTACCGCGTCAGCTACGAACCCGCCGAGTCCACCACCTACCTGTTCGGCGGCAACTCCAACTGGCGCGGCCCCATCTGGTTCCCCGTCAACTACCTCCTCATCGAGTCGCTCCAGAAATTTCATTTCTACTTCGGCGACAACTTCACGGTCGACTACCCGCTCGGCACCGGCGACCGCGTCAACCTCTGGGAGCTCGCCCAGGCGCTCTCCCACCGCCTCACCAATCTGTTCACCCGCGACGCCCAGGGCCACCGCCCGGTCTTCGGTCCCTATCCCAAACACCAGACCGATCCCGAGTTCAAGGATCATCTCCTCTTCTTTGAGTACTTCAACGGCGACACCGGCGAAGGGCTCGGCGCCAGCCACCAGACGGGCTGGACCGCGCTCATCGCCAAGCTGATCGCGCAAAACGGAGAGTAACCAGTGCGCCTGCTCGTATTCCTGCTCCTGCTCGCCCTGTCCGCCGCCGCCCAGCCCCAGCACGGCGTCCGCCCCACCCGCATGATCATCCAGGGAGCCACGGTCGTCGAAGGCACCGGCACCCCGGCCCAGGGCCCGCTCGATATCACCATCGAAAACGGCCTCATCACCCAGATCGCCCGCGGCGCCCAGCCTCGCCCCGGCGACACCATCGTCGACGCCCGCGGCAAGTACGTCATCCCCGGACTCATCAACATGCACGGCCACCTCCACCAGGAGCGCGGCGGCGTCCCCATGGACCCGAACTACGTCCTCAAGCTGTGGCTCGCCTGCGGCATCACCACGGTCCGAGACGTCGGCAGCGCGCTCCAGTTCACCCTCGACGCCAAAGCCAAATCCGAACGCGGCGAAATCGCCGCTCCCCGCCTGTTCGTCTATCCCATGCTCGGCCGCCCCGGCACACCCGAAGCCGCCGTCAACCGCGTCAAAGAGCTCAAGGCCCGCGGCGCCGACGGCATGAAGATCGTCGGCGCCTGGCGCAACACCTTCGACGCCGCCGCCCGGGAAGCCAAAGCCGCCAGTCTGCCCATCGCCATCCACATCGGCGTTGAGGAGACCAACGCCACCGACGCCATTCGCAACCAGGTCGCCACCATCGAACATTGGTACGGCATCCCCGACGCCGCCCTCCCCGCCGGCGTCCAAAACTTCCCCTCAAGCTACAACTACCTCAACGAAGCCGACCGCTTCCGCTACGCCGGCCGCCTCTGGCGCGAAGCCGACCCCCAAAAGCTCGGCGCCGTCCTCGACGCCATGGTCGCTCAAGGCGTCGCCTGGGACCCGACGCTCGAAATCTACGAAGCCTCCCGCGACCTGCAGCGCGCCCAAAATCAACCCTGGTTCCGCGACTACCTCCACCCCGCGCTGGGTTCGTTTTTCACCCCCAACCTTGAAAACCACGGCAGCTACTTCATCAACTGGTCGAGCACCGACGAAGCCTTCTGGAAAGAAAACTACCGTCTCTGGTTCGCCGCCGTCCGCGACTTTGAAGCCCGCGGCGGCACTCTCACCATGGGCGAAGACGCCGGCTACATCTATCAGATGTATGGCTTCGGCATGCTCCGCAATCTCGAACTCCACCAGGAGGCCGGCTTCCATCCGCTCCGCGTCCTCCGCCACGCCACCGTCAACGGCGCCCGGGTGCTGCGCGCGGAAAACACGATCGGCCGCGTCCGCGCCGGCTGGTCGGCCGACCTGCTCATCGTCAACGGCAACCCGCTCGAAGACTTCAAGGTCCTCTACCCGGTCTCGCCCAACGCCGGCACCCGCACCGGCATCGAATGGACCATCAAGGCCGGCTTCCCCTACCACGTCCCCCGGCTTCTGTCCGAAGTGAAGTCCCTCGTCGAACAGGCACGCAAGCCATGAACCCGCCTCCTCCTCTTCTGTATGGCCCCGGCGCGCTCGCGCAGGTCGGCGATCTGGCCCGCCGCCTCGGCTTCCGCCGCACCCTCGTCGTCGCCGACCACGGCATGGAGCAGGCCGGCCACATCGGCGCGCTCGTCGCCACGCTCTCCACCGCCGGCGTCGAATGCACCCCCTGGTCCTGCTTCAGCGCCAATCCCGATTCGGCCATGATCGAACACGGCCGCGCCTTCGCCGCCCAACTCGGCATCGACTCCCTCATCGGCCTCGGCGGCGGCAGCTCGCTCGACGCCGCCAAGGGCATCAACTTCGTCCTCACCAACGGCGGGACCATGAAGGACTACTGGGGCTACGGCAAGGCCACGCAACCGCTGCTGCCCATGCTCGGGATCCCGGCCACCACCGGCACCGGCAGCGAAGCGCAATCTTACGCCCTCATCAGCGACCCCGAAACCCACGTCAAAATGGCCTGCGGCGACCCCATGGCTTCGTTTCGCTACGCCGTGCTCGACCCGCTGCTGACGCTCTCGCAGCCCCCGGCTGTCCGCGCCGCCGCCGGCTACGATGCCTTGAGTCACGCCGTCGAAAGTTACGTCACGACGAAACGAACCCAAGCCTCCCAGCTGTTCGCCCGCCAGGCCTGGAGCCTGCTGCACGAAAGCTACGCCGCCCCCGCTTCGCTCGAATCAAACGCCAACCTCCAGCTCGGCGCCTGGTTCGCCGGCTGCGCCATTGAAGCCTCCATGCTTGGCGCCGCCCACGCCTGCGCCAACCCGCTCACCGCCCGCTACGGCATCACGCACGGCGTCGCCATCGCCATCCTGCTGCCCCACGTCGTCCGCTGGAACGCCTGCCCGGAGTACGCCGACCTCCACCCGGACCTGGCCGGCTACCTGGCCGAACTCGCCATCGGCCTCGCCTTGCCTCTCCGCGAATGCGGCGTCACGATGGAGGTACTGCCCCAGCTCGCCCGCGACGCGGCGCAGCAGTGGACCGGCCGCCACAACCCGCGCCCGTTTGACGCCGCCGCCGCCCTCGAACTCTACCAATGCGCCTACTGATCCCCGCCCTTACCCTCCTGTCTTCCGCCCTCCTGGCGCAATGGCCCCAGTTCCGCGGCAACCCCGCGCTCACCGGCGTCGCCCCCGCCGGCGCGCCCCCGGCCCAGCTCAAACTGCTCTGGACCTGGGAGGGCGGCCAGCAGTTTGAATCCTCGCCCATTCTCGCCGACGGTGTCGTCTACATCGGCTCCGGCGCCGGCGATCTGGTCGCCATCGACCTCGCCTCCGGCAAGACCAAATGGAAGTACGCCGCCGGCAGCGAGATCGGCGAGTCGACCCCGGCCATCGCCAACGGCATCGTCTACGTCGGCGACCTCAAAGGCGTCCTCCACGCCGTCAACGCCTCCGATGGCAAAGGGCTTTGGAAGTACCAGACGGCCACGGAAATCAAATCCTCCCCGGTCGTGGCGGGTGGCCGGGTGCTCGTCGGCAGCTACGACCAGAACCTCTACGCCTTCGAGGCGCGCACCGGCAAGCTGGCCTGGAAGTATGAGACCACCGGCCCGATCCACGGCACCCCCGCCATCAAAGACGGCGTGGCCTACGTCACCGGCTGCGACGAACACTTCCGCGCCATCCGGATCACCGATGGCAAGGAGCTCTTTGAAGTACCCAGCGGCGCCTACACCGGCGCGAGCCCGCTGCTGGCCGGCAACATGGCCTACTTCGGCACCTTCGGCAACGAGGTCTACGGCGTCGATATGGCGGCCAAGAAAATCGTTTGGCGCTACGAGCACCCCGTGCGCAAGTTCCCCTACTACTCGAGCGCGACGCTTGTCGATGGCAAAGTGATTCTCGGCGGACGCGACAAGATGGTCCACGCCATCGACGCCCGGACCGGCAAAGGCGTCTGGACTTTCACGACCCGCAGCCGCGTCGAATCGAGCCCGGCGGCGGCCGAGGGCCGCGTCTACATCGGGTCGAACGACGGCCGCTTTTATGTTCTTGAAGCCGCCACGGGCAAAAAGCTGTGGGAGTACGAGGCCGGCGCCGCGCTATCCAGCAGCCCGGCCATCGGGCAGGGCAAGGTGGTCATCGCCGCGCAGGACGGCCGCGTGTTCTGCTTCGGCGGCTGAGCCTACTTTTTCAGCGCGTAGATAATGGTCACGCGGGTCAACTCCGCCTCCGTGTTGACCACGATGTGGAGGGTTGCCTTATCGTCGTTCTTGGCGGCCATCATCACCGCCGATGGCCCGTCGCCGCTGTTGGATGTCGTGGTTGACTTCGTGTCGAAGCCGCCCTTGTTGATCTGCTCTTCGTACCAGGCCTTAACCTTGTTGAACTCCTCTTTCACCTCAAGCACCACCGTGCCGCCTTCCGAGTCCGGCGCGTTCGTGCTCATGACGTTGTTCTGCTTGGCGCCGGGATAGATGGGCACGAAGCCCGGCGTCTTGGCATCCACGTTGGCGCCTACCTGCACGGTCCCTTCGTCCGTTTGTACTTCGAGTTTGCCCTGTTTCAAATCGTCGATCGAGATGGTAACGGTCTTGCCGGACTCCTTGTCCTTGATCGTTACTTTGCCAGTGGCTTCATCGATGCCCAATACCTCGATGTTCGGGCTGGCCATGGCGGCGATCTTAGCCAGCGCCGCCGTTGGGTTATCGGCCGCGTCCTTGGCCTGCTTATAAATGAATACCCCCGTGGCGACCACCGCAATACCCGCCAGCAGGAACAGACCCAGCACCCCGGCAAGAATCCAGACCCAGATCGGAATCGCTTTCTTGGCGGGCGGCGGCACGGGAGGGGGCAAGGGCTGAGGGTTCATGCCAAGCATTCTGGCACAAATAGCAGAGGTAGAATAGGGGCATGCGTAGGCTGCTCCTGACCCTGTCCGTCGCCGCCGGGGCGATGGCGCAAGCTCCCGTTGACTTTGCCCGGGACATCGAGCCCATCTTCAAACGCTCCTGTCTCGGCTGCCACGGCCCGGCCGTGCAAACCAACGGCCTGCGTTTCGACGACGGCGAAAGCGCGCTGAAGGGCGGCTACGGCGGCCCGATCATCCTGCCCGGCAAGGCAACCGAGTCGGAGCTGATCCGCCGGGTGATGAGCGACAAGTCCAGCATCGTCATGCCGCCCACTGGCCCCCGGCTGAGCAACGACGAAATCAGCCTTTTGCAGGCGTGGATCAACGCCGGAGCCGTCTGGCCGCAACGGGCCAAGCCCGTCGCCAAGCGCCGCGGCAGCTCCCATTGGGCCTTCCAGCCCGTCCAGCGCCAGACCGGCTCCGTCGACAGCTACGTCCTCGCCCGCCTGCAAAAAGAGGGGCTCACTCCCTCGCCCCGCGCCGGCCGGCCGCAACTGATCCGCCGGCTGAAGCTCGACCTGCTCGGCCTGCCCCCCACCCCGGAAGAGGTCGCCGCGTTCGTGTCCGACCCGCGGACGGACGCCTACGAACGGATCGTCGACAGCTATCTGGCCTCCCCGCACTACGGCGAAAAATGGGCCCGCCAATGGCTCGACCTCGCCCGCTACGCCGACTCGGACGGCTACGAGAAAGATCAGCCCCGGCCCCACGCCTGGCGCTACCGCCAGTGGGTGATCAACGCCCTCAACGCCGACATGCCCTTCGACCGGTTCACCATTGAGCAGATCGCCGGCGACCTGCTGCCGAACCCGACCACCGAGCAGCGCGTGGCCACCGGGTTCCATCGCAACGTACTCGTCAACCGCGAGGCCGGCGTCGACCGCGCCGAGGCCCGCTTCGAGCAGCTCATCAACCGGACCAACACCGTCACCACCACTTGGCTGGGCCTCACCGCCGGCTGCGCCCAGTGCCACGACCATAAGTACGATCCGATCTCGCAAAAGGAGTACTACCAGCTCTTCAGCTTCTTCAACAGCGCCGACGACGTCGACATCGACGCCCCGCTGGCTGGCGAGATGGGACCCTATCTCCGCGCTCTGCCCGAGTACCGCAAACGCCGGCAGGCCCTGATCGAAGAAAACAACATCCCCGCCATGCTCGCCGGCTGGGAAGAGAAGATGCGCGCCGCCTGGGCCAACCCCGGCAAGGACCCGGAGTTCGACTTCTGGGTCACCTCCATGTCGGCCATGTTCGACCACGCCCGGCGGGTCGTGCACACGCCTTTTGCGAAACGAAGCCAACGCGACCAGGACCGGCTGATCAACTACTTCGTCGCCAACCCCGGCCCGCAGTACCGCGATAACAAAGAGGTCACCGAGAAGCTGAAGCAGCTGCGCGCCAAGCTGCAGGAGCTCGACGCCGGCTTCCCCGCCCTGACGCAGGCCTATACGATCGCCGCCCACCCCGAAGCGCCGGTCACGAAGATCGCCATCCGTGGTGACTACAAAAACCTCGGCATCCCGGTCGAGCCGGGGACGCTAGCCATCCTCCCCGCCATGCAGGAGCCGGGGCGGCTGGGCTTTGCCCGCTGGCTCGCCTCGCGCGAAAATCCGCTCACGGCCCGCGTCATCGCCAACCGCGCCTGGCAGGAGTTCTTTGGCCGCGGCCTCGTGAAGACCTCCGAGGACTTCGGCACGCAGGGCGAGAAGCCTTCGCACCCGGAGCTGCTCGACGCGCTGGCCACCAGCTTCATCGACAACGGCTGGAGCATGAAGAAGCTCCACCGGCTCATTGTCACCACGGCCACCTACCAGCAGAGTTCGAAGTACCGGCCTGAAGTGGCCGAGAAAGACCCCGAGAACATGCTGCTCGCGCGGCAGAGCCGTCTGCGCCTGCCGGCCGAGCAGATTCGCGATGCCGCGCTGTTTGCCGGCGAGATCCTGAGCCTCGAAATCGGGGGCAAGTCCATCAAGCCGCCGCTGCCCAAGGGCGTCGCCGAACTCGGCTACGGCAACAGCGTGAAGTGGGCCGAAAGCAACGGCGCCGAACGCTACCGCCGCGGGCTCTACGTGCACTATCAGCGCACGACGCCCTACCCGCAACTCGTTAACTTTGATGCACCCGATTCAAACGTCGCCTGCTCGCGCCGCCGCACCTCCAACACCCCGCTGCAAGCGCTGAACCTGCTCAACGACCCCGTGTTCCTCGAAGCCGCCCACGGCCTGGCCGTCCGCACGGCCGCCGAGCCCAACCGGATCGACCGCATGTTTGCCATCGCCCTGGGCCGCCCGCCGGCCGCAAGCGAACGGGAGTCGCTCGCGCGCTATCTCGACCGGCAGATCGGCATTCTGCAGGCCGAAGGGCGCCCGGCCGAGGAGGCCTGGACCGGCGTGGCCCGCGTGCTGCTCAACACCGACGAATTTATCAACCGGAACTAGCCATGGAACAACTGAACACCTTTCGCCGCCGTCAGTTTTTGAAGAATTGGGCCTATGGTTTGGGTTCGATGGCCCTCGGTGATCTGCTGGTGCGCGATGGCTACGCCGCCGCGCCGAATCCGCTCGCGCCCAGGAAGCCGCACTTCCCCGGCAAGGCCAAGAGCGTGATCTTCCTGTTCATGGAAGGCGGCCCGAGCCAGATGGACCTGTACGACCCCAAGCCGGCGCTGGCGAAGTACCACGGCAAGCCGCTGCCGACTGAGTATACGAAAGACCTGAAGCTGGCCTTCACCAAGCCCACCGCCGCGGCGCTGGCGAGCCCGCGCGTGTTCCGGCCGTGCGGCCAGAGCGGCATCCTGATGTCGGACTACATTCCGCACATGCACGAGGTGGCCGACGATATCTGCCTGGTCCGGTCGATGCACACCGAGGCGGTGAACCATCACCCGGGGCAGCTGTTTCTGTTCACCGGCTCCATCCAGTTTGGCCGGCCCACGATGGGGGCCTGGAGCGTGTACGGGCTGGGGAGCGAGTCGCAGAACCTGCCCGGCTTTGTCGTGCTTTCAAGCGGCGTCGGCACCTCGGGCGGAGCGTCGAACTTCATGAGCGGCTTTCTGCCTTCCACCTACCAGGGCACGCAGTTCCGCAGCGGCGGCGAGCCGATTCTGTACCTGGCCAACCCGGAAGGGATCAGCGCGGCAACGCAGCGGGCCGGGCTCGACGCGATCAAAGAGCTCAACGAGGCCCACCTGGCCGACGTGGGCGACCCGGAGATTGCGGCCCGCATTCAGAGCTACGAGCTGGCCTACCGGATGCAGAGTTCGGCGCCGGAGCTGCTTGACTTCTCAAAGGAGTCGCCCGAAACGCTGGCCATGTACGGCGTTGGAAAGGAACCCACCAATCAGTACGCCACCAATGCGCTGCTCGCGCGCCGGATGGTGGAGCGCGGCGTCCGGTTCGTTTTGATGATGGACGCCTCGTGGGATACGCACACCAACCTGAACAGCGCGCTCAAGAAGAAGACGATGGCGACCGACCAGCCGGTGGCGGCGCTGCTCAAGGACCTGAAGCAGCGGGGCCTGCTCGACGAGACGCTCGTCGTCTGGGGCGGCGAGTTTGGCCGCACTCCGATTTCGGAGGTCCGCAATACGTCGGACCCGGACAACGCCGGGCGCGACCATCACCCGAGCGGCTATTCGATGTGGCTCGCCGGCGGGGGCATCAAGGGCGGGCAGGTGATCGGCGAGACCGATGAACTCGGCTTTACGATTACGCGGGACAAGGTGGAGGTGCATGACCTGCAGGCCACCATCCTCCACTGCCTGGGCTTCGACCACACGCGGCTGACCTACCGGCACATGGGACGCGACTTCCGCCTCACCGACGTGCACGGCAACGTCGTGAAGGCGATGCTGGCTTAGCCGATCCGGTCGAGAATCTGCACCCAGTTGGGCCCGGCGAGCTTGCCGGCCACGCGGGGCCGTCCGGCGGCCAGGTGGGGCGATTGCGAGTGCTTCTGCAGGGCTTCAATAGAGCTCCACTCTTCGATGAAGGTGAACTTGCAGGGGTTGCTCTGGTCGACGAACAGGTCGTAACGCAGGCAGCCTTCTTCAAGCCGCGTGGGGGCGATGTAGCTTTCGAGCACCTCGCGCACAAGCGCTTCTTCGCCGGGCAGCGCCTCGATGTGGGCGACGACATCAATTTTCTGACTCATTTGGCTAAGGGTACACTAGATTGAGTTCACGCCCTATGTCGACCGACCCGAACCTTCCTCCCCGGCCCGCCCGGCCGAGCCTGGCGCAACTGATGGCTGCGCAATCCGGTGCGCCCAAGGCCGCTGCGGCGAAAACCGCGGCGGAGAAGGCCGCGCCGCCGCGAGAGCGGCCGGTGGCCGCCGGGCCGGGTGGAGCGCGGTCGGCCGACCGGATGTTTGAGATCAAGAGCGAGATCCATCGCAAGCTGATCGGCGTCCTGAACCTCGACCAGGTCTCCTCGATTCCGAAAGACCGCATCCGCAGCGAGATCGGCCGCGTGGTCGAGCGCCTGCTTGATGAAGAGCGCGTGCCGATGACGACGGCCGAGCAGAACCGGATTGTCGAGGAGGTGCTTGACGAGGTGCTCGGCCTCGGGCCGCTTGAGCCGCTGCTTAAGGAAGCGTCGATCTCCGATATTCTCGTCAACGGCTACGACAAGGTCTTCATCGAACGGCAGGGCAAGCTGCAGCGGACACCGGTGCGGTTCAAAGACAACGCGCACCTGCTGCACATTATTGAAAAGATCGTCGCGCAGGTGGGACGCCGCGTGGACGAAGCGCAGCCGATTGTCGACGCGCGCCTCAAGGACGGCTCGCGTGTGAACGCGATCATCTCGCCGCTGTCGCTCGATGGCCCTTCGCTGTCCATCCGCCGTTTCGGGCGGCACGTGATCACCAGCGATGAGATGGTCGCCTACCAGACGATCATGCCGGCCATGCTGCAGTTTCTGGCGGCGTGCGTGCAGGCCAAGACCACGATTCTGATTTCGGGCGGCACGGGCTCGGGCAAGACAACGACGTTGAACGCGCTGTCGCGCTTTATTCCAGAAGACGAGCGGATTGTCACTATCGAGGACACGGCCGAGCTGCAGCTGCAACAGCGGCATCTGGTGAAGTTTGAAACGCGGCCGGCGAATCTGAACAAAGAGGGCGGCATCAACCAGCGGGTGCTGGTGCGGACGGCGCTGCGCATGCGGCCGGACCGGATTGTGGTGGGCGAGTGCCGCGGTCCGGAGGCGCTCGATATGCTACAGGCGATGAACACGGGCGTCGAGGGCTCGATGACCACGATTCACGCGAATACGCCGAAGGACGCCTTTTCCCGTCTCGAAGCGATGATCCTGATGGCCGAGCTGCAGATTCCAACGCGGGTGATTCAGCAGCAGCTCGCCAGCGCCATCAAGATGGTGGTGCAGGTGACGCGTCTGCAGGACGGCTCGCGCAAGATCATCAACATCTCCGAGGTGGTGGGGCAGGAGGGCGACCACATTGAGGTGCAGGACGTGTTTGCCTTTGAGCGGGTGGGGCTGAGCGAGGCGGGCAAGGTGCAGGGCCGGTTCCGGTGCTTCAACCGGAAGCCGAAGATCCTCGACCGGCTGCGGGTTTACGGCATCAAGCTGCCCGAGGGTATCTTTGACGAGGTGATGGAAGTTAACCTGTAAGCATGTACATCATCATGGGCCTGACTCTTTTGGGAGTCCTGCTGATCACCCTGTTAGTGACGCCGCCTACGGCCTGGGTGGATTGGCTGAAGGGTAAATCGGAAGGGAAAGAAGAATAGCGATAGAATCGCGGCATGAAGCGATTCACGCGGAGACAACTGGGAGCAGCGGCGCTGCTGGCGGCGCCCATGGAAGCGGCCGAACCGGCCTACACCGGAGCCCTGGACGGATTGGAGGCCAAAGTGCCGCTGGCGAAGTTCGATCCGGTGGATTGGACGCTGCGGCGCTACGAGGAGATGCCGCGGCAACTGCGGTTCCGGGCCGAGAACCGGAAGGCGGCCGAGGCGTGGCAGAAGAAGCTGCGGGCGAAGGTGGTCGAACTGCTGGGCGGGTTCCCCGCGGCGCGGACGCCGCTGGCGCCGCAGGCGCTCGAAGTAAGAACCTTTCCGGGCTACCGGCGGGAGAAGTTCGTCATCGAAACGCGGCCGGGCATGATGTCGCTCGGCTATCTGCTGACGCCGGCGACGGGCCAGGGGCCGTGGCCGGTGGTGCTTTGCGTGCCGGGGCACGGGCGGGGCGTCGACGACATTGTGGGCATTGACGCCAAGGGCAAGCCGCGGACGGACAAGGACGGCTATCAGCATGACTTCGCGATTCAGGCCGTCGAGGCCGGCCTGGCGGCGATTGCGGTGGAGCCGATGGGCTTTGGCTGCCGCCGGGACGCGCGGACAAAGAAGCGGGGCCTGGGCAATTCGGCCTGCCAGCCAACGGCCGGGGCGGCGCTGCTGTTTGGCGAGACGATGATCGCGTGGCGCGTCTACGACCTGATGCGGACGATTGACTGGATTGAGACCCGGCCGGAACTGGACGCCAAACGGGTTGGCTGCATGGGCATCAGCGGGGGCGGCACCTGCACGACGTTTGCGGCCGCCGTCGAACCGCGCATCCGGGCGGCGATGGTGAGCGGCTATCTGAACAGCTTCCGGGATTCGATTCTGTCGCTGGCGCACTGCATCGACAACTATGTTCCAGGGATTCTGCAGTGGGCCGAGATGGCGGATGTGGCGGGGCTGATTGCGCCGCGGCCATTGTTCCTCGAGTCCGGCGACCGCGATGACATCTTTCCGGTGGCGGCGAGCCGGCAGTGCTTCGTGGACCTGCAAATGATCTATAGCACTTTCGGGGCGAAGGAGCGGGTGGAGCACGAGGTCTTCGCCGGGGAGCACAGTTTTCATGGGGTCCGCGGGATTCCGTTTCTCAAGAAAGCACTGACGGCGTAAGCCCGAGTTGTGAAAGAATAAAGGCCCTATGCCCTATCGCTACCGGATGCTCGGCCTGCTTTTTCTGCTGTCGATGATTACCTACCTCGACCGTGTCTGCATCTCCGTCCTGGGAGTGCGCATGCAGGACGACCTCGGGTTGACCCCCAAGATGTGGGGCTGGGTGGTGGGGCTCTTTACGCTCTCTTACGCGCTATTCGAGATCCCGACCGGGGCGTGGGGCGACAAGTACGGTCCGCGCAAGACGGTTACCCGAATCGTGTTGTGGTGGTCAGGGTTCACGATGATCACCGGGGCGGTGGCCAATTACTACGTTTTGCTGGTGGTGCGCTTTCTATTCGGCGCCGGCGAGGCCGGGGCTTATCCGAATATCGCGGTGAGCATATCGCGCTGGTTCCCGCCGGTGGAAAGGGCCAAGGCGTCCGGGATTAGCTGGATGGCGGCGCGGTTGGGCGGCGCGTTGGCCCCGATGCTTACGATCTGGATTGCCGCGCAGTATGGCTGGCGGACCGCTTTCTACATTTACGGTGCGCTGGGCGCCTTGTGGTGCCTGCTCTGGTGGTCGTATTTCCGGGACAACCCGCGGGAAAAGGCCGGTATCTCGGCCGAAGAGCTGGCACTGATCGGCACGCCGAAGGTCGCCGAGGCGCATCATGGCCTGCCGTGGGGCCAGGTGCTCAAGTCCCGTAATTTCATCACGCTGCTGCTGATGTACCACACCTACTGCTGGGGCTCTTACTTCTATTTGAGCTGGCTCTCCACTTACTTGCAGAAAGGCCGCGGGTTCTCGGAAAGCGAAATGACCCTCTGGGCGACGCTGCCGTTTCTGGTCGGGGCATCCGGGAACTTCTTCGGGGGTTGGCTGAGTGACCGGCTGGTCCAGTCCAAAGGGCTCAAGATCGGCCGTTGCGCCATCGGCGCCACGGGGCTCGCGCTTTCGGGCATCTGCATGATCTCGGCCACGCAGGTGACCGACCGGCAGACCTGCGCGCTACTGCTGGCGATGGGCTATGGCTGCATGGATTGTATGCTGCCGGTTTCCTGGGCGATCTGCATGGACATTGGCCGGAAGTATTCGGGCGCGGTGAGCGGCAGCATGAACATGGCGGGGCAGTTGGGGAGCTTTTTGAGTTCGGTGCTGTTTGGTTATCTGGTCGGCTGGATGGGTGGTGATTACAACAAGGCGCTGCTGCCGCTGGCGAGTATGTTATTAATCAGCGCGTATCTCTATACGCGGATCAATCCGAACGAACTGCTCGTGCCCGAGCGCGCTCCCGCGCCCGAGCCCGAACCGGTTGCGGCCTAAGAGTGGTGCTGGTGGAGCATGCGCTCCTCCAGCACATCGAGAGTGGACTGGGAGGTCGAGGGGTTCAAGCGGCCGAGCAGGGTCCGGAGACTGGAATCGAGCTCGTCCATTTTCTGATCGATGGTCGATAGACGAATCTTGAGGAGTCCCTCCTGTTCATTCGCGCCGCCAAAGGTACTCAGCACGGCCGACCGGGCGAAATCAGAGATGCTGCGGGCTCCACCTGACAGGCAAGCTTCACGCAGATTTTGAAATTCTTCTTCGCTCACCCGGAAGTTGACCAACCGGTTGCGAGGCTTAGTGACAGCCATATGTTATACCGGGTAGTGCGGTTATCGTTACGAAGCTCTCACAAAACGTGATCTCAGAGAATACGGAGGCGGTTGACGGCGTCTTCGTCGAGGTCGATGCCGAGGCCGGGTTCCTGCGGAACAGGGAGAAAGCCATCGACGGCGCGCAGCTTTTGGCGGGTGATCTGCTCGCGTAGATTAGTGGCTTCCTGGGCGACGAACTCGCAGATGAGGGCGTTGGGAACGGCGTTGAGCCAGTGGAGGGCGGCGGCGACGTTGAGGTACGTGGAGAAGCCGTGGTTGGCCACGGGCAGGCCGCGGTCGTAGGCGAGTGAGGCGATCTTCATGGCTTCGGTGAAGCCGCCGCAGCGGGTGAGGTCGACCTGGACGACGTCCACCCGGCCCTGGTCCATGAGGTTCTGATAGCTCTGGCGGTCGCTTTCGTGTTCGCCGGCGGCGATGCGGACCGGGGTGGAGGCGGCGAGTTTGGCGTAGCCGATGTAGTCGTTTTCGCGCAGGGGCTCTTCGAGCCAGAAGATATCTTCGGCGGCGAAGGCGTTGGCGCGCTGGAGGGCGGTTTTCGCGTCCCAGACGAGGCCGGCGTCGATGAGGAGGTCGGCCTGGGGACCAACGCCGCGGCGGCCGGCGCGGACGAGCGCTTCGTCCAACTCGCGCGATTCGCCCATGGGGTGCCAGCCGAACTTGACGGCGCCGAAGCCCTGATCGACGAGGCGGCGCCCGATGGCTTCGGTTTCGGCCGGGGTGCGGCCGAACAGGGTGGAGGCGTAGCAGCGGATTTTTTGATGGAAGCCGCCGCCGAGGAGCTTCCAGACCGGCACGCCGAGCGCCTTGCCCTTGATGTCCCAGAGGGCGAGATCGATGCCGCTGATGGCGTGCATGAGAATGCCGCGGCGGGCGCAGTAGGAGTTGGCCTTCACCATCTTGTACCAGAGGTACTCGGTGGCCATGGGGTCTTCGCCGAGGAGAAGATGCTGGAGGCCGCTGGTGATGGAGTGCGAGTAGGGGCCTTCGACGATGCCGCGGATGGCGAGCGGGGCCGAATCGACTTCGCCGAGGCCGGTGATGCCGGCGTCGGTTTCGATGCGAATGATGACGGCGTCCTGGCCGCTGTCGCACTGGTCTTTGACTTCGGGCTGGCGCAGATAGAGCGCCTCGACTTTTGTAATCTTCATCTCGCTATCATAATGATTTCGGGGGCGTTCTTATTCTCAAGTTCTGCGTGCTGGCGTCATCCAGTTCCGGCAATTCGATTTTCGTCGGAACCGACCGGGCGCGGGTGCTGATCGACGCCGGTTTAAGTCGGCGGGAGATCGAGTCCCGCCTGTTTGCGATCGGGGAGGACCCGTCGATGCTGGACGCGGTGCTGGTGACGCACGAGCACAGCGACCACGTGAGCGGCTTGGGCGTGCTGCTGCGCAAGTACAAGAAGCCGGTCTACCTGACGCACCTGACCGAGACGGCGATCGACTGGGAGGGGATTCCGGCGCCGCGGCAGACCTTTCAGGCGGGGATGGGCTTCACGATCGGCGACCTGGAGATTGGCTCGTTCACGATTCCGCACGATGCGATTGACCCGGTGGGGTATGTGGTGCGGTCGCAGGGGGTGAGCTGCGCGGTGGTGACCGACCTCGGCTACATGCCGGACTCGATCAAGATGCATCTGCGGGGCGTGGATGCGCTGCTGCTCGAATCGAACCACAATCTGGAGATGCTGAAGGTGGGGCCTTACCCGTGGTCGCTCAAGCAGCGCATCATGGGCCGGAAGGGTCACCTGTCGAACGAAGCCGCCTTTGAGTTCATTACCAACGACATGGATGCGAGCGTTTCGACGCTGATTCTGGGCCATCTGAGCGAACACAACAACTACCCGACGCTGGTGCAGCAGATGGCGGAGGAGGCGCTCGGCCAGCGCGGCTTGCGGCCACGCCTGCACGTGGCCGAGCCTGGGGTGGCCAGCGGCGTCTTCGAGTATTGACCTACCTCTCGAAGGCCAGGGTGACCTTGCCGGCCGGGCCTTCGTAGAGGAGTTCCAGCTTTTCGATGCTGGTGTCTTTGCCGCGATAGGGGAAGAAGATCAGGCCGGCCTGGGGCAGCGGCCGTTCCCCTTCGGCCATGGCGGAACGGCGGGCCCGCTGCTCCATGGCGCGGCGGAGCGGCAGGGGCATTTTGGGCGGCTCGGGCTTGGGTTCACCGGGGGCGCTGCCGCCGCCGCTCAGTCCGCCTTTTGATTTGCTGCCTTCGGGCGGCTCCGGCGGAATCCATTCCGGATCCTTAAGGCCCTTCAGGGCCATACCGATGGGGACGGCCGGGGTGGGCATCTTCTTGCCGTTGATGCGGAGGGAGAAGTGCTCCCAGGAAAGCGTCGTCTTTGCTTCGGGGGGGCCGAAGAAGGCCACCTCGACGGCGACGTGATCTTCGGAGTTCAAGGGGCCTTCCATGGTGGGAATGGCGTGGGCGACGAAATCGGCCGCGATGGTGAGGTCGCCGGCTTTGGCCTGTACCTGGTATTCCGAGGGCGCAGCGCGGGCCGGCAAAGCACCTTGCGTTTGCGCGAAAGCGACCGTGCTGACGACGAGCCCGGCCATCCAAAACTGCAATCTCATGCCCAAATCTCTCCTGCTAACTTCGGTTGCGCTTCCTTCAAGATACCGCATCGTTCCCTTCGGTTCCGGCGCTTGGTATCCTGACCCTTTCTTGAGGAGTTTTTAATTGATTCAACGGTATACCCGCCCGGCCATGGGCGCGATTTGGAATGATGAGAACAAGTACCAGTGCTGGCTGGCCGTAGAACTGGCCGCCAGCGAGGCGCTGGCCGAACTGGGCGATGTACCGGCCGAGGCCGCGCAGGCGCTGCGGGCGCACGCGGCGGTGGACGTCGAGAGGCTGTTTGCGATTGAGCGCGAGGTGAAGCACGATGTGATCGCCTTCACGACCACCGTCGCTGAGAAGATGGCTGCAGCGGGGGCGGCGGAGGCTTCGCGCTGGTTCCACTACGGCATGACGTCGAACGACGTGGTGGATACGGCGCAGGCGCTGCAGGTGAAGCAGTCGGCGGCGCTGCTGCTGACGGCGACCGATGAACTGCTGGCCGTGCTGCGACGCCGGGCTTACGAGTTCAAAGACACGGTGCAGATGGGGCGCACGCACGGCATCCACGCCGAACCGTACACGTTTGGCCTGAAGCTGGCGCTGTGGTTCGACGAACTGAGCCGGAACCGGGCGCGCCTGGCCGCCGCGGCCGAGGATATGCGGGCGGGTAAGATTTCGGGCGCGGTTGGCACCTTTGGCCACATCGGCCCGGAAGCCGAGGAGAAGATCTGTGCGCGACTCGGGCTGAAGTCGGCCGCCATTGCCTCGCAGGTGATCTCGCGGGATTCGCACGCGGCCTTTATCGGCGCTCTGGCGTTGGTGGCCGCCACCTGCGAGAAGGTTGCGCTCGAAGTGCGCCATCTGCAGCGAACCGAGGTCCGCGAGGCCGAAGAACCGTTTGCGCCCGGCCAGAAGGGCTCTTCGGCGATGCCGCATAAGCGAAACCCGGTGACGTGCGAGCAGATCTCGGGGTTGGCGCGGGTGGTGCGGTCGAACGTGCAAGCGGCGTATGAAAACATCGCCTTGTGGCATGAGCGCGATATTTCGCACTCGAGTGTCGAGCGGGTGATTCTGCCGGACTCCTGCTGTCTGGTGGACTATCTGCTGGCCAAGACGATCTGGCTCGTGGACGGGATGCGCGTGAATCCGGAGCGGATGCTGCAGAACCTGCATCTGACCCGCGGGCTGATCTTTTCCGGGCAGTTGCTGCTTGATCTGACCGCGGCCGGCATGCTGCGGGAAAAGGCGTATAAACTGGTACAGTCCCATGCCATGAAGAGCTGGGAAGAGGACGGCGATTTCCGCGCCGCCATCGCCGCCGACCCGGAAGTCCAAGCCTGCCTGAGCCCCGAACAGCTCGAAAAATCCTTTGCGTTGGATCGCCAACTCGCCAACGTCGACAAGATTTTCGCCCGCGTTTTCGGAGGTTAATTCCATGTCTTTATCCCGGCGCTCTCTGCTCACCGCCGCGGCGGTGCGGCCGCTGGTGGCTCTCGATAGGAGTCTGATCTACATGAACGCCGCCAACATCGCCCCGTGCGGCAAGGCGGCGCTGGCTGAGTATCTGAAGCAGCTGCAGGACTTTCAGCAGAACCCGGCGTTTCAGAACCGGGAGGTGTACAAGCCGCTCTCGGAGAGCGTCCGCGCGCGCCTCGCCAAACTGCTGGGCGCCGCGCCGCCCGAAATCGCGCTCACGCGCAACGCGAGCGAAGGCAACAATCTGATTGCGCAGGGCCTGCGCCTGCGGCCGGGCGATGAGATTCTGATCACGGCGCACAATCACCCGTCCAACACGCAGAGCTGGCAGTTGCGGGCCCGGCAGGCGGGCGCGGCGGTGGTGACGGCGGAGGTGCCGATTTACGCCAAAACGGCCGAGGAGTTGCTGGGGACTATAGCGCGCAAGGTGACGGCGCGGACGCGCGTTATCGCTTTGTCGCACTTGACGAACACGACGGGCCTGCTCTATCCCATCGCGGCGATTGCCGAGCTGGCACATCAGAAAAATGCCTGGTGCCACGTCGATGGAGCGCAGTCGTTTGGCTGGATGAACCTCAATCTGCCGGCGCTGCGGATCGACTCATTCACCGGAAGCTTCCACAAGTGGCCGATGGGGCCGCTCGAAAGCGGACTGTTGTATGTCCGGGAGGGACGGCTCGAGGAGTTGACGCCGGCGATTTTGAGCGTCGACTACTGGTCGGATAAGCCGACCGGAGCCCGGAAGTTTGAAACGCTGGGGCAGCGGGACGATCCGAAGCTGCGGGGCCTCGAAAAGACGATCGAGTTCCTGGAGACGACCGGAATGGCCGCGATTGAACGCCGGGCGCTGGCGATTGCGGAGCGGTTGCGGCAGGGATTGGCCGGGGTGCCCGGGGCCAAGTTAAAAGGCAGCGGCGAGGCGGCGGTCTCCGGACCCGTGGTGAAGGTCGACTTTCCGGGCCAGGACCTGATGGCGATCTACAACCGGTTGTGGACAAAACACCGCATTGCGATCGCCAAAACCGATGCGGGCGACGCGGCGGGACTACGGTTTTCGCCCCATATCTACAACACCGAAGCCGAGGTGGATCGGGTTGTGCGCGCCGTGCGCCTATAACTTGAGCGGGTTAGTAATACCCAATATGGGCCATGCAGTACCACCGTCTGCCGGGCAGGCCAGCTAAGGGCCCATCCGCACCCAACCGCAAGCAAACAGAAGCTTTACAAGAACAACACTGCTTTAGCGGAGCGCCGATTGAAATTGGTACTTGGATATTTCTGCATTTCCCTTACACTGGAAAAGAGACTTTAATGTAATGGCATCCGCAAAGTGCGAACCTACCCCAACCTTTCATCTTCTCGAATTGGCGCGTGTGCTGTTAGTGGACGACGACCCGGCGGCGCGGTTGACTCTGCGGACGGTTTTGCAGGCGGGCGGCTACGGAGTCGACACGGCGGCAACGGCTATTGAAGCGATTGGCATGCTCGACAGCGAAGAGTACTCTTTGGTCTTGAGCGACTTGCACATGGAGTCGCCCGATGCTGGTTTGCAAGTGATTTCCCACGCCCGGATGATGGCTTACCGGCCGGCGACCGCGTTGATTACCTCATGGCGGGAGCAGACGGAGACCCTTCGCAGTCCCGGAACGATGTTGGTGGAGCCGGAGAACGTGCCGGAGCTGCTCGAACAGGTGGCCGACATGATTGGCGAGCGGGCATCGCGGCAACTGGTGCGCGAGATGCGCCACCGGAACTGATCGCTTTACACGGATCGCTTTACACGGTTTGACCGGCCCGGACGACCGCGGCTTCGAATTCGTCGAGGGCATCGGCGAAGAAGTGGTCTTTAGCCGGGACAAATTCGACGTCCGGCGGCCCGGAGAGCGATTTCGTTAACTCGACCAGGTCCACCATGGGTCCATGGACGTCGATGGTGGAGTGAAGGAAGGTTCGCGGGACAGTGCAGGGTTCGAGGTAGCCGTTGTCCGGGTACTTGGTGGGGAAACCGACGGCGATGGCGCGGGCCATGGATGGGATTTCGCTCGCGAGTTGTAAGGCGATACGTGAGCCGAAGCTGAAGCCGGCGGCGACGAAGGGCAGGGCGGGGTAACGGTCACGGAGAAGCGCGAGGCAGGCGCGGGCGTCCTCGAGTTCGCCGAGGCCGTCGGCGTAGACGCCTTCGCTGAGATTCACGCCGCGGTAGTTGAAGCGCAGGACAACGGCTCCGGTTTGGCGCAGACCGCGGGCGAGGCGGTAGACCACTTTATTGTGCATGGTGCCGCCGTGCTGGGGATGCGGGTGGCAGACGAGGGCCACGTAGCGGGGCTCGCCGTCCTCGGGCTCTTCGAGCAGAGCCTCCAGGCGACCGGCGGGTCCCGGGACAAAGAGCGTTTCGATGCGCCGGGCCATGGCTAGTTCCGGTAGTTGGTGAACTGCATGTCGATGCCGAGGTCGGAGCGCTTGAGCAGGGCGATGACCTCCTGCAGGGAGTCGCGGTCCTTGCCCGAGACGCGGACCATGTCGCCGTTGATGGCGGCCTGGACCTTAATCTTAGCGTCCTTGATGATCTTGACGATCTCTTTGGCCTTTTCGATAGGAATGCCGGCCTGCAGGGTGATCTCCTGACGGACGCTCATGCCGGAGGCGGGCTGGATGGGCCCGTAGGTGAGCGCCTGGAGCGAGATGCCGCGCTTGTTGAGCTTCGATTGGAGGATGTCGACGACGGCGCCGAGTTTGTATTCGTCAGCCGAGGCCATCAGGACCTTGTGGTCCTTTTCCTTCAATTCGATCGAGGATTTGGAATCTTTGAGATCGTAGCGGGTGCCAATTTCTTTGAGCGCCTGCTGGATTGCGTTGTTTACTTCGGGCATCTCCACTTTGGAGACGATGTCAAAACTGTTATCAGCCATAGCAACCTCGATAATGTCAGGCTGGACGCAGATTGCGCAACACTTCGCGCGTAATCAGTTCCACCATCTGCGGCATGGCTTCGTCGAGCGCGACCGTGACGGCGGCACGGATGCGCTCCTCATCCGCAACGGGGATCACGGGCAGGGGTGGGGCGTCGGCGCCGAACTCGCCGGCGAGACGGCGTTCGGCGACGCGGTCGAGCAGCGCCGTCAGGGCTTCGAGCAGCGAGGCAACGCTGAAGGGTTTTTGGACGATGCCGTCGGCCCCGGCAGCGGAGGCTTTTTCGGCGTCGACCGGTTCGGTGATGCTGCCGCTCAACAGAACGCCGATGTGGCGGTGGACCAGGGTTTCGCGGATGAACTGCGCGAGTTCAAAGCCAGAGCGTTTGGGCAGGAAGGCGTCGGCGATAAGGACATCGGGACCGACGTCGGCGAGGCGGAGCAGGGCTGTCTCTCCGTCGGTCACCGAGACGACTTCAAAGCCCTCTTCGCGTAACATTCGCTCGCCGAGGCGCTGCGCGATGGCGCTGTCGTCGGCGAGCAGGATCCGGGCGGCCACTAGTTCTTGACCTTAGCCTTTTTCTCTTTCTTCTGCTTTTTGCCGACAGGCACCTGACGGTTGGCCGGGGGTGGGACGGGAGCGGCTTCGGCCGCCGGGGGGGCGGCCGGGGAAGCGGCGGCCGGGGCGGGACTACCGGCGCCACCGGGCTGCTGGGCGCTGAGGCGGGCGTCATCCTTTCTATCGAGCGCGGTCTCACCGGTCAGGACTTGGCCGCCAACGTCATTGACGCCGGTCGCCGCGCCCACCGGCAGCGGGATCGAAGCAGGGAGGGTGGGCCGCATGGACTCCATGGACGGGGAGCCGCTCTTGGCGGCGGCGATGGTATCGGGGCTCTTGCTGAAAACGCCCCAGAAGTTGTGCATCATGCCGGGTTTGGTGCGGTTTTCGTCCTCGTACTTCATGCGGGCGACGGCGACGGGATCGGCCTCGGGAACCTGCATCTCCATCTCTTTGAGCTTGTCGACGGCCTGTTTGGCGAGAGGGGAGAGCGGATAGTCCCGCACGAGGCGCTGGTAGGCCTGGCCGGCCTTGGCTTTGAAGCGGGGGCCCATCTTCGAATAGCTGTCGGCGAGTAGCCAAAGGTCCATGTCGGCCTTCGAGTAGAGCGGCCACTGGTCGACCACGTTTTGCAGACGGTTACTGGCGGCCGGGTTCGAGCCTTTGGAGTTATAGAACGAGCCGACGCGGAACTCTTTTTCGGCCAGAACCTCCTGGATGTTGCGGAGCAGTTGCTGGGTCTGGGGCGCGAACCTCGAGTTGGGGAACTGAGTGAGCAGGGTCCGGCACTCCTCTTCGGATTTGTAGGTGTGGCGGTCGTCACGGTCCGGCTTCTCCATCTGCTTATAGTGGATCATGCAGACCTTTTGCTGGGCTTCGGCGGCCTCCTCCATGGTGGGGTAGAAGAGGATGAAGTCCTTGTATTCAGCTTCGGCCTGGGCCATGCCGTTCGAGCCTCCTTCGCGCATCCAGCTATCGGCGATGGCGAGTTTCGCCTTGGCCAGATACTCGGAGGTGTCGTAGGTGTTCATGAGGGTATTCAGGGTGATGCGGGCCACTTCGTAGCGGCCGCGCTCGATATCCCTGACCGCCTTGTCGAACAGGACCTTGTCCGGCTGCTGGGTATCTTTCGAAATCGGGTTCTCGTACTTCTTTTTCCGGAAGCAGCTCGAGAGCGAGGGAATCGCCAAGGCTGTCACCATCAGAACCGCTATCATTTTGCGCGAAAGAAACATAATTCCAAATCTCACTTGCTTAGACTCTGGCCTAGACTAGGGATCCGACGCTCGCGGCCTGCCGCAGCGAGCGAACGGCGGCGCCGGAATCCGACGCTCCAAACACACTGGAGCCCGCAACGAGCCATTCGGCGCCGGCGCGGGCAATGGCGGCCGCGTTTTCGACAACCACGCCGCCATCAATTTCGATTTTGAAGCCCAGGCCCTGCCGGGTCCGGCGCTCGACCAACTGTTCGATTTTCCGGAGCGAACCGGGCAGGAAACGCTGCCCGCCGAAGCCCGGATTGACGCTCATGATCAGCACAAAGTCGACGAAGTCGAGCACTTCGTCCAACGTCGCCACGGGGGTGGCGGGATTGAGTACGACCCCGGCCAGTGCGCCTTCGGCCTGAATCAGGCGGAGGGTGCGGTCGAGATGGGGACAGGCTTCCTGGTGCACCGAGACGCTGTCGGCGCCCGCTTCGATGAAGACGGGGGCGAAGCGGTCGGCGTCGGTAATCATGAGATGGACGTCGAGGTGCGCTTTGGTAATCTTGCGCAGGGATTTGACGACAGGGGGCCCCATTGTCAGATTCGGGACAAAATGCCCATCCATCACGTCGACGTGCAGCATCGACACGCCCGCCTGTTCGACGCGCGCGATCTCCTCACCCAGCCGGGCAAAGTCCGCAGCTAGTAACGATGGCAGAATCTCGACCATGGGAACGCAGTCTTCATGCTATCACGGCATGCCAAAAGCCGTCCCCGGGTTCCTGGCCGGGCAGCCGGTATCCGGCTTCGACGATGCGGCCGGGGCAGACGGCGGCTACGACCGCTTCGTTCTCCTCCTTTTCGAGGGAGCAGGTGGAGTAGACGAGGCGGCCGCCGGGCGCCAGAACGCCCAGGGCGCTGCGCAAAATGGCGCGTTGGCGGGCGGCGAGGTCGTCGAGATCGGCGGGGGTAATTCGCCATTTGATCTCCGGATTTCTCCCCAGGGTGCCGGTGCCGCTGCAGGGGGCGTCGACCAGAATCCGTTCGAACGTTTTTACAAACGGCAACGGGGCGGTGGCGTCAAGCACCACGCGGTCGGCCACGTCCACCAACCGCAGGCGGTGCCCATAGCGGTCGGCGGCGACGACGCGGCCGCCGGCGGCGACCAGCTGCCGGGTCTTGTTGCCGGGCGCGGCGCACAGGTCGAGGACGGACATGCCGGGGGCGACGTCGAGCAGAGGCACAATGGCGGCGGCGCCCGGGTCCTGGCCCGGCGCGGCGGGCGGGGCGAGAAAGGCCCGGGCGATGCCGGCGGCTTGTTCGGGGCCGAAAGCGGCCTGCCAGCGGGCCAGCAGCCAGGCGGGTACGGCCAGTTCGACCTCGGCGTCGGGCCAGGCGACCGGGGCGCGGTTCACTTTGCGCAGCACCGCGTTGACGAATCCCATGGCCGAGCGCTTGCGGGCGCGACGGACCAGATCGACGGAGGCCGAAACGGCGGCGTGGGGCGGGATCCGGTCGAGATAGCGCAGCTGATAGATGCCCAGGCGCAGGGCGAGACGGACCTCGGGATCGAGCTTACCGGTTTTGCCGGAGTAGAGGCGGATAAGGTAGTCGAGCTGCGACTGCACGCGCAAGGGGCCGAGCACGAGCTCCCAGGCCAGGTCGGCGTCGCGCGGGTCCAGACCGGCCACGGCCCCCCGCAGGACCTCCTCGGCCCAGGCGCCGTTTTCGACGCGGAGGGCGGCGTCGAAGGCGATCTCGCGGGCGGTCATTCTTACGCGGTCACGGGACCGTAGTGCGATTCGACGTAGTCGTTCAACATCGTGATGAACTCGGCGACGATATGATCGCCGCGTAGCGTCCGGACGAGTTTGCCATCCACGTAGACGGGCGCCACGGGCTCTTCAAACGTGCCGGGCAGAGAGATGCCGATGTTGGCGTGCTTTGATTCACCGGGGCCGTTGACGATGCAGCCCATCACGGCCACCTTCATCTCCTCCACCCCGGGATGGTTCGCCCCCCATACCGGCATCTGCTCCCGCAGGTAGGTTTGAATCTGGTCGGCCATGTCCTGGAAGAAGGTGGACGTGGTGCGGCCGCAGCCCGGGCAGGCGGTGACCTGCGGGGTGAAGCTGCGGAGTTCGAGTGATTGGAGAATCTGCTGGCAGACGAGCACCTCTTCGGTGCGGTCGCCGTTCGGCAGCGGGGTGAGGCTGGCGCGAATGGTATCGCCGATGCCCTCCTGCAGGAGCACGGAGAGGGCCGCGGTGGTGGCGACAATGCCTTTCGAACCCAGGCCGGCCTCGGTGAGGCCGAGGTGCAGGGCGTAATCGCATTGCGCGGCGAGCATCCGGTTGACGGCGATGAGGTCCTGCACGCCGCTCACCTTGGCGCTGAGCAGAATCTGGTTGCGACGCAGGCCGTAGCGCTCGGCCGCCGCGGCCGCCTCGAGGGCACTGACCACCATGGCGTTCATGGTGACCTGCTTGGCGTCGAGCGGTTCGGCCAGCTTGGCGTTCTCGTCCATCATGCGGGTGAGGAGCGCGCCATCGAGCGAGCCCCAGTTGACGCCGATGCGGACCGGCTTCTGGTGTTCGACAGCGACTTCGATCATCGCCCGGAAGTTATCGTCGTGCTTCTTGCCGATGTTGACGTTGCCGGGGTTGATCCGGTACTTAGCGAGCGTGCGGGCGCACTCCGGGTACTTCTTGAGCAGCAGGTGGCCGTTGTAGTGGAAATCCCCGACCATGGGCACGCGGCAGTCATAAAGCATCAGCGTGTCGACGATCTTCGGGACGGCGCGGGCGGCCTCTTCCGTGTTCACAGTGATGCGCACGATCTCCGAACCGGCCTTGGCGAGAGCGAGAACCTGATTGGCGGTACCCGTGACGTCCGCCGTATCGGTGTTCGTCATGGACTGCACCACAATCGGGTTGTCCCCTCCCACCATCACCCCGCCGACATTTACCGGCACCGACTTTCGACGCGCAACCACAGGCATAACCGTTATTGTACCAACCGCACAGGAGTAGCTTTGAATCGTAACCATAAGATTTTTCGATTGGATCGCCGGAGGACGGTCCGGTACCGTAAGGTTAGGCGTGGCATCCCTCCCGGTTCGATTTTGGTGCGGCGCATTCTCCGGGTTCGAGAGTAGACCAAGGTTGACGGCTTCAAAAGGACGGCATGTGCCCGCGAATACTGCTTTATGGCTTATCCCCTGAACTCTCACGCGAACTGCGCGACGTCCTGATCACCACCCACCACGTCCCGGAAATCGACGATGAGATGCGCGCCGGCGGACTTTGCTGGTCGGAGACCGACCTGGTCTTTTGCCCGGCTGACCCTTCGGCACTTGCCAAAGTGCTGACGGCGACCGCGGCGCAGCAGCCCCGCCTGCGGGTGATCGCCACGAGCCGGCTTCCGGAGACGGCCGAGTGGCTGGACGCGGTGGAGGCCGGTGCGGCCGACTACTGTGCTGCTCCGTTTGAGGCGACCCAGATCCGCTGGCTTCTGGCGGCGCACCTTTCGCGACTGAAACCGGTAGCCGCCTGAGCACGGAGGCACCGAGGCATCCTGAAGCGCTCGCCGGGCATCGAACAGCTATACTTGAAAAAGGAAGCGTTATTCTGGTTCCGCGTATGTCTTTGCGTCATTTTTTCCGTCTCGTCACTCACACTCAACTCCTGCCGGTGCTCGAAAGCGGCGAGGAGACCCTCGTCGGCGGCCAGGCCGTCATGGAAGGGGTGATGATGCGGGCGCCGCACAGCTACTGTGTGGCCGTGCGCCGGGCCAACGGAGAGATTGCCACCGAACAGTCGCCGCTGCCGCGGGTGAGCGAAAAGTATCCGTTGTTCAAACTGCCCGTCTTGCGCGGCATTGGCACGCTGGGCCAGGCGATGTCGTTGGGAGTAAAGGCGCTGCGGTTTTCCACCAACATCGCCATGGAGGAAGAGAACGCGGCCAAGGGCAAGCCGGAGGCCTCCTCGGAAGTACCCGCCTGGATGATGACGCTTAACCTGGTCTTCTCTGTCGGCTTCTTCATCCTGATGTACAAAGTTCTGCCCGCCTTTGCCACCGGGCAGTTGACGAACTACTTTCCGGTGTTGCAACAGGGCGCGCTGTTCAGCCTCGTCGACGGGGTGATTCGTCTCTGTATCTTCCTGGCCTTTCTTTACGGTATTTCGCGGTACAAGGACATTCACCGGGTTTTTGAGTACCACGGCGCCGAGCACAAAGTGGTTTACAATTTCGAGTCCGGCCAGCCGGTAACGATCGCCAACGCGCAGAGCTTTACCACCCTCCATCCCCGCTGCGGCACCAGCTTTCTGCTGGTGGTGATGCTGATTTCGATGGTGACTTACATGGTGGTGGATCCGTTGTTTGGCTTGAACACGTTGCCCGCCAAGATCGCTTCGCGGGTGATTCTGATTCCGGTGATTGCCGGCCTGAGTTACGAACTGATTCGTTTTGCCGCCCGCCGCCGCGGGTCTTTGCTGGCCGCCATGACCATCCCCGGTCTGTGGCTCCAGAAGATTACCACCCAACCGCCCGCGGACGACCAGACCGCCATTGCGATTCATGCCCTTGAAGGGGCCATGGAGCTCGAAAAGAAGCAGGGCGGGCAGCTAGTCATCGCTTAACATGCAATACGCCGATAAGTTGGACGCGCTCGAAGCGCGCTTTGAAGAGTTGAGCCGGGCCATGGCGGATCCGGATATAATCACCGATCCGGAGGCTTACCGGAAGACCGCCAAGGCGCATCGCGACATGGAAGAGGTGGTCAACAAGTACCGCGAGTGGAAGCAGGCCAACGATGCGCTCGCGCAGGCCAAGAGCATGTCGCAGGATACCGATCCGGAGATGCGCGAGATGGCGCTGGCCGAGATCGCCGACCTCGAACCGGCCATGACCAGGCTAGAAGAGGAGCTGATGATCTTCCTGCTGCCGAAGGACCCGAACGATGATAAGAACATCGTGCTCGAAATCCGGGCCGGCACGGGCGGCGACGAGGCGACGCTGTTTGCGGCCGAGTTGTGGCGGATGTATACGCGTTACTTTGAAACGCAACGGTGGAAAGTGGATATCACCGACCTGAGCGATTCCTCGGTGGGGGGCATTAAAGAAGTCATTGCGCTCATCAGCGGGGATAAGGTCTACAGCAAGCTGAAGTATGAGTCGGGCGTCCACCGGGTACAGCGCGTGCCGCAGACCGAGACGCAGGGACGGGTGCACACCTCCGCCGTCACGGTTGCGGTGCTGCCGGAGGCCGAGGATGTGGACATCCACATTGAAGCCAAAGACATCCGGATAGACACCTTCTGCTCGTCCGGCCCGGGCGGACAGAGCGTGAACACGACCTACTCAGCCATCCGCATTACGCACCTGGCGACCGGGGTCGTGGTGAGCTGCCAGGACGAGAAGTCGCAGATCAAGAATCGCGATAAGGCGATGCGGGTGCTCCGGTCGCGGCTCTACGAGTTGGAACTGGAAAAGCAGCAGGCCGCCATTGGCGCCGAGCGGAAGAAGATGGTGGGTTCGGGCGACCGCAGCGAGAAGATCCGCACTTACAACTTTCCGCAGAACCGCGTGACCGATCACCGGATTGGCCTTACCCTACATCAGCTCGATCTAGTCATGGAGGGGCGCATTGAGGCGATTATCGACGGGCTAGTCACCTTCTACCAGGCCGAGAAGTTGAAGGAACAGGCTGGAGATGGCCAGCGAGCCGCCTAATCTGACCCTCGGGGAAGCCTTACGGCAGGCGATTCGTTTTCTGAGCGAGCACGGCATCGAAAGTCCGCGGCTGACGGCCGAGGTACTGCTGAGCCGGGCGCTCGGCCGGGACCGCGTGTATCTGTACGCTCATCCGGAAGCCCCGCTGCCGGAGTTGGCCTGGATCCACTTCGGCCGCTGGCTGCACGAACGGACGCAGGGCAAGCCGCTGCAGTACATCACCCGGGAGCAGGAGTTCTACGGGCGCCGCTTCGCGGTGGCCCCGGGCGTGCTGATTCCCCGCCCCGAGACCGAACTGATCGTCGAACTCGCTTTGCGAAACGAAGCCACCACGTTGCTCGACATCGGCACGGGTTCGGGGATTCTGGCCATCACCCTGGCGCTTGAATGGGAGCGCCCTGCGGTGGCGACCGATCTTTCGGCCGAGGCGCTGCAGATTGCGCGGGCCAACGCCGCGGCACTGGGGGCGCCGGTGCAGTTTGTGCAGGCTGACCTGGCCGCCGCCTTCGCGGGCCACTCGTTCGGCGCGATTGTGACCAATCCGCCGTATGTGCCGGCGGGCGACGGGCCGGGGCTGCAGCGGGAGGTGCGCGATTGGGAGCCGCCGACCGCGCTCTTCAGCGGCCCGGACGGCCTCGACCACTACCGCCGCCTCGAACCGTTGTGCCGGCGCCTGCTCCGGCCGGGCGGCTGGCTGCTGGGCGAGTTCGGCTACGGGCAGGCGGCCGCCATCGCCGAGTTGTTTCGCGGCTGGCGGGAGGTGGAACTCCATGCCGACCTGGCCGGGACGCCCCGCGTGCTGGCCGCCCGCACTTGACTCTCCCCCCGCAAACATGAAATAACCTTCTCTAATCATGCGACGCCGTGAACTCTTTCAAGGCGCGGCTCTGGCCGCCGCCGCTCAACTCCCCGCCTCCGCCGCCAAATCGAAAAGCCAGGGTAAACCGGTTCTGATGAAGGCCGGCCATCAGCACGCCGACGACCCGGAAACGCTCAACGCGCTGGCCGCGTTTGGCGTCAACAACATCTGCTCCGGCCTGCCCTCCCGCAAGCTCGACGAGAAGTGGAGCGTGGATGGCCTAAAGGCGCTGCGCGACCGCGTCAACCAGCATGGCATCACCCTCGAGATGGTGCCGCTGCCGCTCAGTTCGGCCTACATCACCCGCGCCGAGTACCCGGCGATCATGATGGGCAAGTCGCCGGACCGCGACCGCGCCATTGACGAGATCTGCCAGATGATCAAGAACGTGAAGGAAGCCGGCATCCCCGCCGTCAAATACAACATGTCGATCCTTGGCGTCGTCTCCACCGAGCCGACCAAGGGCCGGGGCGGGGCCGTTCAGCGCAGCTTCAAGTACGCCGGCGCCAAGCAGGACCCGCCGCTCACTGAAGCCGGCGCCGTTTCCGAAGACATCTACTGGGAGCGGATCACCTACTTCCTCGATCGCGTCGTGCCGGTCGCCAACGAGTACAAGATCCGCCTTGCGTGCCACCCGCACGACCCGGCCATGCCCAAGAACAAGGGCTGGCGCGGCTGCGAAACCGTCCTGAGCCCGGAGGGACTCAAGAAGTTCGTCTCCATCCGGGAGAGCCCGTACCACGGCCTCAACTTCTGCCAGGGGACGATCAGCGAAGGGCTGGTGGATCCGAACAAACAGATCCACGACTACATCCGCTACTTCGGCACGCGCAAGAAGATATTCAACGTGCACTTCCGCAACATCGAAGGCGGCTACCTGGACTTCAAAGAGACCTTCCCGGACAACGGGTCGGTGAACATGCTCGAAGCGCTGCGGACCTATAAAGAAGTCGGCTACGACGGCATGGTGATGCCCGACCACGTGCCCCGCGTCGAAGGCGACCCGGGCGGCAAGAAGAGCTTTGCATTCTGCTTCGGCTACATCCAGGCCGGGATTCAGATGCTGAAGATGGAAGGCTGAGGTTTCCCGCCCTCCGGCGGTAGTGACCTGCGACAATATGGGGGAGTTGGCTTCGTTTCGCGAAGTCCGGCTCCCCGTTTTCTTTTTACTAAGCCTAATGGATCTGAAAGCACTTCCTACCCCCGTCCTCCTGCACATTGCGAAACTCCTGGAGATTTCGCTCCAAAGCCTGGTGGCGACCATCGCCCTGTTTGACGAAGGCGGCACCGTTCCCTTCATCGCCCGCTACCGTAAGGAAGCGACGGGCAACCTGGATGAGGTCAAAATTCTCGCCATCCAGGAAAAACTCGAATACTTCCGCGAACTGGAAGACCGCCGCGCCACCGTGCTGGCCTCGATTGCCGAGCAGGGCAAGTTGACCCCGGAGCTCCAGGCGAAAATCGAAAAGACGCTCGATAAGTCCGAGCTCGAAGACCTCTACCTGCCCTACAAGCCCAAGCGCAAGACCAAGGCGAGCGTGGCGCGCGAGAAGGGTTTCGAGCCGCTGGCGCTCTACCTTTGGGAGCAGATTCCCAACGGGCAGCCGCTGGTCGAGTACGCCGCCACCTTCGGCGACCCCCAGGAGGCGCTCGAAGGCGCCCGCCATATAATCTCCGAAATGGTCGCAGAAAACGCGGACTTCCGGAAGGCCGTGCGCGCCATGATGGCCGAAAAAGGCATCGTGGTCTCGAAGGCCATCGAAGGCGTGCCCGACCCGGAAGGCAAGTTCCACATGTACGCCGACTTCTCCGAACCGGTCGCCAAGATCCCGTCCCACCGCATGCTGGCCATCCGCCGCGGCGCCAAAGAGGGCATTCTGCACTTTGAGATTGAACTGAACCGTGATGAGGTTTGCGCGTGGCTGCGGGCGAAGGTTTGCCGCGAAGCCGGGGAGTGGCAGACGCATCTGCACGAAGCCATCGAAGACGGCTACGACCGGCTGCTGAACCCTTCGATTCAGACCGAAATCCGCCTCGATCTCAAAGACCGCTCCGATGAGGAGGCCATCAAGGTCTTCCGCGAGAATCTTGAAAACCTGCTGCTGTCGCCGCCGGCGGGCGCGCTGACGGTAATCGGGGTCGACCCGGGTATCCGCACCGGCTGCAAATTGGCGGTGGTGGATGACACGGGCAAGATGCTTGAGCATACGGTGATCTATCCACTCGAGCCGAAGAACGACGTCGCCGGGTCGATTCGGACGCTGTCGCGGCTGATTCAGCAGCACAAGGTGCAGGCCTTCGCCATCGGCAACGGGACCGGGTCGCGCGAGGTGGCCGAGATCATTAAGCAGGCTAACCTGGGGCCGTTTTCGGTGGTGGTCTCCGAGGCCGGCGCGTCGGTCTACTCGGCCTCGGACGTGGCGCGGCAGGAGTTCCCGGACCTGGATCTGACCGTTCGAGGCGCCATCTCCATCGCCCGGCGGTTGCAGGACCCGCTGGCCGAACTCGTCAAGGTGGACCCGAAGTCGATTGGCGTCGGGCAGTATCAACACGACGTCGACCAGCGGCGTTTGAAGCAGGGCCTTGAACAGACGGTGGAAAGCTGCGTGAACCGCGTGGGCGTGGATTTGAACACCGCCTCGGCGCCGCTGCTGAAGCAGGTGGCAGGGTTGAGTGAACGCGTGGCGCAGAAGATCGTCGAGTTCCGCAATGAGAACGGCCGGTTCAAGAGCCGCGTGCAGCTGCTGGCGGTCTCCGGCTTCGGGCCGAAGACGTTTGAGCAGGCGGCTGGCTTTCTGCGGATCCGCAACGGGGAGAATCCGCTCGATATGACGGCGGTACATCCGGAATCGTACCCGGTGGTGGAGGCGATTGCGGCGTCACTGCAGGTTTCGGTGCCGGAGCTGATCGCCAAACCGGATCTGGTGGAGAAGGTCAAGATCGAAGGCTTCAAGACCGAGAAGGTGGGCATCTACACGCTCAACGACATTCGCGAGGAGCTGCGGAAGCCGGGGCGCGACCCGCGCGAGAAGTTTGTGGTGCCGAACTTCCGGGACGATGTGAAGGAGGTGAAGGACGTCGCGGTGGGGATGGTGCTCGAAGGGGTGGTCACCAACGTCACCAAGTTCGGTGCGTTTGTCGATATTGGCGTGCATCAGGACGGGCTGGTCCACGTGAGCGAGATCAGCCACCGGTATATTACCGATCCGGCCGAGGCGCTCAAGGCGGGGCAGATCGTGAAGGTTTCGGTGCTGGCGGTCGATCTGAAGTCCAAGCGGATTGCATTGTCGATCAAGGCACTGGAGCCGAAGCCCGCCGGGGGCGGGCGTCCGCAGCCGCGGCAGCAGCAGGCGCCGCAGCCGTCGGTGCAGGACAAGCTAGCCGCGCTCTCCGGGAAGTTCCGCACCCGGTAGCGGCGGCAATTGGGTGAAGTGCCTCCGCCCGTGGGCTGCCATGGCCAGCAACGCGCAGCCCAGCGGAGGCTTGAGCAGGGCATTGGCGGGCGAGGCGACCTTGACGCGTTCGAGGTCGTAGCCGACCGCGCGGTGGATCCGTTCGATGAGCGCATCGTGGGCGGCGAGGAATCCGGCGAGGGTGACATCCACCGCCGGATTCTCGCCGGGCGCGAAGGCTTTGGGGGCCCGGAAGCGTTGCTTGATGGGCGGTTCGAGGGTGCGCAGAAACAGGCGCCAGCCCCAGCCGTAATTCGGCTCACCGGGTGGCGACGCGGTTTTTTCGGCCCGGGCGAGCGCGGCGTCGATGGCCGGCAGATACTGCTCGACGGTGCGGCGCAGGTGATCGAGAATCTCGACGGGACTCCAGGCTTCCGGCGACGGCCGTTCGCGCATCTGCCCGGCGGTCAAGCGTGCGGAGAGCGCCAGGGCGCGGGCTTTGAGCGTCTCGATCTGCCGTCGGTAGTCTTCGAGCACGGGCGGCAGGGGGCCGTTGGTCACGCCGACTCCTGGTGTTTTTCCGCGCCGCGTTCCATGAACTCGATCTCCCAGTGCAGACCCTGGGCCGACATGCGGGCTTCAAAAATCAGGCGGAAGGTGCCGTAGGCCAGAAAGCAGGCGCCGCCGAGGCCCATGGTGATGGGCATCCAACTCAGGCGCTTGAGAAAGACCGAGGCGATGCCGATGGAGACGCTGGTACCGACGAACATGGCCGCCGCCAGATAGAGCACCTGCATGACCTGAATGAGCAGGCGGGCGCGGCGGCCGAGGATCTCTACCTGGCCAAGCAGCATCTGTTTGCGGTCGGGGTTGATCCGGGTTTCGTGGGTGGGATCGAAGTCGTTTTCGAGCAGATCGGAGATCTTCCGGATCCGGTCGATGCAGCGACCGAGGCGGGTGGAGGTGGAAAGAATGAACGTACCGGTGGCGGACAGGAGCAGGGCCGGCGTAATCATCGACGTGAGTACGGCGAGCCCCGCGGATAGAGTAAAGAACTCCGGATTGTTGAAAATCGGAGGAAGCGGGAACACCCTTTCAGGTTAGTCGTTCTTCTTGTCGATCCGCATCCGCTGCATGATCACGGGCCCGTTTTGATCGCCGGAGGCCAGGGTGTAATCCGGAGGCATTTCAAAGAGGAGCCGCGACGGTTCGCCCTTGCGCAGATTGGTGAGCCGGTAGGTGGTTTCCCCGGTGCGGGGGTCCTTGCGCGTCGAGAGCACCACGGTCTTCAACTCGATGGACACCCAGCGTTCGCTGATGGTGACGAGGGGAAGGTCGTTGCCGACGGACCCGGCCGGGACAGTGACGGTGGTGCGGGTTCCTTCGGACTCGGTGCCTTCGATCATGCGCTTGCCGAGCGGTTCGGTTTTGGTATCGAAGGGCGATTTGTCGCCGGCCGGGCTGGCGGTCCGCGCAAACCGGATGACATCGGGCGCGGGGCCGCCGGGCGGCGGGGCCATGGTGGTGAAAAACATCACGTTTTTGCCCTGGGCCCCGGGCGGAAGCTCCGGTAGCGCGATTTTCCGAGCGGTTTTCTTTTGGTTCTCGAGGATCAGATCGACCTTGGCGACGGGATCGTGGATAAACGTGACCGGCCCCATCTCGCGGCGGGTACGGCCCTCGGCATCGCGCGCGTAGATCTCGCTGCGCTTTGACGTGATGCGGTTGCCGTCGGGCAACTGCTGCAAGGTTTCGGTGACGAACTCGCCAGAAAACGGCGCACCCTTGACGAGAGTCATCTCGATCGAAACTTCCGGACCGATGTTCCAGGCCGGGCCGGCTTGGCCGATCTCAATCCGCTCAGCGTGTACCCCGCCGGACGGCAGGGGCGACTGCCCCTGGGCCAACACTCCCGCGATCAGTCCGAGTCCCAAAACATTTTTCATATTCCCTTTCTCCTTCTGAATTATTACACCGACGAGACCAGACGAATGGGCCCGAAGGTTCCGGCTCGTCAGCCGGTCCCGTTCCTACCGGCATCCCGTATCCGGCCAAGGTCATCCGCGGAACAGCAGCCCGGAAAATGCCTGCCCGTTGCATCGGCCCAACGGCGAGGGCCCGGCCGGGATGAAGGGCTGCGGCGCCGGCTCGGCGTAGCTCATCTCTTCGACCAGACACAGCAGAAGGGACTCACCTTCGGCGCTCGCGAGAAATGACCCACCCCTGCTCACCAAAAGTTGACCACCAGTCAGGACCGGATTCCGCGATATCTGCGCCGAGTGAGGTCTCGTGGCGCGCGGCCGCGCCGCGCGGATGAGAGCGCCCCCGCGCACCCGTGCCGTGCCACGTGGCGACGGGTGTTTTCGACGTGGTCAACTCTATCCGAGCAGAAGTGGTCAACTTTTGGTGAGCGCCGAGGCTCACGGAGCTCGGTCGGCAGGGTGGGGGTGAGCATCCGCAACTGGCCGGGCAGATCAGCCTGCTGTCGATCCTGGCGTGGATCGACGGCGACCTCCACCTCGTCTTCCGGAATGGCTTTGTATCGTCGGTCGACGGCGGCGTGCTTGGTTTCCGATTTTTTCTAGACGAGCGAGCGGCGCACGGCCCGCCGGATCGGCTCCGGCAGCAGGTACTCGTCAAAGCGGTCCACGGGACACCAGGCCGTGGCACGGACCTCATCCGATCCTGCCACGACCGCCGAAGCCGCCCGGAAGCGGAAGATCAGGTCGTGATGGAGATGGAACGGTTCTTTTTTGCGGCCCGGAATACCGTGGACGTCGAGACCGACAAGGGTCGGGCCGTTCGAGGCATCGAGTACGACGCCGGTCTCTTCAACGGCCTCGCGGCGCGCGCTGCCGGCGATGGTGGTATCGCGATCGGCTTCGACGTGACCGCCGGGCAGCAGCCAGCGGTCCAGGCGCCGATGGTGAACGAGCAGCACGGCTGGCTCAGCCGGATGAATGACGCAGGCGGTGGCGGTCACGTGGCCAGGCGCGAACTGGTTGCGGGCAAAGGGATAGGGCGTTTCGCGCAGCAGCTGCAGAATCAGTTCGCGGCTTTTCCAGGCCTCGCCATCGCGCTCGTCCTCCCAGGCGGTGACCAGCGACTGCACGGCAAAGGGTTCGAGCACCTATAGATTCCTCTTGAGAAAATTGATGATCTGGTAGCCATCCATGAATTTGAAGGGCGATTCGCCCATCGTATAGTGGCCACAGGGCAGCGCGACCACCTTGTGCGCGATGCCGTGATCGGCAATGGCGCCGACGATCTGACGGGAAAACTCGGGTAGGAAGGTGGTGTCGTACTTGGTGTAGATAAAGAGGTTCTTTTTGTGGGAATGGGCGGCGTAGAGACGCAGGTAGTTCATCGGGCTGATGGCGCCCCATAGCGCGCGAAGCCGGTCCTGATCGAGGTGGTTTTCGAGGCCCTGGCGGACGTGAATCGTCGACAGCCCGGTCCAGACGACATCGGCGACATAGGAGGAGCAGTGGTTGTAGACGTTGACCTTGATGCGGGGGTCGAAGGTGCTGGCCAGGAAGGCGTAGCAGGAACCCAGGCTGGTTCCGACAATCCCGATTTCGGAGTAGCCCTGGCCGATGAGCCAATCCACGCAGGCCCGGACATCAGCGACGGCTTGCCGGGTGGCTTCGATGGTGCGGCCCACGTTGGCGGAGACGGCGTAGTCGGCGCGGTGCAGTTCGGCCGGCATGCGGAAGTCGTGATAGGGCAGGCTGAGGCGTAGCGCGGAGATCCCGAACTTGGCGATTCCCTTGGCGAGGCCTACGTGCTGGGGCAGGGTGGAGTTCCAGTGGGGCAGTACGACGACAGCCTTGCCGTTTGGTCTTTCGGCGGGGCACCACAGGGCATGGACAAGGTTGTTGGCCGGGTGGGGGCTGGCGAGCGGGGTCCGGAAGCGGAGCCACCCGCCCTCAAGACGATACTCAGTCTGCTTTTCGTAAGCAAAGAAGGCCTCGGGGGAGGCGAGGATCGACTCGTTGAGGTCCTGGAAGTAGCGTTCGGGATCACTCGGATCGGCGGCGGCTACGGGCCATCCGGCGGTCCACTCGACGCCCCACTCAAAGGGTCGCACGACCCGGTCGTTGGACCGGAAACACAGTGCGGCCTCCCGTTGCGTGATCCAGCGTTCATACCAGTTTCGGAGCATATGACGAAAACCTTTAGTTTATCAGCCATCCGGACCGCAAGACGGGTGGGAGCGGTCTCATCGGGCCCTCGTTATTGCAGTAGCGCTCTGGCTGGAAATCCTGACACCAATGTTTACGCGGGGTGAAGCGGGCTAGGGATCGCGTTGGGTGAGTCACCGCATCGCGGGAGTCTCGCCGGGCGGCAGGTTCATAGGTAGAAACACCTAGTGTCAGGAGAATACGCACCTAAGGGGATTGAATCAGCGCGATTGTGGGCGATAATTCCATTGGGAGTGGTGCTTTGACTTGCAAGTATTGCCAAAAACCCATTGGTTTGCTGCGCAGTCTTACCGATGAGGAGTACTGCTGTAACGACCACAAGAGCGCCCATCAGACCGGGTCTGCCCGGACCCTGCGGGATCTTAGCGAATTGCAGCCTGACACGGCAAGCTCCTGGACGATTAATGGACTGCGCGCTAATAATCAGCAAACCGGGGAGAATTTCTGGAGTTACACGCAGACCGCGCTGCTCAGCCTGGTCGCTCTCGGCGGTATTCTTTTTCTGGCGATCCAGTTTTCCGGCAGCGACTACCAGGGTGAGCGCCCCGAAGGCAGGTTTTCCGAATGGCTCGGCTCCCAGCTCTCGTCGCTTCTTGCCAAAGAAAAGATCGACCTCCCGCGCCTGAATTTCCACGAGGAGTTCAACAAGGCCAATCTGAGCAGGTGGACTCCAGCCAACAACGGCGCGCGCTGGAACGTCCATAACGGGCTGATTCAACCCGGCGGTCTGCGCATTTGGCAACCAACGCAAAATCTGGCCGACTACCGGTTTCAATTCGAAGGGAGCGTCGAGAACTCGTCGATCAATTGGGCCGTCCGGGCGATCGATCACCGCAACTATCAGGCGAGCAAGGTGACGATCGGCAGCGATAAGTCCAGACCCTCCACCGATCTGGTTCGGTTCACGGTCATTGCCGGCAAAGAGATGCGCCGCATTCGAGTACCGCTTCCCGTCCGGTTGAAACAACATGCCTTTCACCACTATGAGATACGCGCCTCCGGAGATCGGCTGATGACCTTTGTTGACGGTCAGTTTGTCGACTCCTACGTTGACCCTCGCCTCGCCTCCGGGGGCGTTGGCTTTTTCAGTGAGGGTCGCGAACGCGCCTCGATTCGCTGGGTTCGGCTGTCGTCAGGTCGCGAGTTTGTTGACCAACTCCGGAGCTACTTCTCTTTTGGACTCGATTTGCCCTTCTTCAAATAAAGTGTTTGGGGCCGTGCGAGAGAGGGGTATCAGCGCTCACTGAAGTGGTGTCGTTTGCGTTGACGTTTTGGTTCCGCGAGGAGCCTGGAGATTTCCGCCCAGCGTTTCCGTGCCTGTTCGTGGCCCACCTGAGGAAAGAGCGCTGCGTGAGTTTCGCGGCGAACTCGAGATTCAGTTTCCCCAGTTGTCACCAATCGTCCCCGAACGGAGAAAGCTGACCACTGGATCCGTGAGCGCAACGACCGCCAATCACCAGGCAGACTCAACCCCGCTACTGCTTCTCCACCGGCAACTCCGCCATCCCGCTCCACTCCTCAAACGAGCCGTCGTACAACCGTACCTCCCGGCCGGCCAGCCGCGCCGCAAAGTACGGCACCGTGGCCTGCATCCCAATATGGCAGTAAGTCACCAGCGTCTTACCCGCCCCTAACTTACTCGCCAGCTCCCCCGTCGGCAAAAACGCCTTACCCTCCGTCAGCAGCGTCGGGTACGGCACGCTGGCCGCCCCCGGTATGTGCCCCGCCCGCGGCATATTCCCCGCGCTCGCCCCCGTATAAAACTCCGGCAGCCGCGCATCCACCATCGTCACCGCCGCATCCCCCAAATGGCCCTTCACCCAGGCCGCATCCACAATCAGCTCCGGCCGCGGCCGCACCGTCAAACTGACCGCCGGCGTCACCGTCGGCGACTCCGTCGTTACCGGCAACCCCTTCGCCTTCCATGCCGCCAATCCCCCGTCCAGCAGCGACGCCGGCAAGCTGTGGTACTCGAGCGTAAACCAAACCCGCGTGGCCGTCTGAATCGACTCATTCCCGGCATACACCACCACCGACGTGCCGTCCCCGATTCCCCACTGCCGCAGCCGCTCGCGCATCAACTCCGCCGGCGGCATCTCCCGCCGCAGCTTCGACTCCGGCCGCGACACATCCGCCAGCGTCACCAGTCGCGCCCCCGCAATATGCCCCTCGGCATAGTCCTTCGCCGACCCGGCATGCAGAATCACCACATCTTTCTGGTTCGAGAGCCACTCCGGCGTTACCAGCAGGTTCACGGAAGCCAACAGCATCGAAATCGCAAGCATCCCTCCAGTGTGCACAAACCCGCAACCAAATGCCCAATTCGCAGGAAAAATAACGATAATACTCCCGACATTCCGAACGAAATGTTATGAAGGATAGAAGTATTTCTTCCCGCCATGCGTAACTTATCACTTTTCCTCCTCGCCGCAGCCTCCTCCTTCGCCCAGCCGGCCTCTCTGGTCGCCACCTATCCCTTCGAGAACTCCCTCGCCGCGCTCCAGCCCGGGGCACCCGCCCTCCTCGCCGTCAATCCTGGTAACGGCAACACCTTCGTCACCGATACGGTCCTCGGCCAAACCCGCACCGTCTACCAGCTCGCCGGCCTGCACCTCCGCCCGGGCGCCCTGTTGAACCCTAACTCTTACTCGATCGAAATCCTCTTCGCCTTCACCGAAGGCCCCAACGCCCGGCGCCGCATCCTCGATGTCGCCGAACGCACCTCCGACGGCGGCCTCTCCCTCAACCCCAACAAGCGCCTCGAACTCTCCCGCCTCCGCACCGGCACCTACGCCTACCCATCCGGCCAGTACGTCCATCTCGTCCTCACCGTCGCCGCCAATCAGGCCCGCCTCTACGCCAACGGCAACCTCGATATCGAGTTCGCGGCCAGCCCCCTCCACCTCGCCGGCCCCGACTCCCTGCTGCATCTCTTCCCGGACGACGCAGCGGGCAACCCTCCCGCCGCCCGCATCGCCCTCCTCCGCGTCTACTCGCACGCGTTGTCCGCTGAACAGGCCGCCACCCTCGCCGCCAACCCCTTCACCGCCAACACGGCCACCGAAGTCCCCTCCTTCACCGCCGCCGGCGTCCGCAACGGCGCCTCCTTCGGCGAAGGCAATCCCATCGCCTCCAACGCCTTCTTCTCCATCTTTGGCTCGGCCCTCTCCGACGCCACCGGCGACTGGACCGGCAAATTCTCCGGCTCCATCGCCCCAACGCTCCTCAACGGCACCCGTGTCCTGATGAACGACCGGCCGGCCTTCCTCTCCTACACCTCTCCCGGCCAGCTCAACGGCGTCGCCCCCGACGGCCTCACCGCCGGCCCCGTCTCCGTCGTCGTCGAACGCAACGGCGTCCGCAGCACCCCCGTCACCGTCCAGGCCCGCGCCGTCAACCCCGCCTTCTTCACCTTCGAACCCCGCAATCGCCGCTACGCCGCCACCCTCTCGCTCGACTTCAGCGCCTATATCGCCCCGGCCGACCTGTTCGGCGTCTCTACCATCAACAACCTCCGCATCCGCCCGGCCCGTCCCGGCGACTTCATCGGCGTCTACGGTATGGGCCTCGGGCCCACCACGCCCAACCTCCCCGCCGGCACGCTGCCCCCGGTCCTCAACGGCGGCCACCCCGCCGTCGGCCCCGTTCAACTCCGCCTCGGCGGCCAGGCCGTCACGCCCATCTACGCCGGTCTCGCCAACGCCCTGGTCGGCGTCTACACCGTCAGCTTCCAGGTCCCGACCCTGCCCTCCGGCGACCACGAACTCATCGTCACAGTCAACGGCGTCTCCTCGCCCTCAGGCGTCTTCGTCCCCGTCGTCCGCGACAACGTGGTCAGCCCCGGCCTCCCCACCCCGGATTAAATCCGTAGCATCCCAAGCACTATCCTGGAGGCAGTGCCCCCCGCCCTGCTCTGCTTCCTCCTTCCCCTCCTCGCCGCCGCGCAAACCACCCAGTCTACCGGCACCCTCCAAGGCACCGTCCGCGACCGTACCGGCGCCACCATCCCCAACGCCACCCTCACCGCCCGCAATCAGGACACCGCCGCCGAACGCCGCGCCACCACCAGCGCCGACGGCCTGTTCACCTTCCGCGCACTCCCCCCCGGAACCTACACCCTCACCGTCGCCGCCCCCGGCTTCGCCACTCTCAAAACCACCCCCTTGCCCCTCTCCGTCGGCCAGATCTTCCAGCGCGACCTCGAACTCGCCCCCGCCGGCCTCACCGAAACCCTCGAAGTCAGCGAAACCCCGGAAGCCATCGACCCCGCCGCCTCCAGCGCCAGCGTCGCCCTCGGCAACGAACGCATCGAAGAAGCCCCCGCCCGCAGCCGCAACTACCTCAACTTCGTCCTCGCCGCCCCCGCTGTCGCCACCTCCGCCGGCAGCAGCTCCCAACGCACCATGACCGGCACCCGCACACCCATGGGCGACAGCGGCTTCACCTCCGGCGGCATCCGCGCCCGCAACAACGCCATCCTCATCGACGGCACCGACAACCGCGACGAAACCACCGGCGGCAACCGCGTCGCCATCGGCCTCGAAATGGTCCAGGAGTTCCGCGTCGCCACCGCCGCCTTCGGCGCCGAACTCGGCGGCGCCGCCGGCGGCCTCCTCAACATGGTCACCCGCTCCGGCGTCGATATCTGGCACGGCGACCTCACCTTCTTTGCCCAAAACGAAATCACCAACGCACAGCGCGCCGAGGTCGCCGCCCCCACCCGCCCCCGCTTCCCCCGCTACCAGCCCGGCGTCTCCGCCAACGGCCCGCTCCGCCCCCATCGCACCTTCATCGCCGGCGCCATCGAATACGAGTCCGAGTCCGCCGAAGAGTGGTCCAACATCGCCGCCCCCGTCGCCGCCCTCCTCCCCAACGTCTACCGCGGCCTCTACCCCACCAGCACCCGCGGCACCGAACTCTCCCTCAAACTCAACCACCAGATCGGCGAACACGATACCTTCGCCGCCCGCTACGCCTTCTCCCGCGGACGCACCCGCGGCGAAGTCCAGGGTCCCGATAACTTCGCCGACCGCTCCGCCCAGGGCAACAGCCTCACCCAGGACCACGCCCTCGTCGCCAACTGGCTCCGCGTCCTCTCCCCCACCACCGTCAACGACCTCCGCCTCCAAATCGCCGAACGCCGCGCCGAGCTCACCCCCAACGGCGCCGGCCCCGCCGTCGAAGTCCCCGGCGTCGTCACCTACGGCGCCTTCCCCCGCATGGACGCCGACCGCACCGAACGCCACTACCAGCTCATCGAACATCTCAACGCCGCCCTCGGCACTCACCGCCTCAGCGCCGGTCTCGACGCCCACTGGGTCACCCTCGACTCCGCCCTTCGCCACCGCCACGCCGGCATCTTCGTCTTCCCCACCCTCAACGACCTCCTCGCCGGCCGCCCCGATCTCTACCTCCAGGCCTTCGGCAACCCCGCCACCCAGCTCACCACCCTCCCCCTCGGCCTCTGGCTCCAGGACCGCTGGCAGCTCCACCCCCGCCTCCTGCTCGAAATCGGCGCCCGCTTCGACCGCCAGCGCCTACCCGCCGGCCTCTCCCCCAGTTCGAACAACCTCGCCCCCCGCCTCGGCCTCGCCTGGCGGCCCGTCGCCGCCCGCCCCCTCGTCCTCCGCGCCGGCTTCGGCCTCTTCTACGATCGCTACCCCCTCGCCTGGCTCAACGAAGCCCTCCAGAAAAACGGCACCCAGGGCTTCGAACAGTACGGCGCCGGCCCCGACGCCGTCCGCGCCTGGCAACTGCCCCGCTCCGCCCCCGTCCCCGGCCTGCCCCGGCTCACCTACGCGACCGCCGCCCACTTCCCCTCCACCTACAGCCGCAAATGGAGCACCGGCTTCGAGTACGGCTTCGGCTCCCACACCTCCCTCAGCGTCGAAGCCAACCTCATCCGCGGCCTCCACCTCCCCCGCACCCGCCTCTACCAGCTCGAACAAACCGGCCGCTCCCAATACGCCGGCCTCGCCGCCACCCTCAACCGCCGCATCAGCAAAGAGCTCTCCTACCTCGCCACCTACAACTGGGGCCGCACCTACGACGACGGCTCCGACTTCGACGAACAACCCAGCAACCCCTATAACATCCGCCAGGACTGGGCCCTCTCCCGCCAGCACCAGGCCCACCGCCTCGCCCTCAGCTCCCTGTTCGAACTCCCCTGGCTCATCGACAAACTCACCATCGCCCCCATCTTCACCCTCGGCTCCGGCCGCCCCCTCAACGCCCTCCTCACCACCGACCCCGCCCGCACCGGCGCCTACCCCCTCGTCGCCCGCCCCCCCGGCGTCCCCCGCAATCCCTCCTTCGGCCCCAAAACCACCAGCCTCGACCTCCGCGTCATGAAAACCATCCCCCTGCTCGACCAACGCGCCGTCCTCCAGTTCGGCGTCGAAAGCTTCAACCTCACTAACCACACCAACGCCGAACGCCTCAGCCCCTTCGCCGGCCTCCCCTCCTACGGCGCCATCCTCGAAAGCCTCCCCGCGCGACAAGTGCAGTTCATGATCCAATTCGAATACTGATGCAACGCCGCCAATTCCTCTCGCTCCTGTCGAGCCACGCGCTCGCCCAGCCCGCCCTCCCCCCGCCCAACATCGTCCTCATCCTCGCCGACGATCTCGGCTGGACCGACCTCGGCTGCTACGGCTCCGACCTCCACGAAACGCCCCGCATCGACCGCCTCGCCCGCCAATCCCTCCGCTTCTCCCACGCCCTCTCCCCCGCCCCCGTCTGCTCCCCCACCCGCGCCTCCCTCCTCACCGGCAAACATCCCGCCCGCCTCGGCATCACCATCTGGCGCGAAGGCGCTGCCCAGCCCCCCACCCACTTCCCCCTCCTGCCCGCCCCCTCGGAAACCGACCTCCCTCACGCCGAAACCACCTTTGCCGAGCTCCTCCAGCAGGCCGGCTACTCCACCGCCCTCATCGGCAAATGGCACCTCGGCGACGCCGATCACGCCCCGGAAACCCAGGGTTTCGAAGTCAACCTCGGCGGCACCCACTGGGGCGCCCCGCCCACGTATTTCTATCCCTACAGCGGCCGCTTCGGCAGCCAGAAAGAGCACCGCTACGTCCCCGGCCTCACCCCCGGCCCCGCCGGCGAATACCTTACCGACCGCCTCACCACCGAAGCCCTCCGCGTCATCGACGCCTTCCACGCTCGCCAAAAACCCTTCTTCCTCTACCTCGCTCATCACGCCCCCCACACCCCCATCGAGGCCAAACCCGCCCTCCTCGCCAAGTACGAAGCCAAACTCCCCCAAGGCGTCAACCACACCAACCCCGCCTACGCCGCCATGGTCGAATCCTTCGATCAATCCGTCGGCCGCGTCCTCGACCACCTCCGCATCCGCGGCCTCGACCGCAACACCATCTTCATCATCACCTCCGACAACGGCGGCTATCTCCAAAGCGGCAACGGCCCCCGCATCACCTCCAACGCCCCCCTCCGCTCCGGCAAAGGCTCCCTCTACGAAGGAGGCCTCCGCGTCCCCCTCATCATCCAATGGCCCGGCTTCACCCCCGCCAACGCCGTCTGCGCCGAACCCGTCGTCCTCACCGACCTCTTCCCCACCCTCTGCGCCGCCGCCCAGGTCCCCCTCCCCGCTGCCGCCACGGACGGCCTCGACCTCCGCCCGCTCCTCCGCAACCCCGCCGCCCGCCTCCCTCGCCAAGCCATCCCCTTCCATTACCCGCACTACTACCCCACCACCACCCCCGTCTCCGCCCTCCGCACTCGCGACTGGAAGCTCCTAGAGTACTTCGAGGACAACCGCCTCGAACTCTACCACCTCGCCCAGGACCCCGGCGAAAAAACCAACCTCGCCGAAAAGAACCCCACCCAGGCCCAGGCCCTCCGCGCCCAGCTCCACGCCTGGCGTCAATCCGTCAACGCCCGCCTGCCCACCCCCAACCCCCAAAAACCATAATCCTCCCCTCCTCTCGCTCCGCTGCCCGGAACTGGTAACGAACCTGCCACGCTCCTGCCATCGGATTGAAACGACCGGTTGATTACGATAGGCTAATGTTCCGCCAACTCGCGCTCGCCACCCTCGTGGGCCCCGGCCTGCTTGCCCAAGGTCTCTCCACCGCCTCCCTCTCCGGTCAGCTCACCGACCCCGCCAACGCCCTCGTCCCCCGCGCTACCGTTACGCTCAAAAGCCCAACCACCGGCTGGGAGCGCGCCACTACCTCCTCCCCCGACGGTCAATACAGCTTCTCCGCTGTCCCGGTTGGCGTCTATTCCCTCACCGTGGCCGCCTCCGGCTTCTCCACCTTCTCCCAAACCGGCCTCCGCCTCAATATCAATACCGCCAGCACCCTCAACATCAAACTCACCGTCGGTTCCGTCTCCGACTCCGTCACGGTCCAAGCCGATGCGCTCATGGTCAACACCACTTCCGGCACCCTTTCCCAAACCGTCCAACAGCGCTATATCCAGGAACTGCCGCTCAACGGCCGGAACGCCGCCAACCTCGTCCGCATGGTCCCCGGGGTCGTCACCGGCGCCAGTACCACAACCGCCGGTTACGCCAACTCTGCGGACACCATCGCCATCTCCGCCAACGGCTCCCGCGGCAACGAAGTCAACTACCGCCTCGACGGCGCCACCCACATGGACAATGTCACAAACCTGAACGCCGCCTACCCCAACCCCGATGCCGTCCAGGAGTTCACCGTCCAAACCTCAAACTTCTCGGCCCAATACGGCAATTTCTCCGGCGCCGTCGTCAACGTGGCCACCCGCTCCGGCTCCAACGAGTTCCACGGTTCCCTGTTCCACTTCACCCGCAACGGCTCTTTGAACGCCCGCAACTACTTCGCCGCCCAGGCCGACAATCTCAAACGCAACCAGTTCGGCGCCACCCTCGGCGGACCCGTCCTGCGCAACAAACTGTTCTTCCTCGGTAGCTTCCAAAACACCATCGTTCGCAACGAAAGCTTCTCCAATCAAGCCACCGTTCCCAACCCCGCCTTCCGCGCCGGCAACTTCGCCTCCCTCCTGCCCGGGACCCCCATCCGTGACCCCCAGAACGCAAACACCCCCTTTCCCGGCAACCTCATCCCCTCCTCCCGTCTCCGCCCCATCGCCACCAATCTCCTGGCCAAAGTGCCCACCGCCACCACCACCAACGGCATCATCCGCTACGCCCGCCCCGACCGCTCCGACACCCTCCAGTACCTCGGCAAACTCGACTATAACCTCGGCCACCATCACCTCTCCGGCAGCGGCTTCTTCAACCGCTTTGAAGATCCCGGCTGGGACGGAGCCAACACCCTCCTCACCGTCCGCATCGGTCAGGATCAGCGTACCAACAACTGGAAACTCCAGGACTCCTGGACCCTCCGGCCCAATCTCATCAACTCCATCATTGTTTCCGGACTCATGCTCGACTCCTTCAATCTGCGTCGCAGCACCGCCTGGCTCTCCCAGTTCGGCCCCATCCAGTTCAATGAGCCCCAGGAATCAGACCGCCAACTCGAACTCGGCGTCACTGGCTTCGGCGGCTGGGGCAGCGTCACCAACTCGCCTCCCGGACAGTGGATCCGTCGCAACGTCGAAATCAACAACGTCACCACCTGGATCCATGGCCGCCACACCCTGAACTTCGGCGCCGAATACTCCCCCTGGACCGGCTTCGATTCCAGCACCAAATTCCAACAAAGCGGCAATTTCACCTTCTCCGGCCAACTCACCGGCAACGGCATCTCCGACCTCCTCCTCGGCCGCGTCGCCACCTTCGTCCAGTCCGCCGGCAAGTTCAAACAAACCCGCGGCGCCCAAATCAGCCTCTTCCTCGATGACACCTGGCGCCTCTCCCGCCAACTCACCCTCAACGCCGGCCTCCGCTGGGACCCCTACTACGCCTGGCACGACCAACTCGACCAGGTCTCCGGCTATCGCCCCGGCGCCCGCTCCCAGCGCTTCCTCAACGCTCCCCCCGGAGCCATCTTCGCCGGCGACCCCGGCTTCCCCAAGGCCGGCCAGCAGCACGACGCCGATAACTTCTCTCCCCGCTTCGGCTTCGCCTGGCAACCCCTACCCGGCAATTCCGCCACCGTCGTCCGCGGCGGCTATGGCATCTTCTACGTCCGCCCCTTCCCCCGCCTCTACAACAACTTCGTCGAATCCGCGCCCTTCTCCCCCACCCTCACCCTCAACGGCGTCGATATGCAGGACCCCTACGGCTCCGCCGGCGTTCGTAACCCCTTCCCGCCTTTTGCCCCCGTCAACCTCAACGACAAGAATATGCCCTTCTCCTTCCCCATGCCCTTCGCCTGGTTTAAAGAGGATTGGCGCGTCGGCTACTCCCAAGCCTGGAACCTCACCGTCGAACGCCAACTCGGCGCCGACTACCTCCTTCGCGCCGCCTATGTCGCGAATAAAGGCACCAACCTGCAAACCTTCCGCGAACGCAACTGGGCTCTCTACTCACCTACCGCCACCGTCGCCAACACCAACGCCCGGCGGCCCCTCGGCCAGTTCTTCTCCTCCATGCGGGAACTGGTCGACTACGGCAACTCCCAGTATCATTCCCTGCAACTTACCCTCGACAAACGCTTCAGCCGCAACTTCTCCGTCCTCGCCTTCTACACCTGGTCTAAATCCATCGACGACGAAAGCGCCAACAACCAGTTCTCCCTCTCCAACCCCCATCCCACCGACGGACGCTTCAACCGCGGCCTCTCCGACTTCGATATCCCCCACAACTTCCGGCTCAGCGGCGTCTTCGATCTCCCCAAGCTCCAGAAAGCCAACCCACTCCTCCGCCAGCTCCTCGGCGGCTGGAGCCTGCTCAACATCCTCGACATCCGCTCCGGCCTGCCCTTCGGCCTCAGCTCCGGCCGCGACAACTCCTTCTCCGGCATCGGCCTCGACCGCGCCGACCTCCGCGGCAATCCCGTTCTTCCCGCCGGCCGCTCCCGCAACGACTACCTCAACTCCTTCTTCGATCGCTCGCAGGTCACCTTCAATGCCGTCGGTACCTACGGAAACTCTCCCCGTAACTTCCTCCGCTCTCCCGGCGCCGTCAACCTCGACCTCACCGTGCAAAAGACCTTCCCCATCCGCGAACGCATCCAGCTCAACCTCCGCGGCGAGTTCTTCAATGCCCTCAACAAGGCAAACTTCGCCGCCCCCGGCAACAACGTCAGCGCCGCCGCCAACTTCGGCGTCATCACCAGTGCCGCCGATCCCCGCATCCTCCAAGTCGGTGCCCGCCTCACGTTCTAAATCGGCTAGGCTACCAACATGCGCCCCGTGCTCCTGTTGGTAGCCCTCTCCGCCCTCCTCCCCGCCCAACCCAACACCCTCACCCCCGCCGAAATCCAGGCCGGTTGGCAGCTCCTGTTCAACGGCCACTCCCTCGCCGGCTGGCGCTGGACCTCCCAATCCCCCGCCCCCACCCCCTCCTGGCAGGTCGCCGACGGCGCCCTCGTCACCACCCCCGGCCGCGGCAAACCCGTCTACCTCCTCACCGAAGCCTCCTTCACCGACTTCGAACTCACCTTCTCGTGGCGCGCCGCCCCCGGCGCCAACTCCGGCATCAAGTACCGCATCCAGTCCCTCACCGAAAAAGACCGCCTCGAACCCACCGGCCCCGAATACCAGATCACCGACGACCTCGCCAGCCCCGACTCCCTCTCCACCCCCCGCCACTCCTCCGGCGCGCTCTACGACTACGTCGCCCCCCGCCGCTCCGCCCCCGCCGCCCCCAACGTCTGGCACCAGGCCCGCATCCTCGTCCACGGCCTCCACGTCGAACACTGGCTCGACGGCGAAAAAATCATCGACGTCGACCTCGACTCCCCCGCCGCCGCAGCCTCCTTCGCCCAAAGCAAACGCACCGAAAGCAAAGTCACCCTCCGCCGCCAGGCCCGCCGCCTCTCCCCCCTCGCCCTCCAGATCCACGACGGCGTCGTCGCCTTCCGCGACCTCAAAATCCGCCCCCTCCCCCTCACCGCCCAACTCGCCGTCTCTCAGCTCGCCGCTACCATCGGCGCCAACGCCCTCGCCGGCGACCACCGCGCCGGCTACAACGGCGTCTTCGCCCTCTCCACCCCCACCCGCCCCGCCAACCCCTTCGTCCCCGCCTACGCCGGCCTCAACCTCGAACACTACTTCGACGGCCGCCCCCGCCCCACCGACCCCCGCGTCTTCTTCGAACCCCGCCACGCCCCCATGGCCCTCCGCCAGCTCTCTCCCGCCGCCGCCGAACTCACCCAGGGCCCCACCCCCGTCTTCGGCGTCGCCAGCACCACCCGCTTTGAACTCAAAGAGCCCTACTATCTCGACATCGCCTACCGCGCCACCCCCACCCACACGAACTTCACCAACAACTTCCTCGGCATCTTCTGGGCCTCCTATATGAATGCGCCCGAGGACAAGAGCATCTACTTCCGCGGCCCCCAGGGACAGTGGCGCCAGTTCGCCACCCAGCTGCACGGCCGCGATGCGACGATTCTCGCCGCGGACGCCCCGCCCCCGCCCGCTGCGACGGAGGACCCCGCCTCGCTCTTCCGCAATCTCTCCCCCCTCCGCTACGCCGAGCCGTTTTTCTACGGCCGCCTCGGCGACATGGTGCTGATTTACATCTTCCGACCCAACCCGTATCTCCGCTTCGCCCAGTCTCCCTCCGGCGGCGGCAACACCCCCGCCGGCGACGACACCAACCCCGCCTGGGACTTCCAACTCGTCATCCCCAACCCCGAAGCCAACCGCACTTACCCCCTCGACCTCCGCGTCGTCTACAAACCCTGGGCCGGCCGCGCCGATGTCCTCCGCGAAGTGAAAAACTACCTCCCCTAACCCGCCCGAGATTTCCTGGAAATCGACCTTTACAAACTACCCCCTTTGTCGTAATTCATCAGCGCAGCAATCGTGATTTACGAGCGCCGGACCGACCCTCCGCCCGCCCTTTCTCTCCGTCGCTGCGCAGGGCCTTGCAAAAATTGGTTTACGTATGGGCGTACTGGCCACCAGCGCCGGGTTCTTTCGAGTGATGGCCTAAGTTCCCTGTGGTTCGGTAATGCGTGCGTATTCAATACCGATTTGCTGCGGACATCACGGCGTCGTCCCAATTGCACCGGCCCGCCCATCGACCTGCGTTTTCGGTTTGCATCCGCAAGCGGTTCACGCGCGCCCGGCCAACCAGCCCAATCGTCACCCTCCGGTTCCGGCATCGCCCCCAACCTTCGCTGGACCAAATACGTCATCGACGGCTTCGGTCGCAACCTCGAAGTCACCAAATGGCTACCCGTACTCCATGTTTCCATGCCCAACTCCACCTACACCGCGCCATTCCACCGGGCTACCTACTCTTTACGAGCACGGCGGCACGACGGTGGAAACCATCGACCCGAAGGGCAAATGGAAGAAGTTTGCAATCGACGCCCTCGGCAGCCGGATTCGCGTCTGGGAACCCCACCCCGGCAAAGGACTGAACCCGGACACCGTCAACCTAGTCCACGCCCCCGCGATTCGCCACGAACAGCTCCACCGCCACCCGCAAGCAAGGACTACAAACTAGTCCAATTCGGCGAAAAGCGCGTCCAGCGGCACCGCCACATCGCCCGCCGACAGAGCGGTCGCCACCCGCACGGGCTCGCTGCCGGAGTGATATTCCCAAGCCGTCCGCTTTTCCGGATCAATCACCCAGCAATACGGAACACCCCAAGCGTGGTAATCCTCGCACTTGGCAAGCATCGCGCCCAGTCGGTCACCGGGCGACAGGATCTCGCAACAGAGCCGAACGGGCTCCGTCGGATAAGAGCCAGGAAACGCGTCCCCCGCGATTACGTCTGGAACAAGGTACGTCCTCTCGGAGATCCGCACCGTTACTTCCGCATAAGCCCGCCACCCCTGCGCCCGCAGCAGAACTTGCAAGGCAAACTGAATGATCGCATGCAGCTTCGTGGGCCTCGCCTTTGCCGTCACCACCCCGTCCCGGTATTCTCCAGTAGGTTTCTTGCTCGATCGCAAGAACTCTTCCACCGTCGTCAGAACCGCGACGCTCATGACCTCAGTCTACCCCAATCCTCCCACCCCCAACCTTCCAATATCGCCCCAATATCGCCAAGGAAACACTCCTTTTCTAACCTGCCTCATCCCATCGGAAAACCCTTCTCGCCGTTTGCTCTACACCACTCGCCACTTCCCCCTCGCCCTCCATCTCCACGACGGCGTCGTCACCTTCCGCGACCTCAAAATCCACCCCACCGCCACTCCTCTTCGAAATCCAGGCCCTCTTCAGGCACCCTGCCCCATTTGAGCCTCCCCGCCTCCCTGCCCTCCTACCATCCACCCCACACAATCAAACACTTAGCCGCCCGACCCACTCTGGCATCCGAATTGCCAATGAAGCTGAGACCCGACCGGTTTCGGCTCCTCTCACCAAACAATCTATGAAATGGTCCGCACTCTTCCTGGCCACTCTCCTCACCGCCCACGCCCAGCAAGCCATCGTAAACATGCCCTCAGCCGACATCACCCCCAAAGGCCAGGGCTTCCTCATGCACGAAACCCAACTCCGTCCCTACCAGGCCGGGGCCTACCGTTATTGGTACGCCACCAACTTCTTCACCTATGGCGTCGGCCGCAACACCGAACTCGCCCTCACCACCTATAACGCCGGGGCTCCCAGCACCAAGAACCAGAACGTCGGCTTTGGCTTCAAATCCGCCATCCCCCTCGCCCCGGACTCCCGCGAACGCCAGATCACCATCGGATCCATGGGCCTGTGGAACTACCGCGGCCAGGGCGTCGGCAACTTCTCCTACGCCCACTACAGTTGGCGTCTCCCCCAGGCCCGCACCCGTCTCACCATGGGCGGCTGGTTCGGCACCGAAGAACTCTTCAAGAAGAACTCCGGCAACGTCCTCGCCGGCCTCGAACACCCCGTCAACAAACGCTTCATCCTGCTCGCCGAATGGTTCGCCGGCAACCACGATCTCGGCTTCTTCGTCCCCGGCGTACTCTTCCATCCCACCCCCCGCCAGATCGTCGTCGTCGGCTACAAGATCGCCAACAACCCCCGCAACGGCGCCGGCGGATTCGTTGTCGAGTACGGTTTCTTCTTCGGCGGCAAATCCAAGGGCGGCCATCACTGACGCGTCATCCTATGTGTCACGATCCCGACCACCCGCTCCCCGCCCCCACCTTTGAGCCCGAAACGCCAATTTGATAAAGTGTCCCCCAGATTCCCGTGCGCACCAAACCTCTCCTCCTCGCCCTGTGGGTCGCCGCCTCCCTCCCCGCCGCCGGCGCCGTCCGCGTTGAAATCTTCGAAGACCTCGCCCCCACCCGCGACCTCCAACTCCCCACCGCCACCCCCGTCGACGCCTACTCCGAACCCGCCTTCGCCTTTCCCCACACCCCCACCAAATTCACCCCCACCGCCGCCCCCGCCGACCGCTCCACCCCCTTCTACCTCCGCGCCACCTACCAACGCTCCTTCCCCGCCGGCACCTACCAGTTCCGCCTCCGCGCCCGCGGCGCCGCCCGCCTCTCCATCGACGGCAAACTCGTCGCCTCCACCAAACCCCAAAAACCCAACACCTCCAGCGACGACCCCGTCCCCCAACCCGTCGAACGCGGCAACACCCCCCTCCGCCCCGCCGCCTACCCCCACCAGGACCAAACCGTCACCCTCGAACTCTCCCCCGGCCCTCACTCCTTCGAACTCATCGCCGCCGTCGGCGGCAAAGGCCTCTACCCCTCCACCGGCGAACTCGCCGTCAGCCTCGCCCGCCCCGGCGAACTCGACCGCCTCCTCGGCCCCGACAACGCCCCCCTTCTCACCGACGCCGCCTGGGAATCCTACGTCGCCGCCTCCTTCGCCCGCCACACCGCCGCCGACCGCGATCGCCGCCGCGCCGCCAGCCGCGAAGTCGCCGCCGCCTGGAACCAACGCCACCTCTCCCTCCGCAACCGCCTCACCCCGCCCACCCCCGGCGCTTCCCCCGGCGCCTCCATAGACGCCTTCCTCGACGCCAAACTCCGCGCCGCCTCCGTCCCCCCCGCGCCCCCCCTCTCCGACCTCGAATTCCTCCGCCGCGTCACCCTCGACACCACCGGCCTCATCCCCACCCCCGCCCAAGTCCAGGCCTTCCTCCGCGACCAACCCGCCACCCGCCGCGCCAACGCCATCGAACGCCTCCTCCAGGACCCCTCCTGGGCCGACCATTGGGTCGCCTACTGGCAGGACGTCCTCGCCGAAAATCCCGGCATCCTCAAGCCCGATCTCAACAACACCGGCCCCTTCCGCTGGTGGATGCACGACGCCTTCTCCGACAACATCCCCTTCGATCGCTTCGTCGCCGAACTCGTCCAGATGGACGGCTCCCCCACCCTCGGCGGCCCCGCCTCCTTCGGCCTCGCCACCCTCAACGACGCCCCCATGGCCGCCAAAGCCGACATCATCGGCCAAGCCTTCCTCGGCCAAAAACTCAGCTGCGCCCGCTGCCACGACGCCCCCTTCCACCCTTATAAGCAACAGGATCTCTTCTCCATGGCCGCCATGCTCAACGGCGGCGCCGTCAAACTCCCCGTCACCAGCACCGTGCCCCAGGGCGAGGGCGGCCGCAAGCCCAACGTCGTCTCCGCCCTCAAACCCGGCGAAACCATCGCCCCCGCCTGGCCCTTCGCCAAACTCGCCGCCCACGCCGCCACCGGCGACCTCCCCCCCTCGAACTCGCCAGAAACCCGCCGCGAACTCGCCGCCTACCTCGTCTCCCCCGAAAACGAACGCTTCGCCCAGGTCATCGCCAACCGCGTCTGGCGCCGCTACATGGGCATCGGCATCTTCGAACCCGTCGACGACTGGGCCCGCGGCCGCGCCTCCCACCCCGAACTCCTCGCCTTCCTCGCCCAGCAGTTCGCCTACTCCGGCTACGACCTCAAACATCTCGCCCGCCTCATCCTCAACTCCCGCGCCTACCAGCGCCGCGCCGTCGGCACCCCCGCCGACCAATTGAACTCCGCCAAACGCCTCTTCGCCGGCCCCGCCCACCGCAACCTCACCGCCGAACAGCTCGTCGACTCCCTCCACCTCGCCGCCGGCAAAACCTTCGACTGCGAACCCATGAACCTCAACCCCGCCGGCGACCGCACCGCCAAGCAGTTCCTCGACCTCGGCAGCCCCACCCGCGCCTGGATGATGACCGCCCTCTCCAACGAACGCGACCGCCCCGCCCTCGCCCTCCCCATCGCCCAGTCCATCGTCGACGTCATGACCACCTACGGCTGGCGCCAGTCCCGCCAAAGCCCAGCCACCGACCGCGACGACGCCCCCTCCCCCATGCAAACCCTCATCCTCGCCAACGGCGTCCTCGGCACCCGCATGGCCCGCCTCTCCGACGACTCCTGGTTCACCGCCCGCGCCCTCGCCGCCCCCCGCCCCGAAACCCTCATCGACGAAACCTTCCTCCGCATCCTCTCCCGCCCGCACGCAGTTCGCCAACCTCCTCACCCCCGTCTTCGCCAACCGCATCGTCGCCGGCGCCCCCGTCCGCGCCTCCCGCCGCGAAACCGACGGCCGCGTCTCCTGGTCCAACCACCTCAGCGCCGAAGCCAGCCTCATCCGCATGGAAGAGGAGCGCAAGCTCCGCTTCGGCGACCAGCCCACCGCCCGGCTCACCAAAGAGTTCCGCGAACGCTACGAAGACATGCTCTGGGCCCTCATGAATTCGCCCGAGTTTGCCATGGTGCCCTAATGCTGCTCACCCGCCGCGCTTTTACCCAAATGGCGGCCGCCGCCGCCCTCCCCAAGGGCAAGGCCGACGCCTGCATCCTCCTCTGGCTCGGCGGCGGCGCCGCCCAGATCGATACCTTCGACCCCAAACGCCGCGGCGACGGCAAAAAGGTCCCCGGGTCGTACTACAACGCCATCAACACCGCCATCCGCGGCGTCCAACTCACCGAGCACCTCGCCAAAACCGCCCCCCTGCTCGACCGCTGCGTCCTCCTCCGCTCCATCACCCACTCCATCGTCAGCGAGCACGCCGCCGCCGCCAACCTCGTCCATACCGGTCGCATGCCCTCCGGCACCCTCCAGTACCCCTCCATCGGCTCCGTCGTCTCCCACCAACTCGGCCCCAAGACCGAGGAGGTGCCGAGCTACGTCGTCATGGGCTACCCCAACATCACCCGCGACCCCGGCTTCCTCGGCGCCAAGTACGGCTACATCTACCTCACCCAGGTCGACATCGGCCCCAACGGCCTCGTCCGCCCCCCCGACGTCGACGCCTCCCGCCAGGATCGCCGCGAAACCCTCCTCGCCGCCCTCCGCGAAGGCCACCAGCAGCGCCACCCCGCCGACCCCGTCGTCCAGGCCCAGGCCGACGTCTCCCGCCAGGCCTTCCGCCTCGCCGGCCCCCGGTTTCTCAACGTGTTCGACCTCAACCGCGAAAGCGCCACCCTGCGCCAGGCCTACGGCAGCGAGTTCGGCCAGCGCTGCCTCCTCGCCCGCCGTCTCGTCCAGTCCGGTGTCCGCTTCGTCGAGGTGTCCTACAATCTCAACTTCCTGAACGGCAGCGGCTGGGACACGCACAACGACGGCCAGCGGAACCAGCACCTCCTGATCCAGGACCTCGACCAGTCCTTCGCCACGCTCCTCCAGGATCTCGAACGCAACCGCCTGCTCGACACGACCCTGGTAGTGATCGCCACCGAGTTTGGCCGTCCCCCGGAGTTCGACGCGGGAGGCGGCCGCGGTCATCAATCGGAAGCGTTCAGCGTTCTGCTCGCCGGTGGCGGGTTGAAGACGGGCCAGGCGATCGGCACGACGGATGAGTTGAGCAAGCGGGTGGTGGACCGCCCCGTCACGGTCCCCGACCTCCACGCCACCATCCACCGCGCCCTCGGCATCGACCCCCACAAAAACCTCTACGCCGGCGACCGCCCCGTCCCCATCACCGACCAGGGCAAACCCGTCACCGAAGCCTTCTCCTGACCCCCGGCCCCGGCCATCCGCCCCACGCGACCGAGGCATCCCGCCCGCCCTTGCCGAACCCGGCAATCCGCTTCCAAACACGGGCCGCCCACCGCGCCACCCGCCACAAGCAGTTCCCCGGAGCCGCCGCCCGTGATTTCTGTACCGATTCAGTCGACTCCGGTCAGGCAGTTCAAAGAGATCTAGCCACCGCCCACATAACCCAGAGCAAGGCAACTCCCACCCCTGAGAGAGCTGTCTGATAAACGCCCGTTGGCCGATGCCGAACGACCAAATTTTGCGATCGATCCCACGTAGTTGAACCGGTGCTGATCAGAGTGGATCGAGCGGAACGGAGAGTAATTAGCATCACCAGCGGCAGGCCAAGAGCTAATCCCTTGAGCCACACCTTGAATTCCCGTTGGAGTGCGGCACGGATGCCGATAGGAGCAAGATCTGCGCCAAGAACCCGAACACCAAAGAACCACTTACCCAGAGTACATCCGGTCAGCCCAATCAAGATCGCATCCAACGGAATGGCGAAAAAAGACGCAAAGAGACTACTCATAATTTTGTTCTCTGACGCGTACCCCAAGAATCGCTCTGCCACCTTTTCGTCGATGAATGCCCACAGTGAAGCAACAATCAGCCCAGTAATCGAACCGTTGAGGGAGAGGTCAAGCGATCGAGCAAAGTATCGCCGCCATGGATGTGGTGAGTCGTCCGCCCAACTGACCGAGTTCGTCTCGGACTGTGCAACAAAGGATACTTTTGCGACTTCCGGCACGTAACCGGCACTCACGGCTCCAACACCCGCACTGCCAACGAAGCCACTGCTGTCCGGAGCAGCGGGCAACAGTTCACGCGGATCCTGCACGACATCAAGCGCGCAGCCCCGACGCGAAATGTGACTGAACGGCTATAGGCAAGCTCAGCAAAGCTAGTGGTGACCGCTTGCTGGAACCGCTGCTCGGATCCGCCGGAAGGGCTGCCATTGTCCTTTGCTGAATGAGCGGAGCAGCCACTCATCCGGGCCGAGCAGGAACCAGCGGGGGTAGTAAACGCTGACGATCCCTTGCACGAGGAACCAACCGGCCGCGATCAAAAACAAGTGTGCCGGTCCGAAGCGTCCCAGTTGGCCCAAACCCCAACCGCAGAAGAGGAAGCAACCGAAGAGATTCTGACAAAAGTAGTTGCTTAGGGAGAGGCGTCCGGCACTCTCGAGCGGAGCCGTGTGTGCCGGCCAGCGGAAGTGTAGCCAGGCCAGTCCATACAGATAGGCAAACGACAGACAGACGGCGGAGGCGGGACTAAGAGCAATCGAGAAAAACCCCACCCAAATGCCGACCGACCGATCCGTGACGGCAAAGGCGAAGAGCAAGTTGGCAGGCAGACCGATAGCCAAACACATTCGGGCACGGCTGCCGTGCCGGCTTAAGAATTCGGAGATGTCTTCAAAGGCGCCCGTCTTGGCAGCAGCAAGTCCCCAGCAGAACATGCCAAAAGCCGGCAGCCAGTTTGTGATCGCCAGAAAAGGCAGAACAAGCAGAAGGTCACCAGCCCGTTGAATCGCCCCCTGCCAAAAGGAACCAGCGTAAGCCTTTGTTGCCTGCTCCAGAATCTCCTTCGAAGGGGAAAGATCGTCGCCGCCCATGGCAACAATTGCGCAGCCGTAAATGAGGATGGCCAGCAGAAAAGCGCCCAGGCCCATGCGCCAAAGTCTGCGCGGTGGGGACCACCGCACCTTGAGCAGCAAAACCCCAAGCAGAGCATAGGAAGTCAAGATGTCACCCACGAAGAGAAAAACGCCGTCCAACAGGCCAAAGGCGAACAGCCCAGTGAGGCGGCGCCGGAAGGCTTGGATCTTCGATGGCTCTTCTCGTTCAGACTCGATTTGCAAACCAAAGCTATAGCCGAATACGAACGAAAAGAGGAGATAGAACTTGAGTTGGAAGAGTGCGGAAACGAGGAGGGTCACGAAACGGTCGATCCAGCCGAGCGAGGCCAGTTGCGGTTCGTGATAGATGGTGTTCGCCATGAAGGGCAGATTGACTACGAAGATGCCAAAGAGGCCAAAGCCGCGAATCAGATCCAAAAGGCGAAGCCTGGGTGCAGTTCTTATCTTGGTTGACAAGTGAGATCCCTTTCAATACTATACTATACGTATGGTACAGAAATTAAGGCGGCCCAGCAAGAAAAATCAACTGCTCGAAGCTGCGATTCATGTCGCCGCACAGGGCGGTATCGAGGCACTGACGATTGAGTCTTTGGCTGCGGCGGCTGGTGTGACCAAAGGCGGCGTGCAGTATCACTTCCGCTCCAAAGATGTTCTCTATGAGGAACTGCTTGACTATGCCTTGCGCCTATTCGATCTGGCGTTGGAGGAAAAGGCACCGCGTGGGTCGAAGCCCGGAACGTGGCTGCACGCCTACGTGGATTTGAGCCTTGGATCGACCACCGACTACGACAAGGCCGTGGCGACTCTGCTTGCGGGAATCCCGGTGAATGACGAACGAGCCGGACCGTACCGCCGCTTTGCCGCGAGATGGAAAGAACGTGCAAATGCCGATGGCCGGGACGCGGCGACGAATACGATCGTGCGCCTTGCCGCCGACTCGGTGTGGATGGAACGAGCCTATCTTTCGGCCTCGTCCACCGAAATCGCAAAACTCAAGCAGAGGCTGCACCAGTTGATCGATGAGGCCCAACAATGAACATCCGTTTCTGGACGCTGTTTGCCGCGATGCGGTGCTGGGCGACCGAGCCCGCGAATCTCGAGGTTGCCGTCAAGGACGAGCGGCGATCGAACTGCCAAGTCTACGTGGCAGTCTATCGCGACCCGCGCACATGGCTGAGTGAAAATCCATATCGGTTCGAGAAAGGTGAAATGAAGGCAGGAGCCGGAACGGTGCAAATCATGAACTTGCCTCCCGGCAAGTTCGCGATCCTGGCCTACTGCGACAAAAATGGCAACGGCAAGCTCGATGAGAATCTCCTTGGAGTTCCCAAGGAACCCTATGGGTTCTCCAACGGCAAGCCTGGACAGTATGAACTCCGCTTCGCCGAAGCGGCATTCGAGGTGTCGCCGAATGCAACCAAGAGTAAACAAGAGATCACGCTACTCTCGCCATAGCCGTCTGCCAGTGTTCACGCAGCATTCAGAAATGGCGAGAGTCTGGCGCAACCTGGAATTGAAGGCTCTGGCTGTAAATAAGGCTGTGACGCCTGAGAAATGGCATAGCGTTTGCGAGTCGTGTCCGGTTGGTCGGCGATCCGTCAATTGGCGAATCTCGCGTCAGCCAGGCGAGATAGCGCAACACGGCGCGACTGGTCACGGATTTTCTGTACAAATTAATCGCGGTGCAAACGACGCTTTGGCGCCGTCATGGTCAAACAGCTTGTTGCGTAATGTTGCAGGCACGGAGGAATTCGGCACAAGAAACACTCGCCGGTCGCATTCAGGCACTCTTTGGCCTGTCGAAAAAGCACCCATTCCACAAATCGCGCCAGCCGACCGACAGGTCCAGGACCGCCCAGTCTCGGTCAGCAATCGAGAGTTGGCCACCGTAAGGCGAGCTCGGGCAATCGTCATCAAAATCCAAAAGGATGACGACCAAACCGTGCCGGCCAACCCGCTCCGCCGCCAGCGCCAGATCCCCTTCCGGTTCGTGCTCCATCAGCAGTTTGTCACGGCTCCTCCGACTCGGCGAATGCGCCACAATCGAGAGATCGGGAGCAAACTGAGCAGCCAAGCGGCGCAACAGGACAGCGAGGGACAGCCTTCCCCCCATAATGCGGATCACCCCATCCACGCTTTGCTGGCCGTCGGGATAGGAGACACCAGACCTTTCGTCGAGCAGCAGCCCGCCAATCCAGTTGCGGCCGTCGTCTTTGAAAACATTTGCCGTCAGATGCGAGCGCCCTCCGGGCTAGTCCATCGGACCGTGCTTGATCGGCAGCAGATTGCCCGTCAGCGAGCCGCCGGATAAGAAATCGCGACGCCGTGTGCGGAATCGCCGCAGGTTTCACTTCCTGCCAGGTGGCGCCACCATCGGTGCTCACGCTCTCGCCAAGGCCGTATTTCGTCCGCGCCAGAAGCCATCAGGATCCGCCTCGCCGCTTCCAGGTCTTGCCCTCGTCGACCGAAACGATCCTCTGCGCGCTGGTGTCGTGCTCTTTCCACTTCGAGACGGGCAGCACCCATTCTCCCGATAACACCACGAGCGGCTTGCCCATCATCACACCGTCGCCAACACGGCGCGACTGGGACCACACCGGCCGCGCCGCGTCCGGCTGTTTGGTCTCAATGCACCAGACGCCGAGTTGCTTGTCGGAGCGGGTCCGGCCCATCTGCACCCAGAACAGGAACAGCCGCCGGTCCGGAGAAACCCACCGCTGCGGATCGAAGCGGAGCACGCGGTCAGGCCCATCCGGATCCCCGTCAGAATCCCCGTCAGAATCAATGACCAGCACCTCCGTCCACGTGGCGCCGCCGTCCCCACTGGTGCTGAGCACCTCGGAGTGATTCTCGTCCTCGCCGGGCGTCACACCCGCATTCCAGTTCGCCCAAAGACGCCCTTGGGGTGCCAGGGCCAGACTCGGAATGCCTCGGAACGTCCGATTCGTCACCGGCGGCGGGAAGGCCGCAAAGCAGAACGGCCAGCGCGCTCCGGAGCATCAGGACTACTTCACGCGGGGCAGTTTCGCGCCGTAGTAAACCGCCCGGTGTCGGTTGTCATCGTAGGAGAGATGCAACCACCGCCGATCGCGGCTGACAAAGCCGTCCGGATAGTTGATCCGGCCCGTCGGCCCATCGCTCGATTCCCTCATCAGGACCCGTTGGTACGGCCAGGTCCGCATGCCGTCGAAGCTGACCCAAAGCGCCAGCGGGCTGCGGTGCTTGGGATTCGGGTTGTGCACCAGTGCGACCGACTCTCCACCAAGGGAATACATCGTCGCCTTCGACCCGGGGTTTGGAATCTCGGTCTTGCTCGCGAACTCGGGCCACGTGCGGCCGCCATCCCGTGACTCGGCATAGTAGAGCACCCCGCCCAACTTGTCCGCGCGAATGATCATGGCGATTCGATTGCCGGGCAGCTCCACAATACTCGGTTCCGCCCAGCCGAAGTAACGGTCATCGGGGGTCAGCCGGATATCCCCGTGCTCGCTCCACGTCTCTCCGCCGTCCGCACTGATGAGGACGCCATTACGAGGGTTGGTGAGTTCGCGTTCGAGAGGAGGTCTCGAGCCTTGATCGTCCGGCCCGATGTAGTGCTGGAAGGGCAGCAGGATGCGTCCGTCCCGCGCGACGAAGCCGTTGCGGATAAACGTGCGGTTTTCTAGCCGGCCCGGTAGCAGCACGGGCGCCGTCCAGGTGCGGCAGTTGTCGGTGCTGTGGATCACATACGACTTCCAGTCGTTGCGCCAATGAAACGAATGCGTCGCGAAGTACAGGGAGCAGCGCCCTTTGTGGATCAGCAACTCTGTGGGCCCCTGCCCGACGGCTTTACCCTCTCGCGCGATACCCACGTGGAATGGCTCAAGTGGCGTCCAGGTCTTGCCTTGGTCGCGGCTCCGCGTGACGCCGGTGTAGTTGAGCGGGGAAGGCTCGGTGTCGCCGCCCGCCAGCAGGAATAGAATCCACGTCCCGTCGGGGAGTTCGCGCAGAGTGGTATCGCAAACCATGCTATTCGGCTTGATCCCGTCATACGCTATCGTGGTGCGGTCCTGCTTTCCGTCCCGGAGGGCTGCCTGCGGCCAATCCGGCCGACGGGCGGCAAGTAACGAGGACGGCGTAGCGGCGAGAAGGGTACGTCTGCTGATCATAGATTCACCCACCAAAATCCTATCGCACTCCCTCACCCAACCCGCCCGCCACCCAGCCAATCCGCCCCACCGTCACCCTTCCGCCGGCAGGTAATCGCCGTCACCAGATACGACCGCGGCCCCAGATCCCACACCCACGGCGCCGAACCCTCCGGCGCCCCCGCCCAACAATCCTTGAGCGGAGGCCCATCCAACAGCCGCACCAGCCCCGCCGGATTCATGCCCGGAAAGCAGCCCCCCTCCCGGCATACCCACTCCATCAACGCCGCCAGCTCAGCCGCCGGCGCATCCAACATCCGCGGCTCCGTCTCACTCGAAACCACATCAGCAAACAAAATCGCCGTCCCGCCCGGCGCCGCCAGCGCCGCCACCGTCCACAAATGCTGCAGCCGCACAAGCTCCCCCACCGGGCCCAATTCCGCCCCACCTTCACCCATGGCCCGGCGGAATATCGAAACCAACTGCGAAAGCACGCACGTCGACGCCACCGTCGTAAACGGCCCGCCCCCCGCCGCCACCGCCGGCAGCAGCGCCAGAGCCCCCCGCAGCCGCCCAAGGTTCCCGGACGTGGGAGCCACGGCATACTCATGGCACACCTCCAGCGCACCGGTCAGGTCGCACGGCACCAGCCGGATCCGCTCCCGCAGCCCCTGCGCCCCCGCCGGCGCCGTAGCAAATTGGTGCGCCAGCCCTCCCTGCATCGCCGCCGCGTCAATATCCAGCAGATGAATCGACGCGTACGCCTCCGCCAGCCTCAAAAGGTCCAGATCATTACAGTTCCCCGCGCCCAGCACGCCCAGCGAAGCCCCCGGCTGCCCACCCGCCGCCGCCAGCCTCGCCGTCACCTCCCGCCGATGCGCAGCAAATGAAACCCAACTCCCCTCCGAAGAGCGATTGTAAAAGCGCTGCCGAGCCGAAGGATCAACGCCGCCGGGGCGCATCCCCGCCCCTACACCCGCCAAAACCGCGCATACGGCGGCGCCCCCGGCTGCTCCGCCGCCACCCGGTCCGCCTCCTCCGTATCCGCCGTATCTACCCCCTCCGGATACCGGTATCGCGCCACAAACTCCTCCTCCATCTCCAACCCCCAACCCGGTGCCGACGGCAGCACCCAATGCCCGTCCCGCACCACCAGCGGATGCCGGAACACCCCCGCCTGCAAAAACTCCAAATACTCCAGCCACCGCCCCTCGCTCCCAAACCACGCCTGGTCAAAAATCGACATCGGCCCCACTAACTGCCCCAACCCGATTCCCCCGCTGTGCGGACACACCGGCACCCCAAACTTAGCCGCCATCGCCACAATCGCGAATAACTCATTCACGCCCCCCACCCGCGCCCCGTCAATCTGGCAATGCGTCAACCCGCCCCCCGCCAGTAACTGCTTGAACGTAATCGCGTCCGGCGCCTGCTCCCCGCCCGCTACCCCCATCCCCAACGGCGCCAGCGCCTCCCGCAGCCGGATGTAACCCAGCACATCGTTGTAACCAATCGCCTCTTCAATAAACAGCAGCTTATACTCCGCCAACTCCCCCATGTAACTCGCCGCGTTCCGCCAATCCCCCAGGTTCTGATTCGCGTCCGTCAACAGCAGCGCATCCTCCCCCGTCGCCGACCGCATCGTGTCCAGCATCCGCCGGTCTTCCTCCAGCGCCCGCCCCCGGTCATACTGCTGCCCCCGCCCCACCTTGGCCTTAAACGCCCGCGTCCCCGCCCGGTACAACCCGCTGCACAACGCCCGCACCTCCTCCAGCGGCCTCCCCGACCACCCCGCCGTGCTATAAACCCGAATCCCCTCCCGCTCCAACCGCGCCAGATTCGCCGCCCGCGCCCCCTCCCGCGACCGCAGCATCTCCAGCAACTCCTCCTCCGTCAACACATCCCGCAAATGGTGGAAATCCACGCACTGCACAATCTTCTCCGGCGGCAGCCCCGTCAACAGCCGCCACATCGGCACCCCCTCACTCTTCGCCCACAAATCCCACAGCGCGTTCACCACCCCGCCCACCGCCATCCGGTAAGTCCCCAACGCCAGCCATCGCAGCTGATGATGCTCCGCCAACGCCTGCGCAAACAACCCCGGCTCCGCAATAAATTCCTCAAGCGTCCGCCCCACCACAAACCGCCGCAGCGCCTCAATCGCCGCCTTCTGAATCTGCGTCCCGTCGCCAATCGTAAATACCAGCGACCGCCCCTCCAATCCCCCATCCGTCCGGATCACCGCCACCGCGCACGAATAATTCGGCGCCAAATGCCGCGGGTCGCTCCCCGCCATCCCCAACCGCACCGTCGGGTACCGAATATCAAGAACGTCGAGAGAAATAATTGTCTGTTTCACGGGAGAACCCCCATCATACCCGCCCCCCCTCCCTCACCGCAGCAACTCCCGTACATACTCCTCCTCCCCCTGCCCCACATACCGGTACCGCGCCCCCGCCCCCGCCTCCACCAACTCATTCATCCAACTCACCGGATCCGTCCGCAAAATCCGCTCCGCCCCCACAAAATCCCCCAAATCCCAATGCCGCGCCATCCCCGGAATCATCCCGTCAAACAAAAATCCCGCCAGCGGCGCCCCCAACGCCCCCTCCCAACTCACCGGCATCCGGTCCAGCCACATCCGCCCCAACCGCTCATCCAGCGCCCCCGCCAACAGCATCCAAAACCCCTTCACCCCCCGCGCATACCCCCGGATCCGCCCCGCGTCCACCTCCCCCCGCCCCGCCAGCAAATCCACCCCCCGCCCAATATCCCCCGCCCGCATCACCGGCAAACTCTTCCCAATCAACTCCGCCCGCTCATTCATCACCCAGTTCCCCAAAAACGGCCGCCCCTCGTAAGCCTCCGGCTCATCCCGCGGCTCCATCTCCAACACCACCGCCCCCGCCCGCACCAACCCCTCCGCCACCCCCTCCGTCGACCGGCTCCGCTGCACATACAACGGCACCGGCATCCGCTTCTCTTCCACCACCACCACCCCCGGCCGCCTCCCCGCCCCGTCCGGCAAATACAACCGCCCCGCCAACGCAATCCCCGGCTCACTCTCAAACCGCACCTCCTGCACCCGAAACCCCCCCCCCCCCCCCCCCCCCCCCCCCCCCCCCCCCCCCCCCCCCCCCCCCCCCCCCCCCCCCCCCCCCCCGCCACCTCCGCCACGTTCCCCGTCCGCGTCACCCGCAACTCCCGGTTCGTATACAGCTTCACCTCCCGGTCCGCCCCCGCCTTCCCCCCCAACCACTTCGCCAAAAACCCGTAAATCGCCTCCCGCGAATCCCGCGGCGTCCCGTGCGGCCCCCGCCCCACGTGAAACTCCACCCGCTCCCCCGCCCCGTAAAACCCATACCACCGCCGCGCCTCTTCATACACCGGCCGCGCCCCCTCCGGCGTAAAGTAATCCTCCGTCGTCGCCATCAACAACCACGGCCGCGGCGCCGCCAGCTCCACCAAATCCGCCAGGTCCAACCCCCGCGCCAAAAACCCCGGCAACGCCATCTCCGCATCCGGCGTCGGCCCCGTAAACAACCGCCGCCACGTCTGCACAAAACACCCCACCGCCGCCGCCTTCACCCGCTCATCCAGCGCCGCCACATACGTCCCAATACTCCCGCCCCCCGAACAACCCACCACCCCCAACCGCTCCCCGTCCACATCCCCCCGGCTCACCAGATAGTCCAACCCCCGCCGCCCATCATGAATGAAATACCGCGCCACGCTCTGCCCCAGTAACAAACTCCGCGCCCCTAACTCCAAATGCTCATTCCCCCCTCCCCCCGAAAGCGCCCGCCCTAACTCCGGCAAGTAACTCTGCTCCCGCTCCCCCTGCCCAATCGGGTCATACGCCAACACCACATACCCCTGCAACGCCAAGTTCGCCGCCAGCCACTGCCCCTCCGGCTTCCCCTCCTGCGTATGCCCCATCGGCATCAACACCCCCGCATGCCGCCCACCCCCCTCCGGCCGGTACACATTCCCCGTCACCCAAACCCCCGGCAGGCTCTCGTACAACACCATCTCAATCGCATACCCCGCCGCCCGCACCGTCCGCACCGTCCGCACCCGCAACGGACCCGCATACCCCGGCAATCCCCCCAAACTCTCCCCCACCCGCGCCTTCACCATCTCCCGCCGCCCCTCCGCCCCCGCCCGGTCCCGCACCGCCCCCACCGCCGCCTCCCGCCCCGCCAACAGCGCCTGCGCCTCCCGGTCCATCCACCCCAACAAACCCTGCCCCCACGCCGCCGCCCCGCTCACCAAACCAATCAAAATCATTCGCCGCATATCTGTCCATAATCGAATAAGCAGCGCCCCTATGTACTCCTACCCCCTCTGGCTCGCCGCGCTCTCCCTCCTCTTCCTCCTCCTCGAACGCCTCGCCCCCCGCCGCCCCCAACCCCTCCTCCGCCCCGGCTTCTTCACCGACCTCGCCTACCTCCTCCTCAACTCCGAAGTCGTCGGCCTCCTCCTCGGCCTCCTCACCCTCCGCCTCACCCTACCCCCCGCCAACCTCTTCTCCGCCCTCCCCTTCCCCCTCCAGTTCCTCACCCTCCTCCTCCTGTTCGATTTCGCCCAATGGCTCATCCATAACCTCCTCCACCGCGTCCCCCTCCTCTGGCGCATCCACCAGGTCCACCACAGCGCCACCCACATGGACTTCCTCGCCAACTGGCGCTTCCACCCCCTCGAAATCCCCCTCTACCGCGCCTTCCTCTACCCCCTCGCCGCCCTCTGCGGCTTCTCCCCCGCCGCCCTGTTCGCCTACGGCATTCTCAACACCACCATCGGCCACTTCGCCCACTCCAACCTCCGCCTCCCCCTCGGCCCCCTCCAATATCTCTTCAATAACCCCCAACTCCACCTCTGGCACCACAACCACCCCGCCGCCGGACCCGTCAACCGCAACTTCGCCATCACCCTCTCCCTCTGGGATTACCTCTTCCGCACCGCCTATTTACCCCCACCCCACACCAACCAACACCCCGCCCGCCTCGGCTTCGCCGGCATCGAACACTACCCCACCTCCCTCCCCGGCCAACTCCTCGCCCCCTTCCGCCCTACTTCCCAATCGCCAGCAACTCCTTCGCCGTCCGGTGATACAACCGCTTCCCATCCCACGCCACCGCATTCTGACTCCACGTCCGCCCCAACACCCCCAAATCATTCACCCCCAAAATAGCCCGCTCATCCAACACCTTCGCCTCCCCGTCCAACACATACACCGTCCCCACCGACGTCGTAAAATACACCTTCCCGCCAATCCCCACCGGACTCCCCCAAAACGCCGGCGTCTCCCACCCGTCCATCCGGCTCCGCTCCTCCGTCGCCACCTCCTCCCCCGCCGCGTTCTTCGTCTCCGCCCGCAGCGCCACCCCGTAAATCCGCCGCCCCGCCTCATCCACCCCCACCGGCAGCTCCAAATACTCCACCTTCCCCGTCCCCACCGCCACCCGCCCCACGCAATACGCCGGACCCGCCCGCCCCTTCGGCGGCTTCCGGTTCCGCCGATGCCCCGTGCTCGTCAGGAAGTAGTGATATCCCCCCACCACCACATTCGCGTGCCACGCCGGCTGCACCCGGATCACCTCCCCCTCCCCCAACGGCCGCCCATCCCCCACCTCCCGCAAATTCACCCCCGCCAGCAACTCATACCGCCCCGTCTCCCGGTTCCACCGCCGGTAATCCACCCCCCGCACCAGCGACTGCTCCTTCACCAGCCGCCCCGTCCCCGCGTCAATCACCAAATGCGACTCCTCCGGATTCATCCGAAACCAGTACGCATACCGCGCATCCCAATGCATCACATACAACGCCTGCCACGTCGGCGCCCCCTCCCGCCCATCCCCCGCCACAAACCGCCACCAGCTCCGCCCCGTCCGCGCATCCGTCAAACTCAACCCCACCGGCCCCTCCGGCACCTCGTGCCACCCTCCCCGCCCGTGCAGTATCGCCGCCCGCCCCTCCCGCGTCCGCCCCAGCCGCGGCGTGTTGTACGTCGTGGTCCCGTCCTCATTCGTCCACACCAGCCGCCCCGTTCTCTTGTCAAACGCCCTTAGATAATTCCACCCCTCCCGCTCCCCCGGCTCCACGTTGTAAATCAAATCCCCACTCATCATCGGCTCAAACTGCTTGTTAAACGGAAACGGCTTCCCCCACGGCTTCCACTGCCGCCGCCATACCTCCCGCCCCTCCCAATCCCAACACCCCATCTCCCCGCTCGCGTTCCAAAACCACACATGCCGCCCATCCGTCACCGGCGTCGGCGTCGTCGCGTCACTATACGCATACAACATCGGACTCTTCTCCACCCCCGCCAACTCTGCGCTCCACAGCGTCCGCCCCGTCCGCGCCTCCACCGCCCACCCCGTCACCCGCCCGCTAAACCCCTTCTCCCCCTTGGCAAACGTCGTAAAAAACAGCCGCCCCCGCGCCGCCACAATCCCGCTCTGCCCCCCGTTCACCAACTCCCGCCGCCACGCAATATTCTCATTCCGCGCCACACTCCACCGCACCGGCGGCGCCCCACCCCGCACCGTCCACGTCCCCGCCGGCCCCCCCGCCTGCGGCCAGTCCCCCGCCCACAAACTCACCACCCCCAACAACCCCACACAACCCATCGCCCCCCCCCGCCCCGCCTTCACCGCCAGCCACCCCCACCCCACCAGAAACGCCACCCCACCCACCGGCGCCACCGCCCCCCAACTCCTCACCCCCGTCACCGCCAGCAGATACAACGATCCCGAAAACAACAAAATCCCCCACCCCAACAACCCGCAAATCCGCCCCCCCGCCGCCCCCAACTCCCGCCACCGCCCCACCACCAAAATCCCCAGAGCATGCACAAAGTGGTAAAACACCGCCTTCTCATACACCCCCATCGCATACTCATCCAGCCGCCCCCGCAGCCCGTGCGCCCCAAACGCCCCCAAACCCACCGCCAAAGCCAGCAATCCCGCGCCCATCGCACTCCAGTTCATCCTCAAACCATACACCAATCCCACCAGGAAACTGAATCCGTGCAAATTGCGGAAGCATCTTTACAGGTTGGTTACTGCCGTAACTACCCCAAGGAAAAACCCTATGCCAACTCCGCTCCTCCGCACCGCGGCCGCGCTCCTGCTCAGCACCGCCGCCCTCTGGGCCCAAACCACCGGCTCCGTCCTCGGCACCGTCTCCGACCCCACCGGCGCCGTCGTCGCCAACGCCAAAATCTCCGTCAAAAACCTCGCCACCGGCTTCCTCAACGCCGCCTCCACCGGCTCCGACGGCCGCTTCCGCATCCCCCAGCTCCCCGCCGCCAACTACGAACTCACCGTCGAAGCCCCCGGCTTCGCCCGCTACGTCCAGGGCCCCATCACCCTCCAGCTCAACCAAAACGCCGAATTCCTCGTCAAACTCGAAGTCAAATCGGCCACCGAAACCGTCAACGTAACCAGCGAAGCCCCCCTCATCAACACCACCAACGCCGAAGTCGGCGCCAACTTCGACTCCAAGCGCATCGAAGAACTCCCCCTCTCCCCCAGCCGCAACATCCTCAACGCCGCCCTCTCCGTCGCCGGCGTCGCCCAAATGTCCTCCGGCAACTCCAGCTTCACCTCCGGCGGCGTCTCCTTCTCCGTCAACGGCATGCGCCAGCGCTCCAACAACTTCGTCGTCGACGGCTCCGACTCCAACAACCCCTCCGTCGGCGGCCTCCAGCAGGAGATCAACAACCCCGACACCGTCGCCGAATTCCGCATCATCACCAACCAGTTCCTCCCCGAATACGGCCGCGCCGCCGGCTCCGTCGTCTCCATCGTCACCAAAAGCGGCACCAACGAAATCCACGGCACCGCCTTCTGGTACCACAACAGCAACCGCCTCAACGCCCGCTCCAACGTCGAAAAGCTCTCCGGCTTCACCCGCGCCCCCTGGCGCATTGAAAACCAGTTCGGCGCCACCCGCGGCGGCCCCATCGTAAAGAACAAAACCTTCTTCTTCGGCTCCCTCATGCGCTGGACCGACCGCCAGTTCGCCGCCGGCACCGCCATCCAGGGCGCCCCCACCGAAGCCGGCAAAGCCCTCCTCCGCCCCCTCGCCGCCGGCCGCCCCCAGCTCCAGGCCCTCCTCGACTTCCTCCCCGCGGCCGGCATCGCCGGCGGCGCCCCCGCCACCGTCACCGCCGGCGGCCAAACCCTCTCCATCCCCACCGGCACCCTCGCCGGCGCCCAGCCCGCCCTCCTCAACGCCTGGCAGTGGTCCGCCCGCGGCGACCACCGCTTTAACGACAAACACACCCTCGGCGGCCGCGTCCTCGTCGACACCCGCACCCAGGTCAGCGGCCAGTCCGTCCCCCCCGGCCTCACCTCCTCCTCCCCCACCGACCGTAACGCCGCCAACCTCTTCCTCAACTCCTCCCTCTCCGCCTCCGTCTTCAACGAGTTCCGCACCAGCTTCCAGCGCGTCGTCTCCGTCACCACCGCCGCCGACGCCCGCGCCCTCGCCATCCCCTCGTTTGAAGTCTCCGGCCTCGGCCTCAGCGGCTTCAACGCCGCCACCAGCCGCACCGCCATCGGCCTCGCCGTCAACCTCCCCCAGGCCCAGGCCGTCACCAACTACCAGATCATGAACAACTTCTCCTGGTTCCGTGGCACCCACTCCTATAAAGCCGGCTTCGACTTCCGCCGCCTCGACCAGAATCAGGACTTCAACCCCACCATCCGCGGCCGCATCGCCTACTCCACCCTCCAGAGCGTCATCGACGACCTCCCCATCAACGCCTCCATCAACTCCTTCCTCCCCGGCGTCGGCCGTTGGCAGGCTTACCGCTACTACGACTACTTCTTCTTCCTCCAGGACGAGTGGCGCATCCGCCCCAACCTCACCATCACCTACGGCCTCCGCTACGAAACCCCCGGCAACGCCTTTAACTTCCTCCAGGGCGTCAACACCCGCGTCGTCGCCGCCAACAACAACAACCCCGACTTCCGCGTCGACCCCGCCCCGCCCCGCGACCGCAACAACTGGGCCCCCCGTTTCGGCTTCAACTACCGCTTCGGCAGCGCCCCCGGCCTCCTCGGCAAGCTCACCGGCAACCAGAAACTGGTCCTCCGCGGCGGCTACTCCCGCACCTACGACCTGATCTTCAACAACATCTACCTCAACATCTATAGCGCCTTCCCCTTCACCATCGTCAACAACTTCCCCGCCGGCCAGCCCGGCGCCTACCAGCGCATCCAGGACATCGCCCAGGGCCGTGTCACCCCCGGCCCCACCAACCCCGCCCAACTGCCCCGCACCATCGTCGACTCCAACTTCCGCGCCCCCGTTGTCGAGCAGTTCGCCTTCCAGTTCCAGCGCGAACTCGCCCGCAACTGGGTCCTCACCACCGGCCTGGTCTCCACCAAGGGAACCGCCCTCTTCCAGACCCTGGACGGCAACCCGACCCTCCCCACCACCAACAACTTCGGCGGCGCCGCCAACCCGGTCGTCCGCGTCAACCCGGCGCGCGGCCCGATTCGCCACCGCGCCAACGCCGCCTCCTCCATCTACCACTCCTGGCAGACCTCAATCGAAAAGCGCCTCTCCCAGAACTTCGCCATCGGAGCCCACTACACCTGGAGCGCCTTCATTGACGACGCCTCGGAGATCTTCAACCCCTCCGTCGCCGGCGAGATCGCCGTCCCCCAGGACAGCTTCAACCGCCGCGCCGACCGCGGCCGTTCCACCTACGACCGTCCGCACCGCTTCACCACCAACTTCACCTACGAACTCCCCTTCCTCCGCAAGCAGGAAAACGCTGCCGGCCGCATCCTCGGCGGCTGGATGGTCTCCTCGCTGATCAGCTTCCAGAGCGGCCCGCCCTTCACCCCGCTGAACGGTTCGGACCCCGGCCGCCGTCTCTCGGGGATTGACGCCCTGGTTGGCACCTCCATTCGTCCCAACCTGAACACGAACCTCGATCTGTCGAGCATGGACATGCGCCAGATTCGCAGCGCCGGCCAGTTTACGGGAGGGGTCTTCAACCTCTTCTCCCTGGTCAATGCGGCGAACCCGATGGGCAACGTGGGCCGCAACGTCCTGCGCGCGGACGGCATTAACAACGTGGACATTGCGTTGAAGAAGGTGGTGCGTCTCCCCTGGGAGAAGCACACGTTTGACATCCGCGTGGACTTCTACAACCTGACGAACACCCGCGACTACGGCATCCCGCAGGCGAACGTGAACAACGCGGGCTTCGCCAACGAAGGCCTGACGGACGGAGGCCGCCGCCGAGTCCAATTCGGCCTCCGCTACGCCTTCTAACCAGAAACAAACCTAATCCCCAAACCAACCAAACAAAGGCCGGCCAACCCGAAAGGGAAAAGCCGGCCTTAAACATTCCCGCCGCCCCGCCCGCTGCGGGCGAACATTTCGCTCTACGCCAAAGAGGGCCAGAACACCCGTCGGAGTAACGGGCAGAATAGGTACCCTCGAACGTTTCCTGATCCCGTTACGCTCTCCCCTCTTAACCTCCAACTCGAAGCGCACAACACCTCACGGGGCGGCCACCGCAACTGATCAATGGCTTTCGACACCTAAAACCATCCCCCCGGCCGATCAACGCCTTCTTTGGTACTTTAGGACTTCACGGCTCATGCAGCCGCCGTGAGCCCCCACCAATAATGAGCGACCTAAAACTATTCCGAAACACGTCAAACACCATAACCGAGATCCGCAGTGACTCGGTGGAGCTTGAGAAGTCATTACAGACGCTCATCGAGTCGAATCTCGACGTGATGCTTGGCGTTCGCTTCCTCGTTTCGGAATACGCTACCGGCAAGACACATGGTGGAAGAATCGACACGCTTGGCATCGACGAGAATGCCTGTCCAGTAATCATCGAATACAAGCGCGCGATCAACGAGAACGTGATCAACCAAGGGTTGTTCTACCTGGATTGGCTTCTCGATCACAAAGCTGAAGTGAAGCTCCTAGTGATCGACAAGTATGGCCGTGAAGAAGCAGACCGCATCGACTGGAATGGCAGCCGGTTGCTATGTATCGCCGCCGACTTTACGAGATACGACGAGCACGCGGTTCAACAGATCAATCGCAACATCGAACTGATCCGTTACAGGAGGTTCGGGGCAGATTTGCTCTTATTGGAACTCGTCAATGCTGTAACGGTCAAAACCGCTGAAGCGAAGCCACCCAAGTCGCAGGAGAAGCGCTCAACGGACAAGACCGTCACTGAAAGCTTGGCGGCACTTCATGGACCGCTTTTGGACGTCTTTGAATCACTCCGAGCGTTTCTCTCGGCGCTCGGTGACGACGTGCAGGAGAAGCGTCTGAATCTTTACATAGCGTTCAAGCGCCTGAAGAATTTTGTTTGCATCGAGATTCGCAAGGACAAGCTAATGCTCTACCTTAAACTTGACCCTGAGTCCGTCGCGATGGAGAAGGGATTTTCGCGCGATGTCCGATCGATTGGACACTGGGGAACGGGTGATCTGGAGTTAACGATTCGCAGCGAACAAGACCTTGAGAAAGCGAAGCCACTTTTGGTTCGGAGCTATGGAAATGCCTGACGCGCCACAAAGACCTTTGGCCGCTTTAGGCCGTGAATCAAGTTCCCAACCGAGAGGAGCCAAGTGAAGTCGAAGCAAAGGGTCGCCGACCATGGCGAGGTGTTCACCCCGGAGTGGCTGGTTGAGGCGATGCTGGACCTGGTCAAGGCCGAGACCGAGCGCATTGATTCGCGCTTTCTGGAACCAGCCTGTGGCAGCGGCAATTTTCTCGTCAAGATTTTGCAGCGCAAGCTCGCCGCCGTCGAACTCAAGTTCGGTAGATCTGATTTTGAGAAGAAGCAGTATGCGCTGCTCGCTCTGATGTGCACCTATGGAATCGAGTTGCTCGAAGACAATATCGCCGAGTGTCGCATGAACATGCTGGAAATTCTAGCTGACTACCTAAAGCTCGAAGAATCGGATGAATACTATAGGGCAGCAGCATATGTGTTATCGCTGAACATCGTCCATGGCGACGCCCTGAAGATGTGCACAAGCGACGGAAAAGCGATCATTTTCGCTGAGTGGGGTTACCTGGGCAAGGGCAAGTTTCAACGCCGCGATTTCAACTTGAACACGTTAACTCTCTCGTCATCGTTCAGCGCCGAAGGTTCTCTCTTTGCTCATCTGGGAAAGCAAGAGATCTTCATGCCGACAAAGACCTACCCGACCATGACGATCGGCGAATTGGCCGCTTCACTGGGTGATCGGCCCAAGGAGGTCGCATGAGTACTCAGGCAAATTTCGTCTTGCGCGGAAGAAACCCTGACGTCCTGACGTGTATCGCTAACCTCTCCAACGACGAGGTGTTTACGCCGCCTGAGTTCGCGAACAAAATGTTGGATTTAGTAGCGAACACATGGGCTGCCAACAACAAGGGCGTAGACATCTGGACGAATCCATCGGTGAGTTTTCTCGACCCGTTTACGAAATCCGGTGTGTTTTTGCGCGAGATCACCAGCCGCCTGTCGAAGGGCCTGGAGAAGCGGATTCCCGATCTTCAGGAGCGAGTTGATCACATCCTTACCAAGCAGGTTTTTGGAATCGGTATTACACATTTAACGAGTCTCTTGGCGAGACGAAGCGTCTACTGCTCGAAGCACGCAAATGGACCGCATTCAATCGCCTCAAAGTTCACCAATGATGCAGGCAACATCTGGTTCCAACGCATGGAGCACCGGTGGGCAAAGGGAAAGTGCACCTATTGCGGGGCAAGCCAGCAAGCCCTGGATCTGGGCGAACGGCGTGAAACCCACGCTTATGCTTTTACACACACGGACAATATTCAGGCTCGGATGGCCGAGCTGTTTGGAGGAGATATGCAATTTGACGTAATCATCGGAAATCCCCCGTACCAATTGGACGATGGCGGTCACGGTGCAAGCGCCGCTCCCATCTACCAGTTGTTCGTGGAGAACGCGTTGAAACTTGATCCGCGATACGCGGTGTTTGTGACTCCTTCGCGGTGGATGGCAGGCGGCAAGGGACTCGACAAATACCGGGCACGAATGCTCGCCGACAAGCGCATGCGAGCAATTGTCGACTATCCGAAGCTTTATGAGGGATTTCCTGGTGTGAAAATTCGCGGCGGGATTTCATACTTCTTGTGGGATCGAGATCACAACGGGCCATGCGGAGTGCAGACAATCTGGGATGGGAAGCCAACAGGGCCAGTTGTTTCCCGCTACCTGGATGCCTTTGATGTCTTGGTTCGGCGCAACGAGGCTGTGCCCATTCTGGAAAAGATCAGAGCGAAGAAGGAGCCAACGCTTGAGGCCCGCGTTTCAAGCCAAAAGCCGTTTGGCTTGCGCACCTTCTTTCACGGCAAACCCGACCCGAAGAGCCTCAAGAACCCCGTCAGACTTTTCGGGTCTCAACGGGTCAGCTGGGTCAATCGCTCAGAGATCCCAACGAACGAACACTGGATTGACAAGTGGAAGGTCCTGATGACTCGTGTCCAAGGCACCAGCGCTGCCGTAGAGACGAAGTTTCTCAGCAAGCCAATAATCGCAGAGCCCGGCACCGCCTGTACTGAAAGCTATCTCGTGGCAGGCATCTTCGATACCGAAAGCGAAGCGATGAACTATGCGAGTTATCTGAGCACACGGTTCGCGCGCTTCCTCGTGTCACTCCGAAAGTCTACCCAGGATGCGCCAAAGAATGTTTACGCTTTCATCCCGGATTTGCCGCTTGACAAGCCTTGGACTGACGAAATGCTATACAGGCGCTATGGTCTGACCAGAGAGGAGATCAACTTCATCGAATCGCAGGTTGCTGAACACAGTATGGATTTGTTCGACGAAGCGCCTTCGGACGACATCGACGATGAGTAAGTCTATCGACGAAATCCTAGCGCCAAAGCCAAAGGCGCGGCCGCGAATCTACGCGTATTCGATCAAAGACGACGCCCATAAGGGGCTGCTCAAGGTTGGACAAACAACGCGCGACGTGAAGCAGCGTATCGCCGAACAACTGAGATCTGCTGCGATTAAGAACTACACCATCGAGTTGGATGAACTCGCTGATCGCGACGACGGCGGAATCTTTACAGACTACAGTGTTCGCTCAGCTCTTACGAAGAAGGGTTTTGAGAACGTCGAGCTTGAATGGATGCGTTGCTCGGTCAAAGACGTGAAGACAGTCCTGACCGAGTTGCGAACCGGCCAGCAGTTTTCTGGAACCCATCACGAGACGTTTCCCATGCGCAGGGAACAGGCCGAGGCCGTCGCTAAGACAATCTCGTACTTCAGATCGATCTGGACAGAAGATCAGAACGCGGCCCCACGGTTTCTTTGGAACGCGAAGATGCGTTTTGGCAAAACATTTACTTCGTATCAACTAGCGAGACAACTCGGAGCGAAGCGTGTGCTGGTGCTCACGTTTAAGCCCGCCGTGGAAGACGCATGGCAGACGGATCTTGAGTCGCACATTGACTTCGATGGCTGGACGTACCTTTCGCGGAACTCGGATGGGGACCCACGAAACGTAAGCCGAGAGACGCCCCTAGCCTACTTCGGATCTTTCCAGGATCTCCTTGGGCGAGATTCTGCTGGGAACATCAAACCCAGGAACGAATGGGTTCACGAAGTGAACTGGGATCTGGTGATCTTCGATGAGTACCACTTCGGCGCGTGGCGCGAAACTGCCAAGGAACTCTTTGAGGGCGAGGAGGAAGCGGTATTCAAAAAAGAAGCGAAGCTTGAGTATGGCTCTGGCCTTGAGGATGTGAACGAAGACCTGAGTGAGCTTTCGGAGAAGGAAACTGAGTTCCTGCCCATCACAACCAGAGCCTATCTCTACCTCTCGGGAACACCGTTTCGAGCACTGGCAACGGGAGAATTCATTGAAGAGCAGATCTTCAATTGGACATACACCGATGAGCAGAGGGCCAAGGAGGAGTTTGCCGCGCAGAATCCAGGAGCGTGGAATCCATATGGTTCGTTGCCGCAGATGCGACTCCTTACCTACCAGATGCCAGATGAGTTGCTTGCCATTGCTAGTGCTGGTGAGTTTGATGAGTTCGATCTGAACGCCTTTTTCGAAGCGACCGGCAGAGGCAAAGCGGCGCAGTTCAAACACAAGAGCGACGTACAGAAATGGCTCGACATTATTCGTGGCGGATACACCTCGAAGGCTGTTGAGCATCTCAAGACCGGGACGCGTCCACCCTTCCCGTACTCTGACACACGGTTGCTTCCATACCTCCAACATTCGTTCTGGTTTTTGCCTAACGTCGCTGCTTGTCATGCGATGGCGAACCTGTTGAGCGAGAAGCAGAATGTTTTCTGGCTTGACTACGATGTGGTGGTGTCCGCAGGGACCTCCGCCGGCGTAGGCTTGGAGGCTCTGCCGCCAGTTAGGAAGGCCATTGGCAGCGGATTCGAAGCCAAGACGATAACACTTTCCTGCGGCAAGCTAACCACCGGCGTAACCGTACCGCAGTGGTCATCGATTCTAATGCTGCGCAATCTCAAATCACCTGAGACGTACTTTCAAGCGGCATTCCGAATTCAGTCGCCCTGGTCCATCAAGAATCCAAACGGCGACAATCCAAACGAAGAGGAGATTCTAAAGCCCGTCTGCTTCGTCTTTGACTTTGCGCCAACTCGCGCTCTTCGGCAGCTCTCCGAGTATGGAATCGGTCTCTCACCCAATGAGCCCAACCCTGAGAACGCGGTGAAGGATCTCGTGTCGTTTTTGCCGGTGCTGGCATATGACGGTGCAAACATGACGCAGATTGATGCAGGCGGAATCCTTGACATCGCGATGGCCGGAACATCGGCCACGCTCCTAGCGCGGAAATGGGAAAGTGCGCTCCTAGTGAATGTCGATAATGATACCCTAAGGCGCATCATCGATGATGCAGAGGCCATGGCGGCAGTCCAGAGGATAGAGGGCTGGCGCGCACTCGGCGACAACATCATCCACACTATCATTAATAAGAGCGAGAAAGTGAAGGATCTAAAAACCAAGGCAAGGACGGAGGATTTGACACCAACGGAGAAAAAAGAACTCAGTGCAGAAGAAAAGGAATACAAGTCTAAGCGCAAACAGGTGCAAGAAAAGCTTATCAAATTTGCCACCCGCATTCCCGCTTTCATGTACCTCACCGACTTTCGAGAGAATACGCTCCAAGATGTCATCACAAAACTTGAGCCAGACCTTTTCCAAGCGGTGACGGGCCTAACGGTAAAGGACTTCCACCTACTGGTGAAACTGAAAGTTTTCAACACGGAACAGATGAATCAAGCGGTGTTTGCATTCCGGCGTTATGAGGATGCCTCCCTGCGATACACCGGAATCGACAGCCATCCTCATTTAGGCCACTACGGCCTTTACGACACAGTCGTTGCCAAGGACCACACCCACCCTTGAAACGACAGGAATACATCATCCTCAAACACTTCCTGGAATGACAGTACCAACCACGCCCCTTCTCCGTCTTGACATCTTCGTAGCGAACTCGACGACCGTAAACTAATACCCAAACAACCACAATACGCGAAGCGTGACCCTGCCGCGTCTTAGTGGGCGCCAACATCAAGACACTCGAACCATCATCATCACATGAGCAGCCTTACATACACACTCCCCAAACGAATAAACCTCAAGGCCAGCACTGAGTATACAGAGGCTTGGGTACAGGCCAAAATCGCCGAAACGCCCTCGATTTTAGGACTCGGCGACCTAACGGTGATTGGAAAGGAGATCAAACAGCCCCGAGCCGGCCGATTCGATCTTCTACTGGTGGATTCGGAATCAGGAAAACGCTATGAAGTTGAAGTGCAACTCGGCCCCATAGACGAATCCCATATAATTCGCACTATCGAATACTGGGACCTCGAACGAAAACTATATCCGCAATACGAACATTGTGCCGTCATAGTAGCAGAACACATCACGAGTCGCTTTTTAAACGTAGTAAGTCTGTTTAACAGCGCCATTCCCCTGATCGCGATTCAACTGTATGCCTTCAAAGTCGAACAGCACTTATCGCTTGTATTCACAACCGTCCTTAGTGAAACAAGCAGGGGCAGACTAGAACCAGACACAACTACGCCCTCTGCCAACAGAGAGTACTGGCTAAAAAAGGCCGCCAAGAACACTGTAGACGCCGCCGATAGTCTTGAATCCCTTGTGAAAGAGATGGATCAAACACTTAAATTGAACTACACCAAGGGGTACATCGGCTTGTCCAATCAGCACAATATTGCGAACAACTTCTTAACAATTCAGCCCAATAAAAGCGGCCTTGTGCTCTCTATCCGACTTGAACAGATTGACTCCTTAGAGGATCGACTTAGCCAAAGCACCTTGGATACCATTGGTTACGATCGGACGTCCAATTGGTACAGGATTCGCCTGACGCCACAAGATGTTAATAGCTACCAAGACTTGTTACGGACCATGATAGGGCAGGCGTGGACAGAATGGAACGATTAGTGCTCGCGGGCCCGCGCAACAGATACCATCACCTCTAAAGCCGGTCGGTGAATCACAGCGTTTTACCTCAAAGCAACTAGTCATCAACGATTGATCGTAAGTCTGACCATTGATCCATGAACCAAAGAATCTCATTTGAGTCTCAGCACAGCATCCAAGGCATCGAATCCGTCCTGAAAGCCATCGAAGCAAACCCAGGTGCACGACTTCTCGTGCAGACGAAGCTACCGAAGCGTCACTTCGGCGTAGATGCTGCCTTAATCCAAGCCCTGATCACATGGAAACGACGAGGCGGATCACACCTCGAGGTTTATCGTGCGACGGACGCTGCAAAATCAATAGAAGGGCTCATCCGTACCGACCACGGACTTGTTGCCCTAATTCTTGCAGAAACGCTCCTTTTAAGTGGCACCCTCACAGAACTCACCATTCCCCGCGAATCCCTATATTCGAGGTTAAATCAAGCCGTTAACGAGAACGTCAAACGTGGCCCCAAGTTATTTTTTCTTCTAAAAGACCACAGACGGTCCGTCGAAAACCTTACTCCGCTATACTATCCAGCAGAAGACGCTGACCAAGGGATGCTTCTCCAACATGAGTTCACGCAGCTGATGAGACAACAACTTTATAACGCTCTGATTGCTGTCAAGACAATACCCAAAGACCACCCAATAGTCACAACTTTACTACCACCAATTTGCACCGTTTTATTCGAACTGTTCGAGAACACTCACAGGTGGGCACGGACGGATGCTAACTTGAACCCGTATGCGTTAGGCCTGCGGGCAATACGGGTTGAAGTACACCGAAATGATATTAACAACCTGCGGACACAATCCACTCTCTCCGGACCGATCCACCACTACCTTGCAAATAAACACTTTGATCACATCAGTGAGCAGGTCCGACTCCTCGAAGTTTCAGTACTTGACAGCGGTCCCGGACTGGCGGCCAGAGCCTTGAAGCGTAACCTTACACCGCAGGACGACTTAAATACAGAGATTGACGCAGTCGAAAGCCGTTTCCACCTCCACAGGACTAGCAGCGGAGCAACTCATCGAGGGAAAGGCTTGCCTGCAATACTCCAAATTCTCTCCGAACATCAAGGATTTCTCCGCGTCCGTACTGGACGACTCAACATATATCGAAATTTTATCGACCATCCATATGCGGGTTCTCCAGACTATACTCATGCTGGGGCACCACTCTTCTCCGACTGGAGCGGAAACGCAGCAAAGACCACCCACGCCCGGGCCGAGGGCGTTTTGATAACTTTTATCTTCCCGCTAAGCCACCTTCTCTTCTAGGACCTACTGTGGAGTATTTCATCTTCAATGTAACTGACGAACAACACGGCGCATCTGCCGTAACGACCACGACGGTTGCATTTTGCCCCTCCCCGGACGCAGCCCCGGAAAGCCTCAAGAGCGCACTAAAGGCTTTTTTCGACCACACAGTTCCGACAGATAACGTTTTGCTTCTTGGGCCAGAAGGCTTAGAAAGCACTCTCCAAACGCTGAGCACCGATTCGTTCATAGTAAACGCGCTTCCGCATTACACGCAGCTAACCGCCCAACAAAAGATCCACACAAATACGATCAGTAGTAATAACATCCACACGAAGACCACTAAGGAAAAGCCGGGCACTGGCAAACTTCCAACATTAAACCAGATCCGCGAGACGGGGCTCCGCCATTTGGTCGAAAAACACCATGCATTGATTGATGCGAATCCCCACTTTCACTACCAGAAAAACAACACCACCCACACTGACAAGTTCCTTCGAACAGCAAATCTGTTGGTACACGGCCCGGAGATAGCTTTTATCGCTTCATGGATCGCCCCTTATATCACCGACAAGACACACTTCATACTAACCGACACCCCGGCGATCCACGCCCTAGCCTACGCTGCCGTTGCGATCAAGAAAACACTTATTCCAACGCTTAAGTCTCCAGTGATTGACAGCTTTGGGTCTTATAGCGGCATAGACCAGTTTACATTTCGACAAGACCACCTTGTAATTATATCCGCCTCGACTAGCGGAAACTTACAGCAACGTCTTCTGCAAAAGAGCAAAACCAAAGAGGATACTATGGTCACAGTGCTGCACAATGGCGAAACATTACCGTCGGGCCACCTCCTATGCCATCTGAATCCAAAAACTTTTACGCAAATTGAAAACCACAAGGCTTCAAGCTGTGCCATGTGCAAAAGGGGAGTTCCGTTGATAATCATCGCTGGCGACCACTTTATTCCAGAAACGCCACCTGTGAAAGAGGTGGTCCTATTGAATACGGACTCCTCCACTGAATTAAGAACGTTTCTCAAAAAGATTACCTTAAAGAAACTGATCAAAATTAACAAGGCGGTCCATTCGGACGCACAGAAACCGAACGAGGTATTTATTGATGCAGCAAACTTTCTGACGGCCATACAGTCCGCACCAAACCAAGAACTCGAAAGAATTCTCTACAAAATACCTGCTACAACCAACCGAATAATCCATGTCGACGATGAGGGATCGCGCACACTAGCCGAGCATGTCCAAACCGTGACCTCATCTTACACAAATAGAACTATCACAATATTGAACGCGAGCGAGATTTTTGTAAATCCACATGCCTACACCTCTCAAACAGGAACAACGCTTGTTGTAGCCAGCTCACTAAGCACTGGCCGAGACCTACTCCCAATTAGCCAAATCCTGAGGATAATTCAGGAAAACCAAAGCATTTCATATTTGGTCGGAATTGCTCGCGCACGGAACAAGAGCAGCTTAGATCAACTTTGTAGCAATTTGCAATTTGGTGAACGCCCCAAGCAGCATAGCCTGCATATCGTCGAACGAGTTTTTCTACCCGCCGAGCACGCGCTACACGCGAACGCATGGGAGATGGAAAATGACTTTCTTTATTACTGGGAAAAGCAAAATCTTTCAGGTGACCTCCTCAACGTCGTAAGAGATCGCTTGAAGCAAATAGAAACGGACGGCGGCGCCAGCGGACTGCAAGATGCATTGTTTTGGCCGTCTTCGGGGGGGAGTACGCTGAAGCTAACTCCGAAGTTTGCATTGTGGGACCACGATTACACACAAAATTCACCAAGCCAGTCAGACGTCTATCTTACGATTACTGCAATTCTTCACTACCTGCGTGAAGGCATGGGACGGTTGAAACCGTGGTCGCAGAATCACTACAACAGACATGTCATTAGTCCAGATAATTTTTACCGCTACAACGACGGGGTAATCCAGGCTAGCCTACTTCGGGCAGCACATCCGAGTGAACTAGATTATCAATCAGACCTACCAGCAAGCCGACGAATGCTTGATTGGATCCTTTTTTCAATCTCGAACGGCAACGTTGTCTACGAAAGTGCTTTAAAAGAATTCTTGCTTTCCCTAGCCATCGGCAGATTACAACTCCACAAGACGCACCATGAGGAGGTGATTCGAGCGCTAGAAAACCAGCCGGATTCAACTTTAGGTTTCTTCCTGCACGCATTGCAACATCCGCGCAACTGATATTTCTCAGTGCATTTCTCCACTCCCTGGCAGGAGTTTCTTGGTCCGCCCTGACTGAGACTGCGCCTAGCTCTCTCCAGCAGACGAGATTCCGCACTGCCGGGCGACTTTAGTTGCCGACACGCTTGAGAAAGTCGCTACGACATCCCCGAAACCAAAAAACCCGCCACTCTCCTCGCCCTGACCCGCCCTCAAAAACCGTCCATTTAGAAATATGAAATCAGCTTATCCTGTCGCTGGTAGCTGGCGCTCCGGACGGGGCTGGCGGAGCGGAGTCCCCGCAGACCGTTAGGCCCGGGGACGCAGCGGACCCGGCCCCGTCCGGAGCGACGCCGCCAGCGCACCCCGAACGCTGCCGGCGTCCGGTAGTCCAAGCTGCTATGCGGCCGCTCCTAGTTGTAGTCGTACCGCCAACTCACCGCTCGCCCTCGCGCATCCCACAGGTACAGAAACCAGTTCACATTCAAGAACTCCTCCCGCAACCGTCCATTGAAGCTCTCGCTATAGGCGTTCTGTATCAGCTTGCCCGGTTGAATGTGTGTAAGCGTCCGGTCTCGCTTTCAATTACCCACAATCTGCCGAGCCGCCAAGAAGCCGGCGTGGAGGTCGTTCAGTTTCCGGAAGCCGCGCCAGATCACCATGTTGCCTGGTGGTGAATCATTCTTTCTGGCAAGATAACCGCCCAGCTTGGCGACTTTACGTAGATAGTACTGCAATGTGAATGACCGTGATTCCGAAGGGCTGTCCTTGACGAAATGATCCAGTACCTTCTGTTCCGTTTCTGTAAAGACAAGGGACGGCGAGGCCTCTTTGTCTTCCCGTTGGTTCATGGTCAACCAGAAAACTCGCCAAGCGATGATACAGAAGATAGCAAACAGGTTAGTCAGTCGCTCCGCTGTTCGTAAGTGGGACTGCTCGGCTCGGCATCCGGACTTGAGAACCTTATGAAACACCTCAATCTTCCAGCGCATTCCGTATCGCGCTAGCTGACAGACGGCTGCCTTCAAATCATCAACCGGAAGGTCCGTAAGCAACTTCCAGTCGATCCGCTCTCGATTCTCAGGTGCCTTGGTTTCGTAGGCGTGAATGGCGGTCACCGTCATCGTCGGGTACCGTTTCTGCTTGCCCTCCGGTGGATGCAACAGGAATCGTTGGAACTTGATTTCCAGGACCGCCTCCGCTGAATTGCCGTCCTGGTCAGGCACCCTGATCCGGTGTTGCCCTTGCGACGGGATCGTCGCCATTTGCTCGGAAATGCAGACTCGATTGGGGCCGCTGCGTCGATCCACACAAGTTCGAACCAGGAAGTGGGTTCCCTCCTCTTGAGCGGCGCAGAACAGTTCGTAGATATCGCTTTCGCGGTCGCCGATATGCAAGCATTGGGCGGGTTGGCCCAATAGGCGAGTGGAAGCTTTCACATTTTCGATCCAGCGAATACTCTCTTTGGTTTCGATGGGAATTCGCGTCGGATTGACGTGGCGCTTCAGTGCGTTCGTCCCCTTGAATTTCTTGCGGGTCCAGAACTTTGCCGCGCATAGGCCCAACGGGAGACCTTTTGCCGTAAGAGCCAGATTGGAGTGTAATAGCACCCACAGGTAGTTACCTCCGGGGTGACATAGGATCGGCCCGAACGTAAGCTTTTGAGGAGGCCAACGGGCGCCGGATTGTCCCGCTTGACCGAGAACTCAGTTGTGTCATGTAAGACTAGGATCAATCCATCCTGACTGGCGC